>JAVERV010000171.1:0-5247 GCA_034006945.1 Desulfobacterium sp. | reverse complement strand
GGCATCAACAATCATGGCATAGATGGCTATCTGGTCGCTTACTGACAGTGTTCGCTGAATGGCATCTATCAGCAGCATTCTGCCGATACCGTGTCCCTGAGCATGCTTACTGACGGCAAGCCTGCCGATCAAGGCGGAAGGGATTGGATGTCTGGGCAGTTTTCGGGCCAGATTTTCGGGCAGGTCGCTCAGTTGAACAGATAATGTGCTCAAGCTGTAATAGCCCAGTATTTCTTTGGAATTGCCGGGCTGCTCTGCAACAAAAATACGACTGATTCTGCGTTTGATATCCTGCCCGGCCTGCTTATGGATGTAATGATCCAATGTGTCCACATTGCAATGAAAGCCGGCCCGGTCATGATCTTTGTTCAGCGGAGCAATAACCAGATTCTGGAAAGCGTCATCTGGTGGTGACACGTTTTTCATATTCTTCAAAAGCGGCGCTCAATTTGGGATTAAACCGCGCCGGGGCGGAAAGCGCTTCAAAAAAAGTCTTTGAATCATTGGCATTCAAGGTCATCATCTGATGTTCCTGGACTGTTTTTTCCGCACACTTCAAAGCACTGGTCAATATAAAATGACTGATTGTCTTTCCCTCAAAACCGGCAGCCAGCATGATTATCTCTTTTGCGCTGCTTTTGACACGGAGATTGATTCTCTCGGTTTTATTTTGTGATGCTGCATCCATGATTATGCCTTTTTTGTGTTTTTATTGACATTCACCAGAAATGTACGCCATATCGGTGCCTTTGTCAATATTTAATCATGAATCATGAATCATGGGGTCTGACCCCGCTAAGTCCATGTTATTAATCAACAATTGGTTCCAGGAAAGGCTGTTTTAGCTCTTAAACCCCACTTTTGGGGGTCAAAAACAGCACTCTAAGGATTTACTTGGCCAACAAAGTTGCATGTGCTCATCAAATCTACATGGATTTAAATAGAGCCGGAGAAACAGGTTTAACCGTTGAGGTGCATTATACCGGTTATACCACACATGGGTTAATAATGTTTTTTCTGTAAAATTTGAGCAATAAGTTTTGTTTCCCTTATATTCCTTCCAGTTGTCTTAACGACCAGCCCAAGACCCTTATCCGTATCAGTTAAAACAATCTCAATATTTCCATTGGCTCTAATTCGTTTTATGAATTTTCTTTCTGATGGATTGAAAGGCAACGAATTGACAATGGCAATTACATATGGAGACTGAATAATCTTTTTGGAAAGTTCGTTGAATACCATGTCGCACATTACTGCACCAGATTCAGCAACTGATTGTTCCATTCATCGAGAAAATCTTCAGGATACTCACTCAATTCTCCATGTCTATCAACTTCGATCTGGACAATGTCTGTGTACTGCTCATCATTTGTGGTTGTTTTGGTGAAGTAGTGGAAACCAACATCTCTCTGATCAAGGAGTCCTTCTTTAACGGCGACCCGGATTCCATTAATAATATGATCACTGTGTGTCTCAATAAACAACTGCACTCCGCATGAGGCTGCAAGCGCCATCAATTTACCCAGTTCCGCCTGTCCTCTTGGATGTATATGCGCTTCCGGATTTTCAACTATGATAACACTGCCCCGTTCAGATGCCAGGAGAGAAACAACAATAGATAAAACATAGGATATCCCGAAGCCGACATTGCCGGGCCGAAAAAATGCAGTTCTGCCGGTACCAAGCTCAAATTGATAATTCAAGAGTATCTTATCCACGCCGGGCAGTTCGGAGATTTTTAACTTGACCCCGGGTGAAATTTCATCGAGCCACGCATTCACCTGGTTCATCAGGGTTAACTCTTCTGTGCCTGGATGTTTCATTTTTTTGTTTATCTTGTGGCGGTTACCATGAACATGCAGGTAATGAACGGCATATTCACCTTTTACCCCAAGATTTTCGGCTGCCAAATAGGCCTGGGAGACATCGTACATGTCCAACGGCCCAATACGTTCCGCTGAAAGGTATTGAAAACGTTTCAGAAAATCAGGTTTGGACGTAGGCATGGAGCTTTCTTCGGCCTTGAGGCGGTCCGATAACGCCGCATACTCGAAGGTCCATTCCCATAAGATATTGTCCTCAAGAAGAACTGAAAATTCGATTGTTTCCTCGGATGCGAATTGATACAAGGCATCCTGGCCCTTGCCGATATCTAACATAAAGCCATTCAATAACAGCGCGTTGTCACCGAGCGATTGTTCGCTTTGTTTCAGGAGAAGAAGGGTCTGTATAAAAGAACTTTTTCCCATACCATTCAGCCCCGCCAGTAAATTCAACGGCCTGATATTCATTGAAATCTCTTTGAGTGACTTAAAGTTTTTTATTTCGATTTTTTTAATCATTCAGAGTCTCTTGAACTATCTGGTTGACTTTTTGGAAACGGTAAACAATTCGATTTTTCTCACCTGTGCCCGATGATATGGCATTCCAGAAAACTTCATCGTTTTTACAGGCAAGGACAAACTTTTGTATAACATCTTTTTTTCTATCTATGAGCACCTTTATCTGCTTGTCTGTCAATCCGGCCAAGGTTACTGCCCATATTTCAAACAAGGCTTTGTTTATGGGCTTACGTCTTTTTGGATATTCATCCGCTTTTCTAAAGGCCCATTTGCCAAATATCTTGTAAGCCGCAACCATTGCTTTTATGAAGCTTTCCCTGATTTCAATCCTTGATTCATCGGATGTTTTTGCAAGTTTGGACATGGACAGATTCAGGAAAGAATCCAGATCCGGTAAGTATTTGGAAGGTTCTGTGATATGAAAAGAAACAAACCGTGTAACAAATTCCCTGTCCAGCATTCTTTTTGGACTGATTTTATTTTCAGTGGCCGTCGTGAATTCTTTCAGCCGAGCTAATTCCGCAACAAACTGCGCTGGTATTCCCTGATTCAAGGCGTGACGAATTTCCTGAGGTTCCAGTATCAATCCGCCCGTGTTTATGCGCTTGAATATATTATACTTGACGTTCAATGGGGTACCGGGATTGATAATGTACGCTATAATCTGAGTTTGATCGATGATCCTTTTCAACTTTCTTGGTAATTTATCAAAACCGGTTCCTTCAAGATCCTTTAAAAACTCCAGGCCTGTTAATGTCAATGTCTTATCGATCATGAAATTTCTCAGGCTGCTCAACCGCTGAAGACCATCAACCACCAGCCATTTTTCATCATCTGTTCCGTCGAAATAAAAAGCGGGAAGGGGAAATTTTATAAGTATGGATTCTATAAACTGACTCTGTTTCTCAATAGACCACAGATCATCGTTGCGTTGAAAATCAGAGTACAGGTCTATCTCCGGCGGGTTCTGAGAAAGCCTGTCAATGATTATGGAGATAGTTGGTGATTTGATATCAATATTTATCTCCGAAGGATTGAATGGCTCTTCCATCAAAGGTGTCCCGGTATTTTCATCCTCTACCAGAATTTCTCTGTATAAATAGGAATTAGCTTTCATTTGTTATGTTCATGGGGTCCAGGACCCGGTCTCCGGGGCGGGAAAAGTAATACAGGGTGTGGGCCACCAGCTGGGCCGGGATCCGGCCGGGCCAGTCGTTGCCGAATCGGTCGTCGCAGTTGTTGAACTGCCAGTAATCCCAGGTGCGCAGGCCCCAGTCCAGGGCCTTGAATTTGTCCCGGTCATGGCGGCCCGTCAGGCGCAATGCCCATGCCAGTGCCAGGGCCAGGTCCATGTGGTAATGGGCCGCAATATAGGCCATGTCCCGGCCCTGTTTGAGTAAATTATCAATATTGCCATATATGGCATTATTGATAATCTGGGACACCCGATTTTGGCTCAGGCCCACCTGGTCGCTGATTTTCTCCTGGGTGCAGCCCAGGCGGGAAAGTCGGATGATGACGGCTTCGCAGCTGGCCGTCTGCCGGGCACGGATATCCGTGATCCAGGTGTTCACTGCCTGGCGACTGACCCCAGCATTTCGGAGTCAGGCCAGCCTTACGTGTGACCTTGGGTTATTGTCGTTATTGGGGGATAATCAATTCAGAAACAGGGGGTTTTTGCTCTTAAAAGGCGCTTATTCAACCCTGTCTATATAATAAGAGGGATTTCTATGCTGATGAGCAACACATGTGATCAAAATGTCCGGATCATCATATATATATAAAATCAAATAGGGGAATCTCTTAATATTTACCCTTCTTGTATGTGGACCGATCTTTCTCCAGATATCAGGCGTTTGAGCAATATACCGGGTGGTATCGAGGAATGAATCATAAAATTGTTCGCCCAGACCGTTCAATTGGTCATTATAATAATCAACTGCCTCGTGTAGTTCTAAATCTGCCGGCGGAACTACAATGATATTCATTAGCGAGTTCTTGACCTGAGTTGTTCTATGGGAATGCCCTTTACACGACCTTCTTTGTAAGCTTTAAACCTTTTTTCGGACTCAAAAACCCAGGCCTGTTCTATCTGTTTGTCTGTTTTATCTAAGCTTTCGAGTAAAATTTCAGCCAACCGAATTCTGTCAATGGGATTCATCCTTAAAGCATTATTTTTAATTTCTTCTGTAATCATGCACGTCCCCCTGTTTTGTCAATCAATAGTAATTTACAGTAATCTAAATTTTATCAATTGTTGATTAAAAAGGCAACTCTAATGTATAGCGGGGTCTGACCCCGTTAAGTTGTTGTTGTTAAACAACAATCGATTCAAACAAGGGCTGTTCCATTCTGATTCTGGGATTCATTCTGATTCTGGGAGATTCTGGGAGATTCTGGGGTCTGACCCCGCTAAGTCACTGTTCTCAAACAATAATAGGTTCCAGGAAGAGCTGTTTTAGCTCTTAAACCCCACTTTTGGGGGTCGAAAACAGCACTCTAAGGACTTACTTAGCCATCAAAGTGACATGGGTTTTTGGATCTTGGATACTGGGTCACATCGGTCCTCGACGTCCCATATTCAGGCCCCAGCGGTAAAGTTCCGGGATGGTGTACCGCATGACATTGCCGTCGATTTCTTCATGGATACGCAGCAATCCGACTTCTCTGGCAAGCTCCAATGTTTGAGCGATATCTGGTTCTTCCAGAATTTCGGCGTTAAAAGGTGTAGAACCGATTTGTGCAAGTTTTCTTTTCAGAGAGTCCAGTTCTGGGAACTCTTCCAGTAAAGAGTTCAAGGCCCGGCGAGATACCTCGGGAAGTTGTTTCATCAACGCTCTGGGACGGATAACGCTTCGGTCATAGGACTTTTTTTTCTGCTGCCTGTCCAAAGATGGATTGTGAG
>JAVERV010000041.1:0-33409 GCA_034006945.1 Desulfobacterium sp. | reverse complement strand
ATCTATAGCCGTCATATTTAAAAAAAGGAGGATTCATCATGGGAATAGGCACAATTTTACTCATTCTACTGGTACTGGCGTTGTTGGGTGTAATCCCTGCCTGGCCGCATAGCCGATCCTGGGGTTATAGGCCCAGCGGAGGAATCGGATTGCTCTTGCTGATCCTTGTGATCCTGATCGTGCTGGGCTATCTGTAGATGATTCTATTATAACCACCCTTCAAGGCGCTTGAAGGAAACAGTGGTAAAACAAGAGGTCCCTATGGCGGCACATACTACCACAAATAAACCTGAATCCAAGATACAATCGGAGTCGGACGCAAAGGACGATCTGAAATCCCTGCCCCTGTCCGAAGTGGAGAAAAAATTAGATACTTCGTCGGACGGCCTTAGTAAGGCCGAGGCTGAAAAACGGTTGGGTCAATACGGGCCCAACGAGATCGAAAAAAAAGAGACCAATCTGTTGTTGAAGTTCCTGTCGTATTTCTGGGGGCCCATCCCATGGATGATAGAAGCCGCAGTAATTCTCTCGGGCGTGGTCAGGCACTGGCCGGATTTTTTCATCATCCTTTTCTTGCTGTTTGCCAACGCAGCTGTAGGATTCTGGGAAGAGCATGAGGCGGGTAATGCCATAAACGCCTTAAAGGCCAAACTGGCCATCAAAGCCCGGGTCAAACGGGATGGGAAATGGGTTACACCTCCGGCGAGGGAGCTGGTGCCGGGAGACGTGATCCGCCTGCGGTTAGGCGACATTGTGCCGGCTGATGCGCGCCTGCTGACCGGCGACCCAGTGAAGGTAGATCAGTCGGCACTGACGGGAGAATCCCTGCCCGCGACGCGTAAGTCCGGCGAGGCAGTGTTCTCAGGATCGATCATTCGCCGGGGGGAAATCAGCGCCCTTGTTTATGCCACGGGTGCAGGCACCTATTTCGGCAAGACAGCGCAACTGGTGCAGGAGGCGCACTCCGTCAGCCATTTTCAAAAAGCGGTATTGAAGATCGGCAATTATTTGATCATCCTGGCAGTGGCACTGGTTGCGGTAATCATTGGGGTTGCAATCTTTCGAGGAGACAAAATCCTCACCACCCTGCAGTTCGCTCTGGTATTGACCGTGGCAGCTATTCCCGTAGCCATGCCGACGGTGTTATCCGTGACAATGGCGGTAGGTGCACGGCTGCTTGCCAGGAAAAAAGCGATTGTGAGTAAGCTTGTGGCAATTGAGGAGCTGGCAGGCGTGGATGTCCTGTGCGCAGACAAAACCGGCACGTTGACCCAGAACAAATTGACGCTTGGCAATCCGTTTTTCGTCAGCCCTTTCTCTGCCGGGGATGTCATCCTGAACGGTGCACTGGCATCGCGTGCCGAAAACAATGACACTATTGATCTGGCTGTACTGGGTGGTCTTAAAGACAAAGATGCATTAAAGGATTTTGAGGTGGTTCATTTCCAACCTTTCGACCCGGTGCACAAGCGCACTGAGGCCACAGTCAAACCCAAAGACGGCAAGGCGTTCAAGGTGACCAAGGGTGCGCCCCAAGTGATCCTTGCGTTATCGACCAATGTCGGGTCAATAAAGCTTGAGGTTGAAAAGGCGGTAGGCGGATTTGCGGAGCGAGGGTTTCGTTCGCTGGGTGTGGCACGGGCCGAGGGAGAAGGCGAATGGCAGTTTCTGGGCGTATTGCCCCTGTTCGATCCACCGCGCGAAGATGCCGAGATCACCATTGCTACGGCACTGACAATGGGCGTGAAAATCAAGATGGTGACGGGCGATGCCCTGGCAATTGCCAGGGAAACCGCCAAGAAATTAAACATGGGAGCAGATATTCTCGATGCCTCGAGCCTGGGCGACGTCAAACATGATGAGACCCCACAGATGGCGGAGTCCATCGAAAAAGCGGATGGCTTTGCCCAGGTGTTCCCCGAACATAAGTTCCATATTGTGGATGTTTTGCAAAAATGCGGTCACATTGTCGGAATGACGGGCGATGGGGTCAATGACGCCCCTGCGCTGAAGAAGGCTGATTGCGGCATTGCCGTATCCGACGCTACGGACGCCGCACGTGCGGCCTCGGACATCGTGCTGGTGACACCCGGCCTGTCTGTGATCATCGATGCAATCAAGGAGAGCCGCCGAATCTTCCAGCGGATGAACAGTTATGCCATCTATCGTATTGCCGAGACCCTGCGTGTGCTGTTGTTCATGACGCTGTCCATCCTGGTCTTCAATTTTTATCCGGTGACTGCGGTGATGATTGTGATGCTGGCCTTACTCAACGACGGTGCCATCCTGTCCATTGCCTACGACAATGTGCATTACAAGAACCAGCCCGAGTCCTGGAACATGCGGATGGTGTTGGGAATTTCCACAGTGCTGGGTGTCATCGGGGTCGTCTCCGCATTTGGCCTGTTTTATCTGGGTGAGCGCGTCTTTCATCTCGACCGTGTGCATATCCAGACGTTGATGTATTTAAAACTTTCCGTGGCAGGACATCTGACAATCTTTCTCACACGTACCCGGGGACCGTTCTGGTCGATCCGCCCTGGGAAAATTTTATGGCTGGCGGTGGTTGGCACCCAGATTATTGCCACCCTGATTGCGGTTTACGGGCTCTTCATGACACCGCTGGGCTGGGGTTGGGCCCTCTTTGTCTGGGGCTATGCACTGGTCTGGTTTCTGGTGAACGATCGCTTGAAACTGCTGGCCTACAGAATTTTCGACCCGACCGGCATGTCAACACCTACCGGAAAGCCGGGCGATCCCAGGCCGCAGATCAAAGCACCGGCCTAGGAACTCTACGAAAAAGAAGGCCCCAGGGACGGTCGGGCGGCAGATGGCTGGAAGGAGGCGGAGATGGAGATTCGAAAAAACAAACCCCATGAATAAAGAAAACTTCCGCTGTAAAGAAACGGACGATGGAGGAACAGGCAAAATTGACCCACCAGAAATTGGTAAGGGATTTAGAGACCCTGGTTTCAACCTGTCACCAGGAACTTTTGAAAAATAGTGAGCAGTTCTACGCACTACAGGCATCGCTTGATCTGGCAGAGGAAATAAAAAATTTGTCACTGCCCGTGAAATTGTAAAATACTTGAGTCAGACCCTGCCGGAAATGGACCAGAATGCAGATCTCAGGTCTTTTGGGCACAATCCGCAAGTGTCTGATAAACTGATGGTTCTTTTTTACGGCATGGAAAAGTACACCCAGAAGTGTTTGATGAAAAATCAGGCCTGGTTTCAGGTGCGGGTGGCACTATTCCTATGCATACGGCCCTGACTGCAGCTGGAGAAGATCTTAAAACTTTTTCCGGTCACGAAATAAACATTCAAAAAAGGATGAAAATGATGGGCCAATATAATCTTGATCGCATTTTTAAACCGCGGCATATCGCAGTGGTTGGTGCAAGCGAAAAAGCAGGAACAATAGGCAATGCACTGATGAAAAATCTTATTAGCGGATTTTTTGGAATGGTGTTTCCGGTGAATCCCAAACATAAGACAATCCACCGGCATGACGCCTTCAAATCTATTTCAAATATTGAAACTGAAGTGGATCTTGCCATTATTGCCACACCGATTCATACGGTTATTGATATCGTGAATGAATGTGTGGAGAAAAAAATCGGGGGTGCCATCATTATTTCAGCCGGAGGCAGGGAGACCGGTGAAAAAGGTAAGGAGATAGAGGAAAAGATTCAGAAGATAGCCTATGCCGGCGGACTTCGTATTGTTGGACCTAACTGCATGGGCATCATCCGGCCCGGGGAGAAGCTTAATGCAAGCTTTGCATCTGAGATGCCCGTGTACGGAAATTTAGCATTTATATCCCAGAGTGGAGCCATTTGTACGGCTATACTTGATTTGGCTTTAGAGGAGAACATTGGATTCAGCCATTTTGTAAGCACCGGCTCCATGCTTGACGTTGATTTCGGAGATATGATCGATTATCTTGGAAATGATTCCTCTGTAAAAAGTATTTTGTTGTATATCGAAAGCCTGACCAATTTTCGCAAATTCATGAGTGCCGCCCGTTCGGTCTCCAGGGTCAAACCAATCATCGTGCTTAAATCCGGCAGAAGCCCGGCCGGTGCAAAAGCTGCTGCATCCCATACAGGTGCCATGGCAGGAGAGGACGCAGTATATGATGCTGCCTTCAAGCGTGCCGGGATCGTGCGTGTGGACACAATTGAAGAACTTTTTGACTGTGCAGAGCTTATGTCCAAACAACCAAGACCTCGTGGACCCCGTTTAGCTATAGTTACCAATGGAGGCGGACCTGGGGTGATGGCCACAGACACTCTGGCTAAGTATGGACAGGAACCTGTTCCACTTGACCCTGAAACCATGCAGGCACTTGATCTATTCCTGCCGCCCTTCTGGAGTCGAAGTAATCCGATTGACATTCTTGGCGATGCCTCGCCTGCGCGGTTTGCACAAACCCTGGAGATCTGTTTTAACTCGAAGGATATAGACGGGGTGCTTATTATTCTTGCACCCCAGGCACTTACCTCCCCTATGGCTGTGGCACAAAAGCTGGTTTCGACCATGAAGGGGCGTCAATATCCTGTATTTACCTGCTGGATGGGCGGTAAAAGCATCGCCTCAGCAGTGGAACTTTTGAATGAAGCGGGAATCCCGACCTATGATACGCCGGAACGAGCGGTGAGAGCCTTTCTTTATATGGTGGAATATAGCAAAAACCTTGAAACACTTCTGGAAGTTCCGCCGAAATTGACCAGACTGATAATGGTTGATCAGGATAAAGCTGGAAAGCTGATCACCGGTGCGATCCCAGGAAAATTTATGCCGGAATCAGATTCTAAGGAATTGCTGACGGCTTACGGGCTGCCTGTAATAAGGACGGAAATTGCAAAGACAGAAGCAGATGCTTCAAGTATTGGCAAAAAGATGGGATATCCGCTGGTCATGAAGATACACTCTCCTGATATTACCCATAAAACCGATGCTGGTGGAGTTAGTTTGAATTTACTCTCAGATGCTGATGTTTCCGAAGCCTACGCACAGATCATATCGTCAGTACAAAAGTTTAAACCCGATGCCAGAATTGAAGGGGTAACCATTCAGCCCTATTTTTCAAATCCTGATTTTGAAATTCTTCTCGGTGCCAAACGGGATGCCAATTTCGGTCCTGTGATTCTCTTTGGAATGGGTGGAATTTACACGGAAGTATTAAAAGACCGTGCATTGGGGCTTCCTCCCATGAACAGGTTGCTTGCCCGTCGGCTCATGGAGCAGACCAAAGCGTATACATTGTTGAAAGGATACAGAAACCGTCCTGCCGCAGACATGGAGCAACTTGAAGAGATGATTATCAGGCTCTCTCAACTCCTAATAGACTTTCCTGAAATTGCAGAACTCGACATGAATCCTGTTCTGATCAAGGATGGAAAACCCCTATCTGTTGATGCCCGGATATTAGTCTCACCTATTGATACACCTTCCTCCCTGCATCTTGTGATAAGCCCCTATCCGGAAGAGGAGGAATCCCACATGGTAAGCGCTGATGGAGGCCGGATTTTTGTACGACCCGTCAAGCCTGAGGATGCCCCCCTTTTCCAAGAACTGTTCAAGACGCTCTCCCCAACGTCTATTTATTACCGTTTTTTCGGGATATTAAAAGAGTTGAACCCTGAGATGCTCGCAAGATTTACCCAGACCGATTACGATCGGGAGGTTGCACTGGTTGCCATGGATGAAGATTGGGAAACCGATAGAATGTTAGGAGTTGCAAGAATCATAGGAGATCCGGATGGGAAAAAAGGCGAATTCTCGGTTCTGGTGGGTGATGCCTGGCAAGGCAAGGGTATTGGTTCCAGCCTTCTGGAAAAATGCCTCTCAATTGCCAAAAAGCGAGGCTTTAAAACGGTTCACGGCATAGTTTTAAATGAGAACAGAAACATGATCGCCCTGGGAAAAAAGCTGGGTTTTGGAGTAAAAAGAGACCCTGACTCCGGAGATAATAAGCTGGTGATCCATTTATGATGGGCAGGCAATGCTGCTCAGGACCGTAAATTAAACAAAAAGAACCGACACTTAAACACACATCATTATACATTTACATAATCAGGTAGGAGGGAAAAATGATCGTTATAATTGGTGGAGATGCGGCAGGCATGAGCGCTGCGTCGCAAATTCGCAGACTGCAGCCTAGGACCGACATAACGGTTTTTGAGCGTGGTCCCCATACTTCTTATGCGGCCTGAGGTATTCCCTATTATGTCGCCGGTCTGGTTGACAGGAAGGATGCGCTAATCGCCAGAACTCCAAAAGAGTTCAACGAAAAACATAACATCAACGCCCGCACCATGCACGAGGTTTTCGACGTCGATACGGATAAACAAAAAGTACTGGTGAGGGATCTGAACACGTCCATCGAACGATGGGAACCCTATGACCAGTTGCTTTTTGCCACCGGGGCAAGCCCCATCCGACCAGCTCTGAAAGGTATCGACAGTCGAAATATTTACGATGTCCACAATCTGGTGAGTGGTTCTCTTCTCAAACAAGCACTTGCCGACCAACAGCTAAAAACTGCGGTCATTGTCGGCGGCGGGTACATCGGTCTGGAGATGGCCGAAGCACTACACATGCGTGGCCTGAAAGTCACCATGATCCAGCGCAGCGATCAAATAATGTCCACTCTTGATCCGGATATGGGCGAACGCCTCGGCCAGAGTCTTCGAGAAAACGGTATCAAACTCTATGTTAACGAAACGGTACTGGGCTTTGAGCAAAAAGATGGCCTGGCCGTTGCCGTTATTACCAATAAACAGACCATCCCCACCGATCTGGTTATTCTCGGGCTTGGGATTACGCCGAATAGCGACTTGGCAAAAAATGCCGGTATTCCGCTCGGTCCGAAAGAAAGCATAACAGTCAACGAATTACAACAATCAGAAACTCCCAATGTCTGGGCAGCGGGTGATTGTGCACAGTCCTATCACATAGTGAGCCGCAGGCCGATATATGTGGCATTGGGGACGATTGCTAATAAACAGGGAAGAGTAGCCGGAATGAATCTGGGCGGCCGATATGCCACCTTCCCTGGAATAGTAGGAACGGCGATAACAAAATTCATGGATACAGAATGTGCAAGAACCGGCCTTAACGAAAAAGAGGTCAAGGCACTTGGCCTGCAGTATTCAATCGGACTGATGGAAGGAGATACCTTGCCAGGTTATTACCCTGGGTCCGCTCCCATTTGTGTAAAAGTTCTGGGGGAAAAGGGTTCAGGTCGATTGCTCGGGGTCCAGATTGTCGGCGGCCGGGGATCGGCTAAACGGATTGACACAGCAGCGACCGCTCTCCATGCGGGTTTTTCCCTGGAGGATCTGCTCTATCTAGATCTGAGCTATGCCCCGCCTTTTGCCAGAGTGTGGGACCCGATAGTCATTGCTGCCCGCATGGCCCTGAAGCAAGGATGAATCCAAACTTGGTTGAGTTATAATCAATGGAAAGATTTTAAGAAGAAAAAACCAGAAATAGCTCAACATATAAAATATCATTATCTTCCTGGAAACCTGAAGGTACCGATCACTGACAGTGCGGGCTGGGAGGAAATTCAAATTCTGCTGTTTAATTATTTGACTGATTGATACACCCCATTCAGCCAAGGCTGAGTTCTAATTTAAAAATAACAAAAACAGTGGTATATTGTTTTTGTTATTTAGATTCTTATCTCTGATTTTCGTGTTATTTTTGCAAGAGAATCAGAAATTTTTTGGTTCTGGCTTGTCCAGATTAGGAGATACAACTATGAAAACAACAAAAACGATAAATTTAAAAAACAGACCAAAGGGAAAACCCGAGTTGACGGATTTTGACTTTACCACTTCGGAAATACCCGAATTAAATGAAGGAGAAATTTTGTTAAGTTCTAAATATGTTTCTGTAGATCCATATTTAAGAGGTAGAATGAGCGATGCTCCATCATACATTGAGCCGTTTGAGCTAAACAATCCAATTGCATCTGGTATTATTGCTGAGGTTTTAGAATCTAAGAACAATAATTTTCGTAAAGGGGATCACGTGTCAGGGGTGTTGCAGTGGAAAGAAACACAGGCAGCAAAACCTGATGGACTTATTAAAGTAGATCCTGATAAGGCCTCTCTTTCTGCATATCTGGGAATTTTAGGTTTAACAGGAGTTACCGCCTATCTTGGCCTGACAGAGATAGGAAAACCTAAAAAAGGAGAGACCCTTCTTGTATCAGGCGCAGCAGGAGCTGTCGGAAGTGTTGTTGGACAGATAGGGAAAATATTTGACTTGCGGGTTGTAGGTATTGCCGGAACCGATGAAAAAACTGAAATGCTCAAATCTGAATTCGGTTTTGATGAAGCAATCAATTACAAGACGACTGAGAATATGATCCAAGCTATTGCCAATGCATGCCCCGACGGTGTAGATGTTTACTATGACAATGTTGGGGGTAAAATTTCTGAAGCTGTACTCTTTAACATCAATAAATTTTCAAGAACGGTGAACTGTGGAGCTATTTCGGTATATAACAACACAGAAATGCCTAAAGGCATAAGCGTACAACCATTCCTGGTAAAGAAAAGTTCTTCCATGCAGGGCTTCGTGGTCTTCGATTATGCAGATAGACATCCTGAAGCTATCAAGCAATTAACCGAATGGTTAGACCAAGGCAAATTAAAGTATACTGAAACGATCAGACAAGGATTTGAAAATATTCCCCAGGCATTTTTGGACCTTTTTGAAGGAAAAAACAAGGGTAAAATGGTAGTGAAACTTTGAAATTTACGGGCAATGACGATTTTAAAGGAGTTTATGAGGGGTCTGTTGATGACATTAGATCCCGGATAAAAGGACTTGACTGAAATCCGATTTATTCCTGACAATCAGATCACACTGCTGGAGAACGGTGAAAGATACTTCCCGGTCATGGAAGCGGCGTTGGACAGGGCGGAGCATGAGATTTATCTGATAAGCTATATTTTTAAAAATGATACCATCGGACGACGTATTGCAGACGCCCTGAGGCGGGCAGCGTTGCGCGGTGTGAATACCCGCGTGCTGATCGATGGATTCGGCTCGGACACTCTGCCGGAAACCATGGCTGCTGCCCTTAATGCAGCCGGTGTCACGCTGATGAAGTTCCGGCCCAAAATATCGCCCTGGACGCTTCGGCGCCGGAGGTTGCGTCGATTGCACCGAAAAATTGTGATTGTAGATCAGAAATCTGCATTCGTGGGAGGCATTAATATTGTCGATGATTTTGATTCCCCCGATCAAACCTCGCCCCGATATGACTACGCTGTACATGTGGAAGGACCGCTGGTCAGAGATATTCTCACGTCCACCCGTCGGTTGTGGTCCCAGGTGACCAGGACCCGTTTCGGTACCTGGGGTCGGAACACAGACCAACAATCTTCCTTTCCCGAATCCAGGGGGAGCATGCGCTCTGCCTTTCTGGTGCGCAATAATACCCGGCATCGACGTGATATCGAGGATGCCTATCTCCAGGCGATTGAACAGTCACGGTTGGAAATTATCCTAGCAAATGCCTATTTTTTCCCTGGATTAAAGTTTCGTCATGCGCTTATGGATGCGGCCGGGCGTGGTGTCAGGGTGGTTTTACTCTTGCAGGGAAAGAAGGAGTATCGATTGTTGCATTATGCCTCGAAAGCCCTGTACGGCAGTTTTCTGGACGCCGGGATAGAAATCCATGAATATCACAAGAGCTTCATGCACGCCAAGGTTGCTGTGATTGATGAACAATGGTCTACGGTGGGATCCTCGAATCTTGACCCGTTCAGCCTGCTGCTTGCACTTGAGGCTAATGTAATCGTTGATGATAAAAATTTTGCCAGAACCTTGAAATACAGCCTGGAGAAGTCCATCGCTGCCGGGTCCCATCAGATCCAACCCAACAACTGGAAAGTTCAGCCCATTCGGCTGCGCATGGTTAGTTGGCTATGCTATGGCCTGGTCCGGTTCATAACAGGAATAACGGGTTATGCTTCGGGGAGACTGGAGAAGGATTTTTTGCATGAACCACATGATGCCCCCTGAGAAATTTGTTCAGCAACAACACGTCCCAGGTTTAAATCACTCAGTGAGCTAACCGACGACGTCCCCTGAGGAAGTACGCTGTTTATCTTTCAACCCTGTTTCTTCTGGACAAAATAGTTTCAGGGTCGAGCTCTCCCAGATTATTAAAAACATAATCTGGTTGATACGGAAACTGAATCATGATTTCCAAGGTTGTTACTCCGGACAGGACCAAGCAGGTAGTCATTCCAGATTCCAAACCACCCAATATATCCGTATCCATTCTGTCTCCTATCATGAAACAGCTTGCAGAATGCACCCCTAATTTTTTCCGTGCTAAAAACATCATGACCGGATTGGGCTTCCCCAGGAAATATGGGGTAACCCCAGTAGCCTTTTCGATGGGGGCAACCAAAGCGCCACATGCAGGCACCGGCCCTCTTAGGCTGGGTCCAGTTAAATCCTGATTGGTTCCAATGAATTTCGCACCCTCCTGAATCAGTAAGGTGGCTTCAATAATTTTGGCATAATCATATTCCTCGGTCTCTCCGATGACGACATAATCAGGTTTTTCAGTTGTGATTTCAATATCCGCCTTTTGAAATTCATCAATAATGCCTTTGCCCCCAATAACATAAGCCGAGCAACCATTTGGCCTTTGCTCTTTGAGAAAAGTAGCTGTTGCCATGGCCGAGGTATAAAAACAGTCCTCAGGGACATCTATTCCCATGTTCAAGAGTCGACCTCTCAGTTCCAACGGCGTATAATACGAATTGTTTGTTAAAAATAGAAAGTTGAAACTCCCTTGCTGTAACTTGTTCACAAACTCTTTCGCCCCGGAAATCAATTTTGAACCGGTATACACAACCCCGTCCATATCCAGTATAAACGATTTTTGGTAACTTCTGTTATCTTGATGCATGATTACAACCTCTGGCCTTTAGCCGAACTTTAAAAATCTGCGGTTTATCCGTCAACACTTTCATTGTTAGATCTCCCTTGATCTATTATCATATATCTCTGCTTACTCATAGCCATTCTGCCAGGCCGAACTATCATGGTCATATATAACCCAAAGACTAAATAAGACCTTTTTTAATCTTTGCAGCATCCTGGAGATACATTGTTTTCACGGTATTGAGGATTGGCTTAAAGCCATTTCTTTAGTACCAGCTACTGACCATCTTCATACTGCACATAAGGTATGGAGCATGTCTGGTTGAGGGTCAAAGACCTGGCACGGAACTTGAATGTAGCTAAACAAAGGAAAGGAAATAACACCTCCCACCTGATGCCTCAAATCTACCGTCCAAGCCGGAGTAACTCCGGAGAAACAAATGGGCATTTTACAATTTAAATCTGTAAAAACAGGGCAAAATGAAAACAAATTTTATTGTTGCTATCGTACTGATCGCAATAGGTATCGCAGCCTTTGGCTATCAGGGAATCACCTACACCACAAGGGAAAAAGTCGTTGACCTGGGTCCACTGACAATAACATCAGATAAGACGAGAAGAATTCCCTTGCCGCCTATTGTTGGGGTTTTCGCCTTGGCTGGCGGCATTGGACTGCTGGTTCTGGGAAGAAGAAAGAATTGATAGTTCTCGTGGTCCATTAAAGACCATGTGGATGAGGGCCATATCGTTAGCAAACGAGTTGTTCGGCCAGGGAAATTTCCCTAATTCTACTATAATTTTTTTCAATTATAAAAAGGAGAACACCATGAACTGGGACCAGGTAAAAGGAAAGTGGAAACAGGCCAAGGGAAAAGTGCAACAGCAATGGGGAAAACTTACTGATGATGATCTTGATGTAATCGACGGTCAACGCAAGGAACTGATCGGGAAAGTGCAAGAACGATACGGCATTGTAAAAGAAGAAGCAGAAAAGCAGGTAAAGAAATGGGAAACCGATTATAAATAATAGATTCGTTCTGGTAATGCAGACCCAAAAGGCCGGTATCAACAGTATTGTTGATCTCCATCCCTTGCGACCCGGTCTTTTTGGTTGGCCAGGCAAGGTGATGTGGTGGAAACGTGCCCTTGATCATTTTTATAAGGATGCGTTAAGCACAGAGCAAGCAACGGGTAGATTCCTACCTCAATTTTAAGGAGAAAAATTATGAGATCGAAAAGGTTAGTAGTAACGTATAAGCTCTTGACAGTCTTGATTTTTATCGCAGTCATTCTTGGTGGATGTGCATCAAAAGGGGTTCCTCCAGCAAAAAACCTATCCGATGCTGACATGGCAATCAAGGTGGCAAAGGAGACTAATGCCACCATCAACGCACCCCTTGATATCAAGATAGCAGAAGAAAAACTTCAAAAGGCACGGGAAAGTTTTGAAAATGGGGACTATGTTGTAGCCCAACGATTGGCGGATGAGGCATTAATAGACGCCAAACTGGCCCAGGAAAAATCCCAGACAAAAAAAACAAAAAGTATGGAGAGTAACTTACGGGAAAGTATTGAAACCCTTCAAAAAGAAATTAACCGGAAACAGAAAAATTAAACTTGAATATGGAGAAAAAATGAACCCTTACAATAAAAAATCTTATTTAGTGCACGTCCCCATGATTCTATGCATTGCTGCGCTTTTCCTCGTCAGTGCCTGTGCTTCTGTTCCCTTGGAAAACAAAGCCCTTGAAAGGGCCAGGAACGCCTATCAAACCACCAAAAGCACTACGAATATTGAGACCCTGGCACCGGTTGCTCTTTATGATGCCGAAATCGCCCTTGAAAAAGCAGAAAATGCAACCAAAGATATCCAAAAACTGGAACACCTTGCCTATATTGCTGAAAAAAAGGCCCAGATTGCAGTGCTGATAGCTGAAGGAAAATTCGCTGAAGCAGAAATGGCAAAGCTCAGCAAAAGCAAAGATAAGATTGTGCTCTTGTCCCGGGAAAAGGAAACAACCGCAGCCCTTGCAAAGGCTGAAGAAAGGACTCTTGAAGCAGAGCTTGCAAAAAAACACTCTGAAGCCATGATGCAGGACGCTAAAGAAGCCAGATTCCAGGCTGATGAAGCCAGGATGAAGACTGAAGAGACCCTGGCCGAGAAACAGCAAATAGAGAAGGAGTTGGCTGAATTACAGGCAAAACAGACCGATCGGGGAGCAGTGATAACCCTTGGAAATATCCTGTTTGAGTTCAACAAATCCGCCCTTCTTCCAGGTGGTTTTATGGTAATTGATAAGCTGTCCGAATTTTTGAAAAAATACCCCAGCAAAGACTTATCCATTGAAGGCCATACAGACAGTCAAGGAAGCGACACCTACAACCAGGGTCTTTCTCAACAACGGGCAAACTCAGTTTTCAGCGCATTGGTGCAAAGGGGTATTGAGAGTCACCGGATGACCCAAATAGGACATGGGGAGCAATATCCGGTTGCAAGCAATGAAACACAAGCAGGCAGACAACAAAACCGTCGTGTTGAAGTTATCATTCTGAACGAGGCTGCCAAAATCCAATAGGTGGTTCCCGTTTCCCCGGAAACACCATAAAAACATCTGAACAGGACCTGTAAATTTCTTATGGTTCAAAGATGTCCTCCTAAGCCCGTATCGCTGATCTATTTCCTCTTGCTGCTTGACCACTTGAGAGGGAAAGGACCTGTATATGGTTAAATAATTAAGACGGAGGCTTGCATATCGATCCTTTTGGCTTAGATTGAACTAAAGCATACTTGGAAGAACGGTCGGACTTAAAAAAATGATTATTATGGAGGTGACATTATGTTTATAGCGCTAATCTCTTTTCCACCCATAAAAGCAGGCAAAGATGCTGAATTTCGAGAATGGTTTACCACGACAAACGGACTATTCTCCAAATCTAAGGGTTTTATCGGGAGGCGGCTTTTGGAACCTATCGAAGAGGGCAATTACGCCGCTATCGTTGAGTTTGAAAGTCAGGAAACTTTCAAGGCAATGCATGCCAGCTCTGCCCATGACAAAGCGGCTGAACGTGTCATGCCGTTATTTGACGGTACTCCCACACCCCTTTTCTACCAATTAGTCACGGGGTAGGTAGTCACGGGGTAGGTCCAAAATAGGGAATAAAAAAGAAAAAGTAGCAGGAAATCAACCACAAAGAACAACGCAGAAGGCAAGATTCACACACCTACCCATATTGAAGGGGTGGTTTTGCTGGGTCACAATCAATTCCTGGGGGTGAAAACCCCAGGAATTTTTCCTGTCTTTGCTCATGGCTGACAGATCTGATGCTGGGCTTGGTCCAAATTTCGCCCACTTGTCAAAATTGATGGTTTCAAAATTTGTTAATCTCAGAATCTTTGGTAGAATTTAAAAACCCTCCTGAAAATCAATTATAATCAGAAGATTTGAATTGCATATAGGCCATCGACACTGTAAAAGAGGTAATCGCGAACCAAATATTGTAAATCATTTTTTATGCGAAACTACTCTGTACATTCAATAGCAAAGGCAAAAAATAAAACACCAACGCCATGAAAAGAGAAGAAATAGAAAGTAGGGATGAAGAGCTGATAAAAAAATTCAGAGCAATTATCCAAAACAAAAAAGACATAAAGGAAAAAACGACTCCCAAGAGCTTTCCATTCGGGCTGATCTTTTTGTTCACAATCTCGATCGTGATCATATCCAGTTTGTTATTTCTCAAAGAACAACCGTTATCCCTTTTCTCAAAGGAGGCTAGGATATCATCCCGTGGGGAACCTGTTCCGGTTCCTGGGAAACAACCAGTGCCAAGAGCCCTTACAGGGGAAATAAAAGCCCCATCCGACAAGCAAAAAGTGCCGCCCCCCGCCCAGAAACAAGAAAACACAGAGACCCTGGCAAAATCATCCGATTCTGTTTTGGACAATCCGGTTCTTAAACAAAATCCTCCTGAAGAATTCTCCAGTCAGAAAGAACAAGGTGATATGCCTTCGGGAATTCGAATTGAAGAGATCATATCCTGCAGCAGCGTGAGCAATAAGCAGTACAACAGACCCAAAAATAAATTTTCCCTTGCACAGGATGCTACACCAACGATTTGGATGAATGTTATTTCAGAAGACCCACCGTTTACCCTGACCCATGTGTATTATTGCAACGGACGAAAATATTATGAAGTCCCCCTTGAAATAAAACATCATCGAATGCGCACCTGGAGCACGATCACCTTGAGGTCTCGAAAACATATCGGCAAATGGCGGGTTGAAGTGATTGATGATAATGGAACAAAACTTGATCAGATTGAGTTTACTGTTGTGAAATAATTCTCTTTAGTATTTCCACCGTCCCAAGCCATGGTTCCGGTTCAATCCCCATGCTTTTCTCCTTTGCCTGCCGTACGTGCTGCCTGATAGGCTTGGGCCGGATGGGTGGGGTGGTCAGGAAAACGCAACACAAGCTTTCCCTGCCTGACCAGTTTTGAAAGATGATTTTTCAAGGTTTTCATCTTCCGGTTCAGCATATCGGCAAATTCCTGGGGCATCACATACTTGTTATCACACAAAATCAGAATCGCCTCTTCCATTTTGTCCGGAGTGCTGCGTTGCTGGCTCCTGATTTCCCGAACAATATCTGGCAAAATACCGTTGGGCTCGGTCCCATTATGTTGGGATCTGCCATCCTTATGGGGTAAGCTGCCGTTCTTACGGGGTAAGCTGCCGTTCTTACGGGGTAAGCTGCCGTTCTTATGGGGTAAGCTGCTACGTCCATGCCCCTTATGGGTCTCCTCCAGAGCCAGTGTATAAGTGCTCCAGCGTCTTTTTTCCCTGACCGCCAGAAACCCTTTTTTAACAAGGTTTTTAAGAAGAAAGGTCAAGTCCCGGGGATGTTGATCCGTGAGTTCCTGAAGCCGCTCATTGGTAACGCTGCCTTCAAGAATGGCAGTGGCCAGTGCCAGACGCCCGTTTTCATCGAGCAGATGCATTTTCTTAGGAAACCTACGTTCCATCTCGGCGGTCACCTCGGGTGGAAAAAGGCTGATGGTTGTCAGACGCAGGCAGACCTCTTCCTGTTCAGTATCCTCTTCCAAAGCCGGCGCTCGCCAATCCTGCTCCCGCCAGGCTTGGAGGATTTTTGGGAAACCCGATCCTGCCTTTTCGCCGGCCCCGATCATCTGGAACATCAGTTGAAGGGAGGGATTTCGGCAATCGCTTTTACCGCCGGAACGAACCTGTTCAGCCGGCAAGCGCAGACGTCCGGGATTGTTAAACTCAAAACCATGGGGTAGGCGAAAAATCCGGATGCCTCCCCGTCCCATGTAATCGGCATGGATCAGGGTATTGACCGTGGCCTCCCGCAGGGCCTCGTGCTGGGGTGTTTCGTCTTTTCGAAACAGGTCCTCTCCCATCTTAAAGGGAATTTGAAGGCCATCCCGCAATTTTGGGATCACTTTGCGGTAAAATTCCAAAAGATTTCCGGGCCAGAGGCCGTCAAGGGTCACCCGGTCCAGCCAGCGGGGGGCATTGAACGAATCGGAGGAGGGAAGATGGCGATAATCGAGATGATAGTGGGGGAGATGATCAAGGATACTTCGCTGACGTCCGAACATGAGGAGCCCTGCCAGGGTCAGCCCTCCATTCTCCGCGGAGCGGTCGACTGCCCAGCCCCCCAGCTGCCGAAGCATCTCCCGATCGTCTCCGGCCATAAACGGATGGCCCGGCAGATTGCTCTTAAAGAGATTGCGAAAAGTGGCAAGGCTGTCCGAATCCAGATCATTAATGGTGAAATGTTTTAAAATTTCACTGTCCGGCGGTCGTTCGGAGGCATCGGAAAACATCCGCCGAACAGTATCTTCCCTGGCATGACGGTCCCCTTCATGGGTGCGGACATAGCCACCATCCCTGCCTGCAGCCAGCTTGGCTTCAAAATCCCAGCCTTCCCGGAGAGAATCAAGATCAAGGGTCATGATGTCTCCTCTTGAAAACCCTGAACCTGTTCAACAACAACAGAACCGATTCCGTTCTCTTTTATGGGTTTAGGATTCATCACAATACTTGATGATAAATCGCCCACCCGGGTACGAATATCAACGGTTAGACCGGAGAAATCACCGTCCACGGCGACATTACACCGCAAGCCTTTCCATTTGATATCGGTGATCGCAACAGAGGCCCGGGAATGGTGAGTGGTATCGCTCTCTATAACGAGTTCCGGGGTCAGGCACTCCTGGAGACTCAATCCTCCATGGGCGTATTCCCGGCCTCTTTTGTAACAGCTGATTCCATTGGCAAGGGCAAAGTATTGATTAGAATTCCAATACCATGGATAAAGAGACTCATCAGAGTCCGCCCCGGGCTTGATGGATGCACAGCGTCCCCATTTATTTTCTGCCAGCACACTTGGAAGATCAATTTTTGGCAGTCCTCCAGGCATCAGCAGCCACCCGTGGTCTGTCACAATCCGGATTCTTTTCCATCCGGCGGCGATCAGAGACTCAATACGTTCCTTAATCTCCTTTAATATGAAATCAAGATGTCGGGCAAGCTTCCAGCCGCGATCATGACCTTCATGGTCAATATCCCCGAATTCACACCATGCGCTGCCCGATGAATCACCGGTTTCATTTTTATCAAGTATGATCCATCCGCTTTCAGTTAAAAGCCTTTTAAGATGGTAGCCGCCCTTTAGCGATTGCCCGGTCTTGGCCGCAACCGGTTCAAAATCATCATTTGCCGGTTCTCCTTTGATCAGATGACGCACGGGTGTGACCGCAGGTTTACCGGTTGCGGTTACACTTGGCAAGGCAGCCCAAACCGGCGTTACATCCACCTGCGTTCCTGAACCAGTTAATAAACCTGCCAGTCTCTTTGCCGCATCAAAACGCAAACCGTCTATAAATAGAATGCATTCTCCGGGTGACTTGGGAACAGGAGGATTGTTGCTGCATGTTTTTCCCGGATATCCATCCACACTGACGACATGCTGCAGGTGACGTGCGGATTCTTCCATCCATGGCAGGTAGATTGAGCGAACGGCTGCGGACACGGCATCAAAATCTTCTGCGCGCTCAACACAGGCAAGGGCATCAAGTACTGCATTGTCCGCCTTCCAGCCCCAGCTTATGTATCCCTCTGCCATCTCCCCGGCGGTTCCCGCAGAAAGATTGTTTGATGTCAGGTCTGCAAGGAATGCTAAATGTTCCCCTGCAAGGGCCAGCGGTGAAAATCCGAGTTCTGCCCACACCAGATTTTTACGATTAAGGTGATTTTTAACGATTCTCAAGATTTCCCTGCCCGCCTCATGGGAAGAGAAGTTTCCAAGGCCGAGGAGCTCCCCGCGCAAGGCATCTTCACGCTCCTCATTCCACTGGGGCCAACCGCCATGGGTCTCTTCATCGGAGAACAACTCTATTTCAGGCATATCAGCCTTGCGTATCTGTCCTGGAATATTTTGATAGCGCTTTGGTGCCTCACAAAACCTTTCCCAAACCGCCTTCCATGGCCCAATCTGTTTAGCCAGTTTGGAAGCACCGGTAATAACACCGTCTCGCCCGGGGTTAAATGCCAGTTGGGATTCACACACCTCAACAAATGCCTTCCATTCATTATCCCCAAGGGAACTCTTAAAAACATCCTCCTGGTCAAACCATTGCAGGAGATCCCGGATCGGATCTCCGCCGGTCAACAGGGTATTGAAATAATCTTTGTCCAGCCGTTTACCCTTGAGCGGCTCCACGTCCTCGTCCAGGAACTTGTAAAGGGCGAGCTGCATGGCATTTTTGGCGGCTTTATCCCGGGCAGCATCAAGTCCAAGCCCAGCCTGATCGGATTTCAAAAAGGCAAAGATAGTCCAGTCCTTGGCATTCACCTGGGACCATAGAACACCCCGGTATTGCAGTTCCGCAAGGGGTTTTAAATGATCAGGGCAGGTTTCAACCGCTCTTAAATCCTGGCGGCTCACTCCGGGAAGGTATAGAATCGGCGTTTTCCCATGGGGCAATTTAAGTCCCTTAATCTTGTCTGCAATAAGGCAGCGCAGCCAGATTGCCGGACCGGTAAGCTTTTCAGGATCATACTCCCCCAGGATACAGAGCTCCTTTAATTCGTTTTGAAGGCGCGGCATGACAGGTTCCCATAGCCTCTCCCCGTCCGGCCACAGAATGCAGACAGTGGCAGCCTGTACATCCGGATTATAGGCGGCTGCCGAGCACAGCGCCTTAAGAAGCTGTTCGATAACTCTCATTCAACACCTCCATTTGCCAAGGCTTCAAGTCCCTTTAGCCAGTCACTAAACAGATGACATTCTTGACAAATTGTTTCCAGCCCTATCTCCCTTGCCGCCAGCAAGGGATGAACAGGTTTATCATAGGCACGGTACAGTTTTTCGATTCGTTTGCCGGGAGCGGTCTGGGGGTTGTCGTTAATCTCCTCCGGGGTGGCAAACTGTTGTCGAATTTGTGCAAAGGATTCAGCCAGTCCGGACTGTTGAAGGCTATCAGCCAGCACCTGGGGGTGACTGAACAGCAGGGCCTCGAATTCGTACATTTGAATATAGGGAATAAACCTGCGTCCCGCCCCTTGTCCAAGCGCCTTTGTTACTTCGCCGGAAAGGGATTCCACAACCCGTCGAAACTTTTCTCTGCTGTTTAAAAAACTTTCAGCTTCCGTTTTTCCCGGAAAAGCTGTTGGCAGACCATAATAGTCCAGTAAAGTTGTACAATAGCAACTGCTATCATTAAGCAGACGTTGCCTGATGTCCACCAGGAGACGTTGATAATTAACATTGCCGCCCTTATGCCCGGGCCTGCCTATTTTTGCAGGAAGAAGCAAAATCCCTTTCAAAGAAAATGGCGTCACGAGCAATTCGTTAACAAACATCTCTTCCGTGTGGCCCTCACAAATGACATGTACACGGATCATCGGCCCGGCCTCCCGCCTAGAATATTCTTTTCCCAGAGTTCACCGACGGAATATTCCTCAAGCCAGCCTTTAAAGTCATTTTCATCGTAACGCTTGAAAATAGACCCACCCTGTTCACGTTCCAC
The DNA here is from genome assembly GCA_034006945.1 of Desulfobacterium sp. Taxonomy (GTDB): domain Bacteria; phylum Desulfobacterota; class Desulfobacteria; order Desulfobacterales; family Desulfobacteraceae; genus Desulforapulum. The sequence goes on along the minus strand of JAVERV010000041.1, from coordinate 13,420 downwards.
AATCACCAGATCATCAATGGAAAATTCATTGACCAGGGGCACAGACTGGGTGGAAACAATCACCTGCATTCGCTTGGATGCCGAGCGTAACAGTGAGGCAAGAAGGGCAATGGCATAGGGGTGTAACCCCAGCTCCGGTTCATCAATAATGATGGTTGAAGGCGGTTCCGGTTGTAAAAGAGCAGTCACCAGGCAGATAAAGCGAACCGAACCATCCGAAAGCTGGCTTGGCCAGAAAGGGTAATCACTGCCCTTCTGTTTCCAGAGCAGCCTTACCTGTTCTTCTTCCGTGGGGAGTTTTTGCGGCTTAAGAACAAAATCATCAAAAAAAGGAATCGCCAGCTGCACGACTTTACGAATCTGCTGAAAGGTATCCGGGTCCTCTTGGCCCAGGCGAAAGAGAAACGAAGCCAGGTTGGAAGCATCCGAACGCAGATAGGCATTGTCATGCAAAGAGCACAGCCTTTTTACACCGGCCGTATCACTGGTGTCGTGGAAGTGATAAACCTTCCAGCTGGAAATGGAGGTATAGCAATAGTCTGCCTCACTACCTTTGGATGCGGCTTCATAAGCATCCATGAGCTTGGCCTCCCTGTGACCGGAGCCAAGGGAAATCCATTTGGGTCCATAATAGGGGCCATTAAAAAAGAGCTGCTCGCTGGCAAATGAAAAACCGCCATCCACCGTGGGCTCAAGTTCAAACCTATAGCCGTTCAGTCCGAACTCAACAAAGGATTCAAACCTGGGGGTTGTCTTGACTCCAAAGGTAAGAATTCGATCCGCAGAACCTTGATGGGTTGTCCAGTTCTGCAGACGAGACTCAACCAGTTCGCCCAACATCCGAAAATAGGAGACGAAATTGCTTTTCCCGGCTCCATTGGAACCGATAAGAACATTCAGAGCCGCCAAACCAAAACCTTCAAGCCTTTGAATCGACTTATACCCCTTGATGGTCAATCTATCGATGGGCTGCTTTGTATTCACTTGGCTTCCTCCCTTGCCTCTTTTTTTTCTTCCAGGGTCAGATGATGGTCATTGATGCGATCTCCCTCTTTACCACCATATTCCAGGCCGAGTCTATACCAGGGAGCTGATTCCACATCTTTGCCGCGATCTTTGCCCCATTTGATATTGGGCCTGTCCCGCAACACACCGGCACCCTTTTTCCCCACATCCCCAGCTGTCATAAAGGGCCGGATATTTAGGCGCACACCGTCATTGAGATCAGGATTCCAGCCAATGGGCTGTTTTTCCAAAGGCTTCCAGCGCACAAAGATATCATGGGGAGCCTCGCCTTCAAGTATCGTTTCAAGTTTCCTCTTCAAATTTTCAGCTGCGGCCAGTTTCTCTTCAGCCCCGTCAACACTGTTTTCACGGTCGTGCTTTTGAAGGGAGATCCAGTCGCCTAGGTAGGTGTAGATGAGCGTTTCCAACAGCTTCGCATCCAGCTTGTGATAGTTGACCAATGCAGCAAAACCATCATTGAGCCCGTCCCAGACCTGCCAGACGAACGGTCGGTGTTTAAAGATTTTACAATGCTGGGCAAAGAACTTATCCCTGAGCCAGGTTTCCATGGATTTCCCTGCATGGTCCACATTGGCCAGAATTTCCGATTTTATGCTGCCTGACCAATCTTCTCCATAGGCCGCTGCCAGAAGATTTTCCAGACGATCTTCCGCCTTCATCTCCCCCCGCACCGCAGGGATGCAGACGATGCCGTCTTCATCGCAATGTTTCAAGAGTCCATCGCATTTTTCCACCCATGTCCGGGGCTCTTTGGAGAGCTCCATTTCACCGTCCAGCTCTGCCGGCCAGCGGTATCCGAGCAGCCGGGCAACGGCAACCTGTAAAACCGTCTCATCTGTACGCAAAGGCCCAAAGGCGGTCCATTTTTTCTCCTCGTCCCAGACGACCGATCCACAGGGATGGCCGTGGAAGATCCACTGGGTGGGATCGTCGGAGTAGGGATTGGGAAGACCGTTTGGATATTTTTCTTTGGCGACTTTCGTCCAATATTCGAGGTCGAAGGTGACTTGAAGAAACGAACCGTCTGTAACACTTAATTTGGAGTTAACACTTCGTACATCTTGGGCATACTGCTCTGAGCTACAGTATGCCCATATTGCCATGAATTCTTCCTGAGATTTAGGAGTTATTACCGTAATGTTGTTGTCAAATATTTCTCCGTTATAAAGAGACACCGGAAGAGACGTCATTCCTCTAACACAAATACCATGTTTCTTCCAAACGTCAGTCCCTCTTATCCAAGCTGCTGTACCATTTGGGCCGAGGCGTTCTGTTAAAAAACATAGTAATTCTCCACTTCCTTGTTCCCAATAAACGATATGTTCCTTCCCCCCAAATAGACACGTTTCATCAACAGTGCTCTGCTGAAAAGCCCAGTTGGGATCAATATCTTTAATTTCCCAATATTTCCTGCCAAAACGAGGATAATCACCAGTGACTATCCCATTGTTATAGTTTGCATATTGAGAAAGCCATGAAACATCTGATCTATCCTCCATGATGATTCGCACATCCGGATTTTCCAACTGCTTGGCCTGTTCGATGGATTTGATTTCAGTAACAAGCAGTCCGGTGGCTTTTTCGCTAACAATACCAAGTTTGGAGACATCCAGGCCTCGAAGGATTCCAGCCAGCTTATTGTTACAAAACAGGCCGCCATGATCACTGTTCGCATTGCCGAGACTCAGAGTGATAAGGATTGCTTTGACCACTTCACCGCTAATGGTTTCAAATGCCCCCGGCCCCAGCCGTGCAATCAAATGCCAGGAGTTGTTTTTCAACAGCTTCTCACGGAATTTTTTATAGGTTGATAAAAACAACCAATTTTCCGGAAGGACAATACTGGCAGTTCCATTTTTTACACACAGCTCCATGCAACGATCCAAAAAGACGGTGGCAAGATCATTTTTCCCTTCAAGATAGTTCTTTTCACAGAATTTCCGAAGTATTTCACTCTGCTTGCCCCGGGTCAGATAGGGAACGTTGGTGATGACCCAATGGTATTTTTCCGTCAGCAAATGTGTCGTTTTGGCAAGGCCATGTGCCACGACCCCGGCTTCCAGAACAATATCCGTCTGATCCCGGGCCAAAACCTCCTTGATGGCCGGTCCGATCTCCTTCCACTTAACCAGTCCCGCCACCCTGGTACGGGCGGGATCAAGGAGGCTTCCCAGGGTCGGGGCGTCCTTGAAGGCCTCGTACATCCAGTCCAGGGCAATGGGCAGATAGCTTTTATCCGGCAGCGTCCGGGCGATGGTTTTCCACTCATCCCTTGCCACACTGACTGACAGCCCTGAGCAGGCAAGATTCAATTCCGGCAGCACCCGATACCCTCCGGCATCGGGATAGGACCAGGCGGTGAGCGCCAGGGCAAAGGCTGCCAGCTCCACACAACGCTGATCAAGCTCCAGCCCATGGAGATTATCGTGCAACACCCCATCCACAGCCTCCTTGGCTGACAGATCTTCCAGGTCCATGCGCATGGGCACCAGCATCAAAAGGGCAGCCACCAGAAAATGACCCGATCCGCAGCAGGGATCAATGGTCTTAAGTTCAGCCAGGGCTTTCGGCCAAGCGTCAAAGATGCCCGCTGCCGGAGCCCATGCCCCGCCTTCATCCTGCACAAAACGCAGATACTCCAGGGGCACGCCATCAAGGGATGCTTTCTGACGAAGCTCTTCTTCGGTTTCAGCGGTTTTTAAATCATTTTCGGTGAGCCGTTTGCCTGCCCACCATGCCCCAAGGGAGTTGTCCAAAAGAAAGCTGACCATATAGGGTTCGGTAAAGAGCTGGGTAACGGCGGGCAGTTCCCGGACGCCGATCTTCACCTCGGAGCTGTTCACCTCGTCCTTACGCTTTGCCTGCCAGAATTGATACACCCAGCCCAGGGAGTCAGATGCTGAAAAAACCTCCGGTTCAAGATCAGCCACCAGACGTTCCAGGCGTTGCTGATGCTCCGGCGGCAGGATCAACTCAAACGAGGGAGAATCAGGCCTGAAGATGTGGGGCAGCATCCGGGCAGCATAGCGGGCCGCAAGTTCCCAGCCGTTTTTTGCACCCTCATCCCCGGCAAGATCTTCACACTCCTCCAAGGTGACCGCAACCGGATCATCGGGATCGGGATACATGAGCAGATTGTTCTCTGCCAGAAACCTGGCAAAGAGCATGCGGTGCCAATGCTCGTAGGCAACCTCTTCAACCAGCCGATCCATCTCCTGTTTTTGTGTTTTAGCGTTTCTGACATCCCCCAGTTGACGGCCGTGCACACGAAGTCTGCGGCGAAGGATCCGCTCTTCCTCGCTTAAATAGTCCGATGGATTGGCACTCTCAACACCCAACTGCTGCAGCGACGCCCGGGCCGCATCTTCGGCAGTGTCACGGGCTTTCTTTATGGTACACTCAAGTCTGTTTCGTAAGATTTTATCTAAAGGCTGCATTCTAAGGTCCTGTTTTACCCACATAAAAAATTCGCTAAACGCATTTACTACCCAGCGCTCGCAAATACGTGCACGCTCGTATTTTTGTTATGTTCTGCACCACCGGACAGGATGCGATAATTTACGCACCTTGCCTTGGGCTGCAGCCTTCTTGAGCCAGAGATTGAACTGGGCTTTAGAGACGTTCAAATTTTTTGATAATTCGTCCACCGATAAAGGAGAAGCTATCTGATCTAAAATAACAGGCAGCACGGCTTCGTAGATGGGATCTTCGGTTGTTGTTTCGAAATTGTCGGCATCGAGTTCCTCCTTGGGTGGAACAGAGGGAATCTCCGACGTTTCAAGTTGTTTTGATCCATCGTTTTGTGGAGTTTGCTCCTCAAAAGAATCAAAAAGGGTTAAATCTTTTTGCTTATTCTTCTCCGCCCATTTAAAAGCAACGTCTGCAAGCTGCTGTTTCAGATGTTCCCGGACTTTAATCTCCGGCCATTGGATGGCTCCTGACTCCAACAATTTTTTATTGCCAAGGGGAACATCAGCTCCTGATCGGACAAAGAGCGTAAGGGGATTTTCCCGTTTCAGTTCCTCTGTTGCTCCGGCCCAGGTTCCGCCCGTTTTATGCTCGGCATTGACGACCAAGGCGTAATCGGCCAGGGCGTAAATCAACCTGTTTCGACCCATTGCCGTTCCCACAGTAAAACGTGCATTAGGATGGTATGGGGAGATTAAAACCATGCGCCCCTCAGCAATGGCGTTTCGGGCATTGCGCTCCAGGCTTTTCTTCAAGAGATTATCAGCAAGCACGCCCAGGGTGATTCCTCCGGCATCAAGTGCAGCAGTCATAGAAATCTGATCAACACCTCGAGCGCCGCCGGAGACAACCGGCATTCTGTTGTAAGCGCATAGTTCTGCTGCATTGCGGGCAAAAACCTGTCCATCAACATCCACATTTCGAGACCCCACAATGGCAACCCCGCCACCTTGCAAAAGGGATCTATCGCCAATGCCAAAAAGAAGCGGAGGTGATTTGTCTTTCAAATGCCTTTTATAACGTACGGGATAATCCTTATCACTTCGGCTTATGATCCAGATGCCATTTCTCTGCCACTCCTCCACGGCGAATCCAAGCTGAACACCCCTGGCAAGCAGCGCCTTAAAACGCTCCTGGTCGATCCCGGCACCCTTTGCAGCATGTTCTACATTGTCTTGTTCAAGAAGATCTTCAGGGCGCATATTCTTACCTATCAACCAGTTAACCAACACAGTGTATTCCCTTTGAGTCAGGGGTTTTAAAGCTCTATCCTTACCCAGGACGCCGCAAAGTAAAATTATTGCCTTTGTATCATTTGTTAAAAAAGCGCTCATCTATTAATCCATCCTTGGTGAATTTAAAGCTAAAGCCAAAGGATAAACCGCTGCGCACCCCTTTTGCCTTAACAGGGCAGATGCAACGGTAAAGGTCCACCTTGAGTCAACTACGTCATCAATGAGAAGACATGGGCTGTAAGCCTTAGGTTCAAGCGTGACATTAAAAACGCCGTCCAGATTTCTTGCCTGCTGAAAGCTGTTTTCCATAAATTTTTGTTGGCTGTTTTCTCTTATTTTTTCGATATAGGGAACGAATTTCAAATTAAGGGCTGCCGCCAGCCTTTTTGCAAAATCCGGAACCAGGTCCGGATAATTTAAAGACGGGATGCAGATCACCCATTTAGGCGCAGGGGTGGGATTCCACTGTGCAATCATGTCCACACAGGCAGTCACAAGGGCATCGGAAAAATGGTTGTCCTCATATTTGCCGGCAGCCACAAGCTCTCCCCAACCGGCATCACGCCACAAACTCAGGGCACGGCCTTCCGATGCCTGCAAATCGGGACCAATTTTTCCGGAAAAACCATAAACGGGCATCGGATTATGGGCTGGCCATTGTTTGCGTGGTTTGATCACCTGGTAGCTTCTCCTGAGAAAAAGAGCAGCCCGGTTCGCCAATTCATCATTGTATTGCTCGGGAAGAAGAAGCTCTGGCTTACAATTGATGCACTTACCGCAATTTTCCGGGGCGGGATCATCCAGGGCTTTTTCAAGGAACGCCATTAAGCATCCCTGGTGCCCCATATATTCCTGCATCTGGCTCTGTTCCTGCCTGCGAATCCGGGTAATTTCATCCACATAATCCTGATCAATTCTATAATGGGCAGCAGACGCTGTGACATACCATTTGGAACCGATTTTGGTAACCGGAGAGGGAGATTCAACCGTCAGAAATTTGATTGCCTTATCGATTTGAGATTTTCGTAGATTCAGAACACTCTGCAGAGCGGGCACGGACAGGCCGCCATCTGACCGATCAAGAACTTCAAGAAGTGCATGAATATGGGTTTGAGGGGGAAAGGCACTGCGAATGAAAAAATCTGCAATATGATCGTCCTCTTCACCGCAAAGCAAAATGCCATATGCTTCATCAACAGCACGTCCGGCACGACCCACCTGTTGATAATAATGGACCACTGATGCGGGCCTTTGAAAATGAATTACAAACGTTAAATCGGGTTTATCAAAGCCCATGCCCAGGGCAACGGTGGCCACAAGAACCTTTATCTCATTTTTCAGCAGCTGTTGTTCCAGTTCTTCTCTAACTGAAGTACCATCTTCACGGTCTGGAACACCTGCATGATATGCCTTTGCATCAATGCCGTTGACCTTGAGCCACTCAGTCAGCCGATCCGCATCCCGCTGGGTCAGGGTATAGATAATTCCACTTCCTGAAAGAGTTGGAATGGTCTGTGCTATCCAGGCCATTCTGGCTGCCGGGCTTGGCATATTAATATTCTGAAGTTTAAGACTTTCCCTGACCAGGGGACCTCGGACCAATTCAATGCCATGACCCAATTGCGACATCACATCGGTTACAACCCTGTCATTGGCGGTTGCCGTTGTTGCAAGCACCGGGATATTTGGGGGGAGTGCCTGGAGCACACGAACGATACGCCTGTAATCCGGCCTGAAATCGTGTCCCCAGTCGGAGATACAATGGGCCTCATCAATCACAAAAAGACCTATCTTCTCGGCTATCACCGAAAGTACATCATGGAGAAACTCTTCATTTGCAAGGCGCTCAGGAGAAATGAGCAGCAGATCAACACGATCGGCCATCAGCTCTTTCTTAATCTGGTCCCATTGCTCATTGTTGGTGCTGTTTATGGTTCTGGCTTTAACCCCGATTCGATGGGCCGCCTCAAGCTGATTGCGCATCAATGACAACAGTGGGGAAATCAACAGGGTCGGCCCTGCATTCTGCCCACGCATGAGTTTACTCGCCAGAAAATAAACCATGCTTTTTCCCCACCCGGTACGCTGAACCACAAGCATTCTTTTGCGATTCAGGAGCTGTTCAATGCTTTGCCATTGGCCGTCCCGAAAGGTTGCATGGGGGTTATTCAAAGCTTTTTTCAAGAACTCAAGTGCCGTTTGTTTCATATCATCACCGGGCCTATTTTCAATTTTTCAATCAAAATTTCTCTTGATTTTGCAAGCCAGGCTTCCACATCTGATTCATTTTTAAAGGTCTGATGGGGCAATTTCACCGACTGGATTTCCGGCTCCATCATCATTGCAGCCGCCAGTATGACCTGATCAAACCGAGACGGCATGGCAGCGACACGATCCCTGAATGCCGATAAAGATATTAAATCCAAGGTGTTTAGGACGTCGTCGGTTGACTCAACATTGACGGTCGGCCTGGATGCTCCGGTCAACTGGTAACGGGAACGCAGCTCATGCCGCTGCTCCGGATCAAGCTGAGCCCAGTTGTCATCATTCTTAAGACGTTTTTCACCGTTTTCCCAATGGGATTCAAACTTTTGGGACACAGTGTTTATCTCTGCCCGGAGCAGCTGTGCCAGACTTGAAACAAGGGGGGCGATTAAATCCGGCTCTTCAAGAAGACGCCTGTTATCTTCAATATGGGAGATTTGAGCGATGACCACCTCGGCGTTCTTGATTTCTCCGGCATGAACGGCCAAACGTCTCAGCTTATTCCATGAAGGGTGTCGCTTCTCAATGCGGGTGGAGATATCCCGCCAGCCATCAATTGCCTGTTTGAGCCTATCCCTCTGGTTGTAAATGGATAAAAGCTGTTCATTTCCGGCAGTGAGTCTTATCCCATCAAGAAATGCGGTATCAGGCCGAGGCGGTTTTGGAGCATCTCCACCTGCTGAATCTGCCAGCTGCGCCATCTTTTGCAAAAACACGGGAACGACCATCAACTCTTCACCCTGTTTGGCCTGCAGGTTCATTTTCTGGATCAGCTTACGAATCTGAATCCGCTGGGCAGTCGTGACGGTGGCTGACTCGATTTTGAAAGACAACTTTCCAATGTTTTTACGCTCGACCCCTTTAGGGTCAATAACTTTGCCGAGATTATCCTGTGCCCGTATTAAACCTGCTAGCAACAAAACCTGCAATCCGCCGTCAATGGCATCCCGGGACCAGCCAAAGGGAGGCTCTTCAAAGTAAGCACGAATCTCACGCCCTTTTTTGCCGCTGGCTATGATTCCGAGAATGGTTTTACATACGGGATTATTAACCGGCTCTCCGTCATACCCAACAGCCTTTAATGCATCGGGAGCTCCCTTCTGGGCTTTGGCATATGTTTTGTCCCAACCACTGTGATCTGCCGTATCAAATTGCGGGTATAGACGCTTAAGAGAATTTTCTGCTGCTTCCAAAACCATTTCCTGGAGGTTGTTGCCTGCAATTTCATTGCCTCCGCCCTGGAAGATCCGGGCCCCGAAAAACGACTCGGCAAGCAGTTCATTGATTTTTCCTTCTGCCGTCTGCCTGGTTGTTTCCATTGAACTGCGGGCTTCTATACCCTCGGGCGTGTTGGGAATACCCCTTTTATCCAATGTCGCAGCTGCCGCCTTAAAATCTATCAGATAATGACGAAAATCATCAGCAGAACGTTTTGGAATAAACACAAAAACCGTGGGAGATTGATTCCCCGCCTGTTTTGCATCCACATGGACAGAGTTTCCATCCATGCTCCAACCGTCCCGGACCCAGATACAAATTTTGTTATTGCTGTCAGACGGCAGTCTGGCATCAAACACAGGATAAAGATCCCGAATGACTTTGGACTCTCCCTGGGTCAGAGACAATTTTTTTACAACTCCTGCAAACCTGTGGCGAATACGATCGTCACGCTCAGCTTCAACCCTGTGGGCCTGGTTGTTAAGGGCACTTCGCTGGCTTAGAAACTCGTCGTTCCAGGCCGAACTTTCTTCCGTCTGAATACGATACTCATCCCCAACCTTCATGAGAAGCTCACATCCATCCAATAAAGCCGGTAATTTGCTGCGAAGGGCACTGCTCCCATTTGCCAGATTGGTGACCATTAAATCTGCAATGGTGTCGATATCGGCCTTAATACCGATTTCATTGTTACTGCCTGCCAGTTTGTTGATCAAAAACACCAGCCCTGAAGCCCTGGCCATGAGTTTTTCGTCTTCAGATCCTTTGATCCAGGTCATTGTTTTTTCATGAACTTTGCGAGGTATGATACGTGACTGCAGCAGCTTATCCGCAGAATCAAAGTACAGATAATCTGCGGGGACAACAGAACCGAGTTCATCCTCAAGATTAGTCTGGATTACTTTATGAATCATGCTGAGCTGGTTGCGCAGCTGACTGTCTGTTCCGGTCTGATCGAGAACCCTCAGCGTATTTTCCCAGAAACGACGACGCACCGGCAAAATAGGATAATCCTGGGCAAAGTGCTGGATATCGGACTGTTGGTGACCAATATTCGTGTTCCCCAGATGACGGGAAATCTCACCCAGGTTTGTCTGCATCACCTGCTCAATGGATGAAATGGCCCCAGGTTTTTTCCCAAGAATCACCTTTCGAACAACAGCCTCCACGTCTGCGTCAGAGAGCTCAACCCTGATTGTAAAACGGCCTTCCAGTCTCTTGAGGTTTGATGTTCCGGTAACGGCTGTCTGGCCGGTTCCAATAAAGAGAAGCCTGCCTCCTATGTTCTTGCAGCAGGCTTCCACCACCTCCTGAACATCAAGGGATCTTTGGCTGTCCTCTCCGATATACTGCTGCACCTCATCGAGAATAACGAGCGTCAAAGGAAGCTTGCCGTCTCTGGTAAGGGCCTGTCTGATAGCTTTCAGCATTTCATCATTGCTGATATCCTGAACATAGGGATAAAGGTTGTTCAGGGTTTCAACACATGATGACGAAGAAGAGAACAAATTGTTTTTTGCCTCAACCAGAGCACAGTGAAGCCCTTCAGCAACATAAAAATTATCCAGCTCCTCCTCCCAGTTCGCCCCCCGGCTTTCAACTTGAGATTTAATGGAATCATAAATCCCTTCGTTTTTGAGCCACACCACAAAACGTGCAAGATGATACTGTTCAGGCAGACCAACGGATTTGAATAAAAGACGGAGCAAGGCCAGGCGGACACTTCCGCTTGCACCTGCTCCCAAAGTCCCTGAGACCGCATGAACTCCACCGTGGTTTTGGGCCCGGATACTCAGTTCTTTGAGAAGGTCTGTAATGCTTTGGGGAAGATTGGCAATGCCACGGGCTGTGGCGCCATCCTCGAATGGGGTGTCTGACCACAATGCCCTGAGCATTTTTACCAGATGGGATTTACCAGAACCATAAAAACCACTGATCCATACGGCAGGCTGCTGGGCCTGCTCAATATTTTTCAGATAAGTCTCAAGAATATGCTCCAGTCCTTTTTCATATTGGCCGTCACAGACAAAGGTCTCAAGTTCATAGCGAAGAACGGCCAAGGCCTCTGGTGTTATTTCATCATTTACACTGGCAACACCTTCATTAACTAGTTTTCTGGTGGATGGATCTTTCTGGTAAACACTCCTGTTCTTCATCATGAACTCCTATGGTCCTATGATCAAAAATCTTTATCCCCGGTAATCGGCACAGCCAGATAGTTCCAACCATCATACCCATCCAGAAGTCGATAATTATTATTTTCATAACTGCCCGGGAAAAAAATGAGCAGTCTGCCATTTACATGGGGAGCAAGTTTCTCCACAACCTCCTTGACCTTTAAAAATCCGAACAGCGAACCAACCCCCTTGATTGCTGCAACTGAATTTTCCGTCACGTTCCGATCTTCCAGAGAACGTTTAAATTCCTGAACGATATACTCAAGATACTTAGGAAGAAGCGTGGAAAGCAAATGCGGTTTTTGAAAGTAGCTCTTTGCATACCTCTGGCCGGACAGCCACTCTGGAAAAGTATCGGTTAAATCATATAACGCCCAGTCATGGCCCGCCTCGCGGGTGGCAATTTCAAATTCATCAATTTTGGCACGCAATCTCAGCTCTTCAGTTTCAGCGTAGACACAAAAAATTACCCGTTGTGCCGGGGCGGCATCCCTTCGCCAGGGCACTGAAATGAATTTATTGTATGAATTTATCAATCGTTTAACCTTGTTCACGAATCCACTCCATTTCTTCCGGGGTTAATAGGTTTGGAAATTGAACCTCTATCACAGTGCCGACCCTTTTTAAAACGATCCATCCTTTGCGGGATGCCTCTTCGGCGAGCTCCAGGGCTTTTTCAAACGAACAATCTAACGCTTTTGTGTATTGAGTCGTAAAAAGGGATTCACCTCTCTCTCCTGTCAGGTAACTTAAGAAGAGCGCATAGGAAACTGCTCCGACGGTTGGCTGAGGAATTGAACGAATTTTTTTTACACGTCCGGTTAGATGACCTGATTGGGTCCATGTGGAATTAATATTCTGTGCCGTTGACTTAAGTGTTGCCTGACTGAAACGGCCGGGCTCAAGATTTTCAAGATAACGTTCAAGTGCTCCGCGGCTGACTATCTGGCCTTCAGAAAAAGAAAAAACAAATGGTATGCTGGATCTGAAAACAGCGTCCCTGGCGATAGTACAAAGAAGGGCCAGCAAGGGTCGGGATTTTTTATCCCGGTTCCAGAAATATAAAAGCGCCTTAAAAATGGTTGTGCCGGGGTCTAATGCGTATAAAGAGACCAGATGACTGACTGAAAGAGATCGGGTTTTGCCAGAGCGTTTACCCAGGCAGTTCTCCTCCAGAACTGCCTTTAAATACTCTTCTCTGGCTGGTTTGGTTTTATGGACACAGGACAATAAAGTTATCAAATCATCCAGCATCATTGTCCTTGCTGTGTGTGCGCCCCCTTTTTTCAATGAGAACCCAAACCGGGCATTGAGATCATTTTTACCCTTTGTCTTTGTAGCTGATCGTTTCATTTATTTAAAATCATTTTCTGATTCTTCGCAGGATGTGCTTCTATTTTTATACCCATTAACATTTGATATCTGTCCTTGATGTTTTGATATAAAATAATTTATACCATTTGTAGAAGATTATTAAAACAATCTATTTACACTAACGATTTGCTTCAACAGGGCCTTTTTGCAAAAGAAATTTGCGCCAAGAAGAATGATTATCTCAAGAAATTACTGAGATTGAAGACACCCATTGAAAGGTGAAAATATGGTAACGGCAAAACAACAATATGGTTTTACTCCTGATTATGTGCAATAAACTAACAAACCACATTTGATCTAAAAAATAACAGAGCGAAAAATAGCAACCGCTTATTGACACCTGGCTATGGGCAAGTTACAATGGGCCATGATTAAAAAATTCAAACATAAAGGGTTAAAAAGTTTTTTTGAATCTGGCAATCAAAAAGGCGTTAACCCTGAACATGCAAAACGTTTGCGGATAATATTAGCGCGACTTGACGCAAGCCAAAACCCGGACGATATGAACTTACCGGGCCTTAGACTTCACTCATTAAAGGGTGATTTAAAGGGTTTTTGGGCGGTAGATGTTTCGGGAAATTGGCGAGTCTTTTTCCGGTTTGAAAGCAGCAACGCTGTTGACGTTGATTACAACGATTATCATTAAGGAGTAAAAAA
>JAVERV010000170.1:0-5300 GCA_034006945.1 Desulfobacterium sp. | reverse complement strand
ACTTATCCTTTAGTATTTTATTGGGTAAATAAAAAAAAATAGATAAGTATGACCATTTTTTAAAATTTTACAAGTGCAAATTCAAGTGTTTCATTCTTCGTTGTGTCCGCAGGACATGTGGGTTATAGGAAACTCCCACCGAAGCGTTGTTATTGGAGGAGTTTCCATGTTCGTTGTGGCTGGATGCCTCCCTCGCTCCGGCCGTGCCGGTTATATGAAACTCCCGCTGAGCTTGCCGTCATGTAGGGGCTCCCCTTGCGGGTGTCCTTGCGGATAACTCAACCCAGTTATGATAAAAAACAGCCACAAAGGGCGACCGCAAGGGATAGCCCCTACACTGGCCTCGGCTTGTTTTATTGAATTTCACTCTTTGCTGTGTCTGTTAGAAGATGCGGCTTCTGCCACACTGCTTTTTTCTAACGCCACAACAAATAGAGGATGACTTTATGGATGTCAAGCTTTTTCAATCTAACTGTGAGAATATCGACATTAAAATTGTTGGGTGTTGACATCCTTGAATGGATTCCATATTTTTATAGGTTTGATAACCACAGGCTATTTCAGCCAGAACAGTATAAACCGGCATGGCCAGGAGCCTTTCTCGTCAGGGGCGTGCAGGTTATGACCATTGCCGGACATCAGGGGACAACGTAAGAGTCATGCTTAAAATTTCAAACAGCATCACAATTCCCGCCTCAGAGATAGAGATGACCGCCGTCCGGTCCCAGGGTGCGGGGGGCCAGAACGTCAACAAGGTTGCCTCTGCCATTCATCTCAGGTTTGACATCCGTGCCTCATCCCTGCCCGAGGTTTACAAGGAACGGCTGCTGGGACTTAAAGACCACAGAATAACCAACGAGGGCGTCATCATCATCAAGTCCCAGGAGCACCGCAGCCAGGAGATGAACCGGGAAGCATCCCTTGCAAGACTTGCCACCCTCATTAACCGCTCCATGATCACCCCTAAAAAACGGCGCAAAACACGTCCCACGGCCGGGTCAAAGCAGCGTCGCCTGGAGGGCAAAACCAGAAGAGCCAGGATAAAAAAACTGAGGGGGAGGGTACGCAATCACGATCTCTATGTTTAAAAAAGGTTGACGCCCTGAAATCAATTTCATGATTAACGAGGGCGTCAAAATCAAACTGCACCAGGCAGGGAGCGGGCTCTCAAATTATTTAATCTGCGGTCCTTAACATATTGTGTTAAATAGATATCCGCCTATCACGGCTGTGGCCCATATAACGACAACGATTGCGCTGACCAGACGCTTTTTAAAGATACTCGCCAGCATGGCCATTTCAGGTATGGCCATGCCTGCACCGCCAATGATCAAAGCGATAACTGCCCCCATACTCATGCCCTTCTGGGACAATGCCAACCCGATGGGGATAGCAGTTTCAGCCCGGATATAAAGTGGAACACCAATAATGGCGGCAATGGGAATTGCAAACGGGTTATCCGGCCCCGCTAGCTTTGTTACGAGATCTTGAGGAATGTAGCCGTAAATAACGGCACCGATGCCAACACCAATGAGAAGGTAAATAAGAACACCCCTGAAATCACCCCAGGCAGAAACAAATGATGCCTTTAACTTTCCTGAAAAACCCATTGAAACATTTCCAGACTCGTCATCAGTGCCGCAACAATTTGGTTTGACCCTCACCTTTTTTACATATTTAGCCCCCCCTATCTTCTCAAGAAAAACACCAAAGATGATCGATCCCAAAAATGTGACGACAAAATAAATCAGGCAGGCCTCTATCCCCATGAGTACCCAGACCATGGTGATAATGATCGGGTTCAGTAAAGGTGAAGCAATGACAAACGACATAACCGGCCCAAAAGGTGCGCCGGCGTTTAGCATACCCAGGGTCATCGGGATAGTTGAACAGGCACAAAAAGGGGTTAAAGAGCCGACAACAGCCCCCAGAAAGTTACCCCATATCCCCCGGCGAGAGAGCCATTGTCTGAGTTTCTCCTGGGGTATATACATCAACAGCAGTGCAACAGCCGTGCTGATTCCCAGAAACAGGAGTGTGAGTTCTGCGGTAATAATCAAAAAATATTGTACAGTGTTAATAAGGTCGTTCATCCTGAAACCCCCGGAAAAAATAGTTGAATAGGTCAACCAGACAGTGAAAAAATTAACTTTTTATTACCTTTGCCATTGCAGTAAGCACCTCAACAGTATCAGCCAGGGAGTGTTCCGGCATCTTTGAAGCAATGACCTGGAACTGTTCCATATATCGTGAATTAGCGGACGACAGGACCTCTTCGCCTGATTTTGTTATTTCCACACAGCAGACCCTTCCATCTTCTTGGGATTTAACCTTTTCGACATATCCCTTTTTTTCGAGCCTGTTGACAATCCTGGTGGCCCCGCTTTTTGTAAAACCAAGGGAATAACCAACATCCTGCACAGGACAATCGGGCGTGGCGGCAACCTTGTCTAATGCTATGAATTCCGGCATTGTAAGATTTTCACAGCATTCGCCATTCAATCCTTTTGGACCAAAATGCCAGGCAATCTCAATTAATGATCTGCTTATATCTGAAATCACAGTTTGATTCATACTACCTCCAAATAAACCGGCACTGCCAGGGCGAGAGATGACATCCGGCCAAAGCTAACATTGAAAACTCCGCCGATAATGGCGCTTCTAACCACGTTTCCCATGGGAGCACTGGATTAATTCCAGCAAAGCCATTCTTCGCATTTTTTTGCAGCATCGGCCATAATCTACTTTCGATGGTTGACGCTGTCAACCTGATTTTTGAAGTTTTCATCTAACCATCATGATAACCGGTGAAAATTAAATTATTGACAAACAAACCTCTTCTTACTATATTCATAAAAAACGATATGGACCTATAGAAACAGGAAGATTAAATGAAAGAGTTGTTAAAAGTCATGAAGGCGGCATCTGATCCAGGGCGGGTCAAGATACTCAAAATGCTGGAACAAAGGGTGATGTGTGTCTGTGAGATTCATACCATTCTCGGGATAGCACAATCCACTGCGAGCAAGCATCTTAAAACACTGGAAGAGGCAGGACTCGTGAGCTCATACAAGGAAGGTCTATGGGTCAACTTCACCCTGTCAGACGGGGGGCAGAGTCCCTACGCTTCCAATCTCCTCGGAAATCTGAGGCACTGGCTGAACGAGGATACGGATATTGTCGCCCTGGTCGAAGAATTACCCGGAATTCAGAGGGAAATAATTTGCAAAAAATGATTTCCTTACAAACCAAATCGTTACATGGCCATTTAACCACTAAGGAGAGAATCATGGAGATTAAAGTATTGGGATCAGGCTGTGCCAAATGCAAAAAAACCGAAGATCTGATCAAACAGGTTGTTAATGAGGCAAAGATCGAAGCTAGGGTGGAAAAGGTTACCGACCTTATGGAGATTGCAGGTTATGGTGTTTTTGGCACACCGGCAATTGTAATTGACGGCCAAGTCAAATCTGTGGGGAAAATACCCACAAAACAGGAAATTTTGAATTGGATTAATTCCTGATTCCGGAGGCATGTAAATGAACTGGAAAGATGAATTAAAACCCCTTGGAATTATCATTGCTGTATTTTTTGCCGCATTTTTTCTGCCCGTAGGGATTTATCGTTTTGACAATGCCCTGATAGAGGGTCTTGAGCTCGTGAAATGGTACGCACAGGAGCACGTTCTGCTCTGCCTTGTTCCGGCATTTTTCATAGCAGGGGCCATCGGAGTTTTTGTCTCCCAGAACGCAGTTATGCGCTATCTCGGAGCAGGGGCTAAAAAGATAGTTGCCTATCTTGTGGCATCGGTTTCAGGCGTCATTCTAGCCGTCTGCTCATGCACGATTCTCCCCCTTTTTGCAGGCATCTACACGAGGGGAGCAGGTCTTGGTCCGGCAATAGCCTTTTTATATTCAGGCCCCGCAATCAGCGTGCTCTCCATTATTTTGACCGCCCGGATTCTTGGGCCTGAGATCGGCATTGCAAGGGCTGTCGGGGCAATATCTTTTTCTGTCATCATTGGTTTTCTCATGGAGCTGATTTTTAAAAAAGATGAGGCTGAACGTACGGCCCAGATCCACCTGCCTGAAGAGAGCACTACGCCCAGGCCGCTCTATCAGACTATCCTCTATTTCTTTTTCATGATCGCAATTCTTGTCTTTGCAAACTGGGGAAAGCCGGATCTTCAGGAGGGGTTGTGGTGGACTGTTTTCTCTTTAAAATGGGTTGTAACCTCACTTTCAGCAGTCGCTTTCGGTATCATTCTGGTTCTATGGTATAACCACAAGGCCTGGAAGATTGCGCTTATCACCGGTGTTTCCGCCATGTTCGCCTACATGCTGCCAACCGTTCCGGTCGTTGCATTTTCAGCAGGGTTTATTGGTCTCACATGGTCGGCATCAACATCGGATGAAGAAAACAGCTCCTGGATTTATGCCTCATGGGATTTTACAAAGCAGATTCTACCGCTTCTGCTCATGGGTGTTTTCATTGCTGGATTCTTGCTGGGGCGCCCTGGGAATGAGGGGATAATCCCAAATGAATGGGTGGCGACCCTTGTTGGCGGGAATTCTTTTTTTGCCAACTTTTTCTCATCGGTTGTGGGTGCGTTCATGTACTTTGCAACCCTTACCGAAGTGCCCATCGTCCAGGGACTTATGGGCAGCGGAATGGGAAAGGGTCCTTCCCTTGCCCTTCTGCTTGCAGGCCCTGCTCTATCGCTCCCAAACATGTTTGTCATCAGAAGCGTGATCGGGACTAAAAAGACCGTTGTCTTTTCCCTGTTAGTCATCATCATGGCAACATTCTCGGGCATGATTTTTGGAATGATTTGATGGTCCATCAATTTTAACTTTCATCTCAGCCTGGGGAGAGCCGCCGTCTATACGATTTGCAATGATTTTTCGCTTGATCTCTCATTTCAATTGAGTTATTGTAGTTGAGTAATTTAACAACAATAACTCAATTGCAATAAAAGGTGAATGCATGATCAATCCCTTTACAATAAAGGTAATTTCTGACCCGGAATTTTTTTGCAATAGAATAAAAGAGCTGGACGATTTAATTTCCTTTGCCAGAAGTCAAACAAACGTCGTCCTGTATTCCCCCCGAAGATATGGAAAAACATCTCTGGTCCGGCAGGTTCAGAAGAGGTTGCAAACCGAGCATGGTACGTTGATAAGTTATGTAGATTTCTTTGCTGTATCCTCCATTGATGATGTTGCTCAACGAATTGCCCGGAGCATTTATCAAATGTTACAGTTCAATGAAAATTTATTCAAGCGATCGATCAAGATTCT
>JAVERV010000169.1:0-5302 GCA_034006945.1 Desulfobacterium sp. | reverse complement strand
GACCTATGAATTTACTGCCGAGTATGGAATAACCCCCTTTCATGGAATAATCTTCTTTGTTGTCCATATCAGCCGCAAATATGGGAGCACTTGCCATCATTATAGTGATTGCGACGATTGCCAAACCGTAATAGAACTTAGAACACGTTTTCATAAAGTCTCCTTTGCTTTTTTGAGTTAGCAAAACCAATCGATTATTTATAATTGGTTTCCCACTTCTTTACCTGCTTTTCTGCTTCTTCTTTTGCAATGCCGTATCGTTCCTGCACTTTTCCGATCAGCTCCTTACGCTGACCGTTGATTACATCAAGATCATCATCAGTAAGTTTTCCCCATTGTTGTTGTACTTTCCCCTTGGCTTGTTTCCACTTTCCTTTTATTTGGTCCGAGTTCATGATGTACTCCTTTTTCTTGTTGTAAAAAAAACAGTAAAATCAGGGGCAATTCCCTGTCCAATCAACTCTTCACTAACGATATAGCTTTGCTTCTCTAAATAATATCGCAGTGATAAATGCATCGCCGGAATAACCGACAAGGCGGCGTTGTTGACTGATTAATTTCTTTCCTGTGCGGCTCAAACGCCCCCTGACTGGTATGCTGTCTCCAGCCATCCAGCCAGGACCACGAGAATGATCAATTCTTTTTTCTTCCGAGAACCAGCAGTCCAATGCCGCCAGCCAAGGCTAAAGCCCCAACAACAGGCGGCAAGGGTATTGTTCTCGTCTTATCCGATGTTATTGTCAGCGGCCCTACATCAACAACCTTTTCCCGTGTCGTGTAGGTTATTCCCTGGTACCCAAAGGCTGCGATACCTATTGCAATCAGTACGATAGCAATAATAAAATTTGTTTTCATTTTCCCCTGCCTTTACAGATTTAAATCAGGTTTATGATGGTTTTTCAAAATCTTTTCCGGCCCTGGATGATATTGAACAGTATTGTGATAACGGCAACCACAAGCAGAATATGGATAAACCCTCCCATGGTGTAACTACTTACAATTCCCAACACCCATAGAAGTAACATTACTACGACAATTGTCCATAACATTAGAATCTCCTTTCAATTTTTCGTTAGAGGATTTGGAACTTAAATCGTAAAACGCCCATCTGTTTTTCCGGATTCACTCCGGCTTGGATGGCAGATTTGAGGTCTCAGGTGGGAGGCGTTATTCCCTTCACATCCATTTCTTTATTCAAGTTTCGTGCCAGGCCTTAGATCTACACCAGGCATACTTTATCCTTTATGTACAGTATTAAGCTGGGCAGCAACTGACACAAAAACATGGCTTTAAGCCGATCCTGATTACTTGGGAAAAAATGTGAAAACAACCCTGAAATTTGTATCTATGGATACTGCAAGGATTGAGCAAAGGTCTTATTTAACCTTTAAGGCATATATGACCCTTTAATCATCCAGTTCTATAATCAGGGTCTGATTGTATATTATCCATGCCTTTTCTATCTAGGGGCCAAATCCAATACGGGCAGGTGGATTGAATTGTCCAGAAGCCAGGCCAGTCGATCCAGCCATTTTTTACCCGTTGTTTTCCAGTATCATTTATGGAAGCTGAACTTGTTGCCTTTGCAGACTGATTCCGTCAAAAAGTCCCGACAAGTCTGGCTGCTTTTCTTACAATATCGAGATCTTCCGGGAGATCCAGTGCTCGCTCAGCCCTGGCAAGCGCGAGACGGGCGTGGGACGTCGCTGCGTCCCGAATTCTGGAGTCTTTGATTGATGCCAGCGACTGAAAGGCCTCTTGTAAACGCACCACAACTTCAATGGCACTGGCCCCGTCACGGGCAATCCCATTAAAGGCATCATCAAACATATCCGATAATGATATTTCCGGTACCGCTACCCGATCATATTTAAAGTCTTGTCTGTCGTCATCTTCAACGGTTTCACTCCAGCCCGTAAAAAGCCGCACAAACGTCCCGATAACATCAATTGCGGTACCGGGATCATTGACGGCGGGCGACAAGGCCCGCAAGGCAATTTCAGAGAGGACGATGAGGCCGAATCGAGGATCTTCATCAAAGCTCCTGTTGCCATGGATCAGAAACGTTTTAGCTATCTTATCTCTGTCTTTTTCTGACAAATTTCCAGATTCCGTGGTTACATAGGCAAGAACCCGACCTGGAGCTGCGAAAGTTCCGGGCAGAGCAGCCACCGTAATCTCTAACTGCGATTTTTCCGCAATGAACTGCAGGGCAGCTATATCTATGCGCTGAACGTATCCGATGGAATCTCCATAAACGGCCTGCCACCCAGGATTAAATTGCCCAACAGGAACGCCGCCCAGGGTGGGTGCTAACCGTCTTCGCTGCAAGGCAGCATCAGTCGCTGCCTCTACCTTATTAATGATTCCCCCGAGGCGCCCAAGACGGGCGATGCTGTCAACCCAGCGAACAAAGGTAATAATAACCAGACCAAGAATTATTAATGTCAGGACAAATATCATAAAACGAGCTGATTTGCCGTAATATTCATTCTTTAAAGCCATAAGTGCGATGATATTGAAAATGAATGCGCCGACAAAAGTCGAGAGAGCATTTTGAGATTCGTCGTCGGAAATGACCAGAGGAAAAGATCGCGGCGTTGCAGTGGTGCTGGCTGAGCTATAGGCGGCGACCATTGATCCAACAGCAAAGGTGGCGATTACCAACATACTTGAGGCAACAATGGACAGCAGCGTTTCTATTGAGTTTGTATTAATCGATAGAACAAACCTGTCGATTTTGTAATTATCCACTTGTTTTGTCAGGAACACAATCGCTATTGAGAGTACACAGGCTGCCAATGGCTTGACCCAAAGTTTTTCGCCGATGCGGTTATAAAAAAATCTCAATCGATCAAACATTTTAAGTCTCCCCGTGTTACTCTGCGGTCCTAAGTTTGTAGTAGGACATGATTATGCGATCAAACCATCGATCAGGCAATATCCGCTTCAAAAAAAGGACTGATGTCTGATCAAAGGGACCGACAGCATACCGCAGCCGGGGTCTGGATGCAGTGATGATCTTTTCGATGAGACGGGCAATCTTTATGGGATGCTGGCCCCTTTGTTCATCGCGCTCAATCACATCAAGTGAACGTTGAAAAGCATTTGCCCCATTTTTTGTATTGATGTTCTGCCGATTTGCGGTAAATCCGGTTTTAAAGTCCCCGGGTTCAACCAGGACCACGTTTATACCTGTCGATGACAACTCTTTATACAGCGCCTCCGAGAGTCCTTCAACGGCAAATTTGGATGCCGAGTATATCCCCTGGTATGGAAGCCCGATCATTCCCCCAATGGAACTCATATTGATGATAAGCCCGTTGGTCTGCTGCTTCATGATTGGCAACACCTCCTGCAATACGCGGTAGACACCAAAAAAATTGGTGTCAAACAAGGCTTGAACCATCTGTGTCGGCGTGTCTTCAATGGCACCCCCGATTCCAAAGCCGGCATTGTTTATAAGGACATCCAGATGTCCCTCTTTTGCTGCAATATGTGCAACCGCTTCTTTGACAGAATCTGTATCACGGACATCCATTTTTATCAGGGTAACGTTTTTTGTTTCAGAACAGGATTCAGGATGGCGGGATGTGCCGTAAACCACATAGCCCCGGGCAGCCAGATGCGCTGCTGTACTTTTACCGATACCGCAGGATGCACCAGTAATAAAAACAACCTTTGCCGACTCTTTTTCGCTGTTCATCACACTCCCTTTCCTTTCAATTGATAATGCCGGCTTTTCTGCCGACTTTTTCAAATATATCCAGACAAAATTCCAACTGGTCGTGGGTGTGGGTTGCCATGTAGCTGGTACGCAGCAACCCTCGACCCTGGGGCACACCCGGCGAAATGATGGGATTTGTGTAAACACCTGCATTCATAAGGCCTTTCCATACCTGGAAGGTTTTGATATCTTTGCCGATGATGACCGGAATGATCGGAGTCGTACTTTCACCAAGATTGAACCCTGAAGCCTTCAAGCCATTGCGGACAAATTCAGTGTTTTCAATGAGGCGTTCGCGACGTTCCGGTTCTGCCTGAATAATGTCTAACGCCGCCATCACAGATGCCGCATTGGAAGGCGGTAG
Organism: Desulfobacterium sp.; assembly: GCA_034006945.1. Classification (GTDB taxonomy): domain Bacteria; phylum Desulfobacterota; class Desulfobacteria; order Desulfobacterales; family Desulfobacteraceae; genus Desulforapulum. Next base: position 1,211 of record JAVERV010000169.1, on the reverse strand, counting down.
AGATGCCGTGAAAAGCATGGCCCGTGAATGATGTTTTAAGTAATCGATAACCATTGTTTCACCGGAAATAAATCCGCCGATACAACCCAGAGATTTGCTGAAGGTTCCCATGATCAGATCCACACCCCCTGTAACACCAAAATAGGCTGCTGTTCCATCACCATTGGGCCCCAAAACTCCAAGAGAATGGGCATCATCGACCATCAGGCGCGAAGAATATCGTTTTGATAAGGCTGCCAGTTCATCCAGTCTGGCAATATCCCCTTCCATACTGAATATCCCGTCGGTAACAATGAATTTGGGATACCTTGTATCTGCCGCGGCGAGTTTTCCCTCTAAGTCCTTCATGTCATTGTGTTTATAGATGCATTTTTGTGCACCTGAAAAACGTATGCCGTCTACAATGGACGCATGATTATATTCATCACTGAAAATAATCGTATCAGGCCCGCAGACCGTAGCTATGGTTCCCAGATTCGTCCCGAATCCGGTAGAAAAAACCAGGGCACTTTCCTTATCAACAAAATCCGCAAGCCTCTCTTCCAACTGGTCATGGAGCAGGGTATTCCCGTTCAATAAACGACTGCCGGTCAGGCCCGATCCATATTCCCGAAGCGCTTTTACACCTGCTTCAATTACTTTGGGATGATTGGTGAGTCCAAGATAGTTATTGGAACCCAGCATGATTTTTTGTTTTCCGTCAACCGTCACTTCAGTTGCATTGGCCTTTTCAATTTTTGGATAATAGGGATAATACCCCAGGGCCCTTAACGTATTTGCCCGGGTGAACGCATACATTTTTGAAAATACGTCCGGAGACGTTCCATAATATTCTTTGCCTTTAGCGCGTAATTTTTGAATTGCCACATGGGTTAATTGAGCTAACATGGGTTCCTCCCTTTATGTAAGGTCAAAATTAGATTCCTCCTCAAGGAGCCGGCGGCATACGGCAGCAATGTTTCTGGCTGCCGAACCGTTCTGGATCGGGATCAGGCGACGCATGACTTCCATGTCGAAGTCCGAATAGGTCTCTTTTCCGAGGGCAAGGCCGACAAAGGCGGTGGACGAGTATCGCGTAATCAGGCAATCACAGTTGGCGATCATTTCTTCTGTATTTCCAGTGGTGAACACCATTGCTCCGGGTGCGTATCTGTGTATTTCCCGGGTGGCGCGCATGATTTTTTCGCTTGGGTGAAGCTTGAAAATAAGCG
>JAVERV010000168.1:0-5366 GCA_034006945.1 Desulfobacterium sp. | reverse complement strand
ATATCAAAATAAATTCATCCGTCCAGGATGTAAAACAGGAGAACTAAAGCATGACAGATACCACGGACACCAACACCGATAAAGTTGATGACAAAACCGTTCCGGTTGATGAACCGAAAAAAACAGAGGGAAACATGGTCCCCAAATCCAGACTTGACCAGGTGATAAGCCAAAAAAATGAAATGGCTGATACCTTAACTGGTTTGGTTGATGAATTGAAAGCAGATATTCCAGAAGAATATCAAGATTTGATTCCAGACACTAAACCACAAGACCAAATTAAATGGATTCGGGCAGCAACAAAAAAAGGGCTTTTTACAAAATCCAAAGAATCCGGCCCTGATTCTAAAGCACCAAAAAAAAATAAATTGGATTTTTCAAATATGAAAACCTCAGAAAAAATTAAACATGGATATAAACATTAGGAGAATAAAATATTATGGCACTAACACTAATTGAACAAGCAAAACTTGTAAATGACCCTTTGCAGGCGGGAATTATTGAAGTATTCCCCCAGACTTCACCTATTCTTCAGTTCATGCCTTTTATGAACGTAAATCATAGAAGCTACACATACAACCAGGAGGATACACTCCCTGGAATTGCTTTCAGGGATTTTGGGGATGATTACGATGAAAGCACAGGTGTTGTGAACCCTGTAACTGAATATTTGCGTATTTTTGGTGGGCATTCTGATGTTGACAGGGCATTGGTTAAAACAAGCGGTGATTTGAATGATATTAGGGCATCCTATGACAGGATGAAGGCTAAAGCTGCTGCCCTGTTCTTTACCAAAAAATTCATTAAGGGTGAAAACTCTACTGGTACTCCAGATGAATTTGACGGCCTGGAAGCAAGGTTGACAGGAAATCAGCTTATTGCTGCCGGGGATACTGCTGAAGGGGATGCTTTGACACTGGCTAAACTGGATGAATTGATTGACGCCATTGTGGGGACCCCCGATATCCTTCTTATGAATAAAACCATGAGACGGAAAGTTAACGCTTTGATGAGGGCAGCAGGGGCAGCAATAGAAACGGTTAATGACCAGTTCGGAAAGCTCATTCCTGCTTATGCTGGTATTCCCATTGGTGTAATTGAAGAAGATAACGAAGGCAATGAAATCCTTGCATTTGATGAAGATGATGCCACAGGTGACACGGACCCCACGGCAGAATGCACCAGTATTTATGCTGTAAGGTTCGGAGAAAGGGAATACCTTTCCGGTCTTCAGGCGGGCAGTCTCGATGTAATTGACCACGGGCTTTATAGTGGTGGTGTAGCTTATAGAACCACTCTTGAATGGCTTGCAGGTATAGCCCTGTTCCATCCTAAGTGTGCAGCCAGACTTTACGGTATTTCTAAATCATAATTTGATTAAAACACAGGGGGGATTGCTCCCCCCTTAAATATTTAAAAGCCCTGTTTCAAGGCTTTTAAGTATTTCCAAATACTTACAGTGATTATATAAGGTGAAATCATGGCAGTAGTTACAGAAGGAACAAACAGTTATTGTTCAACAGAATTTGCATATACCTATTTTGAAACTCGATTACATGCTGAGAGCTGGGATGATGGGATACCGTCCATAATAGCATTGATTCAGGCGTGTAAATTGATGGAAACACGGGTTAAATGGAAAGGTGCCAAAGCATCTAAAACACAAACCTTGCAATGGCCTAGAACAGGATTGACCGATTTATATAATGATGCTGTTCCTAATGATGAAATACCGGATATTGTAAAAGAAACACAGTGTGAGCTTGCCCTTTATATTATTGAAAGTGACCCCTATTTAGTACCGGGTGGAATTGAGACAATAAATTTTTCCGGTCTAAAAATTAATACAAACCCGAAGCAAGAAACCATACCAGGAAAAGTTTTTAAGCCTATTGCTCATTGGGGAACCTTGCTTGATAATTCCAACCATAGGTTGACAAGATGAAAGCACAACTAAAAAAGGCTTTACGCCATGCCTTTAAAAATTTAGGGGATATTGTCACACCTGCCACCATAAAACATAAAACCGGATCTGAATTTAATGATGCTACAGGCATGGTTGAAGAAACTTACACCAATTATCCGGTAAAAATCCTTGATACTGAATATGATAAGTTTGAATACTTTCAAGGTCTGATTACTCCAGGGGATTTAAAGGTGCTGTTACCAGCAGAACAAATAGATTTTGTCCCAAATCCTTCAGATGATACTTTAATTATGAATGGTACTGAATATGGTATCGAGACTGTTACATCTAAATTTGATATTCTTTACATCCTAAAGCTATGAAATTCAAAAATATCTGCATAAAATGCAAAAAAAATAAAACCTGTAAAGCCCCTTGTGCTTTTATTGAGAGAATGAAAACAATATCTAAAGGGATTTGTCTTGATTGTGTCCATCATGATACTTGTAAGGCCCCTTGTTTTCTTGCAACAGCTTTTATTAATGAAAATGCAAAACAAACCCATGAAAGAATATCGAAATCCGGAAAAAATGAAATCCTTGTAGTTTATGGTGCATATGAACAGAAATTTAAAAATTTCAGCAAATTTGAAGTGACAGGTAAAGAAGGCGGTGACTTTAATCTAATGCAATATAAATCTGCTGAAGATGTTCAAGCCTTTTGGGATGGTTTGCCGTATCATGGTAACAGTTTAGCTTTCTGTGTATTTATTGATAAGTTTTTCAATAAAATGGGTGCTGCTGATTTGGCTATAAAATATGATATTTCCACAGAAATGGTGTTTACCCTTTACCAGCAAGCCAGAACAAGTATTTTTGAATTTTTAGATAATTGGAACAATGGAAAAAAGAAGTTTGGCCGTGTGAAACAAGCCAAAGCTAACATGAAAAACTTTGAAAAAATCCCCAAAAGAGTACAGGCTTTTTTATTGTATCATTGTTTTGATTTTAATTATTCTGATATTGGTGAAATCATAGTCAGTACAAAAGATGCAGTTGGTGTTTATATCCGGCTTGTGAAAAAAGATTTGAAAGCAGGGGTGAGCATTATAAAGTTTGATGAAGATATGAAACCTGTTCCCATAAATCACATGGACAAATCCAGAGACAGGCAGGAAAAAACACAAGGTGCCTTGAATAATTAGTCTGCTTCTAAATCTTTATGGCAATATCTGCAAACTTTAGCCTGTTTTTTGATAGTTTCAGCACAATATGGGCATATTTTTTGATCTGATTGATCTTCATCGGTTTTTGTTTGTAATCTTTCATCAATAGATCTGTTTCTGAAAATCAACTCACCAAATCCAATAAAAAGCAAACCACTAATAATCCCCCCAATAATGAAATAAAGGGCTATCTGCTTTTGTGCTTCATATGCCAATTCTACTTGTTTGCGTTTGTTGCTGCTCCCCCCGGTTGGAAATCCTTTTGCAGCTAAATCAAGTTCTTTTCCCCAAAAAGTAAGATCTGCAATTTCAGCATCAAGTAAAGCAGTTTCCATTTCACCTTTATTGGGCCATTGGGAATATCCAGCTATTAAACCACTTAAGATCACAATTACACCAAAAACCTTTAAAATTTTTCCAATATTCATTGTAGTATCCTTTATGATAAATAGTTTTTACAATTCATACTAAAAAATACAATCTAAAAAGTAAAACATAAAAGCCATTTCTGGTTAAACTTATTATTTCAAGCTGTTTTTTTGTCTGCTGGGGGATTTCAAGCATATAATACCCCAGAAAAATAATTCCATGTCACTGAACAGACATTTTTCCCGGAAAAATCCTGAATCCCCTGCCAAAGGTCTGTCTAATTTATGCGTTATTCATGGAATTAATCCTGTATAGTCTTCACAACCTTTAAGACTTTATCATTCGGGTCAGTTATGAACCCGCACTTAAAACTAACGAGAAAATTATCGGAAATGACTAATATATCATTACGGTTTTTGATAGTTGGATCTATTCTTCTTTTTCCACTTACATAATAAGGATAAACAAAATCAACTACAACACCAGTTTTTAAATTATCTTTTATGCTTCTCGCCATTTCTCTCCCCATACTTAGATATGCGATTTTCTTAGGAGTAAGGTATTTTTCTTCTGGGTCCTGCCCCTCATCAAGCAGAATCACATTTTGACACTCATCAAAAAATTTATTATCTTTATCTCTGTAAGATACCAAGAAAGCTCTATGTGCTATCTTCTTTTGTATAGTAAAATTTGCGCCCATAGCGTTCTGCGCTTGATAAGTTCCCAAAGATTTATCAGTCGATACAACAGGAAGAAAAGCCACTTGAGTCCAATCCATAAACTTTTCAAATTGTTCAGAATCTTCCAACGAATATTTTACAAAGCTATAAGTCGAGTTGCCAAAAAAATAACCGTTGAAATAGAATCTTTGATTTTCTATATCATATTTTAGCTGTTTTAAGTCCTTAGATGTTTCAATTAAAACGCCTTTTAAATCGACCTTGTTGGCTTCAGTGTTTATTCTATTCTTGTATTCAACCATAGACTCAAACTCATCTTTTTCCATGTCAATAGAAGAAAAATGATCAATATATTTTTTAATATCTACAAACTTAACGGAATCTCCAACACGAACACATTCCGCAGAAACAAAAGGACATACTGCAAATACAAATAATGAAAAAATCATGATTTTTAAAAACCGTTTAGCAAACATGTAAACCTCCTTAAATAAATTATATTGGCGTAATAGCGTAGTCATTAGGATAGGGTCATGACAAAGACATATCCAGCTACATAAACCTACCATTATTTAACATCTTCCTGCAAAAAGTTCAAACAAAACGCCATCAAATTTTGAGGTTCTTCCATTGTGGGATATATCCCCTGCCCTGCCTTTTTCAATCCCAAAAAAAATGTTTTAACAGACTTTCAAAAGTGCATACAGAATGCATAAAATTTGTGCATAAAATGAAAAAGGGCTTACCAGATTAATCTAATGATCTGTGTAAACCCTTGATTTTTTTGGTGGTACCGAAGAAAGGGCTTGAACCTTCACGCCTCGCGGCACTAGATCCTAAGTCTAGCGTGTCTACCAATTCCACCACTTCGGCTAATGCTTTTAAAACAAAAAAAGATCAAAATAAAAGTTGGTGCCGAAGGGGAGACTCGAACTCCCACGAACATACGTCCACTTGTCCCTGAAACAAGCGCGTCTACCAATTCCGCCACTTCGGCCTAGGCTTTATTCCAATCTTTTGTTTCAAACAAACACAGTCCAAAAAAGGATTGATTTGCAACAACAGGTGTTCTATATATAGAGATTTATGGGCCTTGTCAAGCCCATTTATGCTTTTAATAGAAAAGGGAAATATGGAACTGATTGAAGACCTTAAACTAATAAAAACCCCCTTTCACAAGGCTGTT
>JAVERV010000167.1:0-5413 GCA_034006945.1 Desulfobacterium sp. | reverse complement strand
GCAATACCAATTTCTTCATTCTGGGCTTTGAGCAGGGCCAGGGCCTCTCCGATTTCAGGCCGACGTTCAAGCAGCGCAGAGGGAAGGCCTTCGGGTATAAAAGGGGGTATCTGCTGCAGGTCCAGGGGCTCTCCATTCTGGATTTTCCGGGGAAGTTGCCCCATGAGGAGACTCAAGGCATTTTCAGCGTTGGCAATAGCCCGTTCATATTTTGGAATTGAACCAGCAGCGACGGCTGCCTGGATCTGGGCCTGATTTACATCGATCTCGGGAATAATGCCTTTCTCAAACCGCAGTTCAATCATCTCAAGGCTTTTAGTGCGGGAAAGAAGAGTTTCCCGGGAGATGGTCAGTCGCTGGTGGTAATCCAGCAGGAGATAATAAGTGCTGACCACATCTGTAATCAGACCGATTTGAATAGTCCGCATACCATATTCCGAGGCCAAAAGCCTTTCCCTTGCAGCTGCTGTGGACCTTTTAAACTTTCCCCAAAAATCCAGTTCCCAATTGAGCATGGGGGCAATATAGGCATTGCTGCTGGTATTATCGGAACGGGCGCCGCCATAATTGCCCGTGGACAAACCGCCGCTGATGCCGATGGCAGGATATTCACCTGCCCTGCTAAAGCCAAGTTCTGCCCTTGCCTGTTCAATGCTGCTCAGGGCAATTTTTGCATTTCTGTTGTTTTCAAGGGCCGTGTTGACCAGTTGAAACAGAATGGGGTCATCAAACAATTCCCACCATTTCAAATCACTTGAGGTCTTTGCATCTCCTTTCAAGGTGCTGCGAAACATATCCGGTGTTTGGACCTGGGGCGGTGTAAAATCCGGCCCCACGGCGCACCCGTGAAGGAGAAAGACGATGACAAGGATCGCTGGGATGAACCCGGGAAAACATTTTTTAAAGTTCATCGTTTAAGCCTCTTTCTTTAGATCTCGTTTTTTTTCATACTTGCCGATTTTACCAATAAAGATAAAGAGCATGGGATAGAAAAACACACCCAGAAAAGTTGCAAGGATCATCCCCCCAAAAAGGGACATTCCCATTACCTTTCTTGCCTGGGCGCCTGCACCAGTTGCAATTACAAGGGGTAAAATGCCCAGGATAAAGGAAAAGGCGGTCATGAGAATCGGCCTGAAGCGCAATCTGGCCGCCTCAAGGGCAGAATCATAGAGTGACAAGCCCTCCTGGAATTTTTCATTAGCATACTCAACAATGAGGATTGCATTCTTGGCTGCCATGCCAATGAGCATTACAAGGGAAATCTGGGCAAAGATATTATTTTCATAGGCCAGATCGAAGTGCCGAGCCACAAGGACCGCAAGAAATGCACCAAAAATGGCAAAGGGGGTTCCAAGGAGGATGCTGAAGGGTAGAGACCAGCTTTCATATTGGGCTGCCAGAATCAGAAATACAAAAACAAGGGAAAAGACAAAAATCATTGCTCCGGAACCTGCGGCCTCTTTTTCCTGGTAGGACATATTGCTCCAGGAGTAGGTCATGTCCTCGGGAAGTACATCCGCCGCCACTTCTTCCAGGGCCGTCATCGCCTGGTCAGAAGTATATCCCCTGGCAGGTCCCCCGCTTAATTCAGTTGCCCTGAGCAGATTGAAACGGTTGGTGTAGTCGGCGCCGTAAACTTCACTGACCTTTACAAAGGCCGAGAGAGGGACAGATTTTCCCTCGCCGTTTTTAATAAAAAACAGACCTATTTTTTTCTCGTTTTCCCTGTACTCAGGCTCTGCCTGGATATAGGCCTTGTAAAGCCTGCCAAAGCGGTTGAAATCGTTGACATAGGCCCCTCCTAAAAATGCGCCGATGGTCGTGTACATATCATTGAGGGAGATCCCGGCCTTCAGGGCCTTGTCCCGGTCAACCTCTATAAGTTTCTGGGGAACACTGGGGCGAAAGGTGGTATATATAGACCCGATTTCCGGTCTTGCCTGAGCCGCCTGTACAAATTTTGCAGCCTGTTCCCCCAGGTAGGCGGGGGTATTGCCCATCTTGTCCTGGAGCATCATGCTGAAACCGGAACCGTTGCCAAGGCCGGGAATGGCAGGCGGACCAAAGGCAAACACCTGGGCTTCGTTCACGTGGAAAAAAAAGTCACGGTTCAGTTCCCTTACAAGGTCTGTCACTGTTTTTTCCCTTTGATCCCAATCTTTTAATGAGAGAAATAAAAAACCTGAATTGGAACTCATACTACCGGAAAGCATGCTAAAACCTGCTGCAGTGGTAATAAATTCCACATCGGGATAACGTTTGATTATTTTTTCTATTTTCCGGGTGACGGCATCTGATCGCTGCAGGGAAGCCGCATCGGGGAGTTGAACATTGATAAGCAGGTATCCCATGTCTTCGGTGGGCATGAACCCTCCGGGAAGTACTTTGCCGAGCATACCGGTGCCCACAGCCATGACAATGATAAAAACAATACCTAGGATGGTTTTCCGGGCAAACACATGGGCAAAACGCATATAGGTTTTGGTCGAACGGTCAAAAACCTTATTAAATATGGAGAAAAACCATCCCAAAGGCCCTCGGTAGGGTTTTGGAGGCTTAAGCAGAAGTCCGCAAAGGGCCGGACTCAAGGTCAGGGCATTTATGGAGGAGAAGAGAACTGAAACGGCAATGGTGATGGCAAACTGCTGATACAGGCTGCCCGTGATCCCCCCCATCATTGCCACGGGGACAAAAACTGCCACCAGCACCAGGGTGGTGGCAATGACAGGGGCGGTTACCTGTTTCATGGCAAGGTTTGTCGCATCCCTGGCATTCATTCCCTTTGCCATATTTACCTGAACCGCTTCGACCACCACAATGGCATCGTCCACCACAATACCAATGGCCAGCACCAGGCCGAGCAGGGAAAGGGTATTGATGGTGAATCCGAGCAAGGGAAACACCATGAATGACCCGAGCAGAGAGACCGGTATGGCCAGGGTCGGGATGAGGGTTGCACGCCAGTCCTGGATAAAGATAAAAACAACCAGAACAACCAGGGCAAGGGCTATGAAAAGGGTTTCAATGATTTCATCAATGCCCTTGGTAATGGGCAGGGTGGCATCCAGGGAGACATCATATCTAATTCCCCTGGGAAAGGATGAAGAAAGTTCGTCCATGGCGGATTTGGCATCTTTGGCTAACTGTACGGCATTGGAACCCGGGGCCTGATACAGGCCGATAATGGCACAGGATTTCCCATTGAGCCGTGTAAAGGCATTGTAGGACTCCACCCCCAATTCAACCCGGGCAATATCCTTAATCTTGACCTGGGAGCCAGCCTCCGTGGTTCGGATAACAATGTCACCAAATTCTTTTTCCGACTGCAGCCGGTCGGGCAGACGGACCGTGTAGGTGAATTCTGTTCCGGCAGGAGCCGGTTCTGCCCCTAACTTCCCACCGGGAACGATGACATTCTGGGCCCTGATGGCATTTATGATCTCGGGGACGGTTATGCCCAGCTGGGCCAGCCGGTCCGGCTTGATCCAGATCCGCATGGAATAATCAGATGCGCCGATGACATCCACCCGGCCAATGCCTTTTATCCGGGCCAGCACATCCTTGATATTGATGAGGGCATAGTTGTTTAAAAAGGTCTGGTCATACTCCCCGGTTTCATCGGTCAAAGCCATCAACATCAATATATTGGGCAGGGATTTCTGGGTAGTAACCCCCATGCGGGCAACTTCTTCAGGCAGTTTGGCGGTGGCAGCCGACACCTTATTCTGGGTAAATACCGTATTCATATCCGGATCAGTACCCACTTCAAAGGAAATCTCAATGGACATGCTGCCGTCATTGGCATTGGTGGATTTCATATAAATCATATTGTCCACCCCGTTGATCTGCTGTTCAAGGGGGGTGGCAACGGACTGTTCCACATTGATGGCGTTGGCCCCCGTGTAATTGGCCCTCACCTGTACAATGGGAGGCGTGATGTTGGGGTATTGTTCCATGGGAAGTCCCTTGATGGACAATACTCCCACAATAGTGATTATGATAGCCATAACAATTGCGACAATGGGCCGCCTGACAAAAAAGTTTCCCATGTGAATTATTGCCCGTCCTGTTTTATGCGTTTGAATTCTTTTTCAACCGGTTTGACAAGAGTGCCATGGGCAATTTTTTGAAGACCCTCGAAAACGAGCCGTTCGCCGGGCTTTACCCCTTCAAGGATCAGCCAGAGATTATCAACCTTGGGACCTAGTGTGACCCTTCGTTCCTGGACTGTATCTTTTTCATCCACCACAAACACCCGATTCATTCCCTGGAGCTCGGTAACAGCTCGCTGGGGAACCAGGATGCCCTCTTCGGCTATATCGATCTGGATCTTTATTTTGGCAAACTGGCCCGGGCGCAGCAGACCTTCTGGATTGGGAAAAGAGGCCTGGACCAATATGGCACCCGTTGTGGGATCTATCATGCGGTCGATGAAGGTGGGCGCTCCTTTGTGATCATAGATGCTGTCGTCGGCTAGAATCAGTTCAAATCCGCTGTTATTTCTTTCTGCCCTTTGTTTTCCAGCCTCAGTTTCGGCCAGGTATTTTCGGGCAACAATTAAATATTGGGTCTCAGACAGGAAAAACTCCACCAATATATGGTCGGTATTGGAGACGGTATTCAAGATGACTGGATTGGGGTCCCTGCCAACAAAATCACCGGTCTTGGCCTTGGTTTTCCCGATGATGCCGGTAATGGGGGAGTAAATTCTGGTATATCCCTTTTGAATCTCAACGGCCCTGAGATTTGCATTTGCCGCATCCAAAGCACCCTGGGCCGCATCAAACTGTGCTTCAGCTGCATCCAGATCCCTCTGGCTGACCGCATTTTTTGCAGCAAGGGGCCGGTATCGGTTCAGGTCATTCCTGGCTTTGGTTAACTGGGTATTGGCCTCGGCCACAAGTCCCCTCTGGGCTGCCACCTGGGCTTCAAAGGGTTGTTGATCAATTGTATATAGGAGTGTTCCCGCTGTAACAACAGAGCCTTCCTGAAAATGAAGTCCCTGTAGAAATCCCTCGACCCGGGCGCGGATGGCAATATCCTTAGCACCATAAACCTGACCCACATAGGTTTGATAAATGGGTACTGCTTCTGTTTTTGTAATCAAGACATCCACTTTCGGGGGGGGGGCCTGGGCAGTCCCCTCTTCCTTTTGACAGGCAGGCATCCAGCAAACGACACATATTAAAAACACCATTGTTTTAATTTTAAATTTCATTCTTTTATATCCAGGATAAGGATTAGGCCAATTTTGGCTATTGGAAAAATATTACATATAACTAAAAAAAAAGATCTAAAGTCAAGGGAAAACACCTCGCCAAAGGTTAAGAGCTCGCTATTTGTCAAAATCATAATTTATGGTTTTGATCTTTTGATACATGGAGCCCATGACTTTTCTCCTCGGCTGGGA
>JAVERV010000166.1:0-5419 GCA_034006945.1 Desulfobacterium sp. | reverse complement strand
GATGCCCCTTGAGGTGCTCAGGACAGTTCATTCCTATGATCCCTGCCTTGCCTGTGCAGTTCATGTGATCGATCCCCATACCAATGAAATTTACAAGGTCAGGGTGGTTTAATCCCTGTTCTTTAACGAAGAACTAACTTTTTTCTGCCCCCCGCGAAGGGGGGGGCAGAAAAATTTAAGATTAAGGAAAGCCTGTATGACATCTGAAGTTCTCATTCTCGGCGTTGGCAACATTCTTTTTTCCGATGACGGACTCGGCATCCGGGTGGTGGAAAAACTGCTTGAAAGCTATCAATTCCCAGACCAGGTTACCGTGGTTGACGGCGGCGTTTTAGGAATCAACCTCCTTGGCGTTATTTCCCACGCACATCATCTCATCGTGGTGGACACCATTTTAAACAAGGGAAAACCAGGAGACCTCCATCGCCTTGCAGGTGCGGATATTCCCAACCGGATTCTTGCCAAGAATTCCCTGCATCAGGTGGATCTTTTAGAGGCACTTACCCTTTGTCAATTCCTGGACCATGTGCCCCAAACGGTTATTGTGGGGGCAGAACCCATGGATATAGAAACCCTTGGCACAGAGTTGACTCCGACCCTTGCCGTCCAGGTGGATAATGTCGTTCTAATGGTGCTAAAAGAACTTGAAGCCCTTGGTGTCTCCTGGGAAGAAAAAAATCATGCAGATTCTGCATGCCATCAGCCAGACCATTCGTAATGCTGCCTATGAGAATATGCGTCTGCTCATTGATAACAGCGAATCATCCCAGTACCTACCGGCCAAGAGAGTTCTTGGCCTGGTGAGTATATCCATGTGTGAGGTTCGATTTCAGGACGTGTCTCCCCCCGTTCCTCCATATCAAAAGCCCAGCACCTGCGGCCCAGGGCAAGACAGGTGTCTGGAGTCACACCGCCGCCAGCCATGGGGTCAATGACCAGACCATCGGTTCTGCCCAGCCATTCTTCTGTGCCACCTGCGCCACAGTAAAACCCAGGGACAAATCAGCATTTAGGAGATTTGCCAATATTGGCATTTCTCCTAAATGATTATGAATTGTCTTCTGGTCTATCCCCAAGCGCTTTGCAATCCTGTCCTGGGGGAGACCAAGACGATTCATGGGAAATATTTTGAGGTCCTTGTCCTGCCGGGTTGCGGCCCGAAGGTCGAAAATGTAGACGTCCACTGCCTGCCTTGAGCGTCCAATGGCCCTTCCAATATCTTTGGAGCTGAGGCTCGAATTTCTGATGTATGTGCATCGCCCAGTGTCCCTTGCTTCTTCCTCTGTTAACTGTCTGGGACCGATTGCTTTTTTAGCCGCATATAAAAAAGGATCTATCCCTTTTATGGGATAAATATCTCCATCGAGAATAATGGATGCGATGGGGATTTCAATTGTCAGTTGTTTAATGATTTTATTACACCAATTGTTTGACAATGTTGTTCAGTTTATGGAGCGGGATTGCGCTTCGTCATTGTTCAAGCATTTTTAAAAAACAGCTTGACAAACAATTCACATATCGCTATATCCTTCTTTATCGATATATAGTAAGAAGATATAATGATTGATCAATTAAAATGGCTTTTAAAATAAGAAAGGTTGAGAAATGGAACAGGTTTTGAAAAATTTTACTCTGGATTTCTTTGGAAAGGGAAAACATAAAATTTCACCAGCTGCTTTTTTTGAGTTGGATGATGTGGTCCTTTTGGATGTCCGGTCAAGGGAAGAGGCTGATTCTTTATCCATTACACTTGCACTCCATGACAATGTGCAGTACCTGAATATTCCCATCAACGAGGTGCCAGACAAACTGAACGACATTCCCAGGGACAAACCCCTGGCCATTTTTTGTCCGGCAAGTGTTCGTTCTGCTATTGTTTACAGTTTTTTGGTCATCGAAGGATTTTCTGATGTTCGTATCCTCATGGGCGGATATCCCGCATTGATTGAGCAAGTAATGCCTGGAAAGGTCTTACAGCTTACCCTACAGGAAATTTAAAGGATCTGAACATGGATCAGATTATTATTATTGGTGCTTTTATTTTTGTTGTTGCTGTACTGATGACCATGGTCGGCAAAGGCGGGGGGAATTTTTATGTTGTTATCCTTGTGATGGCGGGGATTCCAATGCACCAGGCAGCAACAACCGGACAATTTATTTTGTTTGCCGCTTCAATTGCGGCAATGGTGATTTTCCAGAAGAACAAATCCGTATCCTGGAGCCTTGCACTGTTGATCGGCAGTACGACATCACTTGCCGCCCTTGGCGGTGGATATTTTTCCCATCTTTTCAGCGGATTTATGTTAAAGCTGATTTTTGCCTTTATGCTGTTTGCAGCCGGCGCCGTTATGCTTGTACCGGTCAAGAAAAAAGAGGAAAACTTAAAAGACAGGTTTGGAACAATTAAAATAAAATCCAACGGTGAAATATATGGCGTTAATTTGTGGATTGCACTCCCCGTAACGATTTTGACAGGCGTAGGTTCGGGCATGGTCGGTGTATCCGGCGGGTCGTTTTTGGTTCCTCTCATGGTTATTGCCTGCGGTATCCCAATGCACACGGCGGTTGGGACAGCATCCACGCTTATTGCCGCAACGGCCTTTATGGGTTTTTTCGGTCATGCCATTCAAGGAGATTTTAATCCTTCATGGGCTATCCCCCTGGCAATCATAACAATTGCAGGCGGTGTGATCGGCGGCAGATTTGCCCTGAAAACAAAACCCAAATCCTTGAAAAGGCTGTTTGCCTATACCAATTGGCTGGCTGCCGTCTTCATGGTGATAAACGCATTCCATGCTTGAAAAATGGAATAGGCTGATTTTAAACAATAATTATAGAAACTGGATAAGAAAATTATGAAAGTATTTATCAGAGTGATGAAGGCATTGTCCGACCCCAACCGGGTAAAGATGATGAAGATACTTCAGGTACGTCCTCTTTGTGTCTGTGAGATCAAAGAGGCACTTGGCATTGCCCAGTCCACTGCCAGCAAACATTTAAAAATCCTTGAAGATGCCGAACTGGTAAGAAGTTTTAAAGACGGACTATGGGTGAACTATTCCCTCGCCGATGGCAGCGGCTCCCCCTATTCCGCCAGCATGATTGGGGCTTTGAGACATTGGTTAGATGATGAATCTAAGATAAAAGAATTACGTCAGATTCTTCCGGGCATTGACCGCCATAAGATTGTTGGGAAATGATTTGCACAAAAGAAAATACAATAATGCATCATTAAATGACGATCTATAACGAAGAAAAGTTAAAAAGGAAAAGCAACGATGAAACAGGTTCTTAAAAAGTTGAATGTATTGGTTGTCATCTCAATGCTGTTTTTTACGACAGGTGCCTTTGCTGAAGATTATTCAAATGTTCCGCCTAAAGGAACTGTAACTATGATCGATTTGGGGGCAAAAACCTGTGTTCCCTGTAAAATGATGGCCCCAATCCTTGTCAAGCTTGAAAGAGAGTACAAAGGTAAGGCAGATATTGTTTTTATCGATGTGTGGGAAAATCGAGAACCCGCTCAAAGGTTCAAAATAAAGGCGATTCCCACACAGATTTTTTTTAATGCACAAGGTGAAGAAGTGTACCGGCATCTGGGATTTTTAGATGAAAAATCCATTGTTGAGCAATTAACAAAAATGGGCGTAGCAGCACCGAACCTGGCAGCAAAGGATAATTAACATGCTGGACACTCTTTTTTTAACAGTCAACCAATGGATCTCAGGCGGAACGGCTTTTGCAGCAATTGGCTGTTTTGCCTGGGGAGTGATCAGCGTGCTTTTCAGCCCCTGCCATCTTGCATCTATTCCTCTGATTATCGGGTATGTTGGCGGACAGGAAAAAATGGTTCACCCCCGTCAGGCCGGGCTCTATTCCGTACTATTCACCTCAGGGCTTTTTCTTACAATTGCATTGATCGGCATTGTCTGTGCGCTGCTTGGCAGAATGCTGGGAGATGTGGGAAACTATTGGCAGATTCTGGTTGGCATTATTTTGATCTGGGTGGCGTTGGGAATGCTGGGCGTTGAAAAGTGCTCTCTATCCGGAAATCTTTTGTACAGGCTGAATTTAAAAGGAATGTTCGGAGCCTTTGTGCTGGGACTTGCCTATGGTGTTCTTTCAGGATCTTGTACCTTTGGATTTATTGCCCCGATTCTGGCCATTATCACGGTCCAGGAAAAAGTTGTAACCGGCATACTTTACATCACTCTCTTTGCCGTGGGGCACTGTCTTCCAATTATGATTGCCGGCAGTTCAACAGCGGCAGTAAAAAAATTGATTGAGAACAGCACGTGGAATGGAGCGGGCAGCTGGTTTAGGAAAATTGCCGGTTCAACAATTGCCCTTTTAGGGGCCTACTTTATTGTGACCCCGTTTATGAATTGATCCTTTAAATTTAAGAAGGTCAATGGGATATATGATCATTTAACTATTTAGGAGAGTATCATGGAGATTAAAGTACTAGGACCTGGTTGTGCAAAATGTAAAAAGACCGAAGATTTGGTCAGACAGACGGTTAATGAGGCAAAGGTTGAAGCCACGGTGGAAAAAGTTACCGACCTTATGCAGATCGCAGGCTACGGTGTTTTTGGGACACCGGCGGTTGTAATCGACGGCGAGGTGAAATGCGTGGGGAAAATACCAACAAAACAGGAAGTTTTAAATTGGATCAATTCCTGATTCAGGGGGCAGAAAGATGAACTGGAAGGATGAATTAAAACCACTTGGAATTATTGTTGTCGCATTTTTTGCTGCGTTTTTTCTGCCCGTGGGGATTTACCGTTTTGACAATGCCCTTATGGAAGGTCTTGAGCTTGTTAAATGGTACGCACAAGAGCATGTTCTGCTCTGCCTTGTTCCTGCATTTTTCATTGCAGGGGCTATCGGGGTTTTTATCTCTCAAAACGCCGTTCTGAAGTATCTTGGAGCGGGGGCTAAAAAAACGGTTGCCTATCTTGTGGCATCAGTTTCAGGAATCATTTTAGCGGTTTGCTCGTGCACGATCCTCCCGCTTTTTGCAGGCATCTATGCGAGGGGAGCAGGGCTTGGTCCGGCAATAGCCTTTTTATATTCAGGCCCCGCAATCAGCGTGTTGTCCATTATTTTGACCGCTCGAATTCTTGGACCTGAAATCGGCATTGCAAGGGCTGTCGGGGCAGTGTCTTTTTCTGTCATCATTGGCTTTCTCATGGAATTGATTTTTAAACGAGACGAGGCTGAACGCTCGGCTAATATTCATCTGCCTGAGGATAGCGGTGAAGCAAGGCCGATCCATCAGACTATCCTCTATTTTTTCTTCATGATCTCAATTCTTGTCTTTGCCAACTGGGGGAAACCGGATCTTCAACAGGGGGTGTGGTGGACTATTTTCTCCTTAAAATGGATAATAACCTCGATTTCGGCATTGGCCTTCGGT
>JAVERV010000040.1:0-34250 GCA_034006945.1 Desulfobacterium sp. | reverse complement strand
CCCGGCTTGCTCCGATAAAGCAGGGAAGATTCTCCCTGATCTGTTTTTCCTGGATAGCTTCGATCTCCTTTCTAAGACGTATTGTTTCCAGGGCATTGGCAATGCTGATCTCCAGGGTTTCCATGTGTATGGGTTTTATAATATAATCATGGGCTCCGCTTTTCATGCATTCAATCACCAGTTTAATATTTTCATAGGCAGTGATCATGATTACCAGCACATCAGGTTTCAAGGATTTAAACTCCTTGAGTGCCTGATTGCCGCTCATTCCGGGCAATCCGATATCCAGTAAAATAAGGTCGGGAGGTTCAGTTGAAAATTGTTCAAGTGCCGCTTCCGCTGTCTCAAATTTTAAAACCCTGTAGTCGTCCTCTAATTCAAATGCAATGCCTTCCCGAATGGTTTTTTCATCGTCTACAATATACAGGGTGTACTCTATCATGCTTTTTCAGGCCTCTTTGTTGATGGATTTAATGTTTTGTATTCTCCGGAGGTCAAAGGGATTTCAATAATAAACCTGGCACCTCCCGAGTCTGCCGGCATCACTTTTATTGTGCCATGATGATCGGTAATAATCCTGTGACACAGGCTCAGTCCGATACCTGTGCTGTAATCTTTGGTGGTAAAAAAGGGTTCAAAAATCCTCATTCTCAAGTTTTCTGGTATTCCGGGACCCGTATCTTCAACTGTCAAAACGATTTTGTCAGCGCTTGCCGATGATGACACCAGGATACATTTGTCAGTGTCTTGATCGGCCATGGCATCCACAGCATTATTGATGAGGTTCAGGATCACCTCCTCAATGAGATTAGGCACTGCATGGCAGCAGGGAAGGGACTTGTCCAATTGAGTTTCCAGGCTGATTTTTTTTTTGTCAAGGGTCATGGCGGCAAGATGAACCGCCTCAAGTACCGGTACATTAATATCGATGATGGCAAATTGAGGCTCTGCGGGTTTGGAGAAATCCATAACCCGTTTAATAACCGATTCTATTTTTTCGGATGCAGAGTGCATGGCTTCAACGGCAGGCGCTATCTTATGGGCCCTTTGAGGGTCACCTATACTCTTCTCCAAAATCCTGAGATAAATATTGATTCCTGATAGGGGGTTCCGGATTTCATGGGCAATCCCTGCCGCCACACGGCCCAATGAGGCCATTTTATCCTGGATTGTGAGCAGATATTCAAGCTCCCTGGCCCTTGTCCGATCTATGGTGGTCAGCAAAAATGCTTTTTCATCCCGAAAATCTATGGGTGTAACAAGGCAGGTGACCCATTTCATTGTCTCCTGGGTCCTGTTTTCAAGGGAAGAATAAAACCTGAAATCCAACTCAGTGATGGTTGGATTTCCCTGTATAAGCCCCATGTAAAACAGCTTAACCTTTTCTTGATCTTCCGTGTGAATATGATCATACCTTATGGAATCAGCCGGTTTTATATCACCGATGAGTTCAAGCTGTTTGGAGTTTCTGTAAATCACGTTTCCATGCTGCATAATCACGATTCCGTTTGGAGAATTTTCCACCAGGTCCCGCATGTTTTTTTCACTTTTGTAAATGGCCTGCTCAGATTTTTTTCTTTGCAGAATCCGCCACATTCCCTGGGCTAAAAGATCAATCTGGCGTAAGTCAGACTGGTCATAATCTGTTTTTTTATTGCCCATGCCAGCGACGGCAACCACCTTATCACCATTAAAGATAGGAACATTCATATAACGGGATAAGTTGTTGTACCCAGGGGGAAGCCCTTTTTTTTCGGGGTTGGATCGCCTGTAATCATTTGAAATGACGGGTTTTCGTTGTTTTACCGCCTCCCCCCAGAGCCCCATGGTTTTCAGGGTAAACCCCTGGGTAATATTATGGATGATATTTTTTCCCTGGGAATTTTCAGACCCGGAATCAACAGAATAAACGATACCATCCTGATCGGCAAAGGCCAGATATCCAAATCGGCTTTTGGTCAGGCGGATCATCTGCTCAAAGGCAAATTCAACAGTATCCTGTATGGGGGTGTTGGTTTGCTCATTGAGCTTGAGCAAGGCTTCCAGGCGCATCTCATTAAAAAGAAATTCTTCTGTGCGCTGCATTACCTGTCGCTTCAAAGTTCTGTTCCAGAATAAAATTGAACCGGTTATAAGCAACATGACAAGGGTGGCGCCGGCAATGGAGTACCAGAAGGCCGGAACTTGATAGAACTTAGGTCCTTCGAGTCTAATCCATTTAGAGTAAATGTCCCGGTGCTCATTTTCACCGATATCTGCCAATCCTTTTTCAATAATTCGGGCCATAATGGGCCAGTCACTTCTGGTACCAAACCCATGATTGAGCTCAAAACCTGTATTGCCTGCAAGGCGGAGGTTTGTAATTTTTTGATTTTCAATAACATGGAGAGCATTGGGCACCTCCATGATCATGGCAAAAAGTTCACCAAAGGAAACCTTGTGCATGCCCTCACTGCCGGTGGAAACATCAATGACGGTTAACTCGGGGTAATAATCCCGGATGAATTTCCCCACGGCATACCCCTTGGGTACACCGATTTTCATTCCCTGCATCTGGTCAAGCGTAAATGTTTTTTCTTGGGATTTACGCACAATAATGGTGGTTTTAAGATTCAGATATGGAGTGGACCAGTTCATAAATTGTCTTCGTTCAGGAGTTGCCTGGGCCGCACTTATTACATCAATTTCTCGTTTTCTAGCAAGCGTCAGTGTCTCTTCCCAGGTTTTGGGCTGGACAATTTTAAATTTAAACCCCAGTTTCTTTTCGATCAAACGGACGTAATCGGCAACCATACCACTGTATTGTCCTTTTTCATCAAAAAATTCCAGGGGCTCCCAATCTGGGGAGACCGCCAGTCTAATGTTTTCATTATGGGCGTTGAGCCATTGCCTTTCCTTTGGAGTCAAAAGTTCATCCCGGGTGTGGCAGCCCGTTAATTGAAGCAGTATATAAAAAAGAATAAGAACGCAGCAAAATGCTGAAATCAAAAGTCTTACAATTCTTTTTTTTTCTGTACTCACCATGTTAGACCCTGATAATAAAGATTTCTGCCATCTCTTTTTGTTTTGATTGACTGTATCATACAATCAACCATTAGAAGAGAGGATTTAAAAGATTGAGTCTTTCCGGAAAAACATAAGAATTCTTCAATATTGTAGTAATTTTACAATCTGCTTTCTTTTCAAGACAATGAAATCTTAATGTTTTTATTTCAAAGATTAATCATTTGTTTGTCATTAAAATTGGTTGATTTGCCATGTTTTTATGTTTTACACTTGTCCTGCCGGACAAATAACAGGACATATAAAAGTTTGGCATATATCATGCTTGTATTATTGTTGTAAAATAAAAAGCAGTGTGGTCCAATAAAATTTTAAAATTAATTAACACTTAATGCAGAGGGAAAAAATGGCAGATTTTAATGCAATGCAAGACGCTTTGGTCAACTGTGATGTGGATAAGCTCTTAGGACTTGTCAATTCAGCTTTGGCAGAGAAAACACCGGCAACCGAGATATTGAACAAGGGGCTGATCACCGGTATGGATCTTGTGGGTGAAAAAATGGAAAGCGGTGACATGTTTATTCCCGAGGTTCTCATGGCTGCCCAGGCCATGGCCCAATGTGTAGCCATTTTAAAACCCCTGTTGGGAGAAGGTGAGTCTGCCGAAGGTGCAAGTGTTATCATTGGAACCGTTAAGGGAGATCTCCATGATATTGGAAAAAATCTTGTGGCCATGATGATGGAGAGTGCCGGCATGACCATTCATAATCTCGGGGTCGATATCGAACCTGAAGAATTTGTAGCCCAGGTCAAGGAAAAAAATGCAAAAATTGTATGCCTGTCAGCCCTTTTAACCACCACCATGCCCATGATGAAAAAAACGGTGGATGCCATTGTGGAGGCAGGTTTAAGGGATCAGGTTAAAATCATGATCGGAGGGGCACCCGTGACCCAGGCTTTTGCCGATGAGATAGGTGCGGACGGCTTTGCAGCAGATGCAGGTTCTGCCGCTAGACTTGCCAAAACGCTTGCAGCTTAATTTAAGGAGAAATAGGTCATGTTTGAAGTGATTGGAGAAAGGATTAACACCTCCAGAAAATTAGTCCAGGCAGCTGTTGCCGAACGTAATGCCGGCTATATCATTGATGATGTGCAAAAACAGCAAAAAGCAGGAGCTACCTACATCGATGTCAATGCCGGTGCCAGGATCGGTCATGAATCCGAAGACATGAAATGGCTTATTGATACCATACAGCCTGTGGCTACCATTCCGCTTGCCCTTGATTCTCCCGATCCTGCAGTGCTTGAAATGGCGTTTCAAATGATGAAAAAAACCCCGATGATCAACTCCATAAGTTTGGAAAAAGAGCGGTTTGATGCAATGATGCCTTTTCTGGAAGGCAAAAAGTGTAAGGTTATTGCCCTGTGCATGGATGACTCGGGCATGCCCGGCTCTTCTGAAGATATCATCGCCAGGGCAGACACCCTGGTCAAGGAGTTGAATTCAATTGGCATTGCCACATCATCCATATATCTTGACCCCCTTGTCCAGCCCATCAGTACGGACAGTAATAAAGGGGTCATGGTACTGGATGCCGTCCGGGGCATAAGGGCCAAATACCCGGAAGTTCATATCACGGGCGGTCTTTCCAATATCTCCTATGGGCTGCCCCAGCGTAAAATCATCAACAGAACCTTTGTGGCGCTGATGATGGCTGCCGGCATGGATTCGGCGATCATTGATCCTCTGGATGATAAAATTATGGCCACAATCAAGACGGCGGACATGCTCCTTGGCAGGGATTCCTTTTGCGGAAATTTCCTCAAAGGCGTCAGAGCTGGAACGATTTTAAGCTAACCGACCATCGTATTCGAGGATTTTTTCATGGAAACAGCAGGTTTTAATTTGGCCGGGATTTTAAATCGGTTGCAAAATAACCATCCGGTTAAAAAAAACGAGGTCACATATCTTCTCGGACTTTCTGATCCTGAAGAAACCCGTCTGCTTTTTGAGGCTGCTAGAGCACTCAGGGCTCGGTATTTCGGCAGCACGATTTTTCTGTACGGTTTTTTGTATTTTTCTACTCATTGCCGGAACAATTGTAATTTCTGTCAGTATAGAGAGTCCAATCAGAAGCTTGTCCGGTATCGAAAAAACCAGTCTGAAATAACGGCTGCTGCCCGGGATATGGCGGCAGCCGGAGTGCATTTGATCGATCTGACCATGGGGGAAGATCCCGAGCTGTATGGATCGGGGAAATCCGGTTTTAGCCGGCTTGTCACCATGGTTAAGGCTGTTCAGGCTGAAACAGAGCTTCCAGTGATGATTTCTCCGGGAGCTCTTCCTGACAGCGCCCTTGCGCAACTGGCCGATGCCGGGGTTACATGGTTTGCCTGTTACCAGGAGACACACAATAAAACCCTGTACAAAACTCTTCGCCAGGGCCAGGGGTTTCAGAACCGGCTGGCCAAAAAACATCTGGCCAAAAGTCTTGGCATGCTCATTGAAGAGGGGCTCCTCACTGGGGTGGGTGAAAGTCTGGATGATCTCACCGACTCCATCCTCTGGATGAGAGATTTTTCAGTTGATCAGGCAAGAGTCATGACATTTGTTCCCCAGGCAGATACTCCCATGGCCCACACAAACGTCCAGGAGAGTTTAAAGGAACTTGTCATCATTGCAGTCATGCGGCTGGTTCTTCAGGATGTGTTGATTCCTGCTTCCCTGGATGTTGACGGCCTGAAAGGTTTACGGGCAAGACTGGAAGCTGGAGCCAATGTAGTCACCTCCATTGTTCCACCGAATAAAGGTCTTGCCGGGGTTGCCAATCCCTTGCTTGACATCGAAGCGTCCCGCCGGACCCTGGCCCAAGTTTTACCGATCTTGAAATCCTGCGGACTTTCTCCTGCCCCCCGGGAAGAATACCTGGCCTGGGTAACCCTTCGGCAGAAAAGGATGACCCCATCCGTTGCAGAAAAAGAGGCCATGGAGTGCTGATTGCAGTTGTCGGAGGAAAACTCCAGGGTGTTGAAGCGGTTTACCTGGCTCAAAAGGCCGGATGGGCGACACTTGTAATCGATAAGAATCCAGATGCACCGGCAATCGGACTATGTGACCGGTTCCTGAAGTTTAACTTCACCCTTGATCACCCTGTGCCCCCGGACTGTCCCAGGGTGGATCTTATCCTTCCGGCGGTTGAGGATACAGCGGTGCTTACGGCGGTTAAGGCCTGGGCAGAAATAAAAAATATCCCCCTGGCGTTTGATCCTACTGCCTATAGTCTCTCATGTTCCAAACTCAAATCAGACGCACTGTTTAAAAGGATGAACCTGCCTGCCCCCAGGCCTTGGCCCGGTTGCAGCTTTCCTGTTGTGGTCAAACCTGATCTGGCAAGCGGCAGCCGGGGCGTAGAGATCGTTTCTGATTTTGAATCCTTCTCCTCCAAATTTCCAAACCTGCAGCACATGGATCATTTGGTCGTACAGGAATATGTTGACGGCCCTTCATATTCCATTGAAATTATCGGGTCTCCGGGAAAATACCAGACGCTTCAGGTCACCGATCTCGGTATGGACGATATCCATGACTGCAAAAGAGTAGCCGCCCCCACCCAGCTGTCTTCCCATGACATCTGCCGGTTTGAAGAGATGGCCGTTGCCATTGCAGAAGAAATTCATCTCACGGGAATCATGGATGTTGAAGTGGTGCTCAATAAAAACCAGCTTAAATTGCTTGAAATTGACGCCAGATTTCCCAGCCAGACCCCCATGTGTGTCTACTGGTCAACAGGAATCAATATGGTGGAAATGATCGGCAGCCTGTTTTTAAACAGAAAAGTCAAAGAGTCGGCGAAACGTTATGAGCGGTACGTAGTGGTTGAGCATATTCAGGTTTCCGGGTCTGGTATGGAGATCCTGGGAGAACACATCATGGCCCAGGACGGACCGTTGACCCGTCACCCTGATTTTTTTGGTGCAGATGAAGCCATCACAAGCTTTGTCCCGGGGAAAAGTCACTGGGTGGCTACGATGGTCTTTGTTGGTAACACCCAGGCGGAGGTGAATGCGAAACGAGAGAAGAGCTATAGCCAGATCATAGAAGCTACCTGTGCTGGATTAAAGGAGCCTTTACATTGACCCGTTTAAGCACCGGCGACATCTGTGGTATCTCTTCAAGTCTTGAAACCTATGACCTTGACCTTGTTGCCAAAACAGGCCGCACACTTCTGGGAGTTGCATGCCATGCCGGCGGCGTAAATGAAGAGACAATCACACCTCTGATCAAACCGTTTTCCATTCATGTGGTTCCCATTACAGCAGGTCAGGGCGTTATTTCAAATTTCAGCGAAACCGTTGCTGCCATTCTTGAGTTTACAGGGTTTTCCGTCCAGGTTTCGGAAAAACCGGACGTATCCGGCGTTGCCCAGGCCTTTGAACGAGGTGCAGATGCCGTCATGATGTCTGATGATCACAGGTTTGTGGGTATAAATTTAAAAACCCGTTGCGTGGTCGATAATTCCGAAGCAACAGGCAGGGTCTTTGCCGCAGCACTTGATCTCATGGCCCGGGGTATAAACGAACGTGAGGCCCTGGTCATGGGATGCGGTCCTGTTGGACAAGCCGCCGCCCGTACCCTTTTATCTTTCAATGCCCGGGTTAGTCTGTACGATAGCAACCTTGCAACTGCACGGCTGTTAAAGGATAAACTTGGAAAGGGCAGGGCGGTCCGGGTTGAAACAGAGATCAAAGCCGCCCTTTTAAACCATGAATACATCCTGGAAGCCACGCCGTCTGCAGATACAATCCCGGATGAACTCCTGGGAAATTCTAGGGTTGTTGCAGCCCCGGGTGTACCCCTGGGGGTTTCTAAAACCGGTTGCAAAATCCTGAACGATCGTCTAATACATGACAAACTGGAACTGGGTGTGGCCGCCATGGCCATTTCCCTTGTGCCAGGGGACGGGAAAACAGGAGGTTATTTTGAGTGATTTAACATGGACTGAAACTCAGCTCAGAAGACTTAAAGAACTGGACTTAGACCTGAAAAATATTCCGGCTCATTTTTCCACACCCGCAGAACGAAATACCTTATTCCAGCAGATTGAAAAAAAACAGACGAAAGATCAACGGGCTAAATTATCAGATTATCTCTCCCAGGGCAATCCATCCCACATGGATTCACTGATGGAAACCGTCTGTCAGGTGTTATATAAACAGGGGTTTATACGGGTGAGTACCCCGACAATCATCACCCGATCCGCCCTTGTGAAGATGACAATAGATGAAGATCATCCGCTCACCCGGCAAGTTTACTGGCTGAACGAAAAACAGTGCTTACGACCCATGCTGGCCCCCAACCTTTACAGTTTAATGAAGGATTTTGCCCGGCTGAATCTTAGACCGATCAGGTTTTTCGAGATGGGTTCCTGCTTCCGCAAAGAGTCAGACGGAGCCCGGCATAACAGTGAATTCACCATGTTGAATCTTGTGGAAATGGGGCTTGCCCTGGAACACCGGCATTCCAGGCTAATGGAGCTTGCATCCATGGTGGCCGAGGCTTCTGGACTTACTGACTTTAGGTTTGAAACCGAAGAGTCCAAGGTCTATGGTAGTACCCTGGATGTGGTGGCAGGCCCGGACAGCATTGAGGTGGCATCCGGTGCCATGGGGCCGCACCCCCTTGATGCTGCGTGGAACATTACAGATACCTGGGTGGGCATGGGATTTGGCCTTGAACGACTTTTGATGACATCTTCTCAAGATACCACCATTGGAAAGTGGGGGAAAAGCCTGTCATACCTGAACGGTATTCGGTTAAGTCTTTGATTCTTTAAAAGCTACCACGAAAGCACCATTGATAAAGAGGAGGGGTATTGTGACAGAGGTAAAAATTTTTGCGGGAATTTGTGGCTTTACGACGATAGTTACCAGCGAGGACAGGGGAGGCTACAACGCAGTCATCACCATCAAGAGTGAATGCCCCAATTGGACGAAGGTCAACGAGACCCTTGAAGGGAAAGAGATTAATGTTATGACTGAGTTGTTCAAGGACAAAAAAACCGGCACAGTTAATTCTCAAGTGATCCAGACTGCGTTAAACAAGATTCCCCATGTGTCGTGCCCGGTTATTTCCGGCGTGCTCAAGGCAATGGAAGTAAGTGTTGGTCTGGCATTACCCAAAAATGCCACCATTACCTTCAAGTAAATCTTGTCTGGTTGGCCTGGACCCAGACTATACCTCCAGGCGCGTGGGCTCAACCTGTGAGATCTGTTCAAAACGAGAGACCTGCACAATGAGAATTCATTGAGGAATATCCCATGTTAAAAAAAACAATTCGTCTTTTCCCCCATGGCAGGGCCATCAAATCTGACACCGGACGAAGGCTTATGGAGGTCTTGGTAGATAACAGCATCTTTCTTCGATCCGATTGCGGAGGCAAAGGGACGTGCGGTAAGTGCCTTGTCAACGTGATTTCTCCGGAAAAAGATGCTGGTTTGAAGACTGCCTGTACCCTGGAGGTGACCCGGGACATGGAGATCGAAATCCCTGAAACTTCGATGCTCTCCGCCCATATCATCACCAAGGCATCAGTTATCCTTCCAGATGATTTCCTTGCTTCAGATCCAGGAATTGTTGATTCCCGGGCCCTTGGCATTGCCGTTGATCTTGGAACCACCACCATAGCTGTTTATCTTTTAAATATGAGGGAACGAAAGATACTATCGTCCCTTTCCGTAAAAAATCCCCAGGCCCTTTACGGCGATGACGTAATGAGCCGCATCGGTGCGATCGGCAATTCTCCCGAAAGCCTTGTACATCTCCAGGGGTTGGCTGTCCGGGCCATCGAGTGGGGGATAAATTCCCTTTTGGACGCACTTGATCTTGATGGGGACAGGCTCCAGCAGATGGTTGTGGTGGGCAACCCCACCATGATCCATATCTTTTGCGGGGTTAACCCAGAATCCATCGGTGTTTCCCCCTATGAGCCTGTGTTTAAAAATGCCAGATACAGCTCATCTGAAAAGATCGGTTTCGGCTTCAGGGAGATTCCCGTTTACACCCTTCCCCAGGTGTCGGGTTTTCTTGGGGGCGACATCCTGGCTGCAACCCTTGCCTGCGATCTTGTGAATCAGCCTTTCGGAACCTTGCTGGTGGATATGGGAACCAATGGGGAGTTGATGTTAAGGGGGAAAAACAGACTCTTTGGGACCTCCTGTGCCACGGGCCCCGCCTTTGAAGGGGCTTCACTTTCAAGCGGTATGCAGGCCATTCCCGGAGCAATTGACAGGGTTGAAATCAATCCGGAAACCGGGATTGCAAGCCTGTCGGTCATTAAAAACAGCCGGGGTAAAAAGATACATCCCTCCGGGATTTGCGGCTCGGGCGTTATCTCTGTTGTGGCACAGCTGCTGAAGACCTCTATCATGATGCCCGACGGTCGACTGAACAAGGCCTTTGCCTCCCCGGCCCTTGAAATGGATGGCGGGACACCCCGGGCCTATGTTCTCGCCCCTGCTGATCCATTCGTTTCCTCAGCCCTGCCGGGCAATCAAGGGGCAGTCACCTTTCTTCAGAAGGATATCAGAGCCGTTCAACTCGGGAAATCCGCCCTGATCACCGGCATTGAATTTTTATGCCGGGCCGCAGGTATTGATTTTCCGTCAAAGATACTCATTGCAGGTGCCTTTGGCTCCCATCTTGAAAAGGAGGAGATGCTCGCCCTTGGGATGCTTCCTCCCATTGAGCCGGACAGGATTGAATCAATCGGCAATGCTGCAGGAACCGGGGCCATCATGGCCCTGTGCGATGAAAAAAACAGGGAAAAAATTGAGGCAATTGCGGCCGATGTTACCGTGGTTGACCTTGCGCTGAGCGTGGAGTTTCAGGATCAATTTATAAGAAGCCTTAGTTTCCCGGAACCAGTTTAGCCTGACAAAACAACCTCAGAATCAGTCTACTAAAAGGTTAAGATTATCAAATAAAAGGTATTCTATTTGATTAGATTGAGTGGCCAGCCCCCAAGCCCCTGGGATTTAATTCATATAGGACCAAAGCATGAAAAGGACAAAGGAAATTGAAACTTACACAAAAAATGAGGCGTTTTAACTTACAATTTTAATTTAAAATGTAACTTAAATAAAGGGGAAATAGGTCTTGACATTGGCTCCACTTTATATAGGTCTTAGTCTTTGCATGGCGGCCTTTGCCTTCAGTTTTGCAGGATTTGGCTATGGGCTGGTGGCTGTCCCCCTTCTTGCCTTGGTTCTGCCAGTGAAAATGGCAGTGGCTATCCAGTTCCCTTTTGGAGTGCTTCTGGTATTACTTAATACCTGGCGTTATGGACGTACCCTTGAATGGCAGAATTTGAAACCTCTTCTTCTGGGGGCGGCCATTGCGATTCCCCTTGGGGTTTTTTCCCTGAACTGGTTTTCCGAGATTGTGATGAAGCGCGCCTTGGCGCTATTCATCGTTCTGACAGTGTTAAGTGCCAGAAATAAATCGGGAGAAAGAATAATCCATGGGTTTGCCGCCACCGCAACTGGTGGTACGGTACTTGGTATTATCAGTGGATGGTTCATCGGGGCGTATACCGCCGGTGGTCCTCCGGCTGTTATTTATGCCATGGCCAGATTTTCCGATGTGGAAAAGGCCAAGGGAATCATGGGGATATATTTTCTCATCACGGACATTGCTATAGTAATTCTTTTTTATTTTACTGATGTGTTGACCCTGGGTACTTTGATGGAGTCCATTGTGTATACCCCGGCAGTGGTAGTTGGGTTTCTTGTGGGTGCCGTTTCTTTAAAAAGGGTGAGTTATCGGGGATACATGGTGGGGGTGCATGTGCTGCTCCTCATTGCTGCAGGAATGCTGTGGTTTGTGCATTAATGCGTTTTAAAAATTCAACATGAGTCAAAGAACAAAAGGGGATTCAAGGTACCAACAAGTTCCTTGCCAATCTCATCATTTAAAATCCTGAATCGGTATTTGGAAACCTGCACAATATGATACTGGAAATGCCGTATTGTATGTTTCCTCTGGCACTCATGAATTAACCCAATCAATCACCCTGTCTGGGCTTCCGGTCAGGGTGGCTGCTATAGTACGCCCCAGGAACAAAGGTGTGCCGTTACCGGTGTTTATCACCTGGTCCTGAATCTCCATATTGACTGTTTTCCGGTTGGTCCCGGCCAATTGTCCCAGGGATTGCACCTGATCCTTGAGATATTTAACAGCCCAAGACTCTGCCTTGGCTATGGTCATAAATCGGTGATGGCCATCTGCGCCTTCCACAATAAATTTACCGGAACTATCTGGCTTGATAGAAACTTTCCGTTTTACCATAATATGACTGGTGATGGCCCCCACGGCGTTGGCCACATCGGCATGTTCTGGTATTATGACCTCGGCGTTGAGCCGCTTGCCAGCCTGGGGTAGAAAAAAGTGAACCGGCGCACCGATACCGATGATCGGATAACAGAGTTTTGCCGTTATGGTATATCGTCTGTTTCCAGGATTGATTATCTGGTCCATTAGCTGATTAAAAACCGGGCTTGTTTCTACTGATTTCATTTCAAAATCTTTAGATATCTGTTTTTTTAATAATTCCAGCGCCAGCTTTGTCTCCATTTGCTCTAGCAGGTTATCGATCAGGACGGTCTCTGGTTGCTTAGAAAATTGCGCCATAAGTGTGACCATGCGGTGGGCTGGTTGTGCATCCCATCGGTTAAATTGTCCCTTAATGTGTAAAAGGTCTGTCGGAGTTAGACCGCATCGCTGGATCATACCGCTCTCTTTCAATCGGGAAAGGGGAAGAAAGTGGACTGACAGGATTTCAAGCGGGCTTAACAACTCTTCAGCAGCCCGGGGACGCTCCCTTAAAAGTGCATATATTTTTTTTTCCTGAACTGTAGGTGTAAAGGTAAACTCACCTTCCATGGCCACCAGAACTGTCTGGCTAAGCTGGGAGAGGCGATGCTGTTCCATGTACTTCAGGGCCGAATCTACTCCCAGGGGATGGGATGCTTGGGCCCATACTATAGGCGCAACCCGGCTGGGCCCGATTATAAATTGATCCCTATCCCATCGGATCAGGCTGTCTCCTCCAAGCCCGACCGTCCGCATATCAAGGGCCTTGACATGGGTGGGAAACCCACCTACAGTAGCGCCACTTTTACATATTCTCACCTGTCCGTTGCTGATCTCCGCTGTATCGGTCGTGGTCCCTCCCATGTCCACGACCATGGCTTCATCAAGTCCGGTCAAAAGCCTTGCTCCAGCTACACTTGCAGCCGGGCCTGAAAGCACCGTTTCCACCGGGCGCACCCGGGCCATTTCAGCAGACATCAAGGTTCCGTCTCCCTTGACTACCATTACTGGGGCAACGATACCCTGTTTTCTCAAAACTCCGTCAAGCTCCCTGAAAAATTTAATCATTCGGGGAATAATACGGGCATTTAGGACAGCTGTCTGGGCACGGATTACAAAGTTGAGCAGATCGGACAGTTCATGGCCGCAGCACACGACCAGGTCAGTTTCCTTTTCAATAATTTCCTTGACTTTCAGTTCATGGACAGGATTTATGGATCCGGCATACCCTGATACGGCAAAGGCACTTACCTTGTCTTGGTCTATCATTTGCCGCACCACCCGGCGTACTTCATCCACATCTACCGGCTCTATCTCTTTTCCGGAAATGGTTAACTGCCCTTTTATTTTACATCTGGGGGTATGGGAGATCTGGCTATCACCATCGTCGGTTCCGCTATTCATGAGAATCAATCCCGTATTCTGACCCTCTCCCTCCACAATGGCATTGGTCGCAAGGGTGGTGGATACGGAAACAAGCTTTACCTGGGAGAGCGCTTCTTTATCAATACCTGCGAGCGCCTCTTCAATGCCGACGGAAAAATCCCACTTTGTGGTTTGAGCCTTGTTTTTTTCCACAATTTTTTTATCTGTAAAATTATATACCGATGCATCTGTATAAGTTCCGCCAGCATCTATTCCCAGCCCATAGTGGATGGTAACACCGGTGTCTGGTTCCATATCAAAAACAAGATGGCGGGTTTTCTCATTGCAACCCAGGTCACTGAACGCATCTGGTGCCGAATCTATACCGTTTTTGATGGCTGAAAAAATGGTTTCATAACCCGGCGGCACAACAACAATTTGCCGGTCGGAGTAATCCTGGGTGAGCAGCCGGGTTAAGAGGGATAGGTTCCCTGTAATTCGTTCATACTTCCAGCCATGTTCTTTTGCCATCTGCCGGGCATGCTCTTCGGATTTATTTGTGGTGCTGATACCGGTATCAATAAAGGCCGCTCTCTGGTAGTTATGGTACCATGAGTTGAAAAAATCAATTATCTTTCCGCCGTCTTCTTCTCCATAGCGATCCTTCAGTTCTTGACTCCCCATGGACTTATTGCCCACCCATATCTTTTTAGACAATCCGGCCATGGGAGACTCTTTTTCTCGGTACCAGCCATCAGATATATAAAAGGTGCCGGGATGCTTTTCAAACTCCTGCCTGTAGGTTTTGTCACTTCCCATGAAAAGTGCTATGCAGTCATGGACCCTGGGGAACACAAGCGGTACCCGGGGAGCACGAATACCGATGGTGCCTTTTCCGCAAACCCCGTATCCTATGACAATGCGACTGCACAGGGAATCCCGGGCCGAAATGTCAATGGCCTCCTGAAGCCTTCTACGCAGTTCATCAGGGGTATTGTGGAGACCTCCGGGAAGAAAATTCATCTTCACATTTAGTCCTTTTTGCCGGGCAATATGCTGAATATCCGGTGCCATAACTCCACAGGCAATGACGTGTATAATTTTTTTATCCACATCTCTTATAGAGTCTATTATGTCTCGTTTCATTAGTTAGCTTCTTGATTTGATTTTTGTTGGGAGTCATTGAAAAAAACCAGGGCCTTTTGATTCCGTTCGGCTATTTGACGGGCTGCACTTTCGGGTATGATTTCAAATCTGCCGTCAAGGTTGGCAATTGCCAGGCGACCATTTGTAAGGTCGTTTGATATCTTTTGGGAAAGAAACATCTTCTTTACCTTTTTGCCCACGACAAAATAAAAAGGTTCATCATCATCACGTTCTTTCTGGGTTAAGCGGTTGTCCTTGATCAGCTGTTTTACCTGGGCTGCGCTTTCACGTTTCTTTCGCTCCAGTTCACGCAGGCGGTTGAGCTCCCGGTTCCGTTCAGCATAGGCCAGTCTTTCTTCCCTGGTAACACTGTCCTCCACAGGTTGCGCCACTGGTTGTTTCTGACCTTTTGGTTTTTGATTTGAGATGCGCTTGTCGTGCTTTGCCTTGCTCATCTGTTTTTTATCCACAAGGCCTGCCTTGAGAAGCTGTTCCCTTAGTGAGTTGCCCATATCATTGCCCCGCATGGTTAGAAATCAGCTGCGACAGGTTCAAATTCTACCGCCGCAGCAAGGGTTTTACGTTGATATCCATTCCGTTTCCAAGGGTTCATATATCACCTTATAGCCTTTTAATTCCACCCCTATATGCATTTTTATATGAAACTCCCCAGAATTTGCCGCCACAAAGGGCGACCGCAAGGGATCGCCCCTACAATGGCCTCGGCTTATTTTATCGAGTTTCATTCTTCGTTGTGTCCGCCAGGACATATGGGTTATAGTAAACTCCCATCAAAGCATCACCATTGGCGGAGTTTTATTGTCATTAATTGTCCCTACACCTCGGCCCGTTAAAACGAGACCGCCGTATTCGGGTAGTTTGCAATTTTTTTTTGGTTGTGGGAAAGTTAACTGACACGGTAGGAATTAAACAGGCACCCAACGAAAGATGAAATTAATTTCCGAAAACCAATGGTGATGTTTTGGTGGTGAAATCCCATAGTAAAAACAAATTAAGGAGAACGGCCATGACCATTAATGCTCTTTTGAATGTACAGGAAAGATTTGAAATTCAAACCTATTACTCAAGAACCAATAAGATAGACAGGCGGATTCACGTTCCTTTTTCCGGCTCTCCGAGAAAACATCCCTTTGAAAAGGATAAAATCATTCTGGTGGTCGATCCGTTTACCTCCAACACCTTTTATTATGAGTTTGAAATCAAAGATATCTGCTTTGCCGAAGAACTTGCAAATATAACCAATATAAACGGTAAGTCTGTTTCCATGACCCGAATATGGATAAGAAAAAAAAGTGTGGCAATCTTGTGCACCCCCTTTGTTGTGGACACCATGGACAAAGCAGATTGTTGAGTTTGAGCGATGGAGGTTGTTGCGAATCGACTCACTCAGGTTTAAAATCTTGACAGGATAAGGGTATCATACTAAAAATAGAAGCTAAAATTTCTTTCCGTCAACTTGCCTGTCAGGGCATAAAACCGGAAAGATCACTTTATCTTTTACAGGCAGGAGGATTTTATGAAAAAATGGATCGATTTTTTTGTTATTCTTGTTGTTTCCCTGATCATCGGTGGTTTTGCATGTCCGGTTTTTGCAAAAACGATAACCGTTGCAACAGATACCAATTTTCCCCCCTTTGAATTTAAAGATCCCAAGACCGGTAAGCATACCGGTTTTGATGTGGAGTTATGGGACATCATTGCCCGGGAAATAGGCGTTGAGTATGATCTCCAACCCATGGATTTTAACGGTATTATCCCAGGGTTGCAGTCGGGGCAGCTCGATGCAGGCATTGCCGGTATCACCATTAAACCTGAGCGGGCCAAGGTTGTGGATTTTTCCGACCCCTATTACAACGCAGGGCTTTTGCTCCTGGTTAAGGCAGATCGAACAGACATTGCCAAGGTAGAAGATCTGGATGGAAAGGTCGTGTCCACGAAGCTTGGAACCACCAGTGCCGATTTTTTGAAGAACAACGTAAAGACAAAGGAGATCAAGCTCTATCCCAACAATGACGCCATGTTCATGGAACTTATGATGGGTGGTGCCGATGCAGTGATGTTTGATTCCCCCGTGATTGCCAACTATGTGCGTGAGGTGGGTAAAGAAAAGGTAAAGGTGGTCGGTCCCCTCTACATGGGCCAATCCTATGGTATTGGCTTTCCCAAGGGCAGTCCCCTTGTTGACAAGGTCAACACCGCCCTGAAGAAGATCAAGGACGACGGCACCTATCGTACCCTCTATCTTAAATGGTTCAACACAGAGCCCAAATAGATCTGTTTAGTGAGGATTCAATATGGGCTTTGAGTTTGACTGGCCTGTTTTTTTTGAGACCATTCCCATGCTCATGCGGGGATTGAAGTTCACCATTATCATTGCCCTTGGCGGGCTTGGGAGTGGTTTTTTTCTGGGCGTATTTTTTGGTTTGCTCAAGCTTGCCCGTAATGTCGTTCCAAGGTTGCTGGCCATTGTTTACATTGAATCGATCAGGGGAACACCCATGCTGGTCCAGGCCATGTTTCTTTACTATGGCGTTCCCATGGCCATGGGCCTCAGAATCCCTCCCATAACTGCCGGTATCATTATCATAGCGGTGAATTCCGGTGCCTACATTGCCGAGATCGTCCGGGGAGCTGTCCAGTCAATAGATTCGGGGCAGGTCGAAGCAGGCCGATCCATCGGTCTGACCCGCTCCCAAACCATGCGCTACATCATCTGGCCCCAGGCCTTCAAACGGATGATTCCCCCCCTTGGCAATCAGTTTATCATCAGCCTTAAAGATACTTCGCTACTCATGGTTATTGGGGTAGGCGAACTCTTAAGAACCGGTCAGGAGATCGTTGCTGTAAGTTTCAAAGCCTTTGAAGTTTATCTCTCCGTGGCTGTTGTCTATCTTGCCATGACCCTGACCATTGCCCGGGTGCTTCGCATGGTCGAATACCACCTTGAAATGAAAACAAAACGGTAATTGCCGGAAAAGAAACATCCATGGAAATGATTAAAATCGAAAGTCTGCATAAAAGCTATGGTCAGCTTGAGGTGATCAAGGGGATTGATCTTACAGTCAAATCTGGTGAAGTGGTGTGCATTATAGGACCCTCAGGTTCTGGAAAATCAACGGTTCTACGCTGCATCAACCGTCTCGAAACCCCCACCTCCGGCCGTATAATCGTGGATGGAAAGGATATCATGGACTCGTCAACGGATATTAACCATGTCCGGACCGAAGCAGGAATGGTTTTTCAGCAGTTCAACCTATTTCCCCACATGACCGTTTTGGACAATGTCATCCTTGGGCCGCTCAAGGTCAGAAAATTACCCCGGACCCAGGCTGAACCCCTGGGCCTTGCCCTGCTTGCAAAGGTGGGGCTGGGTGACAAGGCAAGGAATTACCCGGAGCAGCTATCCGGAGGCCAGAAACAGCGGGTGGCAATTGCAAGGGCACTCTCCCTTAAACCCAAGGTGATTTTGTTTGATGAACCCACATCCGCCCTTGACCCTGAACTTGTGGGTGAGGTTCTGGAGGTTATGAAAAATCTTGCCACAGAGGGAATGACCATGGTGGTGGTGACCCATGAGATGGGATTTGCAAGGGATGTGGCAGACCGGGTAATTTTCATCGACCAGGGGACGATCCAGGAGGAGAACACCCCCCAGGCCTTTTTTTCAACCCCTGAAAATCCAAGACTCAGGGATTTCCTTGGGAAAGTAACCGACCATTAGCCAATGATCAGTTAATGATCAGCCGGTGATTAAACTATGAGCAGCAGGACAGGTAAATGAAATATTTTCCCCTGAAAACAGCATTGTTCTGTATCCTTTTTACCCCGCTTCTCTACACTGTCATTCTGGGGGGGGTAGAGTCGTTTATGGGGAGTGTATATCAGCAGAAGATTGAAAATCGTCTTATTGGAGATTATGCACCTCTGCTCCATGGAACAATTCAAATTCAGGATCTGGTGGGGCAAAATATTCAGAGTCTCATGAAAGACGATCCTTTGGTCGATTTTTTTGGCCTTGAGGTGGATATCGTTGTGACAGGCAAGGGGGGAGTCGTTTTGTTCCCTTTATTTCTCTACCCTGAAACGGCTGACACAAACCTGATTGAACCCCTTGATCCAGTTCAAACTGCAAGGCAGAACTATGAACTCATGGACAGGGGGTTGAGTGTAAAGGTCATTGCCCGGATAGACCACGGTACGGTTGGGGCAAACCTCATTCTGGGGATTTTAATTTCTGCCTCCCTTATATTTTTTTATGTTTACTATCGACGGGGATCCGCAAAATACCAAAGTGAAGATCAGGAAAAGGGTCGTCAGATCGAGAGGCTTAAGACCGATGAAAAGGCTTACAAAAAGGCGCTTCAGGATCTTCAACAGGATAGACACAACCTGTTTGAAAGTATCAAGTTCCTGAGGGCTTCCAGGGAGGAGGTTGAGGAAAAAGCCACAATCACCGAGGATGATCTGTTTGAAGAAATTGTCTCTCTTGAAAAAAAATTAGAGGAAAACATAAAACTTCAACAGGAAAAAGAGCTTGAAATCGCCCAATTGAAAGATGAGGTTCAGAAGAAGGAGCGCAGAAGGGGGACCCATTCAAAGCGCCATTCGTTTGAGCTGTCACAAAAGCGCTTCACCGTGCTGTATAAAAACCTCGACTTTACCAGAAGGGCATTGGCCGGCATTCTTGAACTCAGCGATGAGATGCAGATAAAGGCTGAAGAGCTTGTCCACCTACTCAACGAGGATATGTCAAAAATTATTGTGAAACGAAAGGTTTTTGCCGGGAAAAAAAATAAAACCCCCTCTTTTGAGGTGCTTTTCGGTTATAACGGCAGGCTCTACTTTCGAACGAACGAACGTAACAGGTGCGAAATCCTTTTGGTGGGAACAAAAAACAGCCAGGCCAAAGATATGGATTTTCTTCACAACCTTTAAAGGGATAAAATGTATCGATCATTTTACAATCTAAAATCCAAACCTTTTCAGATAAGCTCGGACCCGGCTTTTCTGTGGCTTGGGGAAAAACATAAAGAGGCCCTTGCAACATTGCGTTACGGTATCATGGATAATAAGGGCTTTCTTTTGCTCACCGGAGATGTGGGCACGGGCAAGACAACCCTGATCAATACCCTGATAGCAAGTCTGGGCAACGATGTGATTTGTGCCTCTGTCCCTGACCCAAATCTTGAAAAGATCGATTTTTATAATTTTGTTGCAAGGGGTTTTGGGGCCGATCGGAAGATTAACTCCAAGGGTGAGTTTCTTGAGTGGTTCACCCAATTTCTCCACACGGCCCATGCCGCCGATAAAAAGGTACTGCTCATCATTGACGAGGCCCAGCTCTTGACCCAGGAGATGCTCGAGGAAGTCCGCCTGTTGTCCAATGTGGAACTTGCCCAGACAAAGCTTGTGAATATTTTTTTTGTGGGGCAGAACGAGTTCAATGAGACCCTTTCAAAACCCATCAACAGGGCGGTGAGGCAGCGCCTGACTCTTAATTACAATATCGAGCCCCTGGGACTTGTTGAGACCGCCGGATATATTGATTACAGGCTCCATGTCGCCGGGAGAGATGAGACCCTGTTCACTCCAGGGGCTGTCAGAGAAATTTATGCAAATTCCCTGGGACTTCCCAGGCGGATCAACGTTTTGTGCGACCATGCTCTTTTAACTGGGTATGTCCGTGAGGTACGCCACATCGATCAGGGGATCATAAGGGAATGTGCCCGGGAACTAGACATTCCGGTTACAGAGATAAAGCCTTTCCCGCCAACCTCCGGGAGCATTGAACAGATTTCGAGGAAACCGTCTGACCCCCAGGCGTTGCAGCCCCCTGTAAGGCCCCATGCAAAGAGAGAAAAGCGCCGATCCATGGCCCTGGCAGTTATCTTTTGTATAGGGCTTTTTATTGTGGCAGGAGCCTTTTTGTTTCCAAACTATGCTCGAACCCTGTATGCCCGGGGGGAATATTACCTGGCTGTTGTCAATAGAGAAGTTGCGGTGTTTTTATCCCAACGTTTTTCCCACGGGCCTGATCAGTCTGTTATCCTGGGAGATAAACCTGACATTTCTACGCCCCTGTCCGGGGAGCATGAACCTCTTCCCCTTGGTCACCCCTCTGCCCGTGGTGTGCCTGAACCTGCCGTTGAACACGATATTCAATTATCACCTGAAACCGTTACGGAACAGGTGGTTCAGCACTATCTCATTCCACCTTTAAATGAAACAGAGTCTTCATTAAACCCCTCTGATCCCTTAACGTCCGTTGTCAGGATCGAGCCTGGAGCTGAGCCAGAGAGTAAGCCAGAGGATCACATCCTCCCTGAAAAGGTGGTGGTTCGATTTAACTACAACAACAACGACTTTACTGAAATGGCGTTAGAGGAGCTGTCTAAATTTGCAGATGACCTTTTGTTTCATCCAAATGCAAAGATATCCATCAAGGGGTACACTGATTCCAATGGAAACCAGACCTACAATCAAAACTTGTCGCAGTTCAGGGCAAATATCGTCAAGAGTTTTCTGCTCGGCAAAGGTGCTGATTCAGACCAGATAGAAACCCTGGGAATGGGCGTTGAGAATCCCATCTCAACAAATGACTCAGTACAGGGGAGAATGATGAACAGGAGGGTTGAAATAGAGGTGATTTCAAAATGAAAAACATGCTTGTAACAGGTGGCTGCGGCTTTATCGGCGCAAACTTTATTCGTTACATTCTTGATGAGACTTCCTTTGCCGGCAGGATCATCAATGTGGACAAATTGACCTATGCCGGTAATCCGGCAAGCCTTGAGGATGTTGCGCTGAACTATCCGGATCGTTATTTGTTTGAACAGGTTGACATCTGTGATGCTCTGGCAATCCATGAAGTTTTTGACAGGTATTCCATTGACACGGTATGCCATTTTGCAGCAGAGTCCCACGTGGATCGATCCATTGCCTCTCCCGAGGTGTTTGTGGATTCCAATGTAAAGGGAACTTTTAATCTCATCGAGGCTTCAAGGCTTCAGCCGGGATTTTTAAGGTTTCACCACGTGGGCACGGACGAGGTTTACGGAAGTCTCGGCAAAACAGGCTTTTTCACTGAAACTACACCCTATGCGCCTTCAAGCCCCTATTCAGCCTCCAAGGCTGCGTCCGACCATTTTGTCAGGGCCTATTTTCATACCTATGGCCTTGATGTGACCATTTCAAACTGTTCGAACAACTACGGTCCTTACCAGTTCCCGGAAAAGCTCATTCCTCTGATGCTCCTCAACGCCCTTGAGGGTAAACCCCTTCCCGTTTACGGGGACGGCAGCAACGTCAGGGACTGGCTATATGTCCGGGATCATTGCAGGGCCATATGGATGATCCTGTGCAGGGGTCGATCTGGAGAGACCTATAACGTAGGCGGAGAATGTGAGGTCGAAAATCTTGAGATTGTCCGTATCATCTGTGACATGATCGACCGTTTGGGCCGGGCCGGACATTCCCATAAATCGTCAAGGGACCTTATCTGCTTTGTAAAGGACAGGCCCGGTCATGACTTCAGATATGCCATAGACTGCACAAAACTCAAGGACGAGCTTGGCTGGAGACCCGAAGAGTCCTTTGACACGGGTATGGAAAAGAGTCTTGCCTGGTACCTCAACAACCTGGAATGGGTCAAAAAGATTCAGTCCGGTGAATATCTTGACTGGATAAAAAATCATTACAGTAAAGAGGAAAAATAATGAAGGGAATTATTCTGGCCGGTGGTTCAGGAACCCGGCTCTATCCCCTGACCAAGGCGGTCAGTAAGCAGCTTGTTCCGGTGTACGACAAGCCCATGATTTATTATCCCCTGTCTGTTTTGATGCTTGCCGGTATCCGGGATATCATGATTATCTCAACACCGAGGGATCTTCCCATGTTTCAAGAGCTTTTTGGAGATGGTTCCGACCTCGGGATTTCCTTCAGCTACAAGGAACAGCCAGACCCCGGCGGTATTGCCCAGGCGTTTATCATTGCTCGTGAATTCCTAGGGGACGACAAGGTGACCCTGATCCTCGGGGACAACATATTTTATGGAAGTAATCTTCAGGCAACGGTCAAGAGGGCCGTCAGCCTTGAACAGGGTGGATTGATCTTTGGTTATCCGGTCAAGGATCCCCGGCGCTACGGAGTGGTGGCCTTTGATGAAAATGGCAATGTCACAGCCATCGAGGAGAAGCCCGCCAACCCGAAATCAGAGTATGCGGTTCCGGGTCTTTACATCTACGACAATCAGGTGGTGGAAATAGCTGAAAATCTTACTCCCTCTGCCCGGGGTGAGCTTGAGGTCACCGATATCAACCTCGAGTATCTTAGAATGGGAAGGCTTAAGGTAGAGCTTCTCGGCCGCGGCTATGCCTGGCTTGATACAGGTACCCATGAGGCCCTTCAGCAGGCGGCCGCCTATGTCCAGGCCGTTCAGGAGCGCCAGGGGCTGAAGATTGCCTGTATCGAGGAGATAGCCTTCAGGCTCGGGTACATCACATCCGATCAGCTCAATAAAATGGCATGGGACATGCGCAAAAACGATTATGGTCAATACCTTATGGAAGTTGCCGGGAAAAAGAGGGGGTGGGTCTGATGGGAACACGTTTTGATGAAACAGCTCTTTCCGGGGTTATTCTTGTTACCCCGGATGTGTACGGCGATTCCAGGGGATTTTTCCTTGAGACCTTTCAGCGGGACCGGTACGCCGGGGGCGGTATTTCGGTTGATTTTGTCCAGGACAACCATTCAAGATCGGACAAAGGGGTTGTCCGGGGGCTCCACTACCAGCTTCAAAACCCCCAGGCTAAGCTTGTCTATGCCGTCTGCGGAAAGATCTTTGACGTGGCCGTGGATCTTAGAAAGAACTCTGCGACCTTTGGCAAATGGACCGGTCATATTCTGTCCGATGAAAACCGTTGCCAGCTCTACATTCCTGCCGGGTTTGCCCATGGATTCTCCGTTTTGAGTGAAACTGCGGACGTGACCTATAAGTGTTCCAACTTCTATACACCTGGCGATGAGTATGGAATCATCTTCAACGACCCGCACCTCAACATTGACTGGCAGGTTAAATCTCCCATCTGCTCGGACAAGGACATGGGATGGCCGGGCTGGGGGGGCAAGAAACTTGAGACTTGAGACAAGAAACAAAGTTCAGTCCTAATACAAGCTTCAGACTTTGTTGTATCCGCAAGGACATGGGTGTTATGAGAAACGTCAGCCGTTAGCTTTTAGCTAAAAAGCTAACGGCTACTGTGGTTTGTTCCGGTCTTGTGGATTACAAATCCTTTATGGCGGCCTGGGCCGCGGCAAGCCTTGCAATGGGAACCCGGTAGGGTGAGCAGCTTACATAGGTGAGCCCGGCCCTGTGGCAGAACTCCACAGAGGCAGGGTCTCCACCGTGTTCTCCACAGATTCCAAGCTTTATGTCCGGCCTTGTGCGTCGGCCGAGCTCAACGGAAATCTCGATGAGTCGTCCAACTGCATCCTGGTCCAGGGTCTCAAAGGGGTCTGAGGGAAGGATTGCGTTGTCAATGTAGTCGTTCATGAACGATCCAATGTCGTCCCGGCTGAACCCGAAGGTCATCTGGGTGAGGTCGTTGGTGCCAAAGGAAAAGAACTCGGCGTGCTCGGCCATGCGGTCGGCCTTGAGGGCTGCCCTGGGGATCTCGATCATGGTGCCGAACTGATGGGCGATGGAGGTTATGCCGTATTTTTTGATGGTCTCCTGATACACCCTGTCTGCAATGTCCTTCACGAACAGGAGCTCCCTTTCATTGCAGGTCACGGGCACCATGATCTCGGGAAGGGGGTTTTTCCCCTGGTTGATCAGTTCGGCCGCCGCCTCAAAGATCGCTCTAATCTGCATGGCGCAAATCTCGGGGTAGGTAATGCTCAGGCGTACGCCCCTGTGCCCCATCATGGGGTTTGACTCGTGGAGGTCAAGGCTTCGTTTTTTAATCTCCTCAACATCGATCCCCAGGGCTCTTGCAAGCTCCTCCTGGTTCTCCTTTGCAATGGGGACAAACTCGTGGAGGGGGGGGTCGAGAAGGCGCAGGGTAACGGGTTTTTTGTCCATGACCGCAAGGGTCGCCTGGATCTCTTTTTTGACAAAGGGAAATAGCTCGTCAATGGCATGCATGCGCTCTTCAAGGGATTTACTCAGGATCATTTTTCTCAGAAGAAAGAGCGGTTTTGCCGAATCAATCCCATAGAACATGTGCTCGATCCGAAAAAGTCCGATACCCTGGGCACCAAACTCCAGGGCCTGGGCTGCATCTTCCGGGGTGTCGGCATTGGTTCTTACCTCCAACCTGCGGTAGCGGTCTGCTGCTCTCATGAATTTCTTGAACCTGGGATTCTCCGTTGCATCCTTCATCAAGAGTTCACCCTCGTACACAAGCCCGCCAGTGCCGTTAAGCGTCAAGAGATCCCCTTCGGTAAAGATTCTTGAGCCCACGGTGAGTTTTTTTTGTTCGGGGTTGATCTTAAAGGCAGAGGCACCGACAATGCAGCATTTTCCCCAACCCCTTGCCACAAGGGCTGCATGGCTTGTCATGCCGCCCCTTGCCGTTAGAATGCCGACAGCCGCCCGCATCCCTTCGATATCTTCGGGGTTGGTTTCGTCCCTCACAAGAATTACCTTTTTACCGGCTCTGGCCCATTTTACCGCATCCTCCGAGGTAAATACAATCTGACCGATGGCGCCTCCGGGACCGGCCGGGAGTCCCTGGGCCAGGGGGAATGCA
The DNA here is from genome assembly GCA_034006945.1 of Desulfobacterium sp. Lineage (GTDB taxonomy): Bacteria > Desulfobacterota > Desulfobacteria > Desulfobacterales > Desulfobacteraceae > Desulforapulum. The sequence continues at coordinate 8,594 of JAVERV010000040.1, read as the reverse complement.
TTTTGTTCAGCCGCAGGATCAACAATTGGGTGAAGCATCTCGTCGAGCTGTTTGGGGTTGAGCCTTGTGACCATGGTGGTCTCATCTATCAAGCCCTGGTCAAACATGTCCATGGCCATGTTGAGTGCGGCCGTTCCCGTACGTTTGCCCACCCGGCATTGAAGCATGTAAAGGGTGCCCTGCTGGATGGTGAACTCTATGTCCTGCATGTCGGCGTAATGATGCTCAAGATCGGTTCTTATCTGTGCAAGCTCATTGTAAAGCCCAGGCATGGCCTCTTCCAGGGAAGGAAGGTGGCTGTTGTGGGAGGATTTTGTCGAGTTGTTCAGGGGGTTGGGGGTTCTGATGCCTGCCACCACGTCTTCGCCCTGGGCGTTGGCAAGCCACTCTCCGTAAAAGTTATTATCCCCGGTGGCAGGGTCCCTGCTGAATGCAACCCCTGTAGCCGATCGATCGCCCATGTTGCCGAATACCATGCTTTGAACGTTGACGGCCGTTCCCCATTCGTCTGGAATATGTTCGATGCGTCGGTAGGAGCGGGCGCGTTTTCCGTTCCAGCTCTTGAACACAGCTCCAATGGATCCCATGAGCTGAGCTCTTGGGTTGTCTGGGAAATCTGTTCCCAGGGTCTCCTGGATCTTTCTTTTGAACTTTTCACACAACGCCTTCATCTCAAGGGCGCTGATGTCCGTGTCTGAGTCATAGTTAAGATCGTTCTTGAGTTCGTTCATGATCATTTCAAGGTGAATCCTGATGCCCATACCGTCTTTAGGTTCTATTCCTTCGGCTTTTTCCATGACAACATCGGAATACATCATGATCAGTCTTCTGTAGGCATCATAGACAAACCACTCATTGTCCGTATTTTTGATGAGGCCCGGTATGGTGGTCGAGCATAGACCCACATTTAGAACCGTTTCCATCATGCCGGGCATTGAGCTCCTTGCGCCTGAACGGCATGAAACCAGCAAAGGATTTTTCGGATCACCGAATTTCATGCTCATGGATTTTTCTATCACAGCCATGGCAGCATCAATCTCGTCATACAGGGAAAGGGGCAGCTGTTTGCCCGCCTTGAAATAATCGGTGCAGCACTCTGTGGATATGGTAAATCCGGGTGGAACGGGCAGCCCAAGCCTTGCCATCTCGGCCAGGTTTGCCCCTTTGCCTCCTAAAAGGTTCTTTTTTGTGGCGTCACCTTCTGCCTTACCATCACCAAAACCATAGATGTATTTAGTCATTGTTTTCCTCTAATTCTATTTTATTGTGAGCCAATCTGCTATATAGCATAACTGGGCAATTTTGGTTTAAAATTTTCAACGATAATGTTATTGTACCTGGATTATGATAAATATAGAATCGATTTCAAAGGGCTTTGGAGGGCAGGAGCTTTTTTCCAATACAGGGCTGCAGATAAACCCGGGGGAAAAGATCGGCCTTGTGGGAAGAAACGGCCACGGAAAGACCACACTTCTGAGGATGATCACGGGCCGGGAAGAGCCTGAGTCAGGGGCCATTAGAATTCCAGGTGATTATCGCCTGGGATATCTGACTCAGCACATTAACTTTTCCCAGGCAACGGTTCTTGATGAATGCATGCAGGGACTCAATGAACATGAGCGGGATCACAGCTGGAAGGCGGAAAAGATCCTGGCGGGCCTGGGATTTTCACCTGAGAATCTTCAGCAGAGTCCAGATTCCTTTTCAGGCGGCTTCCAGGTGCGGCTCACCCTTGCCAAGGTGCTTGTGTCAGAACCCGATCTTCTGATCCTGGACGAGCCCACCAACTACCTTGACATAACCTCCATCCGCTGGATTTCAGGCTTTCTTCGTTCGTGGCCACGGGAAATCCTCCTTGTCACCCATGACCAGAGCTTCATGGATTCGGTCGTAACCCATATTGCAGGGATCCATCGCAAGGTCATTCGCAAGATTGCCGGCACAACCGACAAGTACTACGAGCAGATCCTCCAGGACGAGGAGGTGTATGAAAAGACAAGGCTCAACGATGAAAAACGGCGCAGGGAGATGGAGCTTTTCATCACAAGATTCAGGGCCAAGGCAAGGCTTGCCGGCATGGTTCAGTCAAGGGTCAAGACCCTGGCCAAGATGGAGAAGCACGAGAGCCTGAGCCAGATGGAATCCCTTGCATTTTCCTTTCGCAACCTTCCCTTTGCCGGCAAACAGGTGATGCAGGTGGAGGCAGTAGGTTTTGCCCATGACCCGAAAGTGCCTCTGATCGAGGATTTCAACCTCACCGTGACCCCGGGGGACAGGATCGCCATTGTTGGAAAGAACGGCAAGGGCAAGACCACCCTCTTAAAGATCCTGGCCCGAAAGCTCGCCCCTGTTTCAGGCAAGGTTTCCTACAATCCAGGGATTGAGATGGGGTATTTTGAGCAGACCAACGTTGAGTCCCTCAATCCCACCTCCACCGTGGAGGAGGAGATTCTTTTTTCCCACCCGGATCTTGACCGCCAGCAGGCAAGAAACATCTGCGGTGCAATAATGTTTGAGGGCGACAATGCCTTGAAGCGTATTTCGGTGCTTTCAGGCGGTGAAAAGAGCAGGGTGATGCTCGGCAAACTCCTTGCAAAGCCGTTGAACCTCGTTCTTCTGGATGAGCCCACCAATCATCTTGACATGGAATCCTGCGATTCCCTCGTGAATGCCCTTGACAACTTTGAAGGAGCTGTGCTCCTGGTCACCCATAACGAGATGTTCCTCCATAGCCTTGCCAACCGGCTGATTGTCTTTAAAAATGATGCCATCATGGTTTTTGAGGGCAGTTACCAGGAATTCCTTGACAAGGAGGGGTGGGACGAGGAGACGGTCGTCCCAAGAGCAGTTGCTGAAAATGTAGACAACGGACCGAAAATGTCAAAAAAAGAGATGCGCAAGGTCAGGAGCGACATCATTTCCGAGCGCTCCAGGCTGACTGGACCCCTTAAAAAAAAGGTGGAGGGTCTTGAAAAAGAGATAGAGGAGCATGAGGAGGCTCTTGGACGGTTAAACGTTGAAATCCAGGCTGCCGTGGACATGAATCAGGGCGGGAAAATTTCTGAAATCTCCTGTGCCATCGGCGAGCATCAGACAAAAATAGATGACCTGTTCGAGGATCTGGAAAGATTTTCAGATGAACTCGATGAAAAGATGAGGCAGTTTGACGAAAGACTCAAGGAGCTCGAATCTTAAAATTTAAAGGTGACATAGTTAAGGTGACATAGTATGGAACGACGAAAGCTTCAACTGATATGGGGAGCCCTTCTTGCCATGGCAGGAATCGGTGTGTTTTATAGGATTCCCCAGGTTATGCCCAAGGTGGAAACAATAGCGTTTTTTGCCCAGTCTCCGGGGCTTGTAAAGTTTTGTTTCTACTTGCTTGGATTTCTTCTGGTGTATGGGGGGGTAAAGAAGATTTATGACAACAGGCAGTAGACAGTAGGCAGTAGGCAGTAGGTAGTGGGTAATGGGCGGATGTAGGGGCGATCCTTTGCGGTCGCCCTTTGTGACCTGATAAAATAAGCCGGGTCCAGTGTAGGGGCTCCCCTTGCGGGTGCCCTTTATGGCAGCCCAGATAAAACTGAATATCCGGCTACCGGTTTGAAGCGAGTCAGATATGAAAAATTCAGGAGCTGGTGGAAATGAAAAGCACAGGTAAGTCTTCCAGGTCAACGGCATTGACCAAAACGATCAGGGATCAGTCTGGAGCCGGCAGGGTTCGCATTGGTGAGATCCTTTCCAAGGAAGGCCAAATTACCAGCAACCAGCTCCAGAGTGCCCTGTCCCAGCATCAGAAAACCGGGACAAGGCTGTCGAGCCTTCTTCTGACCATGGGATTCATCGATCCCGAGACAATTATCAATGTGCTGGGCAGGATTTATAACTACCCCGTGGTCAGACTTGCGGAGATCAAGCCCGATCCTAAAATTTTAAAGCTTCTTCCATTTCAGGTAGCCAGACAATACATGGCCTTTCCCCTGGGCATGAAGGGGGAAGAGCTTCTTGTGACCATGACCGAACCCACCGACACCACCGCCGTTGAAGAGCTTCAGCAGGAGATGGGCAAGACCCTCGTCATCTCAGTCTCAACGGAAAACGATGTGATCCAGGCCTACAGGGATTTTTACGGGATCAGTGACGAACAGTACCGTGAGTTCATTCACTTTGATGATGAAAAAGAGGATGATGAGCCGGTTACAGCGGTGGAAGATTTTGGTTCCCTTGTGTCCGAGGCCGCAGGTGAACTCGAGATTGAAGCGATCGATGATACCAATGATTATGACGAGTTCAGGGCGTCGGACGCTCCCATCATAAAGCTTGTCAACGGTATTTTGATAAGGGCGATCAACGACGGGGTGAGCGATATTCACATTGAGCCCTTTGAGCGTTCCCTCCAGGTGAGGTATCGCCTGGATGGTTCTTTGTACAAGGCCATGAATCTGCCCTTGTCCATTAAGAATGCCGTGATCTCAAGGCTCAAGATCCTGGCTGAGCTTGACATTGCTGAAAGAAGGGTTCCCCAGGACGGCAGAATCAAGCTCAGATTCGCCAAAAACAAGTCCGTTGATTTCAGGGTCTCGAGCCTTCCCACCCTTTTTGGCGAGAGTGTGGTCATGCGTATCCTCGACCAGAGCGCCCTGAACGTGGACCTTGCCAAACTTGGGTTTGAGGCCGACACCTTTGAAGGGATCAAGCGCTGCATATCCCGACCCTACGGGCTGCTCCTTGTCACGGGTCCCACGGGAAGCGGCAAGACCACCACTCTTTATTCCATTCTCAACCGTCTCAACAAGGAGGATACCAAGATCCTGACGGCCGAAGATCCGGTGGAGTTCAACTTCAGGGGAATCAACCAGGTGCCGGTCAGGGACGAGGTGGGCATGACCTTTGCTGCGGCCCTGAAATCTTTTCTGCGTCAGGATCCAGATATCATCATGGTCGGCGAGATCCGGGATCTGATTACGGCCGAGATCGCCATCAAGGCCGCCATGACGGGTCATCTTGTCTTTTCAACCCTTCATACAAACGATTGTCCCTCAACCATAGGCCGCCTTGTGGATATCGGCATTCCGCCCTATATGCTTGCCTCGTCCGTGTCCATGGTCCTTTCCCAGCGTCTTGCCCGGCGGCTTTGCCCCCAGTGCAAGGAGGAAGTCACGGGGTACGACCCCAATGACCTTGAGCTTTACGGATTCTCCAAGGCCGAGATCCCGGATCTGAAGTTTTACGGTCCCAGGGGGTGTGCCAACTGTAACGGAACTGGGTACAAGGGCAGGGTGGGCCTCTATGAGCTCATGGAGGTGACCGATGAGGTTGCAAAGGCAATCAATGCGGCGGTTCCAGAGGATCTGTTGAGAAAGCTCGCCGTTCAGGAGGGGATGAAAACCCTTCGTGATTCCGGACTTATCAAGGTTCGCCAGGGAGAAACTTCCCTTGAGGAGGTCTTAAAAAAAACCACCATCACCAAGGAGGCCCTTCCCGCTTATCTCGTAAATCCGGATGTGGAACGTTACGAGGACAAGGATGTGATCATTCGTGAGGGCAATACAGACATTGATTTTTTCAAGCTTGTCCAGGGGGCCGTCCATGTGGTAAAGGGCGGCAAGAAAATTGCCGAGATCACTCAGCCAAACGAATATTTCGGCGAGATGGCAGCCATCACGGGCGACCCCAGGTCTGCCTCCATCGTGTCCAAGGGACGTTCCGTGATCAAGCGTTTCCCAGGGGACAAGCTTCTTGAGATCATCGAAAAGTACCCGGAGGTGGCAAAGCATCTGTTTCAAGTGCTCGCAGGAAGGCTTGACCGGGCCGACAAGATCATGGTCAACATGATCAGGAGCATGAATAAAACTAAAAGCTAAAAGACTAAACTGGGGAACACCGAGCGCCCCATCACCGTGTCCCAGGGCACCAACGCCCTTATGGGCACCTCCAGACAGAAAATTCTTGACTCGTTTGAACAAATTATGAACAATGGCTGGAAAATTGGCCAACGCCCAAGGTTCTGGGACGGGAAGGCTTCTGAAAGAATCGCTGATATTATTCAAAGGACATTCCATGACAGATAAAGATGTGAAAATTGCGGTGATCGGCCTTGGGTATGTGGGGCTTCCCCTGGCCATCCATTTCGGCGCTAAATATACCACCACAGGCCTTGATTTAAAGCAGAGCATCGTGGATAACTGCAGGCTCATGAAGGACCCCACAGGTGAGGTTTCGATTGACGATTTTAAGAGAGCCGTCCATTTTACGGCAACTTCAGACCCCTCGATGATAGGTGATGCCGATTTTATCATCATTGCCGTTCCCACCCCCATAGACAAGGCAAGACGACCGGATCTCGGGCCTGTTGAGAGTTCGTCGGTGACGGCGGGAAGATACATGAAAAAGGGGGCTGTTGTCATATTTGAATCAACCGTCTATCCGGGAGTAACCGAAGAGATCTGTGTTCCCATCCTTGAAAGGGAATCGGGTTTTACCTGGAAACAAGATTTCCATGTGGGATACTCGCCCGAACGGATCAATCCAGGGGACAAGGAGCACACCCTGACACGGATCACCAAGGTGGTGTCCGGGGATGATGAAGCGACCCTTGACCGGGTTGCCTCCCTTTACGAGTCTATCATCGAAGCCGGGGTTCATCGAACCCACACCATCAAAGAGGCCGAGGCGGCAAAGGTGATTGAGAACACCCAGAGGGATCTTAACATCGCCCTGATGAACGAGCTTTCCCTTATATTTGATCTTCTCAACATTGATACTAAAAACGTTCTTGAGGCGGCGGGTTCCAAGTGGAATTTTCTTCCCTTCTCTCCGGGGCTTGTGGGCGGTCACTGCATAGGGGTCGATCCCTATTACCTGACCTTTAAGGCTCAGTCCGAGGGGTACCATCCAGAGGTGATTCTGGCGGGCCGGAGAATCAACGACAACATGGGGAAATTTGTTGTCGAAAAAACCATCAAGATGATGATCAATGCGTGCAAGAAGATCAAGGGCTCCAAGGTGGGGATTCTCGGGCTCACCTTTAAGGAGGATTGCCCGGATTTGAGGAACACCAGGGTGGTAGACATCGTAACAGAGCTTGAATCCTACGGGGTCGAGGTACTTGTGCATGAACCCCTGGCAGATCCTGGCGAAGCCATGGCCTACTACAATGTAAGGCTCTGTTCCTGGGATGAGCTGAGTAACCTGGGAGCTTTGATCATTGCGGTTCCCCACAGGGCCTACCGGTCAAAGAAGCTCTCCGATTTTACCCGGACCCTGGAACCCGAAGGCTGCCTCATTGACGTTAAATCCATGGTGGATATGGACGAGGTAAAGGCCAGCGGTGTAAACTTCTGGCGGTTGTAATTATGGAAATGAAAATGGAAACTGACCCAATCAAAGAAAAACTGAAATCCATCGACGGCCGATGGCTCGTTACCGGAGCCGCCGGATTCATCGGCTCAAACCTTGCGGAGACCCTTTTAAAGCACGGCCAGCAGGTCACGGGTCTCGATAATTTTTCCACCGGGTTTCAGCACAACCTTGACCAGATAGAGGCATCGGTCACGGACGATGAGTGGAAACGCTTCACGTTCATCAGAGGTGACATCTGCGATCCTGCAACCTGCAAGGAGGCCTGCACCGGTCAGGATTATGTGCTCCACCAGGCGGCCCTTGGTTCTGTCCCAAGGTCAGTCGAGGACCCCTTGACTACAAATCACAACAACATAACGGGTTTCCTGACCATGCTGGTGGCGGCAAGCGCTGCCTGCGTAAAAAGGTTTGTCTATGCCGCATCGAGCTCCACCTATGGGGATCATCCAGGGCTCCCCAAGGTTGAAGACGAAATCGGCAGCCCCCTTTCCCCCTATGCCGTTACCAAATACGTAAACGAGCTCTATGCCGATGTTTTTGCTAAAACCTATGACTTTAAAACCGTTGGGCTGAGATACTTCAACGTTTTCGGACGGCGCCAGGACCCCATGGGCGCCTATGCCGCAGTCATTCCCCTCTGGTTTGCATCATTGATAAAGGGGGATGAGGTCTTCATCAACGGGGACGGTGAGACAAGCCGGGATTTCTGCTATATTGACAACACGGTTCAGGCAAACATCCTTGGGGCCCTTGCAGCCGACGACAAAGCTGTAAACCGGGTCTACAACGTGGCCTTTGGTCAACGAACCACCCTTACAGAACTTTTTTCCATGATCAGGGACAGGGTAAAGGAGAGATATCCGGAAGCCGCCCGGGTAGAGCCTGTGTACAGGGATTTCAGGCCAGGGGACGTGCGCCATTCCCTTGCCGACATTTCAAGGGCAAAAAATCTCCTTGGGTACACTCCTCAATTTTCAGTTCTTCAGGGGCTTGATCTTGCGGCTGACTGGTACATGGACAATCCTCACTGGGGATAACGGTAATGCGGCCGACACCGTAGGGGCAATCCACGAATTGCCCTTGCGTGGATGGTACTTATTCGTTGAAAAAACGATCCCTTTCACTGTATATGCAGCCACAGTACTGCTGGCGGTACATACCAAGCTCCTTTGACTCTTCTATGCCCTGCTTCCACCCCTCCCGGAAATCCCGGTAGATGAACGGAATCCCCT
>JAVERV010000165.1:0-5464 GCA_034006945.1 Desulfobacterium sp. | reverse complement strand
CTCAATGGAATGATAGAGCTTGGTTGCATGGAAGCTGAACATGCTCAGATCTCCATAATGGCTGATGGGTCTGCCATCGACACGAACGCCAAAGGCATGGGCTGCATCATAGATCAGAGCCAGGTTGTGCCGTTTGGCAATATCTGCCAGTTCGTCCATCAGGCAGGGTCTTCCAAAAACGTGGACTGCCAGGATCGCTGTGGTCCAGGGTGTGATCAGTTCCTCCACCTTTGCCGGATCCAGGTTGAAGGTGTCCGGTTCAATATCGCAGAAAACCGGGCGGATTTTATTCCAATACAGTGTGTGGGTGGTGGCCACAAAGGTAAAAGGTGTGGTAATCACCTCGCCTGTTATGCCCATTCCCTGCAGGGCAATCTGCAGGGCAAGAGTCCCATTGTTAAACAGGCAGATATTCCCGGTTTCAAAATAGTCTTTCAGTTGCTCCCGGTACCGCTGCAGTACAGGGCCATTATTGGTCAGCCACTGGTTATCCCATATCTCTTTTAGCCCCTCACAATACTCTTCCAGCGGAGGCAGAAAAGGTCTGGTAACAAGGATCGGCTTTTCAAATTTTTCCATGATAACGGGGTCTGACCCCGACAACTCCTTGAGATTAAAGAGAAATCAATTTAAACTGACCTGATTTTACCCCCGGGGCCACCACCGTGGTTTTCGGGGTGATGGCGGATTCCACCTTTTCTGGGTCCAGGTTGCAGAACTCCGGCTCAATGTCCACAAACACGGGCCGGATGTTGTTCCACCACAGGGCATGGGAAGTGGCCACAAAGCTGAAGGGTGGGGTGATGACCTCGCCCGTGACCCGCAGCACCTGCAGGGCGATGAGCAGGGCCAGGGTTCCGTTGGCGCACAGGGCCACGTAGGGCACATTCAGGTATCGGGCCAGCTGGGCTTCCAGTTCCTTGTGAAAGGCCCCGGAGTTGGTGAGCCATTTGCGGTCCCAGATCTCCTGCATGAAGGTGGTGACTTCGGACAGGGGGGGAGGAACGGCTGGGTGACATTTATGGTTTCGTTGGGTTTGAACATGAGGTTTGTTACCTTGGTGGGGTCAGGCTTGGCTTATTGCATAGAGCTGCAATAAGCCAAGCCTGACCCCGGTTCGCATTTTCAGGAAAAAGGGTACAGGGTGTCCACTGTTTCGGTGATGAGTTCAGCGATAATCATTTCATCCTGGGCAGTATCGTGTATCCCTGCATGAGCAGGGTCGCTTTTGCCGGGTTCATGAAGGACACGTATGGTTAATGTTGTTTGTGTCTTCACATGATGGCACATGTTGCCGACATTCAAAACTGCCATTCGAGCGGTTGACCCGACATTCAACTTTTCCTTGAATATGGAAGCCACTTTTCTGACCGGATCTTCTTCGGTCTGTTTCTGCAGATATTCCAGCCATTCAACTGATAAAAATTTTTCATTGCGCCTTAAATAAAAAGCGGTTGCCAGGGGGGTGCCATCCTCAGCGAGTTTTGATCCGGGGCAGTAGCGGACCACGTGATCGTTGCCGGGAAGGTAGTCCCCTTTCATCCGGAGATCCAATCCCGGACAGAACAGATTTTGTCGGCTGACGTCAAAACCGTGTCAACGGTTTCATATCCGCTGTGACGGTTGATCATTTGTTCGTGGCGGGGATTGGGATAAAATATTGCAAAACGAACCCGTCTGTCGTCCAGGAAATGAATGGAAAAGAGCCGGTCTGGTTCTGATTTCCAGCGCAGATAGACATCCCCTTCAGCGGTCAGACTGATTTGAGGTAAACGGACGTCTGGAATCTGTTCAATAAACACATGCATGGCCTGCAGCGAATCCAGAGATATATCAATTTTCGGCCCTTCTTCCTCACAAAGATACTGACGGAGATTTCCGAGGCGGTCGGCAATGGCATTACCGGTCGCTGGACTGCAGCAGTTTCTGATGCGGTCAATCTGTTCTGACACTGCGAATCTGCGCCATTGGCCGGTCAATTCAGCAAGGTTTTCTTCGCTGAACGAGATCCGGTCCGCCCGGGTTCCATCCCGGGACGTTCCAATACTCGAAATTGATACCTCGGAAAGATTCAAGGCTGTATTATGCAACAGATCTTTGTAAAAAAGATCCACTTTTTCCGCCTTTGACGGTACATTGAAAAACGTGGGTACGGACGGTGAAATATCGTTTATGACAGCTGTAGAAGAAGACATGTTATTATTCCTGTTCCCAGACAATGGGAAGGTGCCGGGCAAATTCCAAAAAACGGATTTTCAATTTTCCCATTTCCGATATGTACTGCATTCTCTGTTTTTCCTGATCCGGCTTAAAATTCTGATGATAATTGACCGAAAACAGTATGCCGCTGGTGTGTGAGTCTATTTTAAGATTGAACTGGGGCTCAACATTCAAATAGTTGAACTCAATAGCGACTTTTGAGATGTTTCCTTCTTTGTCCAGCCAGGGGCCGTCATGCAAAAAATTTTTCCGGATGTCATCGTGACTGCTGTCTTTTAAAACAAAAACAAAGTTAATCCCTACGCCCAGATAGGAAACATGGGGAAGAACGCGCAAATAATCCATCACCATTTTCGGCAGATCCCGGTCACAATCGATGTGTTCCGGGTTGCCGGCCCGAATCTGCAATTTGTTCAGCTCGACAACAAACTGCACATCGTTTTCATATACAATGTTCGAAAAAGGAGGGGTGATCACGACATCCCGGACATGCCAATCTTCCGGCACAATTTTATTTCTGGCAAGAAAATCATGATTCAGCAGTTTTGGATTATTCCCTTCGGATAAAATAACGACAGAAGCATTGAGCATTTCAAGCGCCATTTTTTCTCCTGTTTTCATTGTGGCGGTATTTATGTTTTTGATATCTTTATACTTTATAGATTGAAATGGCGTTGGTGTCAATGTTGGGTGTTGGGTTTTAGTCGGTCAGCAGGTTGATCAGGTATTGGCCGCAGGGGGTTTTGCGTAATGGGTGGGCCAGGTTTTCGAGCTGTTCGGCTGTGATGAAGCCTTGGCGGAAGGCGACTTCTTCGATGCAGCTGATTTTCAGGCCCTGGCGTTTTTCAATGGTTTCGATGAAGTTGGCCGCCTCCAGCAGAGATTCGTGGGTGCCGGTGTCAAGCCACGCAAAGCCGCGGCCCAGGAGTTTGACCTTGAGGTCTCCTTTGGCCAGGTAGGCGTTGTTTACCGATGTGATCTCCAGCTCGCCCCGGGCCGATGGGGTAACATCTGCGGTAATGGCGGCCACGTCGTTGTCGTAAAAATAGAGGCCGGGCACAGCGTACCGGGATTTGGGGTGTTCGGGTTTTTCTTCGATGCTCACCACGTTGCGGTGCTTGTCAAAGGAGACAATGCCATAGCGGTGGGGATCCGTGACCTGGTACCCGAAGATGATGCCGCCTTTTTCCAGGCTGGTGCACTCTTCCAGGATCGGGTAAAACCCGTGGCCGTAGAAAATGTTGTCCCCCAGGATCAGGCAGACAGAATCGCTGCCGATGAACTCTTTGCCCAGGATGAATGCCTGGGCCAGGCCGTCGGGCCGGGGCTGGACCGTGTAGGAGATGTCCAGCCCCAGGTGGCTGCCGTCTCCGAACATCTCCTGGAACCCGGGCAGGTGATCCGGGCTTGAGATGATCAGGATCTCCCGGATGCCGGCCAGCATCAGGATCGACAACGGGTAGTAGATCATGGGCTTGTCGTACACGGGCAGCAGCTGTTTGTTTAAATGGCGGGTGACCGGGCTTTACTATATGGGGTCTGACCCCAGTAAGTGTTTGTTTTTACAGAGGAATGGCTTTGTTTTTGGGCTGTTTTTGCTCTTAAACCCCACTTTTGGGGGTCAAAAACAGCACTTTAAGGATTTACTTAGCCGTTAAAGCTGCGTGGGTTTCAGGCGTTCAATCTGCGGGCCAAGGCTTTTTTAGCGGCTGGTTCGCCATGCACCAGCCGGATTTCGCCCGGAGGTTCGGGCATGGCTTCCACCCAGGCGACCAGGGTTTGCTGGTCGGCGTGGGCCGAGTAGCCGGTCAGGCGGTGGATGGCGGCTTTGGCCGGGGTTCGGCCCTCCAGGATGGCCCGGCCCGGGGTGCCGGCTGCCTGGTATCCCACAAAGAACAGGTCGTTTCTTGGATCGTCCAGGCCGTGCTTGAGGTGATCCACAATGCGGCCGCCCGTGCACATGCCGGAACCTGCGATGATGATGGCCGGGCCTGGAAGGTTGAGCAGGCGGCGGTGGTCCTTGAACCTTTCTACTGAGTAGAGGCGGTCGAATTTCATGGGGTGGTCGCCTGCGGCTTTCAGGGCCTTGGCTTCCTTGTTCCAGTAGAGGTCCATCTCCTGGTAGAGCCGGGTGATTTCAATGCCCAGGGGGGAATCGATGAACACTGGTACGCCCGGGTTGATGCGGTCGAGTTCGTAGATCAGCTCCTGGGTGCGGCCCAGGGCAAAGGCCGGGATGTACACGATGCCGTCGTCGGCCAGGGCGCGGTTCAGGGCCTGTTCCAGGGCGGCCTGGCGGTCGGCTCGGTTTTCGTGGTTCCGGTCCCCGTAGGTGGATTCCAGGATCAGAAGGTCACAGGCATCAGGCGGGTCCGGGTCCTGGAGAATGGGTGTGTGTCTGCAGCCGAGGTCCCCGGAAAAGGTTACCCGGGTTGTGGTGCCGTCCGGGCGGGGGAGGGAAAACTCTATAAAGCATGAGCCCAGGATGTGGCCGGCGTTTTTCAGGGTAAATTTGATGTTGTTTTTCAGGGTGAAGGGTTCGTACAGCTCAAAGCCCCAGGCCAGGTCGTTGATCCGGGCTTCCATGGTCCGGATCTGGGCGTCGGTGCGGGCGGAAAAGGACATGGCATCCCGGAGCATGGGGGAGAGCAGGGCCCTGGTGGCATGGGTGCAGAGGATCTCGCCTTTAAACCCGGCATCGATGAGGTCCGGCACACGGCCGGTGTGGTCGATGTGGGCATGGGTGAGAAACAGATAATCAATGGCTTCGGGGGGCACCGGCCATAGGTCAAAGGGCACCACACTATCATGGCCCTGGGCAATGCCGCAGTCCACCAGAACATTAACACCGCCAGCCCGCACCAGATGGCACGACCCGGTCACACAATTCTCACCACCTAAATGCTTTATCATGGGGTCTGACCCCGCTAAGTTGTTGTTATTCAAGAATAATCGATTCAAGCAAGGGCTGTTTTTGCTCTTAAACCCTACTTTTGGGGGTCAAAAACAGCACTTTATGGTAGGGTGTCAACCTGAGCCCTTCATGTATCAGCAACTGCTGCATAATCTTTTTTTTTGTCCATGGGGCCTTGGGTATTGGGTGTTGGGTGTTGGGGTACCGGGGTTACTGCCGGAGAGCAAAATCGATAACCTTCTTACTCAGATAAATACCATTGGATTGCATTCTATTCATTCGCGCTATACGCCTGCCGACAGCCTCATCAATGCAAACCGTGGGAATATT
>JAVERV010000202.1:0-4145 GCA_034006945.1 Desulfobacterium sp. | reverse complement strand
TTTTCCCATTATTCGTCCATGCGGCTTCAATTTCGTTGGTCGCAATCTTGATATCTGCCAGATCTCCCTGCTCGACAAGATCCTTAAACACGGCCACCCGCCGGAAAAGGGAAGATCCCATCTCCCTGTTGTAGTAGTCTGTATAATCAAAATCAAACCAGGGGCTGACCATGTCAATGGCCCCGAATTTCTTTTCAAGGGATTCGAGCAACTCCTGAAAAATGGCCTGATCGTTCATGAACAGGCCTATGACGAGCTTTGCCGGATCGGGTTGTCTGGGTATACTCATTTTATATGGGGTTTTGCCTCTTCAACAAGCATGATGGGGATATCATCCCTTATCTCGTACACAAGACCACACGGTTCACACACGAGCCCATCTTTGTCCGGGGTAAGCGTCACCTCGCCCTTGCATTTGGGGCAGGCGAGTATTTCAAGCAGTTCCTTGGAAACAGCCATTATAAGATCTCCTCATTTTTTTATAAAAGAAACAGCTTTTAGCTTTTAGCTAACGGCTAACAGCTAATTAATCACAGCCCTCGGGGACTGCATGGTTTGCAGCTTAAAGTATTCTCCCTTTTGATCCATGAGTTCTGCATGGGTTCCCTGCTCCACCACCCGGCCTTCTTTTATCAGAGCAATTTTGTCTGCATGGTCAATGGTTGAAAGCCTGTGGGCGATCACCAGGGTAGTTCTGCCCTTCATCAGGTTGGCAAGGGCCTTTTGTACCACACCTTCGGCCTCGGCATCCAGGGCCGAGGTGGCCTCGTCAAGGATGAGAATCGGCGCATCCTTGATCATAGCCCTTGCAATGCATAGCCGCTGCTTTTCCCCCCCGGAGAGCCTGCTGCCAAGCTCACCTATAGGTGTATCATACCCATTAGGAAAGCCCATGATAAATCCGTGGGCATAGGCGGCCCTTGCAGCCTGTTCAATGGCTTCGTCGGTTGCGTCCATGCGGCCGTAGCGAATGTTGTCCCGGACCGTAGCGTTAAAGAGAATAGGCTCCTGGGTGACAATGGATATACGGCTTCTTAAATCCTTGAGCGAACACTGCCTCACATCCAGGCCATTGACCAGGACCCTTCCCTTGGTAACGTCATAAAACCTTGGCACCAGGTTGACAAGGGAGGTCTTTCCACCGCCGCTCATGCCCACAAGGGCCAGAACCTCACCCGGATCAACCCGAAGCGAAACATCCCTTAAAACCGGTTCCTCATCCGGGTTGTAGGAGAAGGTAACGTTTTCGAACCTGACCCCACCTGGATCTTTGCCAGCCCCTCCTGACTGCAGGTTAGATTCAAATTGAGCTGGATTGATTGGATCCTCAATTTCAGAAGGGCGTTCAAGCACATCATAGATCCTGGTCAAAGCCGCAATTCCTTCCTGTATAGTGTTGTTGAGGGTGCTCAATTTCTTAATCGGATCGTAGAGCATCATCACCGCAGTTAAGAACGAAAAAAAAGTGCCCGGCGTGGAGGCACCGCTGATCACTCTTGATCCGCCGAACCAGATGATAAAGGCAATGCCGATACCGCCCAGGAACTCCATAACAGGTGATGAAAGTGATTTTGCGATGGTGGTTTTCATCCCTAAGCGAAACAGGGTCTCGGCCCTTTTCCGGAACCGCTGCCGTTCAAAAGACTCCATGGAGAAAATTTTTACCACCTTTGTTCCGGTAAAAGTCTCGTGGAGAAAGACGTTCAAGTCGGCCATGGCCTCCTGGCTGCCGGTGCTGAATCTCCTCACCCTTCGGCCGAACAGGACGATGGGGTAAAAGGCTGCCGGCAAAACCAGGAAAGCCCCGAGGGCAAGCTTCCAGTCCATGTAAAGCACCACAAAGGTGAGGGCCACCACGGTAAAGGCATCCCGCAAAAGACTGGTCACAGCCGTGGAAACCATGCCCTTTACAATGTTGACGTCGTTGGTGATCCTGGACATCAGAACCCCTGTCTTTTCCCTGTAAAAAAAAGCAAGGGGAAGATCGATAATTTTATCGTAAAGGGAAATTCTGAAATGCTTGATGATCTGTTCACCCACGTAGTTCATCAGATAGCCCTGACCATAGGAGCCTGCACCCTTGAGGAAAAACACCAGGATAGCGGCCCCTGGAATCAGCAGCAGCTTTGTCTTGTCTCTGTTGATAAAGATGTCATCAAGCATGGGTTTTACAAGATAGGCTGAAGCTGCGGTGGCACCGGCAACCACGACCATGCACACCATGGCAATGGCCAGTTTCTTCCAATGGGCAAGAACAATATGCAAAACATCAGT
This sequence comes from Desulfobacterium sp., assembly GCA_034006945.1. GTDB lineage: Bacteria > Desulfobacterota > Desulfobacteria > Desulfobacterales > Desulfobacteraceae > Desulforapulum. The sequence continues at coordinate 1,871 of JAVERV010000202.1, read as the reverse complement.
TATTCTGACCCTGTTTGTTTTTTTGTATATATTTTCCATAAGCTTTTTATTATGTGATACAATGCCTGAATTTGTCAATCTTAAAGCGTACAGGATATACATTTAGATGAAGACAGAGATAGTTACGACGGGCCTGCTGGCAGTTTACAACTTTGCATGGCAGGCGGTTCTGCCCCTTCTGAAAACCCACCAGCGCCTCAAAACTGGATTCAGCCAACGAACATCGGCCGCTCATTTTTCAAAATGCGACATCTGGATACAGGCTGCCTCGGCAGGCGAAGCATACCTTGCCTGCTCCCTGGTAAAATCCATGCGCTTCCAGGCAAAGACCCGGGTTCTGGTTTCCACCATAACAGTCCAGGGAATGGAAATCCTGGAGAAAGAACTTGTCCAAGGGTTACCGAACCATTCATCCGGTAATTCACCAGATCAGCCGCAAAATCAAAACTTCGAACAAAAACCAATCCAATTTTTGGACCCGTCGATTGAGGTTGTGCTTGCCTGGTTTCCCTTTGACATGCCCAGTCTCATGGAGAGAGTGGTAAAGCGCATAGACCCGGCTGTCATGGTGCTCCTCGAAACTGAACTCTGGCCGGGACTTCTCTCCTGCCTCAAAAAGCGGGGTACAGAAATTATCATGGTCAATGCAAGGCTTTCTGAAAAGAGCTTCAAGAGTTACCGACAAACGGCATTTGTCTGGCGGCACCTTGCCCCAGACACCATTCTTGCAACATCTGACCGGGAGGCAGAAAGGTTTGCCGTACTTTTTACAGAGGCCACTGTTAAGGTGATGCCCAACATAAAATTTGACGCCCTTGCAACCACGAACGGTGCTCTAACCAACGCAGGAACATACTCCAACAAAAATCAGCTCAACCCGAAAATTCCAGTCTCAATTCTGGCATCCATACGAAGGGAGGAGGAGGAAATGGCCCAAAAGATTCTGACCCGCATCCTCAAAGAATTCCCCAACCAGGTTGTTGCAATTTTCCCCCGACACATGGAAAGAATCCGATCTTGGGAAAAGAACCTGAGTCGGGCAGACTATAACTGGTGCCTCAGGAGCCAGCGATCAGACCTTAAAACCGTTGAGCCGGGGAGTATAATCCTGTGGGATACATTTGGTGAACTTAAACAGGCCTGTTCGATTGCTACCACAGCCTTTGTGGGGGGCAGCCTCCTGCCCCTTGGAGGTCAGAACTTCATGGAGCCCGCCATGGCAGGTGCGGCAACGGTTACAGGGCCTCATTTAAAGGACTTTCTATGGGTGGGCGAAGAAATCTTCAGAAAAAAAATTGTACACAGGGCAAATAACTGGCAGCAGGTGGCGGATTTTATGATAGAAAGCCTTGTTAACGGTCGTAGGAGGGGCGTGCAGGAAGAACAGGCACAAAACTTTATCCAGGCACACCAGGGCGGGACAAGAATTGCCGCAAACCAAATAACCCGATCACTACAGAGACAAAAATGGAACCAATAAAGACAATCAAAAGCAACGTTATCAGGAAACGACCAGGTCAGCACAAACGCTACGCCACCGGATTCAAGTACCAGCAGGACCCAACCTTCTTTGCCCAGATCGCAAACGATTTAATCAAAGAGGGGGAGGTTGAACTTAAAGAACTTGGAGCCTTAGATGTGACCCCATCCTTCCGGGGCATCTTCTTTAAGGCTGAAAAGGATGTTTTCTACCGCATTAATTATCAGACAAGGCTCTTTTCACGGATTCTTGCACCTCTGACAAGCTTCACCTGCAAGGATACCGACATTCTTTACAGGGAGGCAAAAAAAATCAAATGGGAAAACCTGTTCAAGAAGAAAAGCACCTTTGCCATCACCTCGAACGTGTCGGACAGCGAAGAAATCACCCA
>JAVERV010000164.1:0-5557 GCA_034006945.1 Desulfobacterium sp. | reverse complement strand
ACAGGTCAGGCAAAATCCACTGGCGAAAGGTCTGGCGCAGGCTCTTGCCGGAATCATGGGGAATGTCCGGCCCCTGGTCAACGGCTGTCCAGCCAAGCGATTCAAGCTGTTCCAGAAAAGGCTGTTCCACTTCGGTGTATTCAGACATGGCAGGGTTCTTCCTGGTTTGTTTTTACCTGGACTTTGCCGGTTAGAAGGTCTTCCATGAGACCTGATTTTTGTTTTTTTAGTTTATGAAAAATTTCGATATTTTTTTGAATAGCTTCCACACAAATTTTGAGTCGATCTGCTATTCTCAATTGTTCTTCTTTGTCTTTTGGAACACCTAACAACACTCTATTTAAATCGGAATTGTAAAGATGCTGGACTTTTGTCCCTTGGGTCGTGTGGTCAATTTGTTCTCGAAATTGATGAGACTTTAATAGCCAATATAGGAAGTAGTGATCTATTGCTATTCCTTTAAATTTTGCAATTCGCTGGTTTAATAAAACGGGTTCTTTTTCAGTGTTGAGACAAACTCTTCCTAAGAATTGATCTTCCAATGATTGAGCAGTTAAATTCATTAAAATGTCACCATGCTGTAAAGCATAAGCGGGACACTTAATTAACCATTTCTCGGGTATGCGAGTTGTATGGGCTTCGTCAAAGCTTACAAAGCCATTTATATGAAGATTACCCGGCCTTAAAAGTAACACTCCCTCATTTGAATAATCTGTCGATGGAAATGGTCTTCCGTGTTGATAAGTTGCCAATTGATTCAAAGGCATAACTCTCCACGCCTTGGGAATCCAGCCTATGGATGTTTCCTTGTAAAGCTCCGGTGCTTGTTCTCTGGGGGGGCGGAGTTTGCCATCTGCGGTAACGCCACGGGTAAACAAGTCGTGCATTAAACCGGCTTTGATTTGTTGGTATTTGTGGATCAGGGCTTCAGTTTTTTCTATGGTTTGGTCAATGCCATCTAAAATTTTGGATATAGCCGTTTGAGCTTGTTTTTCAAAGGGGAGATAAATTTCAATAGCTCTAAGTTCCTTTTGATTCAACTTTGCTCTAGTTCCGCCTTTAATATAAGGCAATATGTTTTTATGTTCTAAGGAATAAAAAAGATAATTAAAATCCGTGGTTTCATTGGGTCTTATTACATGAGCGTGGTTGTTAACCCATGATTTCCCAATGATTTTGTAGGCTATCGGGCGAGTTTCAAATTCATCAAAATAACCGCCATCTTCGGCCATTAAAATTAATGGTTCATTAAATATCCAACCATCAATAGTACCCTGAATTCCATTCGCACCGTAGTAGGGTGTTTGCCCAGGCCTTTTTTTACGTTCTTCTTCATTAATGGGGATTCGAAGATGATCCAGGATATCAGCACAATCTTCTAACTTCAAAGTATGCCAATCACTCATAGCCCAACTCCACTAAAAATGCTTTCAGTTGGTTCGAAGCCGCATCACGTTCCGTTTCGATATCCCTGGCCGTTATGGCATATTTATTCCACAGGTTTTCAATGGCCTTGATGCAGGCGCGCTGGTCGGCCCTCAGATATGCCTGATAGGTGTCCATTAACACCTGGCGCAGACGCTCGATGATCACGGTGCGAGCCTCGTCCGTGGAGATCTTCGCCCGTGCGCTTTCCACAAGCTCATCCCGTTTGTTCTCGATGCTTTTGAGGGTTGCCTTTAAGGCTGTAACTTCATCCTCCAGCGCCCTGTGCCGGGCAAGGTTTTTTTCGATGTCTGTGGCTCGTCCTAGTGCCAGAGCCCCTTGTTCCATGGCTGTCAAAAGTGGGTCGGCAAACTCGGAGTGATGATTCACCCCATGGGCCAGGTCGAGAATCCGTTGCCCGTTATCAAACTGCGGTTCTTTTTGTGTCAACCCTTCGGTGCAAAAGTAGCCCTTTTTTTCACCTTTCGGCAGTAATCCGGCTATTTTGATTTCAGAAAAGATATTTCCAGCAAGAGCTTTAATCTCCTTTAGCCGGGCTTTCCATTCAGCGTTCAGGGTCTTAAGGTCGTCCTTTTTACTCTTGACGTCAGCGGCTGGCAGGACACCGGTATCTTCCGTGTCTTCAAAATCTTCTCCACCGGCTGCACTGAAAAGGGCCTGTAGTTCAGCAAGGCGGATTTGGGCCTGTTCCATCTCTTCCAGGATTTCGGGGAACTGGCTTTGCAGAATCTCATCATCGGGGATCAGTACCGCTCCCCATCCGCTTGCGGCAATGGATTTAAAATCGGCCTTGAGCTGGTTCACGTAGTTGGCAAAGGCCCCACGTACCTGAAAAGGGGTAAGCAGAGACTGATCCTTTAATTCGGCTTCAATGCTCTTTATCAGGCTGCGTCTCATTACATAGACGTTGCCTGAGCCTTGATGCTGGGTTTCTTGATCAGGGGCCAGTGACTCTACAGTGGGCAGGTTGGCCTGCCACCAGGTCTCAAGCTGACACATAAACGCTTTGTGGCGGGTTACCACACCTGGATGATTTGTCACAAAATCCGCAATGCTGCGTTTATCGGCAATGGGCTCTGCAATATCCATGTAGGTCTCATCCCTTGGGATGAAACAATCATTACGCAACCCATTATAGTTACGCCAGAACTGCTCCAGAGCATTGATCTCCGTTATGGGGATGCCGCCGTGGAGATGGGCACGCACATCGTGGGGCTCTGGCGGCGGTGCGTTATCCACGTAGCGACGGATATTGCAGTTATAATCTTCTGCTGCTATTTCAGCCCTGTCAACCCTGCGGGCATAGCCTGTTATCTCAGCTCCTTTTCTGTAGGCATGAACAATCTTGTCGATGTCTTCAGGCCGCAGATGTTTTTGTGCTTTGCCCTCCCGAAATTCTCTGTCTGCATTGATAAACAATACATGATCCCGGTCCCTGGCCCCTTTTTTGTTCATTACCAGAAGACAGGCGGGAATGCCGGTCCCGTAAAACAGGTTGCTGGGCAGGCCGATGACGGCTTCCAGATAACCCTTTTCAATGAAGTGTTTCCGGGCTGCACGTTCCTCACCACCACGGAACAAAACGCCGTGGGGCATAACTGTTGCCAGGCGGCCGTCGTGTTTGAGAACCGAAAGCATATGCTGGACAAACATCAGGTCGGCCTTTTTGCCCTTTTCAGGCATCATCACTGGAAACCGGCCGGGAAATTTCAGCTCTTTTCTGCTGTAGTTCTGGCTGAATGGAGGATTGGCCAGCACCCGGTCGAACCTCTTTAATTCGTTGTCTTCACCCAGATGCTGGGGTTCCTTGATGGTATCTCCCTGGCGGATATCTGCATGGGATATGCCGTGGAGCAGCATGTTCATCTTGCAGATGGACCAGGTTGTGCCGATCTTTTCCTGACCGTTGAGGGACACCTCACTTGCATCACCGTTGCATTCGCGCAGATAGTCCCGTGTCTGTATCAGCATGCCCCCCGACCCCGCTGTTGGGTCATAAATGCTCATACCCTCCTGGGGATTACAGATCTCGACACAAATGCGTACGACTTCGGCAGGTGTGTAAAATTCACCGGCCTTTTTACCGGCTGAATCGGCAAAGAACTTGATCAGCCACTCATAGGCCGCACCCAATAAATCCGGGAACTCAAAGTCTTCGTCTCTAAGGGGGATTTTTTCAAAGTTTTGGATAAAATCAGCCAGGGTGTCGTCATCCAGGGTGCGCTGGCCAATCTTCCGATTAAAATTGATTCCTTTCAACACATCCTGCAAAGCATCAACATTAGCATCTTCAATGGCCCACAGGGCCTTGTTCAGCTGGGAGCCGACATTTTCCTTCACATGCTTTAAGGCCGGATGATGAACAATCTTTATTTTACCTTTTTCCCTGTCTTTTATCTCTTCATCCCAGCCTTCCTTCCATCTTGCCCGCTCGGGCACATAAAAATATTTTCCTGAATAATTATCACGATCAACCAGCTCTTTTTCTATGTCCTGGGCAGACATCCCCAATGCTGCTTTTTCTTTTTTAATTTCTTCCCGGCGCTGATCAAATAAATCACTGGCGCGTTTTAAAAACAACATGCCAAAAATATATTCCTTATATTCGCTTGCATCCATACTGCCGCGAAGGTCATCACAGGCTTTCAATAAAAGGTTTTCAAGTTTTGAAAGGGTGAGTTTATTTTTAACCATTATTGGTTTGTTTCCTTAATGCTTTTGAAAGGGGGCACGATAGCAGGCTCCATCTTTGCATCTTATCCTTTGTACATCATCAATCTGGGTGTTTGCCGATTTCCCAGCTTGACCTCCAAGACCAGTTGTCTTTCATCAAGCCCGCAAACTGCAAACGGCGTGAGTTTAAGACCACAATTCTTCAGGTTTGTAACCTACCTATATTGCCCCCCAACGTCAATTGATTTGCATGGAATTTATTGGACACATGTGCTATCCCTGAAGCAACCAAAAAAAACAGCCGACTTCCAAAGTTGTTCAATATATTGCAAAGAAGGTGGAACAACTGCGTTTGTGGAACGATCCCCAAAGGCTGTACAGCACATGGAGATGATTGATGGACATTTTGTTTGAAACAATAAAATTCGTTGTGATTCTGGCAGTTGCGTTGGTGGCCTTTGTCTATTTTTTCCAGTCAAGACTCATATTTTTCCCCCAGAAGACCCCAGTCGGGATGGAGCAATCCCTTAAGGCCCATGAGGTCAAAGTTACGAACCAGGGGCAGGATCTTTACGGCTGGTTTGTGGATGCCCCCGGTTCCAAGGCTTCCCCCCTGATTGTTTATTATGGTGGAAATGCCGAAGAGGTTTCAGGGTCCCTTGAAGAGGCCCGGAGAAATATGGTTGCCTCCCTGCTCTTCATGAACTACCGGGGATACGGCAAAAGCCAGGGCAGGCCCTCTGAACAGCGGCTTCTATCCGATGCCCTTGCTATTTTTGATTGGATCATTGCCGGGCAGGGCATTGACCCTTCCAGGGTGATACTCATGGGAAGAAGCCTTGGCACCGGGATTGCCGTTCATGTGGCGGCCCACAGGCAGGTGGGTGCCCTTATCCTTGTTACCCCGTTTGACAGCCTTGTGAACGTGGCAAAGGGGATCTATCCCTTTTTGCCGGTTGGAAAACTTTTACGCCACAGATTCGACTCCGTGTCCGCTGCTCCGGGAATTAAGACGCCCATGCTGGCCGTCATTGCAGACCAGGACGAGATAATCCCCACCGCCAACAGTCTCAACCTTGTAAATGCCTGGGGCGGCCCGGCTGAAACCCTTGCGATCAAGGGGGCCACCCATAACGACATATCTGCCTTTCCCTCCTATTGGAAGGAGATAGAACGGTTTATCAACGACAAGAAGCATTAAAGCATGGCTTTGGCAGGAATTCTCATTTTGATTCTATCCTATAGGCAGCAACCAGTGTTCCACGCTGATATGCAAAAGAAGAATTACTGTGGCTCCGATGCTCTTAGGAGAGCAAGGGCCCCATATATTCGAATATGCCAAGTGCGCTTCCGTGTTCCCTTTTGTTCTCCACATCAGAAATTTTGTCAAAGTTATCCCTGATCTCTTCAACTGTGATCGATCGTTCTGCATCGCCGA
>JAVERV010000163.1:0-5578 GCA_034006945.1 Desulfobacterium sp. | reverse complement strand
CCTGATTTACTATGGAACTCTTGCCAAGTCGTCGCTATTGGTAGAGTTTCAAGGTTCGTTTTGCCGGAAGTCAAGTTTCGTTCCGGCCGTGCCGATTATGCAAGAACCTAACCGGACACTACTGAGTATTTATCGACATAATATTTAAATTCTTTGTCTGTTATTTGGCGAGTTCGCTTTGATTTAATCAGAAAATAAGAAGTTTCAAAAGGGAATGTGACTTTTCCTTTTTTCCCTTTTTTTTGAATCAAAAAGTCATACTCGAATGGATCTTTTAAAATAAATTGTTGATTATCTGCGAGATCTAATTGCCATTGTGAACACGGGATAATCTCATAATTGTTTGGTATGGGAATATTTACCCCTAAACACTTTATTGATGTTTTCCTATTCCCCCATGCTGACCCCATAAATAGAAAAACTATTAAAATTATCAATAGGAAAATAGTTTTGTTTGATTTCATGTTTAGTCCTTGTATTAAATTATTGCTTTAGTCGCCATGGGCCGGACACTTTCACTTGATCGACTACCCCTTCAGTTTCCAATTCTTTCAAAAGGCCTACAATCCAATATTGTTGATGTGATGATGTTGTTTTTTCATAGTCCCCCCAATCAAACCCGCATCGTTTGAAAATTTGTGCTTGTTTAATTCCTGAACCTGTGGGGCGACAATCACTTTCAGATTTCATGAATGAGATCACCAATTGTTTGGCTAATTTTCTAATTTCTTTTCCTTCTTCAATAAAAACACTCATTTTAATTTTTTCCTATAGGGCATTTCCTAAAACATTATATAGAATTAACCGAATTGTGATATTTTTTTGTGCAGATCCGGTTGACTTATGGTTCAAACACTATTTTGCCAGTATTTGGCAGACTGCCTCAATGAATTTTTCAAGACTCTCAAATCCAGTGTGAAGTATTTTGCCATATTCTTTGAGAATTATCTCCCCGAGATTGTGCTTATTTTCTTCAAATTCCAGCAACTTACCAATCCCGGTGGTCTTACATTGTTCATGTTGGATATGTCGTGTTGAACGAATAGCAAAAATGTTTTTAATTGTAAAACAAATAGGTGTTTAATAGGATATGTCCAGTTGTTAAACAATATACCGCCCCATTTTTTGTAATACGATCAGGCAAAGTTTTTAAGCAATTTTACCGGTCATTTTGAACCGGTTTAAAAATTTAAAAACAAATCAGTAAATTCCTATGCTCCATGGTTGTGAAATATAAGGTTTCCGTAATTGAGAAGTCAACCATTCTTGCATTATGTTGCGAGTTGCTTCTGAGCCTTGATAGACGAGCTTTAGCCTGTTTTATCGTGGAAGTCAAAGAAGCTATAAGAAAACAGCAACTTACTGGGAATATAGCAAATTTGTATAAAAAGACTCAACATAATAATTTACTCCTGTCCGTCCATCGAGGCGCCTTTGATAAAGCTTGAGGATATCTAAAGGCTGTCCAGCCACTCAAGAACATTTTGTTTGTTTTCCCATTGAACAAGCTCATCGATTTTAGGATCGGATTTAAGGTGCTGCTGGGTAAACCGGATAAAATCCTCTTGTAATTGCCGCTTTTGATTCAAGTCCAATTGCAGATAGATCATTGTGGATTGTACATTGGAATGTCCCAGGCGATTTTTAATTTCCGATATGGGCTTCCCTTCAGTGACCATTCGGACTGCGCAGGAGTGCCGGAAACTGTGGACCGGATGCATAAGGGGCAATCGTTTAGGGCTTAAAGCCTGGTCAAGATAATCTTTGCACATGCGGTTGATGCCGTGACGTGTCAGTGCGGTTCCCCGCTGATTGATAAATAAACTCTTTTTACAAAGGACATTGGGGGAGCGGCGGTACTTTGAAGTATATTGAAAAATCAGTTCCGCCGTTTTTGCAAGAAGTTCAATCTGTCGATACCGGTTCCCCTTCCCAAGGATAGCCAGTGTCTTGTTTTCATAATCAAAATAATCCAATTGAAGCGTTGCGATTTCGGTTGCCCTGGCACCGGTGTCATATAGAAGATGTAAAAGGGTATAATTTCGGAACCCGTCTTTTTTCTCAAGCTTGACCTCATTGAATATCTTTTGGATTTCCTGGGGATACAAAAACCCTATCAATTTTCGTTGGCTGCGTTTCTGAGGTATGGCAAGGATAGCATCAGTCAGTTTTTTTTGCTCAGGATAGATAAAACGGACCATCTTGGCAAAGGATTTCAAAACAGCCAATCTCTGATTGCGCGTTTTGGCCGTATTGTTACGACCGGATTCAAGCTGGTTGAGAAAATCTAAAATTAAATCTGTTGTAAGATGCTCAAGTTTTAAGGACTCTATCTTTATCCTGTGATACCCGGCAGCAAATGGTAAAAAAAGGGAGATGGTATCTCGATAGCTTTTTATCGTGTTGGGGCTGCATCCTTTGATATGAGACAGATATTGATCAAAAAATTTAATAACATAACTGGTCAGCCTCATGATTCTTCCCTCCGGGTACCGGCGAAATTCAGGAGGCTTGTCCTGCTTTTGGCATCAACCACTCTCAAATATTTCATGGTATGTCGATATTCCACATGCCCCATATAAGCAGCAAGCACCGGCAACACATTCTGGGGTGACTGTTTCCTGGCAATGGCTGACTTCAGGGTGTTTATGGCAAAAGAATGCCTTAAACTGTGCGGGGTGGGCTTTCCGAAGACAGTATCCCCGATAACTTTCCGTGGGCTGTTGATGCCGATTTGACTTACGGCATCGTGGAAGATAAAGCGAATACGGTTATCTCCAAGTCTTTTTTGTGGTCCTCCGATGAACAGGTAGGGATTAATATCGTGTTCAATCAGGGTGGCCCTGCTTGATAAATAATTATCAATTTGTTGTGCAACGGGTATCGGGATAGGGATAAGACGGTCCTTTTTGAACTTGGTCTTTTCAATATAAATTGTTTTTTCATCCGGCCGGTAATGTTCCAGCTTCAAACGGAGGGGTTCATTAATCCTCAGTCCACAGCGGGCCAGAAGCAGTACCACCAGATACTCACTGAGATCTTTAAGGAACATCCTCTTTTTTCGCCTGATCCGGCCACATACCACATCCAGCAAGAACTCTATCTGCTCTGGTGAGAATACAAAAGGGATAAACGCCCGCTGGGGAAGACCGGGAACATCTTTTAAGGGATTATTGAGGTTATTCTGTTTTCTTCTCAGATACTCAAAAAAGCATCGAACAGCGTATAGGGTTGTGTTTACCGTAGATGGCTCAAGTCCAAGTTCGTCTCTGAAGTCTATATAAAAATGAGGGTTCCAAATGCTTGAATGATCTGGCTGCCTCCTTATATATTTGTCAAAGGTCCGAAGAGGAGACCTGATCTGTTTATCGCTGTACCCCAGTCCTTTCCGGTAAGCAATAAAAGCTTCTAATTCTTCACTCAAAAAGCTTTTAAATGGTTTCATAAAACAAGACCCTCCGCATCAACTCTTTATGAATGCCCAGATATTTTCTTGTGGATTCAATCGTGTCATGCCCCATCATTTCTTTAATTTCAAAAATGCTGGCACCTGTTTCCAGCATGTTCTGTGCAAAGGTGTGCCGCAGCCAATAGGCTGTACCGGGAAGTCCTGCCTCTCGCAATGCTTTTGTCAAATATTGAGCGGTAAGACTGGCACTCATGGGCGTAGTATCCGGCCAAAAAATTAAAAAGAGAGACCGGTAATGACTTTTCGGGCGGCCTCCGACGATATAAGCAGTCATTGCTTTGAGAACTTCCTCAGGTACAGGTAATTGAAGAGGACGATTGTTTTTCCTGTTTTTCAAATCCAGGAATCCTTTGGCAAAGGAGATATCATCCAGAGTGATTAGGCTTATTTCAATGGGCCGTAATCCGAGATAATAAGCCAGGTGGACCTGAGCATAGGTGCGGAGTTCGCAGGCCGTTGAATGAGGTAAACGATCAAACAATTGACGGACTTCATTGGGCCTTAAAAATTGAGGAGGTTTGGCTTTGGCAAACATTGGAGGGCCGATCAAGAGGTCTGCCAGGTTTTGCCTGATCAATTTTCGTTCGGTATACAGATAGCGTAAGAAGCACCTCAAATAGGATCGGTATAAGCGCTTGGTCGTTTTGGCATACGGTGCATTGAACATCGCTAAGAAACTATCCACATGTTCAATGTTGATCCCTGTCAGTTTTACAGCGTTTTTTTGTAGGTAGCAGCCAAAGGCTTTGATGACTCTTGTTATAGCCTTGATTTGTTTTGGCCCGCTTTGCTGGATTTTTTGGAGATAGCCCAGATATTCCCGGCGGACCTGATCCATATCATAACCGGATTGCTGTTTTGGTTTCAGCTTAGCCATTGTTTACCCCCATGAGAATCTTGTTCAGGGTTTTTCCAACCGATTCCGACTGGATGATTTTACGGGGAGATTGTTTTTCTGCAGATGCCGGTGTGGATTTAACCGGCAGGGACAGCACCTGGTAAATGTTGCCGTCAAAGGCAATCAGATCCTTTTCCATCAAACCGTCCCGAGCCTGAATGTATTGATCGAGACGTATGCCAAGCAGGGTGCATATTTTATCATAGCTGTAAAAACTTAAGCCGTTTCGATCACCGGCCAAAATCAGGAAAAAATATAATAGAAGTTCTTCAGGGCCCAATTCACTCCAGAAGCCACCCGTAAGAAACCGATGGGGGATAAAACTGAACCCGCCTTTGATAGATCGTACTCTTGAGGAATTTAAAATTTTCTTTTTTATCATGCAACACCTCCCGGTCCTTGGGTTACCCATATCCCCGTCTGGGGAATTTCGGTACAAGTTGACCTAAAACGCAGCAGAATCTACAGCACGGTTTGATTTGAAAGCCCAAAATATGATATTGGGCCCATATTATTATTGTCGTACACCATGCTGGTAACGCTGGGGAAGGTGTATCAGCCATCTTTTTTGTTATTTTGGTAATTTCACGGTATCGACGACGATTTTCTGATTTTCTGTGTTGTTTTTTGCCTTTCTCCGTCTGGCGATATCTTCTCTGCGCTTCCCGTTTGATTTTGAGCTTGCCGGCAGTCCGGCAATCATCGCAACAATAAGCCTGCCCTCTCCAGCAAGCCCTGCAGACAAAAAAAGGGAAACAACACCAACGACATGTGATTGAAATTAATAACATTACAAGATATCTCCGACCTTGCAGATAGCCGGAAGATGCTGTAGAAATGAGATAGCGTGTGGGCTTTCCGGTTATCGGCGGATAGTTCACAGTTAAAGCCCGGAGTTGCCGCTCTGGGCTTTTCTATATTTATGCTTCTGAATTATACGAAGAAAATGAAAGATTTAAAAATCTTTTTTGAATGAAACGGAATAAAATCTCACAACATAATCAAACCCGCTGCATAACTTGCATTATTGTGGATTTTCAAAAGTCTTATGAATTCAAGCAGTATCATTAATACCGTCTGGGTTCAATAATGATATGTGGATTTGGAAAACGCACCTGCTATTGACAAAAATTTAATTGGATATTATTAAATCGGAATGGAAAAGCACACAATAAAATACCTTAAAGACTATCGACAGCCGGAATACTGGG
>JAVERV010000161.1:0-5606 GCA_034006945.1 Desulfobacterium sp. | reverse complement strand
TGCCCTTGTAATCCAGGTGGCAGACTGCCAGCCGGTCCTCCTTTTAGACCCGGTAAAAAAAGTTGTGGCAAACATTCATTCCGGATGGCGGGGCAGCATCCAGAACATCATCGGCAGAAGTGTGGATGCCATGGTGGACAACTTCGGGTCAGATCCCCAGACCATCCTTGCCGGAATCGGTCCGTCCCTTGGCCCCTGCTGCTCCGAATTTGTTAACTACACCCGGGAGATCCCCGAGCACCTGTGGATATATAAGGACGAAAAAGAGCATTTTAACTTCTGGCGAATAAGCGCTGACCAACTCACAGAAAGAGGATTAAAACCTGAGAATATAACCCTGGCGGGCATCTGCACCCGATGCGCAGCCGACACCTTTTTCTCATACAGGGACAACAACACCACGGGCAGGTTTGCCGCTGTGATCAAACTTGAAGCTCGATAAAACAACCCCAACCCCGTTACCCCAAAAGGAGATCAATGAAACATAAAGACGTGTTTTTAACCGAAAAGGTAAAGGCCGCTGGTTGAGGAGCCAAAATTGATCCAGGGGTTCTGGATCGAATTGTAAAGAATTTGAAGGTGAAAAGCCACCCGGATCTGATCGTGGGCCTTGAGACCGGGGATGATGCTGGAGTGTTCCGCATTAACGACACCACGGCCCTGATCCAGACCCTGGACTTCCTGACACCGGTTACCAACTCCCCCTACGAGTTCGGTCAGGTGGCCGCTGCAAACGCCCTGAGCGACGTTTATGCCATGGGCGGGGTTCCACTGACCGCCATGAACATCGTCTGCTTTCCCCAGGACGAGCTTGACGAGGCGATCCTCCAGGAGACCCTCCAGGGGGGTATTGACAAGATCGAAGAGGCGGGCGCAACACTTGTGGGAGGACACAGCGTCAATGACCCTGAGTTCAAATACGGCCTCTCTGTCACAGGCGTTGTCCACCCGGACCGGGTGCTGACCAACAGGGGGTCAAAAACAGGAGAGGTGCTGATTTTAACAAAACCCCTTGGCGTGGGCATCCTTGCCACGGCGGTCAAGGGAAAGCTTGCATCTGAAGATCATGTAAAAAATCTTGTCAAAACCATGATCCAGCTCAACAAGACCGCCTGCGAGATCCTCCTTGATTACCCTGTGAGTGCATGCACCGATGTCACAGGGTTCGGACTTGCCGGCCATCTGCTCGAAATGGCCAGGGGATCCAAAAAAACCATGCACCTCTTTACCGACAAGGTCCCTGCCATCGAAGGTGCAAAGGAGTATGCCATAATGGGTCTGGTGCCTGGGGGAACATTTAGAAATCGTTCCTTCTGCAGCAAGGACACCTTCATGGGCAAGGAGATCGATCCCATCGTTCAAGACCTGATCTTCGACCCCCAGACATCGGGCGGGCTCCTATTCTCCATTGGCCAGAATGAGGCGGAAACCTGTGTGGAACGGATGCATCAAAATGGGGTTGCGGCCGCAATAGTGGGCAAAGTCGGCCTGGATCACTCCTGCGGCAACCTGATTGTCACCTGAGGATTTACATAAAGTGTTTTTCACGTTGACTTGATAGAGTTGATATGGTAATTCCTCGTAAAATGAAAAAAGGAACAGCAAAGAACATCAAGGAGCTTGCCTATTACAGCAGCCTCGGTCTTTCGGTTGCAATTTCAATCTTTATCGGCCTGTTCCTGGGTGTCTGGCTTGACAACAAATTTGACACCACCCCGGTTTTGACACTTGTCTTTCTGGGGCTCGGGATAGCGGCGGGTTTCAAGAACCTTGCCATGGCGGTAAAGCGGAGTGGAAAGCTTTAAAAGGTGTTGGAAATTTTAAAGGGAGCAAACGGCTTTAAAAGATGATGACCATTCAACAACGCATGATACAATTTATCTCAAAGTCCAACTGGTTCATCTTCTGCGTGGTCAGCCTCCTTGCCTTTATTAACACTCCACGACATTTTGCCCTTGGCATCTTCTGCGGCGGCCTCATCGTCACCCTCAACTTCCAGGCCCTCCAGTTTACAATCCGCCGGGCATTCAAAAACACCTCCCGGGCCGCTACACAGGGACGATCAATACTCTCCGGCGTAATAATCAAATACTACCTGAGGTTTATACTTAGCGGGGTAATGTTATTCCTGCTTATTTCAAAAAATATTGTTGATCCGTTGGGCCTCATTGCAGGTCTTTCGGTGGTGGTTGCGAGCTTTTTTGCTGCAACTGCACTTGAATTAACAAGACTTATTATCAAGGAGGCTGTGTAAGTGGAACATCCATATCTATTCTTTGTAAAATTGTTTGAAATGATAGGATTGGGGCATTTTGCCCACGCCAACGTCCATGTCGTCTACATGTGGGTTGTCATGGCAATTCTTATCATCCTGGGATGGCTTGCAGGACGAAACGTCCAGATGGTTCCGGGCAAGGTCCAGAACGTTTTTGAGGTCCTGATCTCGGGCCTTGAAGAGTTCATGGTGGATGTATGCGGTGAAGAGGGCCGATGGTTCTTTCCCCTTGTGGCCTCTATCTTCTTATGTGTCTTAGTGGGCAACCTCCTGGGTCTCGTACCCGGTTTCTTTCCTCCCACTGCCAACCTCAACACCACGGCAGCCCTTGCCTTGACCGTTTTTATATTCACCCATGTAATAGGTGTAAAGTACCACGGTGTAAAATACTACAGGCACTTTATCGGACCGGTATGGTGGATGGTTCCCATCATGCTGCCCATTGAGCTCATCGGCCACTTTGCCCGTATTCTCTCCCTCTCCTTCCGTCTTTTCGGAAACATGATGGGCCATGAGCTGGTTCTTGCTATCCTGTTCAGCCTTGCCGGTGCCTTTTTTGCCCCGCTTCCCATCATGGCACTCGGCATATTTGTGGGCCTTGTTCAAGCATTTGTGTTTTTCCTTCTCTCGGTCATGTACTTTACCGGAGCCATGGAGCACGCCCACTAAACAACGAACTAAAGCCGTCAACATGGTGTTGCCGGTTGGTTTTATAGTTATGCGGGGACCGGAAGAAGCCGCAT
The DNA here is from genome assembly GCA_034006945.1 of Desulfobacterium sp. GTDB lineage: Bacteria > Desulfobacterota > Desulfobacteria > Desulfobacterales > Desulfobacteraceae > Desulforapulum. Next base: position 2,588 of record JAVERV010000161.1, on the reverse strand, counting down.
GAATCACAATAACCTCAATTTACAGGAGAAGAAAAATGGATTTTTTTACAGCATGTGTATGGGCAGCAGGCATCGCAATTGGAGTAGCAGCATTTGGTTGCGGTATTGGTCAGGGAATGGGCCTCAGCGGCGCTGTTCAGGGTATCGCTCGTAACCCCGAGTCTTCAGGAAAGGTAACAGTTACTCTCTTGATCGGTCTCGCCATGATCGAGTCCCTCGCTATCTATGCGCTGGTTGTTGCCCTGATCCTCATCTACGCACATCCCCAGGCTGCTGACTTTGCAAAGCTTGCCATAGGTCAATAACAAGACCTGAGCTGCACAAGAACAAGCAAGTCATAGTTTCTCCAGCAAGGAAAGCCCCCCTTTGGGACCAGGCTTTCCTTGTTGTCGTTTCAGAGATCGCAACAATATTTTAATAGTGACATCCGGTTTTTTCTCCATATTCATCATATTCCTTGCGGGAATGATTAAACGCAAGAAAACAAAAGTCAGACCTATGAAATTCCTAGGGCGTTGTTTTTAACCCATCCACAGCAAAGCATCTATTAAAACAACGTTCGGTGCAGCCATTGCTTAACCGGCAGGCCGGGATCCATCGCGAGATACTTATGATTTTTATCTTTCTGTTAAGCTTTACGATCGGCATGTTTGGCGCATGGTTTGTCTACAGGTTTGGGAACAGACTGGGACTGCAGGATCTTCCCAATCACCGAAGTTCCCATGACTGTGCAGTACCCAAAGGCGGGGGAGTTGGTATCCTGGCCGCCTTTGTTACCTATGCGGTTTTTTCAGGGCTGGATAAAAGTTTCTGGCTCCCTGCTTTTATATTATCCCTTGTCAGCTTTATCGGAGATCGTACTGAGCTAAAGCCCGCATTGAGACTGATGGTGCAGTTCGGGTGCAGTCTTGTTTTTCTGGGCGGTTTTTTTTACCAGGATCAGGGAGTTTTAATCTATATACTTATTTTTCCTCTGGCCGTTTTTATTACAGGGAGTGCCAATTTTTATAATTTCATGGATGGAATAAACGGGATTGCAGGGATCACCGGGATTACAGGATTTTTTCTCCTGTCTGTATATGGATATATGACAGATGCGCACTTAAATTACATCCTGCTTTCCACTGCAATGGCTTTCGCCTGTGCAGGTTTTTTACCTTTTAATATCCCGAAGGCAAAAGTTTTCATGGGTGATATCGGCAGTGTATTGTTGGGATTTGTCTTTGCCTGTATTGTGGTTCTCCTGTCTGACTCCTTGTTGGATTTTATCTGCTTGGCGGGTTTCCTGTTTCCCTTTTATGCCGATGAGCTCACCACAATGTGGGTTAGGATAAGAAACAAAGAACCACTGAAACAGCCCCACAGAAAACATGTTTACCAGCTCCTTGCCAATGAATACGGGATCACACACTGGAAAATATCAGCCGGATACGGTGGAGTTCAGCTTGCTGTAGGGATAGCGGTTATTCTTCTAAAAGAGTATGGATATATTGGGGTGCTCTCTTTACTGACAACCTGCTTTGCCTGCTTCTCTGTTTTTTCTGTCATCCTCAGAAAGAACATGGGAAAAAATCTCCGAGGATAATTTGTTGATTAACGTGGACCCACCCAATTGACAAAAATTCCGTTCTGATATAAATGAATTTTAATTAGGCAATTAGCATGGGGGACTCGGAAACAAATAATTACCCAGCCTTGCATCTCTTTCAGCCCGTCTTCATCGTTGTGTCAAAGCACACAGATAGAACATGATTATGCCTGCAAAGATAACTGTGTGATAATTTAAGGATAACAATGAGAAAAAGATTTCCTGTATATAAGAACCTCCTGCTAATCTTGATTTTCGACACACTGCTGCTTGGAGGCTCATGGTACATGGCCTTTCTGCTTCGTTTTAACTTTATCATTCCTGCGGACAGCATAGGTATGGGAGTGCAATTGCTGCCCCTTGTGGTGGTCATTAAAATAGTTGTCTTTTATTTTTTTCATCTGTACCAGGGCATGTGGCGGTATACAAGCCTGATAGATCTGTTGAACATCATAAAAGCCTCTGTATTCAGCACCCTGATTATCCTCTCTATTTTTATCTTCAGCCGCAATCTTGTGGGCTTTTCCCGGTCAATTTTTGTGATTGACTGTGCACTTACTATCCTTTCTATTTCAGGTATCAGGGTTGCCCTCAGGCTATACTTTGAATTTGCATCCAATGAAAAGGAGAATCCCCATCTGGGCGGTCGTTTGTTTGCCTTGAACAGAAAGAGAAAAGATGCCGTCAACCTTTTGATCATCGGTGCGGGCGACAGCGGAGAAAAAATTCACAGGGAGATCAGGGACAATCCAAGGCTGAAATACCAGGTTGTGGCCTATCTTGACGATGATTACAGCAAACACGGCAAGATGATCCATGGAATTCCCGTAAAGGGCACGGTGAACCAGCTCAAGTCTGTTGCCGAAAAAATGAATGTCCATGAAATTCTCATAGCCGCCCCATCCGCAACTTCAGAGCAGATGCGCACCATCGTAGAAATCTGCAAGCAGAGCGATATTTCCTTTAAAACCCTGCCGGGCCTTGGCGAGTTGATCAATGG
>JAVERV010000039.1:0-35335 GCA_034006945.1 Desulfobacterium sp. | reverse complement strand
GGGCACCGGCTTGAACAAGATCAAGGTTGAGAGGAGTCGGATTTTTACTATTCACCAGGGTGCAGATATCAAGGGATAGGTTTGCAACCTTGACACAGTGCCTGACAATTCCTTGATCTGCAAAGGGGCTTTTTTCAAGGAGGGCCAGGCATTCAAAATAATCCGGAATTTTTGTATTGTCACTCATCAGGGTTAAAACTTGTCGTAGAAGATCATATCATCTTCCACCCCAAAGTCGTGAAGGGCATCGATGATGGCGTCGATCATGGGTGGTGGTCCGCACAGGTAGTATTCTATTTCATCGGGGTCTTCATGGTTGGCGAGATAGTCATTGCACAGAAAGTTATGGATAAATCCCGTGGGACCGGTCCAGTTATCCTCTGGATCAGGACTTGAAAGGGCTACGTGGTAATCAAAATTTTCATGGCGCTTTGCAAGATCTTCAAAGGTCTCGTGGTAGAACATCTCTTTTTTGGACCTTGCACCGTACCAGAAGGTGATCTTACGATTGGTGTGGATACCTTCCAGCTGGTGGAGGATGTGGCTTCTGAGGGGTGCCATACCGGCGCCTCCGCCAATGAAACACATCTCGTTTTCGGTCTCTTTTGCCATGAAATCACCATAGGGACCGCTCACCTGGACCTTGTCTCCGGGCTTCAGGCTGAACACATAGGATGATCCAAACCCCGGAGGAATGCCCTGGGTGCCTGGCGGCGGGGTGGCGATTCTGACGTTCAGCACGATGGTCTGGTTGTCATGGGGGGGGTTGGCAAGGGAATAGGCCCTGAACCCCGGTTTTATACCCCTGGCCCTGAGTTCCAGGAGATTGTACTTTTTCCATTCGCTCACAAATTTACTTTCAATCTGAAACTCTTTAAAGGTTAAATCATACTCGGGCACGTCGATCTGGAAATAGGCTCCAGCCTCGAAATCCATGGGAGTTTCAGGCCTTAGAACCAGCTCTTTGATAAAGGTTGCCACATTGTGGTTTGATACTACCTCTGCATCGACCTTTTTAATGCCGAAGATCGATTCCGGCAGACGGATTTCAAGATCATCCTTGACCTTGAGCTGGCATGTGAGACGTTGACCTTCGAGTTTTTCCTTTCGGCTCAAATGGCCAAGTTCGGTGGGCAGGATAGCTCCTCCACCCTTTACCACCTCGCACTTGCACATGCCGCAGGAGCCTGAGCCGCCACAGGCAGACGGCAGAAAGATATCCTGGCTGGAAAGGGCGGAGAGCAGCGTGGGTGTGCCCGTCACATGGATGGAATTTTCCCTGTCATTGTTGATCACAATCACATGCTCACCCGTGGTGGTCACCTTGGCCTCCACAAAGAGCAGCACCATCACAAGGGTAAGGATGACACCCGTGAAGACCAGTATGCTGATGAGATAGATCAATTATCGCCTCCTTGGCTTTTTAACTACAGGGTGATACCTGAAAACATCATAAAGGTCATGGCCATGAGTCCTGCAACGATCATGGTGATGCCGAATCCCTGCAATCCATCTGGAACGTCGGAATACCGGATCTTCTTTCTGATTGCAGCCATGGATACAATGGCAAGCATCCAGCCCGTTCCTGAACCCGCCCCAAACACGGTGGATTCCACCAGGGTGTAGTTACGTTCCACCATGAAGAGCGATACACCCAGAATGGCGCAGTTCACGGCGATCAAAGGCAAAAACACCCCAAGGGCCGCATACAGAGGCGGTGAATATTTGTCAATAACCATCTCGATGGCCTGGACTATGGCGGCAATGACTGCAATAAAGGTGATGTACTTTAAAAAGCTGAGATCCACATTGGGAAGCCCGGCCCAGGAGAGAGCCCCGGGGGCAAGGAGCCCATGAAACACCAGCCAGTTTACAGGACTTGTGACGGTGAGAACAAAGATAACGGCAAAGCCGAGGCCAGTTGCGGTTTCAATGCTTTTGGACACTGCAATGAAAGAGCACATGCCCAGGAAATAGGCAAGAAGGATGTTTCCGATAAAAACCGAGTTTATAAAAAGACTGAACAGATCGCCCATTGCCTACTCCTTACCTTGCCCTGTATCTGGTTGCCAGATCTGGTTTAAATATGTTGTTGCAATATCTGTCTTCATGATTTGGCTTCATGACCTGGTTTCATGGGAGACGCCGGACAGGCTGTTTTTCAGCCACACCAGAAGCCCTATAATGAAAAAAGCGCCGGGTGCCAGCACCATCAACCCCATGTTCTGATATCCGGAAGCAGTCATGAACCCCGGGATCACGGAAAACCCGAAAATATTACCCGAACCCAGAAGCTCCCGGATAAAAGCCACGAACACAAGGAGGAGTCCGTATCCAATGCCGTTGGCAATACCATCCACAAACGAGTCCATGGGCTTGTTTGCAAGGGCAAAGGTCTCGGCCCTTCCAAGCACAATGCAGTTGGTGATGATAAGCCCCACAAAGATGGAGAGCTGTTTTGAGATATCGTAGAAAAAAGCCTTGAGCACCTCGTCTGTGATGATAACAAGGGATGCAATCACGGCCAGCTCTACAATTATCCTTATGTTTGAAGGAATCTGTTTACGCAAAGAAGAGATGATAAGGCCGGAAAAGGCCGTGACAACGGTGAGGGCAACGGCCATAACAAGGGCTGTTGACATTTTAACCGTGACGGCAAGGGCCGAACAGATGCCCAGAACCTGAAACGTCACAGGATTTTCCGTCCACACGCCCCGGATCATTATATCCAGGCGTTTTGATTTTTCTCGTGCCATGGGAATCCTTTTATCCTTTTATTTTTGATTCTTATCCACACCGGCACCCGGGGCAGGTGTCCGGGGCTCTGCATTTTCTCCCGTCATATCTTTTTGGGTCACATCTTTCGGAATCAGCCCCCCGTGGCGAAAGTTTATGGATACTGCTTCATATTTAATCAGGGTGGATTTAATGCCTTCGGCAAGGTATTGCCCGGTCAGGGTTGCCCCGCTGATGCCGTCCACATAGTTCTCCTTTTTAGATTCCGGCAGATTTTCCACCTTGCCCTTGGCAATGCCCACCGAAACAAACTCATTCTGGGAGTTGACGATCTTTTTACCCTTGAAGTTTTTCTGGAACCAGGCGCTCTCTATCTCGCCTCCAAGCCCCGGGGTCTCTGAATGGCTGTACACCGAAAATCCTGAAACTGTCTCACCGTCGTCCTTAAATGCAAGGTATCCTTGGATCTTTCCCCAAAGTCCCCGGCTGTTAAAGGGCAGGATATACCCCTCGATCTTATCACCCTTCTTGTAAAGGTAGACGTGCATGGCACCTGAAGCCCCTTGATCATCGGGATCAAGTATCTTTCCATTGGCGTCCACAATGGTATCCTCGATATGGGCGGCATAAAGGGTATTGATCACTTCCCCTGGGGGCTTTTTCCCCGGCTCAACCAGGTTGGCAGCCCGCAGGAGATTGACCCGCCTGTCAAGGGCTATGTTTACATCCTGACGATCCTTTAACCCGCTTGCAGCAACAGATACAAGGAGGCTGCACACAAAAGAGACGATCAGGGCAAAACGAATCACATTTTTCCGGCTGTTTTTATCCGGTTTGGTTTTCGCTTTGGCTTCCGCTTTGGTTTCAGATTTGTTTTCAGACATTGGGAATCCTCTTTGATGATTTGTATTGAACCACCACATGGTCGAAAAGAGGCGCAAACACATTCATGAAAAGGATGGCAAGCATGGTGCCCTCCACAAAGGCGGGGTTCACCACCCGGATCACCACCGTCAGAAACCCGATGAGAAATCCAAACACCCAGCGGCCTGGATTGGTTCCCGGGGCCGACACAGGATCGGTTGCCATGAAGCAGATGCCGAACAAAAACCCGCCTGCACAGAGATGATACAGGGGGCCTGCATGGCCCCAGCCTCCCTGGGCGCTCGGCACAAAATAAACGAAGAACAGGGCCGTGGCAACAAGCCCCGCAATCCCCCCCGCCAGGATGCGATAATTAGCGATCCGGGTGATTACAAGAAAGAGACCGCCCAAAATACAGCAAAGGGCGGAGGTCTCGCCGATGCTGCCGGGCACGGACCCCCAAAACAGGTTGGACAGGGTGAAACCAGCCTGGGACAGGGCCGTAGTGATGCTTCCGCCGTCTACACCAGTGACGGCAAGGGCCGTGGCAGAGGAGAGTGCGTCTACAGGATTTAAACCTGCAACCCACACATTCCCGGATATGGACACAGGGTAGGAGAAAAAGACAAATGCCCGGGCCGTCAAGGCCGGGTTGAGAATGTTCCGGCCTGTGCCGCCGAACACCTCTTTACCCAGTACCACTCCAAAGGAAATTCCAAGGGCCACCTGCCAGAGGGGAATGGTGGCGGGAAGGGTAAGGGGGAACAGGATCCCCGTGACCAGGAATCCTTCGCTGATCTTGTGCTTGCGAATCACGGCAAACAAAATTTCCCAGGAAAACCCCACCACGTAGGAGACAAGAATGATGGGCAGAACATAGCGGCTGCCAAGAATAAACGCCGGAACCAGGCCCAGGTTTTCGTTCCTGGCAAAGCCCGCCTGAAATCCCGTATTGTAGATGCCGTAAAGAACCACGGGCAAAAGAGCCAGAAGCACGAAACTCATATAACGCTTGAGATCCAGGTTGTCCCGGATAAAGGGCATCATCCGGTTGGTGGGCGAGGGCAAAAAGAAAAATGTCTTGGTGGCATCAAACAGAGGTGCAAGCTTACCAAAACGCCCGGAACCGGTAAAGTGGGGTTCACTAAGATCGAATATCTTTTTTAAGGGGTTCATTGTTTATCCTTGCTTATCCTTGTAAAGGGCGTCCATTCCATCGGCCAGAATCCGGGCAAGCTCGATCTTGGACGGGCAGACATAGGAGCATAAACCGCATTGGCAGCAGTCCAGAAGACCGCAGGCCAGGGCATCTTCGATCCCATCGCTCAAAAGTTCCTTCATGATAAAGCTGGGCATGAGATCAACGGGACAGATCTTTTCACAATAGCTGCAGTTGATGCAGGGCCTCAACTCACCGTGGAGGGTTGCGTCCGTCTCTTTGGGATCGGAGAAAAGGCAGGAGAGAAAAGCCTTTGAGGCGGTTGCCTTGGCTTTTCCCGGTCGAAGAAACCCGAACATCTCGTCCTGGTCCGGGGTGGCGACGATGTTCAGGGTGTTGTCAAAGAAGCCCAGGTGATTTTCAGGTTGAACCATCCTGCCGTCGAATCTGCCCGTGGTGACAATTTCCCCCTCGTTGAAATCGCCCATGAGCTTTTCCAGGCGAGCGCCCTGGCGGGTGAGCACATGGGGTCGATGTTCCCTGGCCCTGGTGACGGTGATGATCTTTTTGGTTGGATATCGGCCGGTCATGAGAAATTTTGCCGCCATTATCAGATGGTCTGCGGCAATGCACCAGGAGCTGTTCTCCTTTGAATCTTTTTTAATATGATAGAGCACGGCCCCGGGATTCCAGGCAGGATAGATGTCCGGCACCGTGTGGGTAACCAGGGGTTTCACACGGGAGAGACGATCGAGGCTCCCCGCCTTTACCGTTACAACAACCCGGTCGGTGAATCGTTTGAGTACCTCCAGGCCAAATTGAAACGCCGCTGGGTCCCCCTCGACAACAACCCCGGGATCGGGGGAAAAGATATCGTTGCCACAGAGGGAGACTATGATCATGGCCGGAGTGTGGGAGCTGTCGGCCGTATCTTTTTCAGGAAACTGCCGGAGGGCCTGCCAGAGACCCCCCTGTTTAAGTCGATCCACAAGATCATCCCTGGAAACAGCCCCAAGGTCAGCCAGGGAGAACGGCTCAAACTCCACAAATTCATCCAGACCCTCAAGTCCGATAACCACCTCGTGCAGCCGTCTTCGTTCGCCATACACGATTTTTTCGACAACCCCTGTGCCCGGCGATACATATTGAATCGAAGAATCGCGCTTGTCAAAGAACAGAGGGGCGCCGGTTTTGACCCTGTCACCCTCCTTGACCAGGAGTTTTGGCCGGATATAGGGAACATCCATGGCAGACAGACCAAGGGTTGGAGAATGAGAAAATTCGACAATACCGATATCGGGCATACCGGCAAGGGGTGTGGTAAATCCTTTGGAAATCTTGATCTGTTCCATCAATTCAATTCCATTTTAATATATTTAGAACCTTGTTAGAAGCACCTCCGAACGACAACCCTGTCTATATAATTCAAATTATTTTACCAAAATCGCATTTAATATCAACCTAATTTAAATATTTGAATCGGAAAAAAGATCGGTGCTCAGGTATCTTTCACCCGTGTCAGGCAGAATAACCACCATGAGCCTGCCCCGGTTTTCCTCGTTTGAGGTAAGCTGAACCGCCGCCTGGATAGCGGCGCCAGAGGAAATACCGCAAAGAATGCCCTCATCCCTTGCAAGCTGTTTTGCCCTTTTAATGGCATCAACGGACGAGACCCGGACGATCTCATCCACAAGGGTGAGGTCAAGCACCCGGGGAACAAATCCAGCACCGAGTCCCTGGATCTTGTGGGGTCCGGGTTTGCCACCGGACAAAACCGGAGACTCGTCAGGCTCCACGGCAACGGCCCTGAACGATGGACGCCGCTGTTTGATAACCCTGGATACGCCGGTGATGGTGCCCCCCGTGCCCACCCCTGCCACAAGAATGTCTACTTTCCCATCTGTATCGACCCAGATCTCTTCGGCCGTGGTCCGCTCATGGACGGCGGGGTTGGCAGGGTTGGAAAACTGATCGGGCATAAATGCGTTGTCAGTCTCAGCCACTATGGCCCTGGCCTTTTCAATTGCCCCCTTCATCCCAAGATTGCCCGGCGTCAGCACCAGGGTTGCCCCGAGGTGGGTCAAGAGTTTTCTGCGCTCCACGCTCATGGTCTCCGGCATGGTCAAAATCAGCTTGAGCCCCTTTACCGCCGCTGTAAAGGCAAGGGAGATGCCGGTGTTGCCGCTGGTGGGCTCCACAATCACGCTGTGTTTGGAGATGAGCCCCTGTTTTTCAGCCTCCTCGATCATGGCAACACCGATGCGGTCCTTGACGCTTCCCAGGGGATTATAGGCCTCTAATTTCGCCAGGATCGTTACCTGATGCCTTGAACTCAGCGCCTTTAAATGGACAAGGGGAGTGCATCCCCAGCCCTTTGTCATGTCGGTTAGAATATTCATCTGTTTCCCTCCTTGTATCGATAAATGAGCCTGGGTGTTTCAATGAAAACCTTGGTGTCGGCGGGAATGGACTCTGTGATCCAGACGTTTCCGCCAATGACAGATCCCCTGCCAATGATTGTATCTCCCCCGAGAATGGTGGCCCCGGAATAGATGATCACATCGTCTTCGATGGTGGGGTGTCGTTTCTTGCCCTTGAGGCGCTCCCCCGAACCCGGTGGCAGGGAGAGTGCGCCGATGGTGACATTCTGATAAATTCTGACATTATCACCGATTATGCAGGTCTCGCCGATCACCACCCCTGTTCCGTGGTCGATCACAAAACACCGACCAATGCCGGCACCGGGATGGATATCGATGCCGGTGAGGCTGTGGGCATGCTCGGACATGATCCTGGGCAGCTGGGGAATTCCTAGCTGATAGAGGATATGGGAGATCCTGTACACGGTAATGGCAAATAACCCGGGATAGCTGAAGATAACCTCGTCATGGCTTTTAGCCGCAGGATCACCGTCATAGGCACCCCTTACGTCCTCTCCAAGGGCCAGCCTCAACTCCGGCACCCTTTCAATGACGGCCAGGGCCATCTCCTGCCCTCTTTTTTCACATTCAGTGCAGGGGAGCCCATACCTGAGGCAGTCATGGCGCATTACGTGAACAATCTGGTCGGATAAGACATCGTGGAGCTCGGCGATATTCTGGCCCATGCTGTAGGTAAGGTTGGCCGAGTCAAGCTTTTTCCTGGAAAAATAACCTGGGAAAAGAATCTCCCTGAACTTGTCCACCATCTCCTTGACCGAGGTGGAAAAGTGAATCGGCTCGTCGCCAATATGGGCAAAGCAGCGCTCGTCATCCATACCGGCAAGAATGTTTTCAATCACACCCGGCAGTTTTTTCCGGTGCTCGGATATGAACTCGTTTTCGCTCCTGCATACAGGGTTGTCTGAATCGATAATCTCCATTGTCGGCTCCTTTAGAAATTGATATAATCACAACTATTATACCACAATGTAGCCATTGTCAAAATATTTGGCTTGATATTGACGGAATTCTCATGTAAAAATGAACATTTTATCATTTTGTATGAGGTGTTAGCCCATGAGGCTCTTTGACAGCCATTGCCATATAGACGACGCTTGCTTTGAAAACGATTTTAGCTCCATGCTTGAACGGGCCCATGATGCCGGAGTTGAGGCGGTTATGATTGCAGGGGTAACCGTTGACACATCCCAAAAGGCGATTAGGATAGCCAGGAAGCACCGCAATATTTACACTGCCGTGGGCATCCATCCCCACGATGCCGAGGGTTGCACAACCGATATGATTCAGATCTTGAAAGATCTCGCCCAGAATGAGTGTGTGCGTGCCTGGGGGGAAATCGGTCTTGACTTTAACCGCATGCACTCCCCTGCCAAAGTCCAGGAGACCTGGTTTGAAGCCCAGATGGCGGCGGCCCACGAACTCGGGTTGCCCATGATCTTCCATGAGCGCGACTCCATGGGACGATTCCTGGAGATGATCAAAGATTTCCCCTTTACAGAACCAAGGGGAGTCGTCCACTGCTTTTCCGGAACAAGAACCGAGATGTTCGCATACCTTGATCTCGGGTTTCACATCGGCATCACCGGCATCCTTACCATCAAAAAAAGGGGGGCTGAACTTCGCGAACTTGCCCGGATGATACCCGAGAACCGAATCCTAATCGAGACGGATGCCCCCTATCTCACCCCTGCCCCCCAGAAGAACAAGGTGCGCCGGAACGAACCCGCATTTGTGAAATCCGTTATGGAGCGGCTTGCCGAGGTCAGGAACGAGGATATCGAGACCCTGTCTGAAACGGTATGGAACAATACCTGCAAACTTTTTGCCGTTTAAAAGAACCACTGCCCGCTACCTGCCGGCCATTAGACGGGCCACGGCATTCTCAAGCCCGTCAAGAGACAATTCAAACATGGGAAAGATAGAAGAGATGGCCATTATGGATTGGGTATATCCCCACATGGACTCCTGCACAGGATTGAGCCACACGGAATGGGCAAAGGTTTCGGAGATAAAGCGCAGCCGCTCAAGGCTCGGTTTGCCGCTCCTTTCCCCTATATGGATGGAGCCGTCACTTGCCATGAGTTCATAGGGTGCCATACTGGCGTCTCCCACAACGATGAACCGGGTATCTGGGTCACGCCGGGCAAAGTCATCCACCCTCATGGGTTTTCGATAGCGCTGGGGATCTTCCCACACATGGTCGTAAATGGTGTTGTGGAAGAAAACTGTCTTGACCTCCTTGAACTGGGCCCTGGCATAGTCAAACAGGGTCTGGACCACCGAGATATAAGGATCCATGGACCACCCTCCGTTGTCGATGGCAAGGATGATCTTGAGCCGGTCCCGCATGGATCGGTCAAATACGAGCTCGATTTCACCCGCGTTCTTCATGGTCTTGTAGATGGTGTCATCGATGTTGAGCTCATCCCTGGGACCTGTGGGCACCATGTTTCGCAGCCGCTTTAACGCCTCTCCCACCATGGCCTGGGTCAAGGGCCCCCTGCCCGAGTAATCCCTGTACCGGCGCTCGTTGGCAACCTTTACAGCAGATCTGTTCCGGGACTCTCCGCCCACCCGCATGCCGCCGGGGTGGTAGCCAGAATGACCCACGGGAGAAGTCCCCCCCGTGCCAATCCACTTATTCCCGCCCTCATGGCGGCCCTTCTGGTCCTTGAGCCGCTGCTTGAAATATTCGATGAGCTCTTCCGGGGTGAGATCTGCAAGCTTTGAAGGATCGATCCCAAGGGCGTTGGCCAGTTGTTTTGGGTTTTTGAGCCACTCTTCAAGCATGGCCCTTGCCACCTCGTCTATTTCAAACCCCTGACCCTCTGGAAGCGCCACCCCTTCAAAATAAAAGGCAAACACCTGGTCGTACAGATCAAAATAACGCTCGCTCTTGACCAGAACGGCCCTGGCCGTGGTGTAAAAATCGTCCAGGGTTGAGACAAGGCCCTTATCCAAGGCCTTTTGAAGGGTTAAAAATGCCGTGGGCGAGACCGGCACCCCAACCTCCCTGAGCTTGTAAAAAAAAGATACAAACATACTACTTGATCCCCCTGCGTATTTGAGTTCCCAAGTTCCCGAAACTCAACAGAATTGCCGATCAGAAGGTAAACATTCGAGTTAAGCCTACTCCCTACTATCTACTGCCTACTGCCTAAAAAAGCCGTCGTCTCGGGGTCAGATTCCTTGCCCGGTCATAGTCCGGACTCTTCTTGAACAACACCCCGAGAAAGGGGAGTTCACCCTTGACAATGTCCCTGGATTTGAAGTCAGGATCGGCATTCAAGGCGCGAATCCAGTTGATCAGCTCCCTTGTGGCGGGTTTTTTCTCCACCCCGTCCAACTCCCTCAGGGTGAAGAATGCGTTGATGGCGTTTTCGGCAAGTTTTTTGTCGATCTCCGGAAAATGTATGTCAATGATCTTCCTCATCATCTTTGGATCGGGAAAGGCAATGTGATGGAAGTTGCACCTGCCCAGGAAAGGATCGGAAAGGTCCTTTTTTGCATTTGAGGTGATGATGATCACGGGCCGGTTCACGGCCTTGATGGTCTGGTCGGTCTCGATGATGTCAAACTGCATCTGATCGAGCACATCCAGCATGTCATCCTGGAAATCGGTGTCTGCCTTGTCGATCTCATCGATCAGAAGAACGCAGCGCATCTTGGCGGTAAATGCCTGACCTATCCTGCCCATTTTGATGTAGTCGTCGATGTTGCTCACCTCCCGCATGGAGTCGCCGAAACGACTGTCGTTAAGGCGGGTCAGGGTGTCGTACTGGTAAAGTGCCTCGATGAGCTTCATGCTGGATTTCACATTGAGAACGATCAGGGGCATGTCAAGGCTTTCTGCAATGGCGTGGGCCAGCATGGTCTTGCCGGTTCCCGGCTCGCCCTTCAGGAGAAGCGGCATCTCAAGGGCCATGGAGATGTTGACGATACCTGCAAGTTCGCTGTCAAGCACATATCTGGTTGCACCGGAAAATCTTGAATCCGAGGTTATGGCGTGTGTCATGGAAACTCCTGTTAATTGTTTAGGTCTGGGGACACCTTACTCAATTCCGCATTAAATCTCAAGTGCTCTTCAAAATTCTAAAACATTGACACGCCATAAACACAATGGTATTTATTCCACTTAATTTTATGCGTTTTATGCGGCAGGCTACAAAAAATCATAAAAAGACAGGAGAAGGTGATGATAGGTGGACTTGGAATGCCCGAACTGATAATTATCCTTGTGATTATCCTCATTATATTCGGAGCAGGAAAACTTCCTGAGATAGGCTCTGGAATAGGCAAGGGAATAAAAAACTTTAAAAAGGCAACCCGGGATGCCGAACTCAACGAGGGAGACAAGGAAAAAGAGCAGGAAAAGCTGGACAAATAACATCCAGTTCACCAGCCCACGGGTGTTTCAACCTGTAGCCACCTGTTTTTCTGCGGCTCCAGGTAGTTTTAGATCCTGACTTATTACACTTTTGTAAGCCTGTGCTCTTTAAAAACATGGACAACCTTTACTCCCATCAGTTAATTGAAAAAAGAGACACCCTGATCAAGCAGTTTCTCAAGCAGAGAGAACCTGAATTCCTTGTCGCCCTGACAAGAATTCTGGATGAATACTTCCAGGCGGTCTTTGCAGCAAGCGATACGGCCCGCACCATGGCGGCCAGGGGCGATCCCTTTACCCTCATTGCCCTTGGCGGATTCGGCCGCCAGGAGCAGTGCATACATTCGGACGTGGACCTGCTGATTCTGTTTGAACGAACCATACCCGAAAACGTCGAAGAGTTGATAAAAGAGATTGTCTACCCCCTGTGGGACGCACACCTTGAGACCGCCTATGCGGTCCGGACCACCAACCAATGTCTCTCCATGGCCTGGGAACGGTTTGACGTATTGACGACCTTTCTTGACGCACGGTTCATCTGCGGTCCTCCCCACGTCTTTCTGAAGCTCATGGAGCGGTTCAAACGCCAACTCCACCAACACCACCTTGCCCAAACCCTCACCCGTTTGGTGGAAAACGGAGCAAAGCGCCACGCCGACTTTGGAGATTCAACCTATCTTCTTGAGCCCAACCTCAAATCCGGCCACGGCGGTTTAAGGGATTATCACACGCTTCTCTGGTACGGACGCATCAAGGCTGACATAAAGAGCAGAAAAGAGCTTGAACACCATGGGATTCTCTCCCATGACGAATTTGAGACCCTTGAGGAGTCCCTGAACTTCATCTGGCAGATCAGGAACATGCTCCACTATCTTACGGGCAGAAAATGTGACCAGCTCCACTTTGACCACCAGGTGGAGATGGCAAAGCTTCTTGGCTATCGGGACAAAGGGGGACTGGCAGGCGTCGAACTCTTTCTTGGCGACCTCCACACCCGGACCGACTTCATCAAACAGATCAACCAGATAGTGACCGAGGACATCCTCTATACCCGATCACCCCGCTCCGGCAGGCAACGGGTCAAACCCACAAAAACCCCCGGCATTGTAATCCGCCGGCGAAGGGTTTACTTTGAATCGGTTGAGGCCATCCCCTCTTCCCCCGAACTTCTCATGAAGATCTTTGTGGAGAGCGGACGCCTGAAGATTCCCATTTCCATGGAGTCAAGAAGAATTGTTGCCGATTTTGCCCACCTCGTGGACAGGGATTTCAAAGAATCCCCGGGCAATGCCAGGGATTTTGAGCGGATACTTGCATCTTCCCTGTGGGAATTCAACGTTTTGTTTGTCATGCTGGCAACCGGACTTCTGGAACGGTACATACCCGAAATGTCGGCCATTGCCAACAAGATCCAGTACAACCAGTACCACCTTTATCCCGTGGACAAACACTCCATACGCTGCGTCCAGATAATCAACGGGTTCAAACGCCGGAAAAAAGATCCTGGAACAGATCTATACTCGGCCGTTTTCAACGAGGTGCGCCACAGAAAAATTCTGCTGCTTGCTGGACTTTTCCACGATATCGGCAAGGGAGACCCGGCGTCCGAACATTCCACAAAGGGGGCAGAGATCACGGCCGATATTTTAAAACGACTGGGGTATAAACCCGCTGAGGTCAGGGAGGCCTGTTTTTTAGTTCAAAACCACCTGTTTCTGGTAAAAACCGCGACCAGAAGGGATATCAGCGATGAGGAGACGGCCGTGTTCTGTGCGAGCAGGATTCAAACGATCGGCAGGTTGAGAAAGCTCTACCTCTTGAGCGTGGCAGACTCCATGGCAACCGGCCCCAAGGCGTGGAACGACTGGACCGAAAACCTTTTAAGGGATCTTTTCTTAAAAACCCTCAACGTTCTGAAAAAAGGAGAGCTTGCATCCAGAAAGGCGACCCGGATCATTGAAGGAAAAAAAGCCGAGGTCCTGGCGCTCAAACCCAGGGAGTGGGACAAAGGCGGGCTGCTTAAAGAGCTTGACTCCATGACCAACCGCTACCTGCTGAACATGGAACCTGCTGTTATTGTTGAACATCTTGGGCTTTTCAAGCAGCTTGAGGACCGAAGTTTCGCCTGGAAAATCACCAGGGAAGCCGATTCCACGGTAAGAACTATTGCCATCTGCGGAAGGGACAGACCCGGGTTCTACTCCAAGATTGCCGGCGTCTTTTTCCTGAACAACCTCAACATTCTGGGGGCTCAGGCCTTCTCCTGGGGCGGGGATATCGTGCTGGACATATTCAAGGTGACCCCTCCCCTGGACCGGATATTTGAAACGGAAAAATGGGCAAAGGCTGAACAGGAACTTTACAGGGCACTTGATGATGATACCTTTCTTTCCCGGCTCGAATCAAAGATTCCAAAGAGTCTTGCCCCTCCCAAGGGACAAATCCTCAAACCCAACATCGTTAAAATCGACAACGCCGCCTCAAGTTTTTTTACCATCATCGAGGTCTTTGCCTATGATTTTCCGGGCCTTCTTTTTGCCATCACCAACACCCTTTACCGCCAGGACCTGGATGTCCGCATGGCCATGGCCTCCACCAAGGTGGACCAGGTGGTGGATGTGTTTTACGTGTGCACACTGGAGGGAGACAAAATTGACGCACCCGAAAGGGTTGAACAGATCAAACAGGCTGTTTTAAATGCACTTCCAACAATAAATGAGGAGATTCCTGATGAAGAAAATCGAAGCAATCATAAAACCGTTTAAACTCGATGATGTCAAAGAGTCATTGAACGAGATCGGAATCCATGGAATGACCATCACCGAAGTCAAGGGATACGGCCGTCAAAAGGGGCACAAGGAGATCTATCGAGGCGCCGAGTATGTGGTGGACTTCGTACCCAAGATCAAACTTGAAATCATTGTTGACAGTGCCAGGGCCGAGGAAGTGGTGAATACCATATGTAAGGCCGCAAACACGGGCAAAATAGGGGATGGAAAAATTTTCATGATGCCCGTTGAACAGGTAATCCGGGTGAGGACAGGGGAAACCGGGAACGAAGCCCTGTAACTTGCCGCTCAATTTTTTTTGGGCCTGCTTTGGTACACCGGGGACCCCTTCAGGGGAATTTCCAATATTTCAAATGTGGAGACAATAGATGAAAGCAAAAGACGTCGTTAAAATGATCAAAGAAAAAAACATCAGGGTGATCGATATCCGCTACATGGATTTTCCAGGCACCTGGCAGCACTTTACCGTGCCTGCCTGCGAGTTCACAGAATCCTCATTTGAGGACGGCTTTGGCTTTGACGGCTCGAGCATGAGAGGTTGGAAGAACATTGACAACAGTGACATGATCGTGGTTCCAGACCCTTCAACGGCACTCATGGACCCCTTTTTCGAGGTCCCTACGCTGGTGGTGATCGGTGATGTCCTTGACCCCATTACCCATGAGCCCTATTCCAGGGATCCCCGGTACATCGCAAAAAAGGTTGAGCAGTACGTCAAGAGCACGGGCCTTGCCGATACCATCTATGTGGGACCTGAACCTGAGTTTTTTATCTTTGACAATGTGCGGTACGCCTCGGAAAAAAACACCGCCTTTTACGAGATCGACTCCAGGGAGGCGATCTGGAACTCGGGACGGGACGAGATGCCCAACATCGGCTACAAGATCCGCCACAAACAGGGATATATGCCCCTGCCTCCTTCGGATCAATACCAGAACATGAGAACCGAGATGATGCTCACCCTTGAGGATCTCGGCATTGCCATGGAGTGCCAGCACCATGAGGTGGCAACGGCGGGACAGGGTGAAATCGACCTGAGGTACACCACCCTTGTCAAGATGGGTGATCAGCTGGCCTGGTTTAAGTATGTGCTGAAAAATGTTGCGGCAAAGTACAACCACTCGGTCACCTTCATGCCCAAACCCCTGTTTGGGGACAACGGGTCGGGCATGCACACCCACCTCTCCCTGTGGAAGGATGGCAAACCGCTGTTTGCCGGCAACAGGTACGGGGGAGTGTCTGAGATGGCCCTGTTTGCAATCGGCGGCATAATGCATCACTGCAAGGCCCTGTGCGCCATCACCAACCCCACCACCAACTCCTACAAACGTCTCGTACCCGGGTTTGAAGCACCGATCAACCTTGCCTACTCAAGCTGCAACCGGAGTGCAGCCATACGGCTGCCCATGTATTCCCTCAGCCCTTCGGCAAAGCGCATCGAATTCAGGACACCTGATCCCTCGTGCAACGGGTACCTGGCCTTTTCCGCCATGACCATGGCCATGCTTGACGGTATCCAGAACAGAATGGACCCGGGTGATCCCATGGACAAGAACATCTATGACCTCCCGCCGGAAGAGCTTGCCGAAATGGGGTCTGCCCCTAAATCCCTTGACGAAGCCCTGGACTCCCTTGAACAGGACCACGATTTCCTGCTTAAAGGAGGGGTATTTACCGAGGACGCCATTGAACGCTGGATCAAGTACAAAAGAGAGAACGAGGCAAAAGAGGTGAACAGCAGACCCCACCCCCATGAGTTTTTTCTATACTACGATATATAGGACAGTATAGAAACCATGTACAACGCATCCTTTGGTTTTAAGGAAAAACCCTTTAAGCTCGTGCCCAATCCAGATTTTCTGTTTCTGGGCAAGAGCAACGAGGAGGCCCTGGAACAGCAGGATGAACCCAGGCTTTCCATGGGGCTCAATATCAGGTCGGAAAAAAAACCGCAGGCAGGAAAAGTCCAAGGACCGAAAGAAAAGGGCAACCCCATGGGTCTGGACAGCTTCACTGCTGCTTGTTTTTTGGGAGCAGGCGCATTCATGACCCTGTTTTCCCATGACAAACCGCCCCAGACAAAAATGCCGCCCCCCCGTGAACAAGAACCACAGGAGATTGCCCTGACTAAGCCTGCCCCTGGTGAAACACAAAAAATAATCATCCCCATGGACAGTGCTGCCCCACCCGAACCGTCGGACCTGACACTCCCTGCCATGGCAAAGGCTTTACCCCCGGCAATCGCTGAAGAACCACCAGAGCCGACCCTTGCTGTAACCCATGAAAACAGAAATAGTAAAATCGATAAGGCCAATGAAACAGATAACTTCAATGACATTCCAAACCCCAGAGGAACTCCAAGCCTCAACGAAATCCCAATCCTCAACGACAACAGCCTTATAATCAACGCCATTGCCTGGTCAAATGATCCGGGAAAACGCCTTGCCGTCATCAACAGCGCCATTGTCCGGCAGGGACAGAGTATAGGAGGATTTCTTGTTGTAGAAATAGAAGAGAACCAGGTGATAGTTCAGCAATCCAACAAAAAATGGAGGGTGATGTTCAGACTGCGATAGACAACGGCAACGATATTGCAAATAAGGCCGGCACTCTAGGGGCAATTCATGAATTGCCCTTGCGTGGATCATTATCACAGCCCCCCATTAAATCAATAATTATAACAAGTGGCCCATATTATGATCAAGGTCTCAAAAAAGGATCTCCCCGCTTTCACCACCAGAGGCGTGACTAAAATTTATGGTCAAGGCCCGGCGGCTGTGCATGCCCTCAGGGGAGTGGATCTTAAGATACCTGTGGGTGAACTTATTGTACTGCTCGGCCCGTCTGGCAGCGGCAAGTCGACCATCCTGAACATCATCGGGGGCCTTGACCGGGCCACCCGGGGATCCGTCTACTTTAAAGACCTGGAGCTGAGCGCCATGACAGACGCTCAACTTACCCCGGAAATGATCGAATGGTGAGCTTTTCTGGTAAGTTTTCCATGACCCCGTTGAACCGAAAGCTTGTGCGGGATCTGTGGCGCATCAAGGGCCAGGCAACGGCCATTGGTGCGGTCATTGCGGTGGGAGTGCTGATGCTCGTCATGATGTCCGGCCTTGTCACCTCCCTGGACGAAACAAGACGTGCCTATTATGAACGCTACAGGTTCGCAGATGTGTTTCCCGCGGTCAACCGGGCTCCTGATCGCCTGATCAAGACCCTTGCCTCCATCCCGGGTGTAGCCATGGCAGAAGGTCGGGTTACCGGCAGTGCATTGATTGACCTGCCCGGCAAAGACCTTCCGTACCAGGCCATGACGGTCTCTATTCCGGATTTCGATGAACCCCGCCTGAACGATTTTTATCTCACCCAGGGCCGAAGAGTGGAGGGCGCCTTTAACGAGGTGCTCCTTTCCCTTGATCTCAACGCAAATCTGTCGGCAATCCTGGACCTGGTGGATCAAACTCTGGAGCCCTGGGGCGGGCTTGGTGCCTATGGTCGAAAAGATCAGAATTCCAACCGTTTCATCAGCGAGGAGATAGATGGTCTGAAGGCTACGAGTCGAACCGTTCCGCCTGTTTTTCTGGCGGTGTCGGCATTTCTTCTCTATCTTGTGCTCCGCCGTGTCTTTGCATTGACCCCTGCCCTGGCAATGCGTCCACCAGCACCTCCAGACTACAGCCGAGCAGGAACCATGGGCAAGGCCCTTAATTCCATACTGGACCAGCCCGGACGCATGGTGCTGCGCCGACTCATGCGCCAGCCCGTACGCATGGCCGGTGCCATGGCAGGCATTGCAGCCCTGGCAGTTATTATCGCAGCCATTATTTCCGATGGCTGGTAAAACGTGATATGGACAGGGAGGACCTCGTAGCCGCCCTTTTCTATGCATTCTGGCCCCAGCCCACAATGGTGGACATTGGTCTGGTGGAGCACGGCCCCATGATGGCCACCATGGAACCATCCCCACCCAACCCCCTGGATCTGCGGGACAAGGCCCAGGCCATAAGCAGGGTTTCGGCCGCAAAAGCCACCCTGGGACTTGCCGGCGCAGAATATGATCGGGCCGTTGCCGACAGAGAGCTTGCGGATATTGTGCTCCGGCGTAGGCAAAACCTCATCAAATCCGACTTGGTCAGCAAATCAGAACTCGATCATGCGCTGCGTGAAGCCCGCACCTCCTCTGCAGCATTGCGCAACGCCAAAGCCGCCATCCTGGTGCGTGAAGCTGAACTTGAGGGAGCCCGTGCCCAACTTATCAACTTTGAAGACAATAGGTCAAAAGATGGCAAACCAGTGCCCAGGACTCCTGTTCTTGCACCGGCAACGGGTCGTGTATTGCGCATCATGCATCAAAGTGAGGCAGTCCTGCCTGCCGGGACAGCGATCATGGAGATAGGTAATATTGAAAACGATCTGGAGGTGATTGTCGAACTTTTGTCTCTGGATGCGGTCCGGATTTCCGTGGGGGACAAGGCAATACTTACCGACTGGGGCGGTCCTGGAATTTTGAATGGCAAGGTCATGCGCATCGACCCCTGGGGCTTTACAAAATTTTCCGCCCTGGGTGTTGAAGAACAGCGGGTCAATGCGCTCATTCAATTTACCGATCCTGACGACACCCTGCCCGACACTCTACCCAACACCCAACCAGACACCTCGAAAAAAGCCGCAAAAGAAGCCTTGAACAGGCTCGGCCATGGATTTCGCATTCAAACGCAGATTGTCGTATGGGAGGATAAAAATGCTCTGATCGTTCCCTCAAGCGCACTGTTCCGCAAAGGCCGGGACTGGACAGTCTTTCAAGTCATAGATCATATCGCAACCCTTTGTCAGATCAAGATTGGCCAGAACAATGGCGTAAAAGCCCAGGTAATTCACGGTTTGAAACCCGGGGATAAGGTCATTCTCTATCCCCCATCCGGGCTTACCAATGGTGACAAGGTATCCAAACGAATTATTAAATATTGACACAGACAAAAATTTGATGATAGAAAAGTTTAAAAATTGTTTTTCCGTAAAGGCTGCCCCAAAGGGCATTTAAGGGAACCCGGTGAAACTCCGGGACGGTCCCGCCGCTGTAAGCGAGTACCGGTTCATGCACAAGGCCACTGAAGAAGGGTTTACAATTCTTTGGGAAGGCGCATCCACCGGGTTGATCCGCAAGTCAGAAGACCTGCCTTAGGGAAAAAACCTACCCCCAGGAGAAATGGTAAATCCCAGGGCTGACACCCGTCGGTTCCGGGATTTTTTTCTGTAACCCTCGGGCTAAGGACCGTAAACTAAATAACTTGCGGTCCTGAGGAGCGTTTCATGAAAACCTTAGAAAAAGCCATATCAGCCATAACCCTCCCCGACAATGAGGTTTATGAACAGGCCTTAGAACGCCTGGCCCAGCAGGCTCGACCTGCCGGAAGCCTCGGGATTCTGGAAGAGGTATCGGCAAGGCTTGCCGCAATCAAGGGCACCCTGGATGTTCGGCTGGACAAAAAAATTGTCATCACCTGTGCCGGGGACCACGGGGTGGTGGACGAAGGCGTGAGCCTCTTTCCCCGGGAGGTGACCCCCCAAATGGTCATGAACTTCGTCAATGACGGAGCGTCCGTAAATGTACTGGCCCGCCATGTGGGTGCTGAGGTAAAGGCGGCGGATCTGGGTGTGGATTTTGATTTTGATCCAGACCTTCCCATCTTTCACAAAAAGGTGAGAAAGGGTACGTCAAACTTCACCCAAGGACCTGCCATGACAAGGGACGAGGCAATTGCTTCGATCAATGCCGGTATCGCCATCGTGGACGAACTTTTTGAAAAGGGCCGGGTGGATCTCCTCGGCACGGGAGACATGGGAATCGGAAACACAACCCCGTCGGCGGCCGTAATCGCAGCCTTTTCAGGAATCGATCCTGAGAAACTCACGGGTCGGGGAACGGGCATTGACGATGCAATGTTTGCCAACAAGATCCGGGTGATCCGTAAAGGACTTGAGGTCAATCAACCAGACCCGGGGGACGCCATTGACGTTCTTGCCAAGGTGGGTGGATTTGAAATAGGCGGCCTTGCCGGGCTTGTGATCGGGGCTGCGGCCCACGGCATTCCCGTGGTTTGTGACGGTCTCATCTCCACGGCAGGGGCCTTGATCGCCTGGGAACTTGCTCCGGCTGCAAAGGCGTATCTTTTTGCCGGCCATAGATCGGTGGAGGCTGGACACCGTTTCATGCACGAACGTCTGAACCTGACCCCCCTTTTGGACGTCGGCTTCAGGCTCGGCGAAGGAACCGGAGCGGCCCTTGCCTTTCATCTCATGTGCGCATCCACCCGCATACTTGCCGATATCAAAACCTTTGAGGAGGTGGCCATCCTGAACGCCAACCGCTAACAGGCAATTTGCTCCACTCCGATCCGGTGCAGGGCAACAACAAGGGGTGGTTTGCGAACCACCCCTACCAACATTATGAACTTTGCCGTAGGATTAGATCAATCTGCCTTCAAATTCTTCAAAATCTTCTTCGCCAGTGGTTCTTTGATTTCTGTGTGTCGAGGAATCGTTTCCGTAATCCCATAATTTGGATTAATCCAAAGTGAATGAGAACTGCCTTCACGTTTCAGGTAACAGCCCGCAATTCTTAATCTTCGTTCGAGTTCACGTCGTTTCATCCGACCATTACCGTGTCTTGGATAACGTCATCAGGCAAGCCGCGAAGGATGTCCTCTTTGCGATCTTCAAAAATAAATTCGATGGCTTGCCGAAGATTATCCTTGGCTTCCTCAATCGTTTCACCCTGCCCATTAGCACCGGGAACTTCTGGACAGATAGCCCAGTAACCGCCTTCAGGTGCTTTTTCAATAATTGCTGTAAATTCAGCCTTCATTTCATTCCATCTCCTGTACAATGTACAATTCGGGGGACACCTCAGTGGATACAACCTACCACAATTTATATGCAAAAAAAATAATTTTTCGGGAAGAGCGATTTTTTAAAACGACAACACCACCGCCGCCGACACTACCTACCCAACACCCAATACCTACTATCTACTGCCTACTGCCTACCAATTAATTTCGTCAGAAATTAATTGATCCAGGCGTCCTGGGAAAGGGCACAACATCCCTGATGTTTGTGATGCCGGTGACGAGCATGAGGAAACGTTCAAATCCCATACCAAAACCTGAGTGGGGAACGGTTCCAAATCGTCTTGAATCAAGATACCACCAGTACTCCTGTTGGGCGAGCCCCATCTCGTCCATCCTTTGTTCAAGATGGCTGAGGCGCTCTTCACGCTGGCTGCCGCCGATGAGTTCCCCGATCCTCGGCACCAGAAGATCAACCGCTGCCACTGTTCTTCCATCGTCGTTCTGGCGCATGTAAAACGGCTTGATTCCCCTAGGGTAGTTGAAGAGGAATAACGGCTTTTTAAAATACTCTTCGGCAAGGAAACGTTCGTGCTCGGACTGTAGATCCATGCCGTTTTCCACGGGGAATTCAAATTTCCTGCCCGATTTCTGCAGGATCTCCATGCCCTCGTCATAGGTGACCCTTGCATAGCTCTGATTGACAAGGGTGTCGAGCACCTGTTCCAGGCTTTTGTCGACAAACTTGGTGAAGAGCTCAAGGTCCTCGGCACAATTTTCCATCACGTGGCGGGTCAGGGCCTTGACCAGATCTTCACCGTGGTCCATGTTGCCGTCAAGGTCGCAAAAGGCCATCTCGGGCTCTAACATCCAGAATTCGGCCACATGGCGGCTGGTGTTGGAATTTTCCGCCCTGAAAGTGGGACCAAAGGTGTAAACATCCCCCAGGGCGAGGGCAAACATCTCGGCGGAGAGCTGGCCTGAGACGGTCAAGTTTGCCTCGGCACCGAAAAAATCTTCGTTAAAGTTCATCCGTCCCTGGCGGGCAACCTCGGCGGGATCAAGGCTTGTCACCCGGAACATCTCTCCTGCCCCCTCGCAGTCGGAACCCGTGATCACCGGGGTTGAAAGGCAGTAAAAGCCCCTCTCCCGGTAGAATTGATGGATGGCGTGGATAACTTCGGAACGAATACGGAAAATAGCACCAAACTTGTTGGTCCTGGGCCGCAGGTGGGCGATGGTGCGCAAAAACTCGTCCGTGTGCCGTTTCTTCTGGAGGGGATAGTCCTCCGGGGCAAAGCTTACAATCTCGACAGACCTGGCCTTGATCTCCCAGGTCTGACCCTTGCCAGGGGATGCCACAAGCGCCCCTGTGACACTTATGGCCGAACCCGTGGTTATCCGTTCAACTTCAGCGTAATTGGCAAGACCCGACTCTGCGATGATCTGCAGGTTTTTCAGGCAGGAACCGTCGTTGACCTCCATAAAGGAAAAATCCTTTGAGCTGCGCTTTGTCCTGACCCATCCCTTTACCACAACGCTGTCCATGGCTGTTTTAGAGGCCAGCAGCCGGTTTATCTTTACTCTTCCCATTTATTCATCCCTATTGACTGTCAACTTATCGTTGCTTTATGGTGCTTAAAATGAGATACTCCTCATTTGTCAAATTTATCATAAACTTACTGAAATCATATAATTATAGAAGCTTACTACCATGAATAAAAGAGATATTCAAGAACTCCTGCCCCTTGTGGAGATGCCCAGCCGCTACCTTGGAAACGAGGCCAACACCATTAAAAAAGAACGTTCATCCGTTGACCTGACCTTTGCCCTGGCATTTCCCGATCTCTATGAGATCGGCACCTCCCACTTTGGCATGCAGATCCTTTACACCATTCTCAACCAGGAGCCGAAAATTGCGGCAGAGCGGGTATTCACCCCGGCCCCGGACATGGAGGAACTCCTTAGGGAGAGCAGGACACCCCTCTGTTCCCTTGAATCAAGAACACCCCTTGCCGACTTTGACATCATCGGCTTCAGCCTTCTTTACGAGCTCAACTTCACCAACATCCTCACCATGCTCGACCTTGCCGGAATCCCTTTCTACGCAAACCAGAGACCCGACACCTTTCCCCTGGTAATTGCAGGAGGTCCCTGCGCCTTTAACCCAGAACCCCTGGCCGATTTTTTTGATCTTTTTGTGGTGGGTGACGGTGAGGAGGCCATTGTAGAGATCTCAAAAATAGTGATGGAGTGGAAGGCCGAACATGGAATTTCAGGTTCGAAATCCACCCATGACCGCCAGGATGACCAACAGAGTCCCGGACAAAATGGCCCACAGAATGACCGGCAGAGCAAACAGGCCCTGCTAAAGCGCCTTGCCCGGGTCCAGGGCGTCTATGTCCCATCGTTTTACCGGGCGGATTTCGATGACCGGGGCTTTCAGCTCCTGGAACCCCTTTTTGTTGAACATGCCACGGTCAAGAGGGCAATTCTCACCGACCTTGCCAAGGTCCCCTTTCCCACGGAACCAATCGTTCCCTTTGGGAAGCCGGTCCACGACCGTCTCAGGCTTGAAATAGCCAGGGGATGCTCCAGGGGATGCAGGTTTTGCCAGGCCGGCATGATCTACAGGCCGGTGAGGGAAAGAACCGTTCCAGACCTTGTGGAAATGACCCGGACGGCCATGGCTGCCACGGGTTACAGCGACGTATCCCTTCTGTCCCTCAGCACCGGAGACTACAGCGACCTTGCAACCCTCATGGAGGCCCTGCTCGCAATTAACTCCGACCATTGCACGGCCATATCGCTCCCCTCCATCCGGGCGGGCAGACTCACCCCGGAGCTGATGCGAATCATCAAGCGGGTGAAAAAAACCGGGTTTACCATTGCCCCCGAGGCGGGCACCCAGAGACTCAGGGATGCGATCAACAAAAACATTTCCGAACAGGATATCGTGGATACGGTGACCAACGCCTTTGACCTGGGATGGCGCATCATCAAGCTCTACTTCATGAACGGGCTGCCCACAGAGACCCAGGAGGATATCCAGGGGATCTGCGACCTTGCCCTCAAGCTTGCCGCCATCAACTCCCCGGGCAAGGGCCAGGGCAAAGGCAAAGCTGGATCCAGGGGCCGGGCAAAGGCCAACATAAACGTGAGCTTTGCCACCTTTATCCCCAAGGCCCACACCCCGTTCCAGCGTTCGGCCCAGATTTCGACTCAACACTCCATGGACAACCTCAACTTTCTGAAGCAAAACCTCAGGCACCCGGGCATCAACCTTAAATGGCAGAATCCCGAGATGAGCCTTTTAGAGGGAGTCTGGGCCAGGGGAGACCGGCGTCTTTCCAAGGTCCTTGTGACTGCCTGGGAAAAGGGATGCCGTCTGGACGGCTGGTCGGACAAGTTCAACTTTGACCTGTGGATGGAGGCGTTTAACGAAACAGGTGTGGACCCCGCCTTTTTCACCACCAGGCAAAGATCGTTTGACGAGCCCCTTCCCTGGGCCCACATCGACTGCGGCGTATCCTCCCAATTCATGGACCAGGAGCTTAAAAAGGCAACTACAGGTGAGACAACGCCCGACTGCCGGGAAGAGGGGTGTATGGGTTGCGGTATCTGCGATTTTGAAACCGTTGAACCTATCATTCACCCCTTGGCATCGACTCCTGGAGCCCCTGGGAAACTCGGGTCTTTAGATGAATCAATTGGACCGGATAAGCCGAATAGACCACCACCACGCCCCGCCGACAACACCCCGCTGGCCAAGTACCGGGTCTTTTACTCAAGGCTCGGTGACGCCCGGCACTTCGGCCACCTTGAACTTGCCAAGATCATCCGCAGGGCCATCCGCAGGACGGGCATAAAGGTTGCCTACTCAAAGGGATTCAACCCGGGCATGCTGCTCTCGTTTGACGATCCCCTTCCCATCGGCATGGAGAGCCAGGAGGAGTTTTTCACCATAACAGCCGCAACCCTCACAAGCCCAAGACAGATTGTTACAGGCCTCAACCGGGTCCTGCCCGAAACCATCTCAATCACCGGCTGCTCGCCCCTTGCGGCCCTTAGGAACAGCAGGCAGAAGGGGGAGGAGACAACCCGGTACAGCATCACCCTCAACGGCTCCTCCATGGATCAAAGGGAAATTGACGATTTTATGGCCCTGTCCGAATTTCAGGTGGAAAAGAGAAGTTTCAAGGGTAAGACCCGGACCACTGACCTCAGGAAGGTGGTTCGACGCATAGATTTCCTTGATTCGTCCCGCATTGAAATGGTATTGGTAAAGGATGATGACCGGACCATCCGTCCGGCCGAGATTCTAACCACGGCCCTGGGACTTTCTGAAAGGGCGGTGCAGACGGCAAAGATTTTAAAACTCAAACAGGAAAACCCCATATGCTGAAAGAACTTGTCGTAAATGCCACAGAACATCAAACCCGGGTGGCCCTGCTTGAAAACGGCACCATTGCGGAACTCTTTATCGAGCAGAACGACGAGACAAACATCACAAGTAACATCTACAAGGGAAGAATCCAGCGGGTGCTTCCGGGAATGCAGGCCGCATTCGTGGATATCGGCCTTGCCCAGGCAGCCTTTCTCTACGTGGACGACATTTATGATGAAACCAGCCGTGAGCTTGCCCGGCAGTTTGAACAGGAAAGTGACACCTTTTCCAATGATTCAGACCCCAAAGCCCAGGACGAAACCCCAGCGCTCCAGGAATGGGAACCATCATTTTCAACCGAGGTGAGCATTGAAGATCTTGTGACCGAAGGCCAGGAGATCCTGGTACAGATCTCAAAATCCCCCATGGGTACCAAGGGTCCCAGGGTAACGGCCCACATCTCCCTGCCCGGCCATTTCATGGTATTGATGCCCACGGTGGACCATGTTGGCATATCCAAGAGAATAACGGCGGAAACTGAACGGACAAGGCTCAAGGAGCTTCTCACCTGCGTGCGCCAGGACAACTTCGGCTATATCTTCCGGACGGCAGCCCAGGGCATAGACGAACAGCGCCTGAAGAAAGAGATTACCTTTCTCACCAATACCTGGGCTAACATCCAGAAGAAAAGCAAGACCTCGTCACCCCCGGCCCTTCTATACAGGGACCTCACAGTCACCTTCAGGGCCGTGCGGGACCTTCTGACCGACGAGGCAGACAAGCTCGTGATCGACTCAAAAATCGGATATGACAGTGTGCTGGCGTTTCTGGATAAGCTCATGCCCGACACCAAAGTTTCCGTGGAGCTCTACCAGGGCAGCGAGCCCATATTTGACGCCTACAACATCGAGGGGGACATTGCCCGGGCATTAAAGAAAAAGGTGTGGCTCAAATCCGGCGGCTACATCATCATCGACCCCACCGAGGCCCTGGTGGCCATTGACGTGAACACGGGCCGGTACGTGGGCAAGCACAACTTTGACGAAACCATCCTCAAGACCAACCTCGAGGCGGTGAAAGAGATTGCCTACCAGATACGCCTTAGAAACATCGGCGGCATCATCATCATCGATTTCATAGACATGAAAAAACCCCAGCACAAGGAAAAGGTGATGAACCTTCTGATCAAGACCCTCAAAAGGGACAAGGCCCAGACCAATGTGCTGCCCCTCAGCGAGCTCGGCCTGGTTGAGATGACAAGAAAACGGGTGAGAAAGAACCTCACCCGCACCCTTTGTGAGCCCTGCTTCTACTGCGGAGGCGACGGCATGCTTCTGTCCAAACGATCCATCTGCCACAAGATTCACAGGGATGTTTTAAACGAGGCCGACGACATCATGGGCAGCAGATTCACCCTCAAGGTCCATCCTGAAATCGCCCACCTGCTCCACGGCGAGGAGAAACACCTGATTATCTCCCTTGAACGTGAGATAAGACGCCCGATTATCATATACCCTGAACAACATTACCACATCGAGGAGTATCACATATTTGAGACCATGGAGAAATAATCAACCTCTCCAATTAATGAAATCTTGACACCTGACAAATAATGGATTAAAGTTTCATGTTTATTATGGCAGTTTAACACGGTGGGAAAACCACCCGAATATTTTTTTGTCTTTTAACCTGTAAGGATTTACACCCCATGAAAAGAACATTTCAGCCCAGCAGAATCAAACGAGCCAGAAAACACGGTTTCAGGAAAAGAATGTCAACGGCAGCCGGCAGACGCATCGTAAACAGCAGAAGAGCAAAGGGAAGAAAAAAGCTTACCGCTTAAAAAAGGCTTAGAGATTGGGCGACTATTCGTTCCCTAAAAATGAACGGCTCTTAGACAGAGCCAGCTTTTTAAATTTATCCAGATTTGGGCAAAAGAGAGAGACACGGTATTTTATTGCAGCCATGCTCGGGGCAGAATCAGGCACTACACGCCTGGGCATAACTGTATCCAAAAGAGTGGGGAATGCGGTAGAGAGAAACAGAATAAAGCGGATTGTCAGAGATTATTACAGGCTGAACCGGGATTTGATCTCAGAGGATCGAGACATCAATATCATAGCAAGAAAATACGTGGCCTCGCTTTCCAACCAGGAGGTCAGAGATGAACTTGGCAAACTCTTTAAAAAGATTGTGGCATCTGATGGTTAAGCGATCAATACTGTTGCTCATCAAGGCATACCAATACTTTATTTCCCCCTTAACAGGGCCGACCTGCCGATTCTATCCAACGTGTTCCCAATATGCATCTGAGGCTGTCATGACCCATGGCAGCCTCAAGGGCTCCTGGCTTGCAATACGGCGCATCCTGAAATGCCACCCGTTCCATCCCGGCGGTTTTGACCCTGTTCCCTGATCCGCCATCTTCTGATGATAAATGCCCTTTATTCTTTTCCTGGTTAAGCTTAATTTTAGCTTATTCAGGCTGGTTTTTTATTGAACAACCTTTTATTTATGACATTCATCATTGGGAGACAAGATGGACGAGCAGAAACGGCTATTCACCGCCATTATCCTTTCAATCGTAGTTATTGTAGGGTGGAATTTCTTCTTTGTAGATTCAAAACCGGTACCGCAAAGACCGGATAAAACCATTGAATCAAATGAGCGGTCCACGGCTGCCGGGAACGGAACAATGCCCATGGCCGGCACCGGGGCCCTGCAGACAACCGCAGAAACCACCCCCGATACAGCGGTGATTCAGACTCGACAGGCAAGAACCATCCATGTGTCAAACCGGTATTACAACCTTGCCGTTTCAGAGGATGGGGCAACAGTAAGAAGCCTGACCCTGAAGGACTTTCGCGAAGAGGTAGAGAAAGATGCCCCGTTAAAGGAGATGGTCCCCGCAACCCTTGCCGGGGGTCTGTTCGGCGTGACCCTTAACGGCAGAAGCATACCCGGCCTGGATACGGCCCTTTTTACCGCCCAGACCGAAACCGACCAGATCAATGTGGGTCAGCAGGAGCGCAGCCTCACCTTTGCCTGGACCTCTGCCCAGGGGATTGTGGTTGAAAAGATCTTCACGTTCTCACCGGACAGCTATCTGATTGGATTTGACCTGGTCCTTAAAAACAGCTCGGGCATGCCCCTGATGGACGACATCATGATAGCCATTCCCGGCGTGGTTGACGAGAAGAGTGCACGCTTCTCGTTTGAAGGACCCACAACCCTGATCAACGGGGAACTGGAAGAGGTCAAGACCAAGAAGATCAAGGAAAAGGACACCTATGAAGGAGTTGTGAAGTGGGCTGGTTTTACCGATCGTTACTTCATGTCCTGTTTGATTCCCAAATCCCCGGCCAGTGCAAAGGTCAAACTCTCGTTTAATGATCCCGTGGTAACCACCCGGTACGTCCAATCCATGGAACGGCTTGATCCCGGACATCAGATATCCTACTCGTTTTCCCTTTTCATGGGTCCCAAGAGCCTCAAGCTTTTGAACGGCTACGGAAACGACCTTAAACGGGCGATCAATTTCGGCTGGTTCGACATCCTTGCCAAGCCCTGCCTCATGGGAATGAACCTCATCCACGGCCTCATACCCAACTACGGCATCGCCATCATGCTTTTGACCCTGCTCATAAAGATCATCTTCTGGCCCCTTGGCACAAAGAGCTACCGATCCATGAACGACATGAAAAAGCTCCAGCCCCTGATGATGGAGATAAGGGAAAAGTACAAGAACGACAAGCAGCAAATGAACAAGGAGGTGATGGGGCTCTACAAGACCTACAAGGTAAACCCCATGAGCGGATGCCTGCCCATGCTCGTTCAGATGCCCATCTTTTTTGCCCTGTACCGAATGCTCTACCAGGCCATTGAACTCAGACACGCACCGTTCATGGGCTGGATCGTCGATCTTTCTGCTCCGGACCGGCTCTTTAGTTTTGACTTTGCCATTCCCTTTATGCAGGCACCCTACGGTATTCCCGTGCTCACCATTATCATGGGTGCAACCATGTTCCTCCAGCAGAAGATGTCCCCGTCCACAGGGGACCCCACCCAGGCAAAGATGATGATGCTCATGCCGTTGTTCATGACGTTCATCTTCATCAACTTCCCTGCCGGGCTTGTCCTTTACTGGCTTGTCAACAACGTGCTTTCCATCGGACAGCAGTATTACATTCAAAAGAAATTTGCATAATCGAAACCGACATGGCCGGAAGGAACAGCACCTTCCGGCCACAGCGAACAATGGAACTCCTAGAATTCTAAACTGTCGGCCGGAGTTTCCCATAAAAACCTTGGAGGTAGAATGAAACAGACCCAGGAATTTGAAGGAAAAAATCTTGAACAGGCCATTGACAACGCCTGCAAATCCTTGAATCTTACCAAAAAAAAACTATCCTATGACGTGATCTCCTCCGGTTCCACCGGCATCTTTGGCATCGTTGGTGTCAAAAAGGCCAAAATACGCGTTTCCCTGCCGGACAAGAAGGAGAAGAAAGGAACGAGCAACGGTGTTGGCTGGGATTCGTTTGAGGGCGACGACCTTGACGGCGTCATGTCCATTGTGGATGAGGCCTTTGCCGAGGCACCTGCTGCTTCTACCGGTACCCCGGATAAGGTCTCCGATAAAAAAAAGGCCACCCCCCCCGGGAAAAAGCCCGGCCATAAACCAGAGCAGAAATCAGACCAGAAGCCCCAGAAGGAACAGACCCGGAAACCTGCACCTGCAAAAGAACCAGCGCTGGAAAAGGAGAAGACAACCTCCCAGCCCAGGGCCGCTGATGGTGCCAAAGCCCCGCAGCCTGGGATAGAGAAGGCTGCCCCGCCGGAACCTGACCAATCCCGGGAACCTGAAAAAACACCGGAGTCAACAAAGCATCAGCAGCCCCGGACAGCTCCTGAACCTGGAACAACCCCAGAATCAAAAC
Organism: Desulfobacterium sp.; assembly: GCA_034006945.1. Lineage (GTDB taxonomy): Bacteria > Desulfobacterota > Desulfobacteria > Desulfobacterales > Desulfobacteraceae > Desulforapulum. Next base: position 4,784 of record JAVERV010000039.1, on the reverse strand, counting down.
CAGAATCAAAACCAAAGCAAAAATCGGAGCAGGAACCAGAAAAAGAGGGGCAGGAACAAACGACTGCCCTTAAGGATGCAGACAAACCAGCGTCCGATGACGCTGAATTCAACGAAGATCTTGACGAGGAGATCGATGATCGGGACGAGGGATATCCACCAAAGTACAAGGATGAAGTCCCGGTGGATGTATCCGAGGAATCCATAGCCCTTGGCGTTGAAACCCTCCAGCGCATGGTCGATCTGATCACCAGCGACTCTACTGTTGTAGCCTCAACAGACCAGGATCGCCTGCTTTTGAGAATCGAGGGTGGCAATTCGGGTGTTCTCATCGGTCGAAGGGGACAGACCCTCGAGGCCATGCAGTTTCTCACCGACAAAATCATCAACCGCAAGAGCGAATCCAGGGTCAGGCTCAAGGTCGACATCGAAGGATACATGGAGACCCGCAAGACCAATCTCCAGAGTCTTGCCTACAAGATGGCAGACAAGGCAAAAAAGACCGGAAAACCATCAACCATCAACCAGATGACAGCCCAGGACCGGCGTATTGTACACATTGCCCTCAAGGATGATACCCGGGTCAGGACCCAGAGCATGGGCGACGGTTATTACCGGCGCCTCGTGATCTTTCCGAAAAAGGGAAGCTTCAAAAAACCGAGACCGCCCAGAAAGCAGCCATGACGTCTGATACTATAGCCGCCATTGCCACTGCATCGGGAAGGGGCGGGATTGGAGTAATACGGATATCCGGACCCCTGGCCCTGGGCCTTGTCCCCCATTTTTTCGGAACGACTCCAAAAGGTCCGTCACCGGATCTGACCCTCACCTCCCACACCATGGTACACGGTTATATTTTTGAGCTCAAAAGTAACCGGGTGATAGATGAGGTGCTTCTGGTCGCCATGAAGGCGCCCCGATCCTACACTGCCGAAGATGTGGTTGAAATCCAGGCCCATGCAGGTTCCCTTGTCATGGGGACCATCCTGAACCAGGTGATCGCAGCAGGTGCAAGGATTGCCGAGCCAGGTGAATTCACCAAGCGGGCCTTCTTAAACGGCCGCATCGATCTTACCCAGGCAGAAGCTGTGGCGGACATCATCGATGCCAGAACCGCAGGCGCCCTTAAAATTGCCGCAGCCCAGGGAACGGGCGTATTAAAAGATGCAATCCACGCCTCAAGGCAGGAGCTCATCGACCTTCTCGCCCTTTTGGAGGCGGCCATTGACTTCCCCGATGAACTCGAGGAGCTGATTCCCCAGGAGTTGGGACTTGAACGGGTAAGGCTGGTTAAGACGGCGTGCAGGCGTTACATCCAGACCTACGAAGAGGCTCATTTCCTAAGGGACGGTGTTAAGTTAGCCATTTGCGGGCCGCCCAATGTGGGAAAATCGAGCCTGATGAACCGGTTCCTTGAAAAGGAACGATCCATTGTGACCGAATATCCCGGAACCACAAGGGATCTCATCGAGGAGACCCTGAACATCAACGGCATTACCTTCCTTGTTGCGGATACGGCAGGCATGCACCAGACCGATGACCTGGTGGAAAAGATCGGTATAGAACGGGCCAAAAAGCACATTGCCGGGTCCGATCTCGTTCTGTTCATGAAGGACGCCACCAGACGGATTTCCGAAAGCGAGCTCAAGGCCATTCTTCCCAGGGATAAAAAGATTATCCTGGTCATCAACAAGATTGACCTTGTTAAGGGGAACGAGGCAGCTAAGGGCGGGAAGGAGAGAGATGAAGAGATCCTCCCCCCGACCCTTGCCAAGCTTCCCCAGGTGAGGATCTCAGCCTTGAAAAACCTGGGAATGGACAATCTTAAAAAAACCATCGCCAGCCTCTACATGGAGGATATGGGAGAGACCAGTTCGGTGGTACCAAACTTAAGACACAGAAAGGCCCTTGAACGGGCCATGGAAAGCCTGAAAACGGCGGAAGCAGGCTTTTTGAACCTCCAGGATGAAGAGACCCTGGCCATGGACATCAGGCTGGCCGCCGATTCCCTTGGTGAAATCACCGGCGACACGGCTGGCATAGACATCCTTGACACCATCTTCAGCAAATTCTGCCTGGGAAAATAGAGGGGAAAAAATGGAAATTGATTTTAAAGAACATTTTGAAAAATATGAAGCCCTGGTCGCAACCGTTGATCAGATTTTTGCCCGGGTAAAAGAGGAATTTCCCAAGGAGGTATTCTGCAGGGAAAAGTGCAGCGACTGCTGCTACGCCATGTTCGATCTTTCCATAATCGAGGCGATCTATCTCAACCACAAGTTCAGGGAAAAATTCAAGGGGGCGGAAAAAAAAGCCCTGATCGACGAGGCTGCAAAGACGGACCGGGCCATTGTCAAGCTGAAAAGAGAAGCCTACAAGGAGTTCAAGAGCGGAAAGAACGAGGTGGATATCCTTGGCAAAATGTCCATGGAAAGGGTCCGCTGCCCCCTTCTAGGGGCCAACAACATGTGCATTCTCTACGAGTCAAGACCCATAACATGCAGGCTTTACGGAATTCCCACCTCAAGTTCCGGCTTGAGCCACATCTGCGGCAGGACCAACTTCAAGGAGGGTGAAAAATACCCCACCGTGAACATGGACGTTATCTACTCGAAACTCCAGCTCATTTCAGCCGAGATGACCCGGGCCCTTAACTCGGAAAACATCAAGATGTGTGAAATGCTCATTCCCGTTTCCATGGCCATGGTCACGGATTTTGACGAGGAGTACCTTGGCGTGGGAAAAAGGGAAGAACAAGAAAAGGGAGTAAAAACATGATGGATGATTTCACCGCTGAAGAGATAGCTGCAAGAAAAAAATACATCTACGACACCATGGGCAAACGGGGGCGGCGCCAGGTCGACAAGGTCGGGTACGAAAAATGGGACCCCACCCAAACCCCCAAGGATCCCATAGATATCCGCATGGACGGCACCAAACGAACCGCCCAGCAGCTTATCCGGGAGTTTCTCCACCAGACAAGTTTTGATGACTACTCCAACTCGTTTGCCGAGGGAGCCCTTGAGATGTGCCTTGGCATCATCAACGATGAGGAAAAGATCCGGGGCATGTACGAGTTCAGCAAGTGGTATATGGAACTCTTGAAAAAAGAGGGCCATGCCCCCCTGTGATGGGCCTGGTGGTGCACAGATCAATCCGGGTGTAATAAAAAGAGCATTGGAGATCGTCACTGAGTCGGAAATCAGAATCACCCCCAGGGATTTTGCCCGCTGTCTTGCAAAGGATGCGGGCATTTCCACGAAAGAGGCAAAAAAGGTGCTCAAACACCTGGTTGATCTCAACGAGCTCTCCTACTCCTACGAACTTGGCGCAACCCAGGTTGAACCCTCGTTTGCAAGACCGGTAAGGGTGACCGATCACTTTGTCCTGAGCCCCTGGACCACAGACCAGGCGCCACCGTTGATTGAGGTTCTCCTCTTGCCGGGCATCTCCTTTGGATCGGGAAAACATCCGACAACCAGACTCTGCCTTGAGGCCATCGACCTTGTTCTCCTGGGGCCAGGGTTCCAGGAACCGTGCCCCCAGGTCCCGGCTGATGTTTCACCACCCGCTCCATCTGAACGAACATGCCCCCGCCATTACGCAAGAGCTGCGGATGTGGGAACCGGCTCCGGTGTACTTGCCCTTGCCATGGTAAGGGCTGGATGTGACTTCTGCCTGGCCCTTGACACGGACTTGAACTCGGCGTCCGAGGCCATGCAGAATGTGGTTTTAAATGGCCTTGAACGGCAAATAGAGGTGACCACGGATCTCCTTGCCCCCTCCCACGGAACCTTTGACCTCATTGCAGCCAACCTGAGGTTTCCCACCCTCAAGAATCTTGCCCCCCTGTTTCAAACCCTTTTGGACAACCTCGGCTGCCTGATCTTCTCTGGAATCAAACCCTATGAACTTCAAGGCCTGACCCAGCACTACTCCGACCATGGCTTCATCCCTGTCTGGACAAAGGATGAAAAAGAGTGGTCGGCCCTTGTCCTCAAAAAAACTTGGAAGCCCTGACCCAATACGGCCTTGCCGGACTTTTCCTAGCCTCCTTCGCTGCCGCCACTATTCTGCCCCTGGGTTCCGAAGTTGTCCTGGGAGTGCTGCTGGCCAACGGCCATGATCCCACCCTCTCAGTAATAGTCGCAACCATCGGCAATGTACTCGGTTCGGTTGTGAACTACCTCATGGGAGTGTGGGGCGCAAAATTCACAATGGAAAGAATTCTCCGCATCTCAGAAAAGGAATTTACCAGGGCAACCCGCCGGTTCAAACGCTTTGGCGCACCCTGCCTCCTCTTTGCCTGGGTGCCCGTAATCGGCGATCCCTTGACCCTGGCTGCAGGTGTTTTAAGGGTCAACTTCCCCCTCTTTCTGATCCTCGTGACCATTGGTAAGGGCCTTCGCTATATTGCCGTCGCAGCAGCCTTCACCGCATGGTAACAAGCAGTGCGGGATCTCATCAAGATCTCTCTTGAAGATAAAATTAATCCCGTTATTCAAAATGAATTCCTAGGCGTCCAGAAATTGAGCATTGAAAATGAACCAGCCAATGCTTAAAGCTGACGATGTGATAAAATCTCTAAAAGAACACACGCCTAAAGGTCCTGGCAGACACAACAAACCATGAAACTCAATAAAATAAGCCGAGACCAGTGTAGGGGCGATCCCTTGCGGTCGCCCTTTGCGGCTGTTTTTCATGATAATTGGGTCGAGTTATCCGCAAGGACACCCGCAAGGGGAGTCCCTACATGATGGCCCGTTCGGTGGGTGTTTCATATAA
>JAVERV010000038.1:0-35468 GCA_034006945.1 Desulfobacterium sp. | reverse complement strand
AAAGAGAAGAGAGGTGATGAACGACTCATGCATTGCCTGCCACAAGAAGTACAAGGCCGAAGGTAAAAAATTCGGCCCCGTACGGTGCAACGAATGCCATAAACGATGACCAGACAAAAAAGGGGACGGATACCCAGTCTGTCCCTGATCATCAGATAAGATCATCAGATAAAACCAAAATGAGAATTGCCGGTGGTGCATTCTCCCCGGACAAAGGAAGGCGTATGAACGAATGCTCCCAGGGAAACGTGCTCGACGAACTTGTGACTTTGCTCGATCTCGAACCTATTGAAAAAAACATATTTCGCGGACAGAGTCAGGACCTTGGATTTGGTAATGTTTTTGGAGGTCAGGTGCTGGGCCAATCCCTGTCAGCCGCCTCAAAAACCCTAGACCCACTTTTCCAGGCCCACAGCATGCACGGTTACTTCATGCGCCCCGGAGACGCCACAAAAGCCATTGTCTACACGGTAGACTGCATCAGGGACGGCAGAAGCTTTAGTACAAGAAGGGTTGTAGCCATTCAAAACGGACGGGCAATCTTCTCCATGTCTGCCTCTTTTCACCGGGATGAAACAGGCTTTGACCACCAGGAGACCATGCCCGATGTTCCAGGCCCAGAAGGAATTGAGCCAGAGCTTGAAATGGCAAAACGGCTTGCCGGAAAGTCTCCCCCCAGGCTTTTTGAAAAGCTCCTCTGTGAAAAGCCCATTGAGATCAGAGTTCTCAATCCGGTGAACCCGTTCAAGCCGAAAATAATGCCACCGGAAAAATTTGTCTGGTTCAGGGCCATCTCAACCATGCCCGACGACATTGCGACCCACAGGTATATGCTGGCCTATGCATCTGATTTTCAGCTGGTCTCAACCTCCCTCCACCCCCATGGCAAAACCTTCTGGACGCCGGACATGCAGGTGGCAAGCCTGGATCACTCCATATGGTTCCACAGGCCGTTCAGGATGGACGACTGGCTCCTCTACATGATGAAGAGCCCAAGCGCCTTCAAGGGGCGGGGGATGAACATTGGCAAGATTTTCACCAGGGATGGCCTTCTTGTTGCTACAGTGGCCCAGGAAGGCCTGATTCGACCGATAAAACCAAAATGAGAATACCTGGCATGCCTTGAGGAGATCAAAGAAAAAAACTTTAACCACGAAAGACACGAAATAAATGCAAGTTACAAAAGAGGGGCAAACAGCCGTGCCAGGGAATTTCGCAGCTTCTTAGGCCGGCTGATCGCATCGTAATCAACCTGTCTGAACTCCCGGCAGGATTCAAGATCCTGGTGAAACATGTCAACAATCTCGCCTGCTAGCTTTTCATCATAGATCAGGGCATTGATCTCATAGTTGAGCTGGAAACTGCGGATGTCCATGTTGGCCGTGCCCACCGAGCAGCACTTACCATCCACCACAATGGTCTTGGCGTGCATGAAGCCCTGGGTGTAGTAGAAGAACCTGACCCCGGCCGTAAGAAGATCACCCACAAAGGTCAGGGCCGCCCAGTAGGGAAGCCTTTTATCGAGAACCCCCGTCAAAATAATCTTTACGTTGACACCACTCAGGGCGGCTGTTTTAAGGGCCATCACTAGGCTGGCATCTGGGATGAAATAGGGAGTATTAATGTAGATGGTGTGCTGGGCAGAAGAGATGAGAAGGAAATAGAGCTGCAGGATCGACTCCCAGGTAGAGTCGGGACCTGAGGTTGTCACCTGAACATAGACCGGCTCGCCTTGATTAACATCAAAAGAGGTGTCACTCTCAAGGGTGAGTTCCTCCCGGGTAGTATTGAACCAGCTGACCTTGAACACCTCTTGAATGACATCCACAGACTCACCCTGAAGCCTGAGGTGGGTATCCCGCCAACTGGGAAACCGTCTGCCGCCGTCAACATACTCTTCGCCCATGTTCATCCCCCCAAGATACCCGGTAACACCATCGATATCCACGATCTTTCGATGGTTCCGATAGTTCAGGGTATGAATTTTAAAGGGAGAAGAAAAGTTGTAGTAGGGATAAATCTGGATTCCCATGGCTCTCAATTTTCTAAGGTACCTGGGGAAAAGATAATTCCCCAGAGCATCGTAGAGAATACGTACCTCAACCCCCTGGATCACCCGATCCTCGAGTATGCGGATCACCTTCTGGGAGAGATAGTCGTTTTTCCAGATGAAATATTCCATGTGGATATAGCGCTGTGCCTTTTCAAGGTCATGCATGAGCTGATCAAACTTATCCCGACCGCTGAAAAAAATCTGAACCTGATTTTTCGACGATAGAATCGAATCGGAATTTCTATGCATCAGACGTATCAGTTTTTTTTCAGCAGGCGTTGCATAGAGGCCGAACAGCACATCCCTGTCCCCCTTCTGCCGTTCAACCACGGCCCTTCCCTTGCACTTGCCAGCGAGACGTGTCTCAAGATTCTGGCGTTCCAGGGTGCAGCTCAGCTTTTTACGCATGCCCCGACCGAACAGGAAATAAAACACTATGCCCACAAAGGGAAACAAAAGAAATACCAGAAGCCAGGACAGGGTGGTGGTTGTCTCCCTGTTGTCGAGGAGCAGATAAAAAATGGTGACAAAGATATATACGTACAGCAGAACTATCAGTACCGTTGTCCAGTCCATCATCTTTCTATTACCCGGTCCTCAAAGAAAAATCACAGACCAGGGGCAGGTGATCCGACAGGTTTATATGGGGAACCGCAAGGTGATGGACGATGACCTCCGGGCTGTGGAGAATATAGTCAAGCTCCATCATAGGCACCCCGCTGGGAAAGGTTCTCAGGCCGTTGAGATTGGCGCTCTTGAGCTTGGTTGCCGTTAAAAAGGGGGTTATCTCTCGAAGCCCCAGAAAACTGTTAAAATCACCAGCCACGATAACGGGTTTAGTCTGGCCACGGATGAGCTCTTCAAGCTCCCTGAGTTGATCCTGGCGGTGGGCATACTTAATGGAAAGATGGACAAGAAACACCACACAGCTATCAAGCTCTACCTCCATGACGAGGCGCTTCACTCCCCGGTCAAAGTAGCTTAATTTACGGCTCAGGATGTTCTCCTTTGCAAGAAAGGCGTTGCCCTGCCAACGGACGATGGGCAGATGCTTTGAAAAAAGGGGCCGGGTGTACTTACTCTCAAACAGGAAAGAATGGCCAAGAAGGGCTGCAAGCTGTCCTGCCTGGTTCACCCCCCGGGATCGTCTGGAGCCTCCATCCACCTCAATGAGTCCCACGATATCCGGGTTAAGGGACTCTATAAAGCCTGCAATTGATTCGAATTTACGGTCTGTCCTGCCCATGTAGCCCCTGTAGGGGAAAGGAGTATGAAACCGCCAACCACTACCCGTGCCATAACGAATATTATATAGAATGAATCTGTATTTTTTTGCCATATTTCCCGCAAGATTCTCCACGCAACCTCCCCCTGCAAGTCTCTCATAAATCGGTTCGGTCAGAACTTTCAAATATCATAGGTGTGCAGCCCTGTTTTTTTCGAACCCAGTTCAATGCCCGTCGCAGGCCACGCACCATTAAAATTCTACGTTCAATCTCTATTTTCCCTGGGTATGACATAATAAGAAGCCCCACAAGGATTGTCAACACGCCCTGCCCCGGGGTTACCAGCATGAAAATACCTGCTGCCACAAAAACAAAGCCCATACAATTTCTTACAATCAACACCAACAACCCCGCCCGGTGGGGTTGTTTCTGAATAAAATAATCGAACGGTATTTTGCAGACTATCCACGGGACGGCCACTATTGATCCTATAAAAGTCACAAGGGAAAGGGTGGACATGACCATGAACAAAACTGAATTTTTTTCTATCACCATTACCAATTGATCCATAAACATCTGTTTATCACTCCCTGCCTCTATCTGAAATCCTATTCCAAACCCCTGATGGCAACGCTGAAACCGTCAAATTCGAGCCCTGAAACGTTTACAAGCTTTTCAAGCAGGGGCTCCGGGTCAAAGCCTGCCGGGGGAACCATCTCAACCGCAACCTTGAACCCGTCTCCCGGTGTCATGAAACTTTTTTTCATGGTGTTCTCCTTTTTTTCTTTCGAGGGGGGAGTTTTAAAAAGCATGCGCCTGGTAAAATATTCAGCCTCCAATAAACATAAGCCCGATCCCGTTATCTCGAAAACAAATCCCAAAACAGATCATGGAGTTTCAGGTAACATTGTATGGCCAATCGTGGAAAAACACAACTCCCATCAAGCCCCACGCATGTTTTCCTGGGGCTTTTCGAAAAGTTTTTTCGAGTTCAGAGCCTTACTAACACAAGAACTATTTAGTTTCTGCATCCTCAACAACGAGCGGTTGTTTTCCCTGAAAAAATTTTACAACTGAATTTTAGGTTGAATATTTCATCAGGTGCTGATACCTAAAGCATGAGCAAACGCTTATAACTCAACTCTTTCAAAACCCGTTTTATACAGGAGGAACCATGGAAAAAGTAATTGTTGTTGGATGTGGATCATACATGGACGCAGGTTACGGATGTCCCGGTGAATGGCGATGCCTCAAGGCCGCAGCCCTTGGAGATGGAAAATTCGACCAGGAGTCCCAGGTAATCGGTTTTGTGAAATGTGAGTGCCCCGGCCGGACCCTGGTCCCCAACACGGGCATGACCATGAAGCTTTCCGAAATCAAGCCGGACAAAATCTATCTCTCCTCATGCATGGCCAATGCAAAACCCGACTGTCCCTACAGCACTGCCGAGGAAAAGGCCGGCATGCTCAAGGAAAAATTCGGCATTGACGTGGTTCTTGGCACCCACGAATACAAATAAGCTACACGCTTAGAAACGAAATAAAACAGCCCAAAAATAAGATGCTTAATTTTCAGTCACCGACACTAAAGGGGCAGTTCATGAATTGCCCCTACATCCAGGCCCTTAAAATCGAAACCGGTATATAGAATCATTAAAGATAATAGGTTCCAACCGTTGTTTTACAATGGCAAGATAGATTTCAACTATTCATGCTCTATTCCCTCAACTCTATTTGACTCTAATTTTAAGAGCCTTGCCTTTATCTCAAGACCACTGCTGAACCCCACCAACTTGCCGCTCTTTCCAATCACCCTGTGGCAGGGAATAATTATGGGAATAGGATTTTTCCCGTTTGCACCGCCAACAGCCCTGCACGCCTTTTCATTGCCAATGGCCCGGGCGATATCAAGGTAGGAGGCGGTTCTGCCGTAGGGAATCTCACACAGGGCTGCCCACACTTTCTGCTGAAAAGGGGTTCCCACAGGGGCGAGATCGACCTCAAAACAGGTCAGCTCCCTTGCAAAATAGGCTTTAAGCTGGTCGGTTACGGATTTTAATTTTTTTGCATCCCTCGTCCAGGCAGGATCGATAGCAAGCGGGTCTATCCCCTGGTGAAAGCTGAGGTGTCTCAACCCTTGTTCATCCTTTGCAACCAGGATCTGGCCCAGTTGGGAATCCATAATATCGTAAATCATCTGTTCTCTACTCCTTATATTAACATGCCTCACGTGAACCCGTCTCCAGCATTTCAAGGCGTTTACAAAGGCCCGAAAGCCTGCAATCGGTCCGGTTGTTGTGAAGGGCGATCTCCACGGATCTTCTCGATCCGACCACTATAACGAGATTTTTCCCCCGGGTCATGGCGGTGTAGAGAAGATTCCTCTGGAGAAGGGGGTAGTGCTGAACAGTCATGGCGATGACCACGGCCGAGTATTCCGAGCCCTGGGACTTGTGGACTGACACGGCATAGGCAAGGGTCAGTTCGTCAAGCTCGAGGAGGTCGTAATCCACCATTCGTCCGTCATAATCCACGGAGAGCCGTCCCTCTGACTTCACAACCTCGTGGATAATGCCGATGTCGCCGTTGAAAACCTCCTTCTGGTAGTTGTTTTTAAGGTGCATCACCTTGTCTCCGGTCTTAAAGGTCAATCCCCCAGCCTCGATCCCGCCCGATGCCTTGTTCAAAACCTGCTGAAGTTTCTGGTTTAGATTTATGGTTCCGGCTTCGCCCTTGTGCATGGGTGTCAACACCTGAATTTCGTCCACATGGGGAAAGGCCTTTTTGATGCGGTTGCTGCAAAGCTCCACAATGGTGGAAACCACCCGTTCAGGCGAGGAACTCTCGATGAAATAAAACTCTGAAAGACCCTCCGAGCTGTTTTCCAAGCAGGGCATCTCACCGTTCCTAATCAAGTGGGCGTTCATAACAATGGGACTCTTTTCTGCCTGGCGGAAGATACGGGTCAGGCTGAAGATTTTTACCGCCTTTGATGCGATGATATCAGCCAACACATTACCCGGCCCCACCGAAGGAAGCTGAAATATGTCCCCCACAAGAATTAAAACCGCATTAACGGGCACGGCCTGGATAAGGTGAAACATGAGCATGGTGTCGACCATGGAGGCCTCGTCAACGATGACAACATCCGAATCAAGGGGATTGGACAGGTTTCTTGCAAATTCCCCGGTGTCAGGGTCACAGAGCAGCAGGCGGTGAAGGGTCGACGCCTTGTTGTCAGTCACCTGGGCAAGTCTTCTTGCGGCCCTGCCCGTGGGGGCGGCAAGGGTGATCTTGTTGCGAAACTTTCTGAAAATCGCACAAACCGCCCGGATCAGGGTTGTCTTTCCCGTTCCTGGCCCTCCGGTTATAACGACCACCCGGTGGGCCAGCACCTGCTTGACCACATCGATCTGCTCGTCTGAAAGCTTTACGGCAAGCCTTACGGCCACCTCCGTCGTTATGGCCTCGTCGGAAAGGTCGGGAGGAGCTAGGGGCACACAAAGCATAGCCCTTATCCTGCTGGCGATCCCCTTTTCCGCCCTGTGGAGCCGTACAAGATAGACATGATCATCCTCAACGACCACCTCGCCGTCATCTGCCAGGACGCCAAGGGCCTTGTCAACGTCCCCCTTATCTGCCCGGGTAAGAGAAATACATCCAGCGGTCAATGGGTCAAGTTCTGCAAACACATGGCCGTCACTCTCTTTTTTACACAGGAGAAAGAGGAGGCATGCCTTTATTCGCTCCGGGTCATCCTGCTTGAAACCCGCCTTAAGGGCAATGGCGTCAGCCACCTCAAAACCTGCCTCCGGAACATCCCTTGCAACCGAATAGGGGTTGTTTTTGAGTACCTTGAGGCTCTCTGTCCCATAATACCTTAGAATGGCCGACGCATGGGCTGTTCCCACGTCATGATCCTGGAGAAACCTCATTACCTTTCTAATGGCATGGTGCTTGTCCCAGGCCCTGGTGATTAAGTCTGCCTTTGATTTTCCTATCCCGGGAATTTCCCTTAACCGTTCGGGCTCGTTTTCAATCACCTCAAGGGAACGCTCTTTAAACTGCTCAACGATTTTTTTGGCCATGATCATGCCAATGCCCTTGATGATGCCTGATCCAAGATAGCGTCGGATCCCTGCCACCGTGGCGGGCAGGGTCACCTCAAACCGATCCACCTTGAACTGATCCCCGTACTTGGGATGGGTGATCCATTGACCTGTAAGCTTGAGGGTTTCTCCTTCGCTCACTCCGGGCATGGTTCCTACCACCACAACGGGCTCCCGGGTCTCCCGGGTCTTTATTCGTGCGATGATATAGTGATTTTCATCGTTGCGGAAGGTTATCCGTACAAGGGTTCCCTGGAGAACGATCATGGTTCTTTTAACGACTCCTCAGACTTTTCTGATGCTCCATGGGCCTTGTTGTACCGAATAATCCATCGGACAGCATCCATGAGGTTTAAGGCAACAAAATCTGGTTTCATCCCTCGCTCCCCAAGGTTTTTAATGGCTTTTCTGCCGTTGCCCGTGAGCACGAGGACGGCCTTTCCAACCCCTGCATTTCCTGCACACTCCATGTCCTTGGCTGAATCCCCCACCATGAACGAAGTCGAGGGGTCTATCCCGTATGTTCCGCAGGCAAGATCTATCATTCCGGGTGCGGGTTTTCTGCAAAGACACCCCTCATCAGGGGCATGGGGGCAATAAAAAATGTCGTGTATCTGACCTCCCCTTTCCCTAATACCCGATTTCATGGTTTCAAAGATTGCTTCAAGGTTCTGGAGGGTGGAAATTTTACGGTTGATCATGGATTGGTTGGTTATGAGAATGACATTAAAACCGTTTTTGGAAAGAAGTGCCACGGCTTCGGCGCTGTCCGGGATAAAGCGGAACTCTTCCGGCTTTTTAATGTAGGAGGCGGAATCAAAATTGATAACGCCATCCCTGTCCAGAAAGACCGTCGGTTTTTCTGGTGAGATTTCCAATACCATTTATTTATTCTGCCACGGTAAAGGTGCTTTGGGTGCCTTCACCTATGAGTTGATCCCCGAACTGTTCGGCACTGGCAAGGGTAGAGAATTTGCCGACCCTGACACGGTAAAAAAGCCCCCGGTCATCCGTGTACGTAACTATATGGGCATTTGTATACCGTTTTCCAAGCTTTGCCTTAAGTTTTTCGGCATTGTTTTTATCCATGAACGCCCCCACCTGAACGGTGAAATTGCCGTAGAAATAATTCATGGGGGTATAGGTTACCGGAACATTAGAGGTGTTGGGATCATGGCTTGCCCGGCCAAGGGCAGTAACTCTTACAGGGGCGGTTCCAGGTCCCACAACATCCATTTTCTGTGCCGCAGTATAGGACAAATCAATAATTCTGCCCGTTACAAAGGGTCCCCGGTCATTAACCCTTACAATAACGTTTTTTTTGTTGGAAAGGTTCTCAACCCTTACCCAGGTGCCCAGGGGAAGGGTCTTGTGGGCGGCTGTCATGGCGTACATATTGTAGATTTCTCCATTGGCCGTTTTTCTGCCATGGAATTTTTTACCATACCAGGAGGCCTTTCCCGTCTGGATAAACCCCTCAGAACTATCAATGGGTCGGTAGGTTTTACCTGCTATCTCATAAGGCTTTGCATGGCCCGGGATCCTTTGTTCAGTTTTAGCCGGGGGCTGGGGCTGCCCGACTGGGGATGAAATAGTCCCTGAATGCTGACCTGGACCGCCCCCGGGTTTATGGGTGGTACATCCTGCTCCGGCAAGCATGGCCACAAATCCCAGAACAACCAGGGAAATCAGAAAAACATAACTGTTAAAAAAGATATTATAAACAACATGAAACCTGTATTTCCGATCTATCATTTCAAAGCCCTCTTGATCACATCATCCATTTTGTCAACAAAGATAAACTCTATTTTCTCCTTAACCTTACCAGGAATATCCTCCAGGTCCTTTTCGTTCCATTTTGGAAGAATCAGCGAGGTGATACCCGCCCTCTGAGCCGCTATAACCTTATCCTTGATGCCGCCAACAGGAAGCACCTCTCCCCTGAGGGTGATCTCTCCGGTCATGGCAAGTCCCTTTTTAACAGGCCGTCCCATGATCAGAGAGGTCAGGGCCGTGAGCATGGTCACCCCGGCAGAGGGTCCGTCTTTTGGAATCGCACCTGCCGGTACGTGGATGTGGATGTCGTGGATTTCGAAAAAATCATCAGCAATGTCGAGTTTTAACGCATTGGACCGGATGAAGCTCATGGCAGTGGTTGCGGATTCTTTCATAACCTCTCCAAGCTGACCCGTCAGGATAAGACCCTTGGAGCCCTTCATGGCCGTTGCCTCCACAAACAGGATGTCACCCCCGGTTGGGGTCCAGGCGAGACCTATAACCACCCCCGGCACCATGTTGCCGCCACCGTTTTCGGGCTTGTTTTTCACGGGGCCAAGATATGCGTGGAGATCCTTTTTCCCAACATTCACCGTTTCAACCTCATTTTCAGCAACCCTTGCAGCAACCCCCCGGCAGACAGTGCCGATCTCCCGTTCAAGGTTTCTGAGGCCCGCCTCCCTGGTGTAGCCGAAGATTATATCCTTGACCGCACCCTGGGTGATGTTGATGTTGGATCGGGTAAGACCATTGGCCTTCCTCTGCCTTGGGATAAGATAGCGGGTGGCTATCTTCAGTTTTTCATCCTCTGTATATCCGGACAGCTCCAACACCTCCATGCGGTCCCGCAGGGGAGCCGGTATGGTATGAAGAACATTGGCCGTTGTCAGAAAAATCACATCGGAAAGGTCAAAGGGAACATCCAGATAATTATCGGTGAAGGAAAAATTTTGCTCGGGGTCCAGCACCTCCAGGAGGGCCGACGACGGATCACCGTGGTAGGAAGAATTAACCTTGTCTATCTCGTCCAGCATGAAAACGGGATTGCTGGTTCCGGCCCGTCGTATCTCCTGAATTATTCTACCCGGAAGGGCACCCACGTAAGTTCTCCTGTGGCCTCGAATCTCGGCCTCGTCCCGCATGCCGCCAAGGGCAATTCTGACAAACTTTCTGCCAAGGGCCCGGGCTATGGATCGACCAAGGGAAGTCTTACCTGTGCCGGGCGGTCCCGAAAAACAGAGAATCGGCCCCTTGCTGTCCTTTTTTAGTTTTCTTACGGCCAGGTATTCCAATATCCTTTTCTTGGGCTTTTCAAGGCCGTAATGATCCTGGTCCAGCACACTCCTTGCCACTGTTATGTCCAGCCGGTCCTTGGATTTTTTTTGCCAGGGAAGAGTCGTAAGCCAGTCAAGGTAGGTTGAAGCAACTATATACTCAGACGACGAGGGATGCATTCTTGCCAGGCGCTGCAACTCCCGGTTAGCCTCTTTTATGGCCTCTTCCGGAAGTCCCCTGGAGGTTATCTTGTTTCGATACTCTTCGATCTCGACCCGCTCATCGTCCTTATCTCCAAGCTCCTCCCGGATAGCCTTTAGCTGCTGGCGAAGATAGTATTCCCTCTGGCGTTTGTCCATGTCCTCCTTGACCTGGGTCTGGATCTTTGAACCCATTTCAAGGATCTCCAGCTGGTCATTCACAAGCCTGGTAACCTTTTTAAGCCTTCGCTTTACATCCAGAAGTTCGAGCACAGACTGTTTGTCAATGATCGGTGCATTGATGGTCGAAGCGACCATATCGGCCAGGACATCCGGTTCCTGTATAGACCTGACCATACCCCCGATTTCCACGGGAAGCCCTGGAGAGAGAGTTACGATTTTCTCATACTGCTCGACAATATTTGCCATCAAGGCCCGGGTTTCCTTGTCCCGTACCAGGTTGCGGCTCTCCAGCAGGTTTACCCTTGCCTGCATATAGGACTTTCCATCGACATACTCGGACACCTTGAACCTGCTTACCCCCTGGATCAAAAGCTGGGCCTTGTTGTCTTCGATTCTTGCCATCTTGAGAATTATGGCAACCGTCCCTATTTTATGGAGATCCCGTATGGAATGCCGGGAGTTTATATCCGAGCGCCGGGAAAGAAGAAGGCCAAGAATTCTCGAACCTGCCATTGTTTCATCAATAAGTTCTATCGCCTCCTCCTGCATGAGCACCAGGGGAAGAACCATTTTGGGAAAAAGATTGGTATCAACTATGGGAAGGATGGGGAGAATTTCAGGTATGTGATCCGTACCTATTTCCAGGGACGTTTTTATTTGGTTCATGGAATTTCCTATGCCTGTTGCTGTATCATCTGTAGGAGAGTTTTATTCTCTGAGACCTGTCCATGGGAAGTTTTGCAAGCTTTATTTCAAGAAACCCATTAAAAAAAGAGGCGGACACATTTTCAATATCAATGGGATTGGGCAGATAAAGCACCCGTTCAAACCTGCCGAACTGTATTTCTGCAAGTCTGTAATTTGCCGTCTCTTCCGGAGGTTTTATTGCCCTTGCACCGGAAATTTTTACGGCCTTTGAGTTGACCTCAACGCTTATATCGTCCTTGTCCACACCGGCAATTTCCGCATTAATAATGATATTGTTCTTGGTTTCATAAATATCCATCTGTGGTTTCCAGATCCGCTGGGAAAGACAGAATATGGGATTCATGGACTGAAACATCTCCTTAAGGGGCTTTTCCAGCTTACATTGACCTTCAAAATTATCGCCAAACTGAATTTTAATGTATTCCATCATTGCAGAAGACTCCTGATGCTGAGATCTATTTTTCTTCAATACTGTCGTAAATATGGACAGTTATCATGCAAAATACCATTGGTTCAGGCTGATGTAAAGAACTACCATTATTCAGGTGACCATCCCTTTGTTCCCCAGATCAAAAAACCAAGAGCCGCAAGGGTTAAGACGCTGGACATAAGGCAGACGGTTTCCATTCCAAAACGCTGCCAGACCACCCCTCCCGACAAGGCTCCCGTCACCCTGCCAAGCCCTGAAGACGCAATATACAACGAAATCATGGTTGCCCTTGAGTCGGGCATAAGCTCGGTACAAAGGGATATGAACGCCACAATGGACTGTTCAAAAAACAAAAAAACAACAAAAAGGGCGATCAAGGCAAATGAGAGGGATTCATCGGCCAGGGGAAGCAAAAGATAGGCTCCAGAACAGAGGCCTATTCCCCACACTATCGATCGTTTTATGCCTATTCTGTCTGAAAAAGCAGCTGTAAAGCTTGACCCCATAAGCTCGGCTATACCGATAACACCGGTCCCTACCCCCAGGGCAATGACGCTTAAACCAAACGAATTCTCAAGCCATGCACCATAAATAACAAAGAGATTATCATTGGCAAATCCCATGCAGAACCCTACCCCAAGCACCCCCCTGGCTCGCCTCTCCTTGAGAATGTTTTTAAACCCGGCAAAAACCCCGGTATCTTTTTTTTCTGTTTCAGAACCGCCCTTAAAGTCATCTTTAATATAGCGCAAAATAAGGGCAAGGGAAATTATGCCGGCCCCTGCAAGGGCAAAAAAAGGAGATCTCCAGCCAAAACGGTTGATCAGAAAGCCGATGCAGGGAATCCCCAGAAGTGTTGCCACGGACCAGCTTATCTCAAGTATCCCCACTACCATTCCACGGCGCCTGTAAGAGACCCTTTTTCCCACATAGGCCTGGATGGCAGGATCAAAAAGACTCTTGCAGAATCCGCTTAAGAACATGGCTATAACAAGGGTGCAGTAAAGGGGAAGAATACCGGCCATGAGCATACCTGCGATCAAGACCATGAGCCCTGCCACCATCATTCGCCTGTACCCTGTTCGGTCACCAAGGGGAGAGGCAAAAAGTCCCAGAAGATTGGTCGCCTGGTTAAGGGCAATGATCGATGTGACTGCCGTCAGGGGAACACCTAGGCCCCGGCTTATCACCGGTGCAAACGGATATAAAAACCGGTTGGAGGTGTTTATAACCGACCGTGATACAAATATCGACCCAAGTACCCCGAGAATTCCTTTGTCCTTGTGCTCCATATACGACCTTTACAAGAAACTTGAAACAAGAGACAAGAAACAAGATGCTGTTCAAATTTCAACGTTCGTTGTGACCGGATGCCTCTATCGCTCCGGCCGTACCGGTTTATACAAAAGGGCCGAAAACTCGTTTCCGGCCCTTATTAAACAATTAAATTATAAAATCTGCTGTTCTTAAAAAATATAAAAACTACTCGGCGAGTTTTTTCAACACCTGGTACCGATCGTTTATCTCCTGTTCAATCTTGGCCCTGAGACGGATTGATTCGCCGGGAAAGCTCTTTTCCAGGGCTGCAAAACGGTTCTCACCCCCGAGAAACTCCTGGATGGTTCCATCCGGCTCTTTTGAGTCCAGACTAAAGGGATTTTTACCCTCTTCGGCAAGCAAAGGATTAAACCTGTAAAGGGGCCAGTAGCCAGACTCAACCGCAAGCTTTGATTCCAGCTGGGTCTTGCCCATGCCTTTCCTGATGCCCTGGTTGATGCAAGGAGCATAGCAGATGACAAGGGAGGGTCCGGGATAGCTCTCGGCCTCCACAAGGGCCTTTATTGTCTGCTGTTTACTGGCACCCATGGAGATGGAAGCCACGTAAATATAGCCGTAGGTCATCATTATTCTGCCAAGATCTTTCTTTCCGATCTTTTTCCCGGATGCAGCATACTTTGCAATGGCTCCGGTGGGTGTTGCCTTGGATGACTGGCCCCCCGTGTTTGAATAAACTTCGGTATCCAGCACAAGGATATTGATGTCGTCACCCGATGCCAGAACATGGTCAAGCCCACCATAACCAATATCATAGGCCCAGCCGTCACCACCGAAAATCCAGTGGGATTTTTTAACAAGAAGCGAAGCGTCGTCAAAGATAGAGCCAAGCATCGCATTTCCGGTGCTGCATGCCAGCTGGATTTTTAGCTTGTCTGCATAGACCTGGGATTCTCCGGCATTGTCCATGCCGTTGAGCCATCCTTCAAGATTTTTCTTTATCTCTTGTGGTATGTCTGAATCAAGGGCCTGTTTTACCTTATCGGCAAGGATTGCCCTGCGGTTATCAAAGGCGAGCATCATTCCATAACCATACTCGGCAGCATCCTCAAAAAGCGAACTTGCCCAGGCAGGACCAAACCCGTCCCTGTTTGTGCAATAGGGGGCCGTGGGTGCTGACCCGCCCCAGATGGAGGTACACCCGGTTGCGTTGGCAACGGTCATCCGCTCGCCAAACAGCTGGGTCAAAACCTTTACATAGGGTGTTTCACCGCATCCTGCGCAGGCACCTGAGAACTCAAGAAGGGGTTTGTAAAACTGACTTCCCTTGACTGTTTCACGCTTGCCAAGCTCCTCTTTAAAGGGAATGGTGAGGGAAAATTCGTGGTTTGGAATCTCCCGCTCCGTCTGGGTGGCAATGGGTTTCATCACAAGGGCAGGCACCTTGGCAGGGCAGATATCTGCGCAGTTGCCGCATCCCTGGCAGTCAAGGGGGTTGACCTGAACCCTGAATTGATAATCCTTTAAATCTTTACCCTTTCCGGCAACGGTTTCAAAGGTTCCAGGTGCGTTCTTCAACTCCTCATCGGTTGCCACAATGGGAATGATGGCCGCATGGGGACAGACAAACGAACATTGGTTGCACTGAATGCAGTTTTCAGGGATCCACTCGGGAACGTTGATGGCAACGCCCCTTTTTTCGTATTTACTGGTTGAGTTCGGGAAGATGCCGTCCGGGGTAAACGAGCTCACAGGAAGCTCATCACCCTTCTGGGAGAGGATGGGCCGCATCACATTGTCAACATAATCTATGCCCGTATCCTTCACCTCCATGGTTCCTGCTGCGCTGCCCCAGGATTTTGGAACCTTAATTTCCACGAGATTGGCCAGGGTTCTGTCAACGGCGTCTATGTTCATCTGAACGATCTTGTCGCCTTTCTTGCCATAGGTCTTTTTAATATCGGCCTTGAGAAGCTCAATGGCCCTTTTAAAGGGAATCACGTTGGCTAATTTAAAAAAACAGGTCTGCATGATCATGTTTATTCTGTTGCCAAGACCAACCTCCTCTGCAATTTTTACGGCATCAACGTTAAAAAATTTGATCTTTCGGTCAAAAATGGTCCGTTTCACATCGCCAGGAAAGATATCTTCCATCTCATCAACCGACCAGGCAGAGTTGAGAAGAAAGGTTCCACCCTCTTTTAGACCCTCCAGCACATCGTAAATCTGAACATAGTTGGATTTGTGGCAGGCTACAAAATCGGCCCGGTTGATAAGGTAGGTGGACTGGATGGGCACGTCACCGAACCTGAGATGGGATATGGTGATCCCGCCGGACTTCTTGGAATCATAGGCAAAATAACCCTGGGCATACTTGTCTGTGTTATCGCCAATTATCTTGATTGCGCTCTGGTTCGCACCGACAGTTCCGTCCGAGCCAAGACCCCAGAATTTTGCGCTGACGGTTCCTTCCGGGGCCGGGTTAAATCCCGGGACAACCTCAAGGGAAGAATCGGTCACATCGTCCTTGATACCAACGGTGAAATGGTTCTTTGGTCCGGCGCTCTTCATGTTGTCAAACACGGCCTTGATCATGGGAGCGTTGAATTCTTTAGAACCAAGACCGTAACGACCGCCTATTATCCTTGGCCCCTCACCCTTTTCCATGAAGGCCGCACACACATCCATGTAAAGGGGGTCGCCGATACTTCCCGGTTCTTTTGTTCGGTCTAGCACCGTTATGGTTTCAGCCGTTGCTGGGATAACCTCCATCATGGCCTTGATGTCAAAGGGTCTGAAGAGCCTTACCTTTACAAGACCCACCCTTTCTCCGTCGCTGTTAAGCTTGTTAACCGTCTCTTCGATGGCTTCACAGCTTGACCCCATGCTGATAATAATCCGATCCGCCTCTGGATCTCCCACATAGTCAAAGAGCCTGTAGCTCCTGCCGGTGAGTTTTTCGACCTTTTCCATGTAGCGTTTTACTAGGGAAGGAATCCTATTGTAGAAGACGTTCACCGCCTCTCTTCCCTGGAAATAAATATCGGGATTCTGGGCCGTTCCCCGGGTGTTTGGGTTTTCCGGATCAAGGGCCAGGGCCTTGAAATCCCGGTAGGCATCCCAGTTCATGAGCGACCGCATATCGTCATAATCTATCACATTTATCTTCTGAATCTCGTGGGAGGTTCTGAATCCGTCGTAAAAATGAATGAAGGGCACCCTGCCCTCAAGGGTTGCAAGGTGGGCTACCAGGGCAAGATCCATTGCCTCCTGAACCGAAGCCGATGCGAGCATGGCAAACCCTGTCTGACGGGTAGCCATCACATCCTGGTGGTCTCCGAAGATGGAGAGGGCATGGGCGGAAATGGCCCTTGCCGTGACGTGGAACACACAGGGCAGAAGCTCACCTGAAATTTTATACATGTTTGGAATTTTTAGCAAAAGACCCTGGGAAGCAGTAAAGGTCGTTGTGAGTGCCCCTGCGGCAAGGGATCCATGCACCGCACCGGCTGCACCGGCTTCGGACTGCATCTGCTTGATTTTAAGCACCTGACCGAATATGTTTTTTCTGTTCATTGAAGCCCAGGAATCTGCAATTTCGCCAAGGGGGCTTGAAGGGGTAATTGGATAAATAGCGGCAACCTCACTCATGGCATAGGCCACATGTGTTGCGGCTGTATTCCCGTCAATAGTCTGCATATTTTTTTTCATGGAACCACCTTTTGAAATAATTAAAATCCGTAAAAATGCCCTTTAGACCTGATATTTATACAATAGACCTTATTATATGTAAATGCTAAACATGGTTTATGACTGGATAGTTGATAGTAGGTAGTGATTGGACGGCTGTAGGGGTAATTCATGAATTGCCCTAAAAAAAACATGACCCAATGGGGCGTAATGTGTTAAATTAACCCATTCCTTTAAAATCAGGAATCGTGGGCGTACAATCATTAATTAATAATATCGGAGTATGTATGGGTTTATTATCATCTAGTTTATCCGTTGCAAGATACCGGGTCGAGGGGGGGATTGAAGAGTCCCTTATTGAAACGGTAAAACAGGGTTTAAAAAAAAATGCCGTCAAAGAAATTGAGGATGAGTATGCTGAGATTGCCGTTGGCTGGACACCTTTTGAAAGTCCCTTTGATCCGGATTTTGAAAAATTTTCATTTACCTTTGGCACCTATTTTCTTTTTACCCTCCGAATAGATAAAAAAAGTATCCCTTCAAAGATTGTTCAAAAACAGGTGGCCATGGAGGTTACAAAAAGACTCAAGGAGAGCGGTCGTGAATTTGTTTCAAAAAACGAAAAAACAGATATCAAGGAGATGATCACGGAAAAACTCATGCGCCAGATGCCATCCATTCCAAATCTGTATGATGTGTTATGGATACCCGAAGATCACAGCCTGCTATTTTGTACAACCCAGAAGGGTGCCAACGAAGAGCTTGAAACATTGTTTAAAAATTCTTTCAAACTCAAGCTTATCCGGCTTTTCCCCTTTACAATGGCCGATGGTTGCAAAGATTTTTCAGACCAGGACAGGGATAAAATAGCTAAGCTTGTTCCCATAAAATATTCGAGGTAAAGACCATGTTAGATATTGCAGTTGCATACAACAAGTATAAATTTCTGGGTAATGAGTTCCTGACCTGGCTATGGTATGTCATTGAAAATGAGATCAGCATAAATGAACTGACCAAAATAAAAGACAAACAGATAGTACTTAAAATCGGAAACAGTATTGTCCTGGAAAACAGCCTGGGGGATGACGTTAAGGAAAAGATATCCATCAAGGGAGATGACGCAGGGCTTGAAGAGGGTACAATGGCCCTTAAAAAAGGCGGTGTAGTCACCGAAATGAACCTCAATCTTAAAATTGATGAGGCAGAATACCGATTCACCATAAAGGGTGAAAGTATGAACATCACGGGTCTTAAAACACCACCATCAGGAAAAATTGAAGGTCCTGACGAGGTGGAAGGTGCTGTTCTTGAGAAGATATTTCTCTGCGGCAATGTCTTTCAAATTGTGGATGCCCTCTATTCGTCTTACATAAAAAGACGAATATCAGATACCTGGAGCGCTGAGGATCTTGCTGGTATGAGAAAATGGATACAAATATAATCCTCCCTGTTTAAAAAATGTTCAAAACCAAAGGTTAATGAACATAACAAAAAAGGCATGACGATTTAAAAGGCGTCATGCCTTTTTTGTTTACAAAGGTGTTTATAAGATGTTCATAAGAGTAAAGTTATGAACAATAAAGTTATCAACAAAGCATTTCATAACCGTTCGCCGCAAAACAAGACAAAGTAACCTTAACCCTCTGATATTATTTTCTGTTTTTTATAAATATGTGCTGGATAAAAAATGTTAATAAAATGTCAATAAAGGTGAAACAATAGACACTATTTTACCCGGGGTACATAACTGCCAAGTTTTAAAACGCCGCATCCAAAAGAAATCAACAAAAACATAAATGAAAAAGATTGTTGTTTCAAACATTTGAGTAATTCTGAACTTATTGACAGGCCTTATTATGTATTATTATTAAAATAGAAATTAAAAAATATATATACCCCTGGGGCCAATTCATGAATTGGCCCCAGGGTATTGGTAACGGTATAATCAATTGTATATTCTTTTTATTTCATTGAAAAAAAACTTTAAAAGATATAGATTAATCTTTTACCTCTACTTAATGATAGAGGGGTAAGAGTTTATGTAAGGAATTTACGTAAAACGTTACAATAAGCGGAGTTTCATTGTTTGTAGTTGTCAAATCCCATCTCTCGCTCCGGCCATGCCGGTTATAGACAAACCAAATTTTAGGTGTTTAAATGAAATTTTCATCTGACAGAAAAAATCTCACGGAAGTACTTGCCCAGGTGCAGGGTATTTGTAACAAAAAGACCTCCCTTGCCTTTACGTCGGATGTTCTTATCAAGGTATCAGGATCTGAGGTCGTCATAACTGCCAATGATCTTGAAACAGTCTTCCAGGGGAGATATGAGGCTGATATTGAATCGGATGGTGTCATTTCCATCAATGCAAAAAAACTTTATGAAATCATCAGGGAATATCCAGATTCAATGGTTACTCTGAATGAAGTTGAAAACAGGTGGGTTGAAATAGGCAAGGAAGATATTCAATATCACATTGTTTCATCTGAACATACAAATTTTACAGATCCCCCCATGATCGAAGATGTTCCGTTTGTAGAGATAGATTCTGCCGTTTTTAAAAAAATGGTTGAAGTATCTACCATGATATCAGGATCTACCGATGAAAAAAGAATTTATGTTATTGGGGCACTTCTCGAAAAGATCGTTGACGAGGCAGGGGAACATTTACGAATGGTATCCACCGATTCAAAAAGATTGAACTCGTTTGATGCAAGTTATGAGGGGAACCTTGTTTTACCCGATGAAAAAGTAATCATTCCTAAAAAAGGATTGTTAGAGCTTGGCAGATTTTTAGACAGAGAGGGAAGCGTCAACCTAGGTGTAAAGGATGATCATCTGATTGTTCAAAAACAGAATGAAACCATGATGATTAAACTTTTAGAGGGGGATTATCCTGATTACAAGCGGATTATCAATACCGAGCAAATGACGCAGATAGAAATGAGCAGAAGCATGCTGCTCATGGTCATGCGAAGAATGTCTATCTTCTTCTCTGACGATTATAAAAGCGTGATATTAAATTTTAAAGAAAACGAACTTGTAGTTACCTTCACCAATCCCGAAATCGGCGAATCCAAGGAAAATATCACCATGGATTATACAGGAGAACTCTTTGAAAGCGCTTTTAACCCAAAATATTTCATAGATGCATTGAACGCCATCGACGATGACACCATTATTTTAAATATAAAGGGAGCTAAACATCCCTGCATCATCAAGGGACACGATGATGATAAATTCGTCTGTGCAATAATGGCAATGTCCGTATAATAAACCGGCATGGCCGGAGCGAGGTATGGGATAAACGATGATAAACGATGATGATTTTTCAGATTACAGTGCAAACAATATAAAAATCCTTGAAGGTCTTCAAGCCGTCAGAAAAAGACCTTCCATGTATATTGGAAACGTAGGGGTAGAAGGCCTTCATCACCTGGTTTATGAGGTGACTGACAATAGTATTGATGAGGCAATGGCCGGTCATTGTGATACGATTATCATTACTATCCATACTGATCGAAGCGTAAGTGTCGAGGACAATGGCCGGGGCATTCCCGTGGGCATGCATGAACAGGAAAATATGCCGGCAGCCGAGGTTGTCATGACAAAACTCCACGCCGGAGGCAAGTTTGACAAGGATTCCTACAAGGTATCCGGCGGACTCCACGGCGTTGGTATTTCCGTTGTGAACGCCCTTTCCAGCAACCTTGAGATGCAGGTTTTCAAGGACGGCAAGATTTATTATCAGCGCTATTCCAAGGGGATAAAACAGACCGAACTTGAAATTATCGGCACAACCGATAAAACTGGAACCAGGATTTTGTTCAAACCTGATTTCGAGATCATCAACGAAAATGATTTTGAATTTGAAAAACTGTCCAGGAGGATGAGGGAACTTGCATTTTTAAACAAGGGCATCCGCATAATCATAGAGGATGAGATTTCCGCCGAAAAGGATGACTTTCACTATGAAGGTGGAATTAATTCTTTTGTTGAATATCTGAACCGTAACTCTACCCCCATGCATGACCCCATTCACATTGAAGGGGAAAAAAACGATGTAAGTGTAGATGTGGCTATACAGTATAACGACACCTTTAAGGAAAAAATTTATTCGTTTGCCAATAATATCAACACCATTGAAGGCGGAACCCATCTTTCTGGATTCAAGGGAGCCCTTACCCGTACCCTGAACAATTATGCAGGTTCAGGAAACCTTCCAAAAAATATGCAGAACATCAAGATTGGCGGCGATGATGTAAGGGAAGGACTTACGGCCATTATCAGCGTTAAAGTAATGGATCCCCAGTTTGAAGGTCAGACAAAGACAAAGCTTGGCAACAGCGAGGTAAAGGGAATTGTCGAATCTCTGATCAATGAACGCCTTGCCATGTTTCTTGAGGAAAATCCCAACACGGCAAAAAAAATCATCATGAAGGCCGTTGATGCTGCAAGGGCAAGGGATGCTGCTAAAAGGGCAAGGGAACTTGCCCGGAAAAAAGGGACTCTTCTGGATTCGACCCTGCCGGGAAAACTTGCAGAATGCCAGTACGCAGACCCCAAAGAGCGGGAGCTCTTTCTTGTGGAGGGTGATTCAGCAGGCGGCAGTGCAAAGCAGGGAAGGGACAGAAGATTCCAGGCCATACTTCCCCTCAAGGGTAAAATTCTCAACGTTGAAAAGGCCCGTTTTGATAAAATTTTAAGAAGCGATGAGATCAAAAATATTTTTACCGTTCTGGGTACGGGGGCCGGAAAAGAGGAGTATGATATCGACAAGATCCGTTACCACAAAATCGTCATCATGACAGATGCCGACGTGGACGGGTCCCACATTCGAACCCTGCTTCTTACCTTTTTCTTCCGGCAGATGCCTGAACTGATCAGCAAAGGATATCTGTACATTGCCCAACCGCCCCTCTTTCGGATAGGCAAGGGAAAGAGCGGAATTTATCTCAAGGATGAACCAGAATATCGGAATTATCTTGTAAAAAGGCTGTGTGAGCAGAAAGAAGTTTTTCTTTCAGATGATCAGGAACCCCTTTCTGAAGAGAGGCTGTTTACCTTTTTAAAAGATCTCATCTCCTTTCACAATGCAGTTGAACGGCTAACCATGCGCGAGCTTGATATAGATCTTCTGATGTTTTTGATAGATCAAGGTGTAAAGGATAAATTTTTCTTTGAGAGTCGTCAACAGATGGATTCACTGAAGGAAAAACTTACATCCAAAGGATACATCACCCGGGAGATAGAGTTTGACGAGGAGAGAAATCTCTATGAAATGGATATACTTGGTAAGGAGAGTGACAGGAAAAAAGGACTTAAACACAGCCTTCTCACTGTTGGTAGAAGCCTGATATCCCTTAGCGATTATACAATCATGCACAAGGTACTTACCAAGATAGAAACCATGGATATTCCGCCGTTTAAGGTCTGCCCTAAATCATCCCGTGACAGGATGGTTGTTTTTAACGATAGAACTGAATTTTACCGGCACATGATGGCCGAAGCTCAAAAAGGAATATCCATCCAGCGTTATAAGGGTCTTGGTGAGATGAACCCGGACCAGCTGTGGGAAACCACAATGGATCCTGAAAAAAGGGTGATGCTCCAGGTCAACATCGATGATGCTGAAAAAGCGGATGAGATTTTCACCCTGCTTATGGGCGAAGAGGTGGAACCCAGGCGAAACTTTATCCAGACAAATGCTCTGGAGGTTTCTTCGCTGGATTTGTAATGACAGTAGGTAGTAGTTAGTTAGTTAGTAGTGGATGGCGGTTTTTTATATTTGAATGACCCCTGGGTTAAAAACTCAGGGGCTTTTTGAGGGCTTTAAGGGCCAGATTAGCAGCCTTTTCCTGTTGTTTAAAGGCGACAGCCCTGGTCATGGCTTTTTTTGCAGATTTGATTTCCCCCAGGTTCCACAGGCTGTATCCGAGCATGAGCCAGGATCGTCCCGAGTCATCCCTGGATGCAATGGCTTCAAACAGGTTTGCAGATTCTTCAAATCGCCCCAGGGAAAACAGCAGATTTCCCTTGAGTATTTTTAATTCAAGGGTTTTTACTTCATCGAATGCCTGCGTCGTGTTCAATACCTGATCAAGAAGTTCAACAGCCCTTGCGTCAAGGTTCATCTGCTGAAGGGCAGCGACCTTATTTTTTACTGTCTCGACCCTTTTTTCCTTTTCAGGTATCTGTTCATACATATCAAATGCCCGGGAAGGAATGCCAACTGAAAGATAGAGATCCCCTACAAGTCGTTTTTCCTCGTCACTCAAGGGTGTTAAAAAACCGTATATTGTCATGGCTGAAAGGGCTTTGGTCAGATTGTTTTTATCCAGACTCAACCTCGCAACTCCCCTCCACCACCTTGGCTCAAGGGGATATTCTTCTGTCAGAAAAGATACAAATTCAAGGGCCTTCTGATCCATGCCAAGTGTCATATAGTGGTGGAGCAGGGTCTCCTGCCACCTGGTTTTAGCCTGACCTTCAAGATTTTCTACAAGAAATTCCATGTGGGGCAGGGCCTTTTCAGGCCGTTCCAATGCCATCAAAATATGGACGGCGAGTTCGTGCCACCGGGGTTCGATTTCGTTCGGATGATCCTTGGTCAACCGGTTGAAAGCCTCCAGGGCCAGGGTATGTTTTTTTGCTGAAAAAAAGGCATTTGCCGCATAGTAGAGAAGTACACTCCTTTTTTCCTGCTCAAGCTCATAACCCCTTATAAAACAATCCCCAGCCTTTTTAAAGCGTCCAAGGTCATAGCTGGCCTTGGCAAGGTTAAGCCATGCAGGGGGAAAACCTTCCCCGTTTTCGTCTTTTAGACACTCTTCATAGTTCAATGCCGCTTTTTCAGGCTGATTTACCTCCATACACAAGTTACCAAGGGTAAATAGAAGAAAGGGGTGAACCTGATTTTTTTGTTCAATCTGTTCTTTTTTAAATTTTTCCAAAAGGTCCAGGGCCTGGGAAGGTTTAGCAGCCTGGGTCAGTTTCTGGGCCTTTTCCAGTGTAACGGCCGTGGAAAAGGGTATGTTATCCTGAATATCCTTCTGGATGTTTTTTACCCCCATGGCAGGTTGGGGCAAAAATAAAATCAAAAAAACATACAACATCAACTGTTTTATGTATGAACGACAGGGCAACAGCCATCTGTTTATTTTAATTTTCAAGTTCAAACCTTATGGTTGTCTCCACACGGGTTTTAACCGGGACCCCCTGGATGGTTCCAGGGGTAAATTTCCACCGGGGAAGGGCGTTAAGCACGCTCTGGTCAAATATCTCTTCAGGCGATGACTCAAGAATGGAAATATTCTCCACATCTCCCTGGGCGTTAACCAGAAAGCTTACCTTTACCCAACCCTCTATTCCCCTTCTCTTTGCCTGAAAGGGGTACACAGGGGGCATATGGACCCTGGGTACAAGGGAATTATCTATCTCTGCACCGGTATAGATATCATCCATCGCCCGGGGAGAGAATTTTACCTTTTCCATGGGAAAAACAGGAGCCGAAGGATTTGCCGGCAAATCAGGGTTGACCTTAAAATCAAGGGTTGGAAAGTTATCAGTCACCTTCTGGGGGTGGTCCTTTGGCTGTGCGATATTTTTTCTCTCCTTTAACTCCCGATCCAGCTCTTTTTCTTTCGGCTTTTTTTTATCCTTTATAATTTCCGGTTCAGGTTCCTTCAAGCGTACCAGGTTTACCTGATCGGTCAATCTGGTGGCTTTAACATAATTATCTTTATCCTGATTTGTCATAAGGGGCATGAGACTGAAAAAAAGGAGATTGAGCAAAACAGAGGCAAGGACCGCACCAAGCCATGGCCTTACTTTTTTCAACTAATTATCCCCGCCTTCAAGACTTGCGGCAAGGCTCACATCCCTGGCCCCTGCCAAACGACATTGATCCATGGCGGCAATGGTCGTCCCCGTGGTGGAATTTTTATCAGCCACAATGACCACGGTTCCGTCCGGCTTTTCCCCAAGTGCTCTTTCCACGTTAAGGCGCAAGGCCCTTATGTCTATCTCCCTGTTATCCACGTAAATTTTATCCTGGGCAGTTATACCCACGAGGATCGTAACATTTTCTTTGGCAATGGCCGTTGATGCGGTGGGCCGGTTCACGTCCACCCCTGTTTCCTTGACAAACGAGGTGGTCACCAGAAAAAAGATCAGCAGAATGAACACCATGTCTATCAAAGGTGCGATATCAAGGGTAAGACTCTGTTTTTTTGCCTTTCTCGCCGCTGTAATATTTATCATTCAGGTTCGCTCCCGTTTACAAATCTTTGGAGATATATGCCTGTGGACGCAATGACCGTCTTTAATTTTTCCGCACGCTTGAGAAGAAATCCGTGCATGTAGAGCCCTGGAATTGCCACTAAAAGGCCCGTCTGGGTGGTCACAAGGGCTTCGGAAATTCCCCCTGCCATGGCCCTGGCATTTCCCGTTCCAAAGACAGATATGATATCAAAGGTTGCCATCATTCCCGTGACGGTTCCAAGGAGTCCTAAAAGCGGGGCAATGGCCGCCAGCACCCCGATAAGGGCAAGATGGCGTTCAAGCACAGAGATTATATCCATCACCGTCTCGTCGAGTATGTAAAGATCCACGTCGGGTTTTCGGGTTCTGACGTTCAAAAACTGGGTCACCAGAAGGGATACGGCTCCCCGATAGATATGAGTCGGCGGCAGTTCGTTGTTCTTAACAAATTCCCCGGCTCTCTCCCTTGGCATGTTCTTTCTATAGAGGCGCTGGAAAAAGAAGATACGGTTGATGATCAAAGTCCACATGACGATGGATACAATTAACAGGGGAATCATTACGATGCTGCCCGTCTTTAAATAGGCTTCCATGGCCCAGAAATGGTTCTGGACCTGGTGTAAAATCCGGTCCAGGTTCTGATTGAAAATTGGGTTTGGAATTTGATTCAGCATTCATTCTTTCCATGTATAAACACGGCATTGACAAGGGCCACGGCCTTTTCTTCCATGGTGGCTATCATTGTTTCCACCCTTCTATTCAAAAGCGTATGGCAGAGCATGATGGGGATGGCCACGCAAAGTCCCAGCATGGTTGTGACAAGTGCTTCGGATATGCCGCCCGACATCATTCTTGGATCGCTGGTACCGTAGAAGGTGATGGTATGAAAGGTGTTGATCATGCCTGTTACCGTGCCCAATAACCCCATGAGCGGTGCTATGGCCGCCAGCATGCCAAGGGTGGATAAAAATCGTTCCAAAAGGGGAATTTCCCTCAGGATTGCCTCCTGAAGGGCATTTTCCATGTCGGTTCTTGTTCTGTTTCTAAATTCCATGCCGGCCATGAGGGCCCTGGCAAGGGGTTTTCTTTGATTAGCCGTCAGAATTTGGCTGCACCCCTCCCAGTCCTGTGCTGCCATGCGTTTTTTCAGCTCTGCCATGAACGGGGTCGGGTTGAGATGTTTTTTTGCCAGAAACAAGGTTCTTTCAAGGATTATAATTATTGCCAGAACGGCCAGGACAAGGATCGGCCATACAACCGGTCCTCCCTTGGGAATCTGCTCTAAAAGGCTTAACCTGTGGGTCAGCTGCCGCATGGCACCCCCCTTGGAGATGTCAATGGGAACGTCTTCAGAGTTACCGTTCATGTATCTTTTGATGTTTTTTTCCATGGCGGTCCCAGGACTTTTTGAGAGGGCAAAGAGCTGCTGGCTTTTATCTGAAAATAGAAGAAATCCAACCTCCTTGTCCAGACGATAGGCTGCGGTAAAGTTTCCAAGCACAAGAATTTCCGCATTCACCTCTTTTCCGGTTTGATCGATTATGGTTCCCCTTTGGATTCTAACCTGACCAGACCCCAGGATCTCATCCATGAGAATATCCTTGATGGCCCGTATATCCTCCATGGCTGGAAATTTCGCTGATTTTTTCAAAAGAGGTGCTATACCGGCGCTTCTTTCCTTTATAAGGGCGCTCTGGAGACTCTGGCTGACCAGAGTCTCTACATCCTTTGCAGTAACCCTTACAAATCCCGCAAGCTCTTTGACCACGGCATCCATCTCGGCAAGCTTTTCTGTGGTTTCTTCCTCTGTTTTTTTGAGATCCACGATCTTTGATTTCAGCTGCTTGATTTTCTGACTGACCGCCTGATTTTTCTCTTTTTGCCGTTCAATGGCGCTGGTCAGACTTTTTTTATCCTGGAGTATCCTCCCACGGCTTTTTCGGGATTCCATCTCTGCTGTCTGCCGTTCCTGATCTGCCAGATCCATCAGTTTCTGTCTTTGCTCTTCTGCCTCAATAACCCCCGCCCTCATGTCATGGGTTGTTGTCTGGGCTGCAAGCGACCGGGCAGTTACCGCTCCCATGGAGATAATCACGGCTGTCAGAATCATGCATGGGATAATAAGTGGGGTCATGTATGAGATAATGCCTGAATTTTTCACTGGGCCACCATCCTTCCCAGGGGCAGGGTCAGAAAATCCATAGCTCTGCGTTTTGTACCCATTTTAACTGCCGCTGCTATCTCATTGTTGTAGGAAGCCGGAAGGGGCTTCCACGATTCATTTACCCGGTCATAAAATCCGGTAAGCCTGTTATCCGGTGTTATGCAGAACATCGAGACCCGGCCCAGGCGGAAAATATCTGCAAGCAGTGTTTTACCTTCAAGCTGGATTTTTTCCTGGTATACCTCCACGGAGTTTCCGTAACTTGCCTCAATAAACAGGGCCTCCATGGTTCGTCTGAATTTTTCACTGACGGTCACATCGTTTGATTGGACCGTTTTTTTAAGGGAGGCAACCCTCTTTTTTCTCTCAGCAACCAGCATGGGGAAATCATTCTCCACAAGGGTTTCAATTTCGGCAACGGTTTCCTTTAAAAAAGGATCGAGTTCTGATGCTATTTCCTCTATGTTTTTGAGAGAAGCGTTCAGCTCATCAATGCCGCCCTCAAGTTGGGCTATGTTCAGTATAAGTTCATTTTCCTCGTTTAAAAGTTTTTCAAATTCGTGTTCAAGCGTCGTGTATTCTGCCTCGAGCTTTTTTTTATCCTCAAACCACTGAGTCTCTTTTTTCTGGGTTTCCCGGCGGATATCAACCCCTTTTTCCACAGAATCCATTGCTTTTTCTGACAGGTTGTCTGCGGCCCAGGTCCCTGTTACCGTAAAAACAGCCATAAGTGCCATCGAGATAAGCATCGTTAAATTCTTAATCAAAATTTCCCCCAATAATCTGTTTTGTTTTGTTAACACCTATAGGTTTACAGGGAAAAAAATGCAAGGATATTCGCCCGAAAGGTAGAGTCTGTTTTATTTTGCAAGATTAAGTTTAGTGATTATTATAAAATTTATGAACTTACTTGAAATGACATTCAAAGAGGTGTCCCAACTTTTGAACCATCGGTTTGGCCGGGGGGATTTCCATTCAGGTGCCCTGCTGAGGGAAGTTATAAAAAGGGGTAATCACGATTTTTGGCAAGCTCCTGAGTTTGAGAGATCACAGTCAATGGCCCTTGCCCTGGCATCAGACTATCGACATCCTGATTTTACAGTTGTGGATCAGGTGGAAGAGGAGAACACCCTCAAGTTTGTCACCCGTTTGCACGACGGCTGTTTAATTGAATCTGTGGTGGTTCCCATGAAGAGGTACAATACCCTTTGCGTATCCACCCAGGCAGGATGCAGGATGGGGTGCAGGTTCTGCGAGACGGCACGGTCTGGCTTTAAAAGAAATCTCAGGGTAGACGAGATCACGGGCCAGCTCTTTTCCGCAAGAATCACCCTTGGAAAAAAAATCAGCAATATCGTATTCATGGGAATGGGAGAACCCTTTGACAACTTTGATAACCTTGTGCAGTCAATCCGGGTGTTCAACGATCAGAAGGGTTTTGATGTGGCCCTCCGCCACATGACCGTGTCCACCTGCGGTCTTGTTTCCGGCATCAGGGCCCTTGCCGGGCTTGATTTCTCCCAGCTGAGCCTCGCAGTTTCCGTACATTCGGCCGTTGATGGGGTAAGATCCAGCCTAATGCCTGTAAATCTCCGCTACCCCCTGGCAGAGTTGAGATCCGCCCTTGAAGAGTATCCCCTTCACAAACGACGCTATATTCTGGTGGAGTATGTTTTGATAAGGGGGGTGAACGATTCCCAGGAGGCAGCCTCAGCCCTTGTACAGTACCTTGCCCCCCTCAAGGTGAGGGTAAACCTTATTGGTTACAACCCCGGTAGAAGCCATAATCCCGACCAAAACGACAATCAAAATGATGGCCAGAACCCGGAGTTTCAAGGGGTAGACGACGATGCCATCAACCGGTTTGCCGGGTGGCTCGAAAACTCCGGGCTCTTTGTGATCAAACGGTGGAGCAAAGGGCAAAGCCTCATGGCAGGCTGCGGCCAGCTATCTGCCAAACAGATCACCACTGATGTTTAAAAAACTGAAGATTAAAAGATCCCCTCTTTTTCCATATCCTGGAGGGCCTTTCTCATCTGACGGACGGCCTGGCGCAGCCGTTCTTCGTTTTCCACAATTGCAAGTCTTATAAATCCCTCTCCCTCCTCACTGAACCCCACGCCCGGTGCCACAGCTACATTGGCCCGGTTCATCATCTCAATGGCAAACTGCATTGACCCCATTTTAGAGTAGGGCTCGGGTATTCTCACCCAGACAAACATGCCTGCACCGGGCGGCTTTACATCCCAGCCCATGCGCTCAAGGCCGCTGCAAAGGGTGTCTCGTCTTGATTGATAAATCTCCACCTGTTTGGGTATGGTGTCGTCGCAATCTCGAAGGGCTATGATGCCTGCAATCTGTATGGCCGAAAAAATTCCATAGTCAAAATAGCCCTTTATCTTCCCAAGGGCCGCGATGATCTCAGAGTTGCCCACGCAATATCCCATGCGCCATCCAGCCATGTTGTAGGACTTTGAAAAAGAGCCAAATTCGACTCCCACATCCTTTGCCCCTGGAGCTTCAAGAAAACTAGGAGCCTTGTAACCGTCAAAGGTGATCATTGAATAGGCAAAATCGTGGATAACCATGAACTTGAACCGTTTGGCCAGGGCCACGATCTCCGTGAACAGTTCCAGGCTTCCAAGTTCGCCCGTTGGATTGTGGGGATAGTTTATCATCAAAACCTTGGGACCAGGATAGAATGATTCACAGATATTGACAATTCGTTTGAGAAAGGATTCGGCAGGGGCAATGGGAATCCTGACCACGTTGGCCCCTGCAATGACAGCTGCGTAGATATGGATGGGAAAGGCAGGGCCCGGCACCAGAACCGAATCCCCCGGCCCCAGAAGGGCAAGGCTCAAGTGGGAAATTCCCTCTTTGGAGCCTATGGTGAATATGGTCTCTTTTTCAGCATCAAGGTTAATATTATAGTGGCGTTTGTAGTAGAGGGATATTTCCCGTTTAAGGTTTTTCATGCCAGAAGATGCAATTGGATAGCCGTGGGTCTTGGGATTCTGGGCGACTTCCACCAGTTTATCCACAACTGTTTCAGGGGTTGGATCCATGGGGTTACCCATGCCAAGATCTATTACATCATCCCCGTCGCGTCTTTTTTCCATCTTCATGGCATTGATCATGCCGAAAAGATAGGGGGGAAGCTGGTCCATTCTGCTGGCAAATCGTATTATTTTATCGTCTTTATTCTCGGCCATCTATATATCTCCAAAATATTGTTCATAAAGCCCACCTTCTTGACAAAGTTATTAACACACCATTTCATAACTGACCATCCAAAAAAAACAATGTTCACAAATACCACCTTCTTAACAAAGTTATTAACACGCCATTTAATAACTGATTGTTCAAAAAAAGATTGTTTATAAAGTTCGTTTTATTGACAAAGTTATCAACATACTATGATTTTGAATAACCCACATGTTCTTGCGGATACAACGAAAAATGAAACTCGATAAAATAATAGGAGCTACCCTTGCGGTCGCCCTCTGTGACGGTTCCAATAAAATCCAATGCCCGGCTGCCGGTTCGAAAAGAGTTTCTTGGGTTTGATAATCGTTTGACCAATGAGGAATTTACCCGGGAGGGATTCAAACTCCCGGAGTAAGGGGGGCAGAGTTGCCTTTCCCATGTCCACAACTGCCAAGCTTCGTTCTCCGGCCTTTTCAAATAATTTTTTAAGGGGTTTTCCAGGTTTTTCCAGAGAGATTTGACCGATGAAGGCTTTAATTTCCTTTAATGTCTTCCCGGGTTGTAATCCTTTGAAAGTCCAAGCACATAGGCCCCCAGATTGTTGAGGCGGATCTGCATCAACCCGTCACACTGGCTCAGAAAAGGTTCATCATCCGCGCCCCAGCAGGATCTGAATTCAGGCCTGGCGTTGTTCGGATGCTTATGGCAAATATCCACAACTCCCAGGGTGGCGCAATACTGGAACAGATAGATGAACAGGTATCGCAGCTGTAAAAGCGGCCAGGTATCATTGTAGTCCAGAAGGCCGTAATGGGGATCGCCAAAGTAGAGTTTCCACTCGTAGTTGGTCATTTGAAAGGTGTAGGATTCAGAACACATGAACCTTTCCAGCTCATCCACTCCAATCCATCTTCCGGGTGCAAGGCAGGTCAGCGCTTCATTGATCACGGGCCTTCTGCGGGCAGGTGAACAGGGATGGGCCGCTTAATCTTCTTTTCCAGGATGGCCAGCAGATCCGGAGGGATTTTACCATTAATAAAAAACAGGTACAGCAGGTGCATACCTCCCCTTGGTTCCTTTTGATTCCGCCTGGGGAAGAGAGTTGTATTTGGCATAAAATTGCTTGCTTTTAAAAGAGCCATTCCAGTTGTGAACGGCCTCAGCCAGAGCATTGATGGCCATGGCATCAAAATCGGCAAGGATGCTGTCAATGTTTTTAAAAACCACTGATGTGATGTGCGCCACCAACTCAGCCTTGCGTGTGGGATTGTTCTTACTGATCTGGCTGGCCAGGGATCCACGTAAGTACCATTCAATGCCTGCTCCAGCGTCTTGTAATCTTCTTGAAATCGTGCCATTATTTTCTCTTTGTTGTGGTAATTGTTGAAACGCTGACGATGATTGCCGTTTAAAAATCAATATAGGGATATCATAGGAAACAACTACCGGTAAATACAATATATGGAAAAAAAGAACAATGCATCTGCCAGGGCCTTTCTGCAGCTTGCCCCTGTCATGAAAACAATGGTCAGGATCATGGCAATTCAGGTATCTGAATTGACTCAGAAGCATATGGGTGTCTGTTTCAATGCCCTGGGGTTAAGGAGGGTTTCCAGATTAACAACACCCTGGGCAGCTACCTTCACATCCACTTTGGAACTTTTGCCACGGCTGGGCTTTCTTTTGCGGCATTGTCCAGGCAATTCAGGGACGGGATTTGATCCATGGTCGAGAAACGCTTGAAATTGAGATTCACCACCGGGGCTGCAGCAGCGGCTGCAGCCAGGACGGCCCTTGAATCCTGCCAGGACAGGCTGATGATTCGGGCAGTTATTTTTGATTTTAACGAGGCAATTGTTTTTGATTCAGGCGCTTCAGGAGAATGAACCATGGGCATTGATATTGAGCATTTTATGGAGATCCTGACCAGAGAGGTGAAAGATTATAAGGTTCCCGTTGTGGATCTAATGGGTGCCCAGACCGAGGAGCCCTTCCGCATACTCGTGGCGACCATTCTATCTGCGCGAACCAAGGACGAAACCACGGCCGCCGCTTGTACAAGGCTATTTAAAGAGGCCCCGGATGTCCACGCCCTGGCCGCTCTTTCCCGCCAGGAGATCAGCGACCTCATCTATCCGGTGGGGTTCTACACCTCAAAGGCCGGTTATCTTGAGCGTCTTCCAAGGGCCTTGAAAGCCTTTGACTACAAAGTTCCCCAGGATATAGATGCCCTTGTGACCCTGCCCGGGGTTGGCAGAAAAACGGCAAATCTCGTCATGTCTGTTGCCTTTAATGAGGACGCCATCTGTGTGGACACCCATGTGCACAGGATCATGAACATCTGGAAATATGTAAACACCAAGACCCCCCTTGAAACTGAGATGGCCCTGAGGAAAAAACTACCCAGAAATCTGTGGCAGCGGGTAAATGCAGTCCTGGTGGCCTTTGGCCAGGGTACCTGCCGGCCCGTGGGCTCCCGTTGCGATGTCTGTGTTCTGGAATCCCTCTGTCCCAAAAAAGGTGCAAAACCCAGAAAAATTAATACAAAGAAACAAAAATAGACAAAGGTCTCAAACAGTCGACCCCTGTTCTACAGGTTTTCTTTTAATTCTAATACCGAAATACCGTTCCAAATATTTTTCGAATTCATCCTCTCCGAAATTTTCTATTTGAGAACCTTGCAGCCCTGAAATTTTCAGCTGGGTATTGGTCAGGGTTATTCGACCATCATCCGTAAGAATGGAAACTACTTTTTTTCGGGTGAAATGAGAATCAGCACTTTTTTGATGATAGTCACACATGTTTTGAAATTCGGTTAATTTTCGCTCAACCATCGAAAACATGTATTCGGGGATAACAACCTCATCTTCAACCCTGCTTACTTCAAGATAATTTCTATCGAACTCCATTATTTGAAATTCACCTATCCCATCCGAAGATCGAACCCCTGGGCGGATCAGCAACGGTTTGATCGCAAAATGGCCAAAACCGACATCAACCAGATAATTCAAACCATTAATTGATACAACTATCGCTAAGTGATCATACTCTGGTGAAAAGCCTCCATTTTCTTTTGCGACTCTAGCCGATATGATTCGGGCCATGAACCCAAGTTTTTGTAAAAGAGCATGAAAGAGACTGTTAAGCTCATAACAGAAGCCTCCTCTCTCACTGACCACTATCTTCTCGAAAAGCCTCCCAATTTCAAGAGATATTTCCCTTCCGTAGTGAATATCAAGATTTTCGAAAGGAATTGCTTTCAAGTGAGCTTTCTGAAGCATAGTGAGAGAATATAGGTCTATGTAAATAGGCTCCTCTACTCGAATTCTCGATAGATATTTATCAACGTTCAATTCTTTACCTATAAGTTTCCGGAATTGGTGTGTTAACAGTTCTGATGGACAGATAATACCTGAGTTCAGCCGCCGGCAGCCCGCATAGCTGGGTGGTGGTCGGCTGCAACGAAATGTTAGGCAACGGATGCGGCACTTAACAACTCAACCCATAGTGATTTACAATCTTAGCCGGTAAAAAAGTAAAAACAACATAAGAGCGCTGCTTGAATTCGAAGCTCGCCCGTTCATCCATTGGATAATGTCGATGAATCGCCAGCGACTTCTGGTTTGCACGATCAATAAATAAAGCACCGAGCGCAAATTTGGCTTGGAGTTCAATACACACGTGAACCAACAAGCGGGTAAGCAATCCTTGCCCTTGATAGCGACGATCTACTACCACAGGACCATAAAGAAAAACATTATCGAGTGGCAACTCAGGTACCGCTTTTGCCGCTGCTTTCGCCGTTTCAACTGCGAGCCCACTCCCTGTCAAACTTGCAGTTGAAGTCATGGCAAAGCCTGCGAGAATCGGGCCATCACGGACTACAAAAACACCCGGCCCTGCTTGAATACGGGCCAGCGAGGACTCGTCCATCTGACCTTGGACAAAACCTTGCTGAGCTCGCTCTTCTTTGTTCAAATGCTCGCCGCGTGCTTCGTCCATCAATCTAAGGATAGCTGGACGGTCATCTGCACCTGCGCGATGTAGTGTGACTGACATGCCGATACCTTTTCTATTGCCCAACTGCAAATAAGCAACCTGTATAAAGTGGTAAACATGGAAGAAGTCCTGACTTCTGGAGTTCTGGTGCGCCTATGGCGTCGTTTGGAATCTCCTGTAAAACAATTTGGGAGCAGTGCACAACAGCCTGAGCAGAAGCTCAATAACCAAGGTAAAAATCAACCCAGTAATCAGACCGAATGCGACAGCACTTGGGTTTAATTGAATAGTGTAGGAATAGTTTTTCCACACTTCCCTTCTCACATCTGACACTGGAGAAATCAGTGCCTGAGTGTACGCAGACCAAGAGCTGCTCTTGAATTGCGCAAAACTACTTGCAAGCATTATATTGCGATCATAAATCGACTGAATGCTACGGCCCCCCTCATTGAAAACCTGGTCGTCATTTCTTTTGTAGTGGGCGATCAGCTCTTCTAAGCTGCCATCGAAGTATTTATCAGCACCATCCTGAAATTCATTGAGGGCGATCCGGGATTCTATCAGACGTGACTCCAGACTTTTACCATACTGATCTACAAAGGCAGGAACCTGAATACCCACTAACGTGCACCCGAGGAATACAAACACCCTGATATATGAAAAAAATAGCTCCACACTCTCTCCCGTTTTTCTCTCTGAATCAACTTCCAGTTCGGCTTAGGAGCACCGATGATTTCTATCAGCTCTATTTACAATTAACCATTTATTCAATGGTTTTAAACTTTTCCTTGGGTGCGCCGCAGACCGGACATTCGTTGGGAATTTTTTTGTGGGTCACATAACCGCACACCTGACAAACGTGGTAAGCGTTAACTTTGTCCTTAATCACGTCCATCATTGCCCGTTCAT
>JAVERV010000037.1:0-36331 GCA_034006945.1 Desulfobacterium sp. | reverse complement strand
AGAGATAATCCTTGGAATCGGTGCAGATCTGCCCGGTGAGATCCACCTCCAGGGCCGAACTTATGGATATGAAGTTGTCGTTCCTTGCAATGATATTGGGATCGTTGACAAATTCCGACGACCGGAAATAAAACATGGGGTTGTTGTTAACATAGTCGTAGAGCTTTTTTGACCCCATGCAAAGGGATGCCACCACCCTGCCATGGAGATAGTTTTTGTTACGGTTGGTCACCACCTTTTTCTCAAAAAGGGGCAGGAGACCGTCCGTGATCACCTGGGTATGAATTCCCAGGTCTTTTTTTCTGTCAAGATAGGAAACAATGGCATCTGGAAGATGCCCGAATCCCACCTGAATGGTTGCACCGTCGTCCACCAGCTGATTGACGTAATGGCCTATCCTCTGGACCACCTTGGAATCCTTGACCGTGTACACAGACTCGACCAGGGGTTCATCCTCGAGCACAAAATAATCTATTTCATCCACATGGACCAGGCTGTCTCCCCAGGTTCTTGGCATTTCACTGTTCACCTGGGCAATCACCAGGGCCGCACTATGCATGCCGGAAAGGGTAATATCAACGGAGATGCCAAGGCTGCAGTACCCAAACCTGTCCGGTGAACTCACCTGAACAAGGGCCACATCCAGGCCGATCTCCTGGTTGGCAAAGATTTGGGGAATCTGGGATAGATAAATGGGGATATAGTCAATCTTGCCTTCAAATGCGGCCTGGCGCATGTCAGGACTGACAAAAAAAAGCTTGAGGGAAAATCGATAGAGAAAGTCCTCGTGATCCATGTATTGTGCAAAGGTCGAGCTGAGCATCTGGTACACGACTATGTCCTGGATGGATCGATCCTCGACCATGGCCCGGATCAACGTCTGTGGTTCACCGCAGCCGGTTCCAACAAAGACCCGGCTGCCGTTTTCTATTTTTTTAACCCCCTGCTGGGCTGTGACAAGTTTTTCAGGACAATATTTCTCAAGATTCATAGTCAATCCCCCTTAAGTTTTGAGCCCTGTCGGCTCTAATGGCCAGAATTTGTTTTGCCGGTATAAGCCCGGTGGCTGCGGCAGAGACGATATTTCCAGCGACCCCGGGACCGTCACCGGCAACGAACAGCCCATGGATAGAGGTCTCAAGGTTATTGTCGGTTTCGATCTGGGTGGCAAAAAATTTAATTTCCGGCGCATAGAGGAGTGTTTCGTCGTTGGCAACCCCCGGAATCACCTGATTAAGTGCCTCTAATCCCTCGGTGAGGTTGGAAAGTATCCTCCCTGGAAGGGCCATGGCAATGTCACCGCATACTACATTGGTCATGGTCGGCTCGATATACCCCTTGTGTATCCTGTTCCAGGTGGACCTGCGCCCCCTTTTGAGATCTCCAAAACGCTGGAGAATGGCCTTGCCACCGCCGATGATGGCTGCAAGGCGGCCGATGGACTCCCCGTAGGCCTGGTTGTCGGTCACGGGCTCGGTCAGGACCACCTTGGACAAAAAGGCAAAGTTTGTATTATGGGATTTTTTATCGGAATAGGCGTGGCCGTTGACGCAGACAAAATCCTTGTAGTTTTCAAGGGAGATGAAACCCCCGAGATTTGTGCAGAAGGTTCGGGTCTGATCGTCGTAGGTGGGGGTTTGGATAAAGAATGTGGGATCATAGATAACCTTGCAAAGATCCTCCATGATGTCGTTGTGAACTTCGACCCTGACTCCCACCTCTATGCCCCGCTGGGAAACGTTGAGCCCATGCTTCTGGGCAAGGGTCGACACCCAGTTGGCTCCGATGCGGCCCGGCGCCAGAATCACATTGGGAGCGTTATACCTGCCCCTGTCCGTCACAACTCCTGTGACCCCTCCATCCTGCTCCAGGATATCAACCACGGTTTCGCAGGTCTTGATGATCAAACCCCTGTTTTCTAAATATGCTGCCATCTCTGCAATATAGCCGGGAAGTTTGTCGCTGCCAAGATGTTTTTGCCTGATCAGCAAAAGATCGATGCCTTGGCGCTTTGCCTCTTTTCTTATCTGTTTGGCCTCGTCCATGTTGGTGGGATATACAGGGGCATCCATACGGAAACGGGTAAAAATGCCCTCAGTCTCGTCAATGAGGTCCTGGGCCCGGGCCAGGAGCATGAACTGGGTGAGATCGGTTTTACCCAGGCGGGGAATGAAGTTGAGCTTTCCATCTGAAAAAAGACCGGCCCCGCCGATCCCGGCCATGATATTGCACGGCTGACACCCCGCACAGCGCTGGAGGTTAAGATTGGGACAGGTTCTCAACAGGGGTTTTTGTCCCTTTTCGATCATGAGCACCCTTAAGTCGGAATTCTCCGTAAGCTGAAACGCCGA
Source organism: Desulfobacterium sp. (assembly GCA_034006945.1). Lineage (GTDB taxonomy): Bacteria > Desulfobacterota > Desulfobacteria > Desulfobacterales > Desulfobacteraceae > Desulforapulum. Next base: position 33,980 of record JAVERV010000037.1, on the reverse strand, counting down.
AAAAAGCCCGGCAGGGCCACCTCCAACAATAATGACATCGTAATCCATTGCATACCTGTACTGTTCATTTAAATGTTTCTAACCTTCCAGGTTATATACCAGTTGCCAGGTTTATCAAGGTTTTTTCCATGGGATCTGTTTGACCTTGACAAACAGGTCCAACCCGACTAAGAAAACACCATGAAACCTGCAACCACATACAGAATATGCGTCATAGACGGCCAGGGGGGCGGCATCGGTTCGACCATAATCCGGAAGCTCAAGGATCGCTTTGGCGAAACCGTTGAGGTTCTCGCCCTGGGCACCAATGCCATTGCAACGGCCCAAATGCTCAAGGCACGTGCCAACCGGGGAGCATCCGGCGTCAATGCCATTGTCCAAAGCGTAAAAATGGCGGACCTTATTATCGGAACGGTGGGAATCATCATGCCCCACGCCATGATGGGGGAACTCACCCCGGAAATGGCGGAGGCCATAGCGCTTTCACCCGCCAAAAAAATACTGATCCCCCTGACCCAGGAACACATCGAAATCGTAGGCCTTGCTTCCACTCCTTTACCCCAGCTTGTGGATGAGCTTATCGATGCACACCTGGACCATTTTAACAATCAAATATGAGGAGCGAATCAATGTGTGAAGCAAATGCATATATGCGCAACAAGGATGGTGAAACTCTTATAATGGAGGCTGTTGACCTTGTAAACCCGGAAGAGGGCGGCATCCGTCTGATCAGCATCTTCGGCGACCAGAAATTCATCAAGGGCCACATCGAGGCCCTTTCCCTGGTTGATCATAAAATCTTTATCAGGGAAGATTAAAAACAGCAGCTATTCTCATTTTGAACGTCAACCTAGGGGGCGGTTGCCCATAGAACAAAACCCAAATGAGGGTTGCTGAAAAAAAAGAGGGAAAAGAACCAAAAGACGGCAAGTCTTTACTTTGATATCCGGCTCTTATCCCTCCATAAAAATCAAAAAGTAGAACTACCAGCCCATGGTCAGGTAGTCGTGAATAGAATTAGCAGCCTCCCTGCCCGCACCCATGGCAAGGATAACCGTAGCCATTCCGGTTACGATGTCACCGCCTGCCCAGACCGCCTTCTTGGTTGTCTTGCCCGTAACGGGATCGGCAATGATGTTGCCCCAACGGTTCAACCCGATCCCAGGGGTTGAGTTGGTGAGCAGGGGATTGGCCTTTGCCCCGACAGAAACCACCACAAGATCGCAGTCGATCCTGTACTCAGATCCCTGGATGGGAATCGGTCGTCTTCTGCCGGAATCATCGGGTTCCCCGAGCTCCATCTTGAGACACTCCATGCCCACAAGACGGCCCTCATCATTGCCAAAGAACTGGGTGGGGTTGGTCAGGAGGACGAACTCGATCCCCTCTTCTTCGGCATGGTGGAGCTCTTCGGCCCTTGCGGGCATCTCCTCCCTGGAGCGACGATAAACGATCTTCACCGATTCGGCCCCAAGGCGCATCGCCGTTCTTGCCGAATCCATGGCAACGTTGCCCGCCCCGAGGACCACGACGTTTTTACCCCTTGCGATGGGGGTGTCATACTCGGGAAACAGGTAGGCCTTCATGAGGTTGGCCCGGGTCAAATACTCGTTGGCGGAAAATACACCGATGAGGTTTTCTCCGGGAAGATTCATAAACCTTGGCAGTCCTGCACCAACGCCCACATATATGGCGTCATAGCCCTCTTCAAAGAGCTCGTCAATGGTAACGGTGGTTCCAACAACGCTGTTAAGTTCGATCTTTGCCCCAAGCTTTTCAAGGGTAGCCACCTCAGATCCAACGATAGCCTTGGGAAGCCTGAACTCAGGAATTCCGTAAACAAGAACGCCACCTGGCTGGTGGAACGCCTCAAAGATGGTCACATCGTGACCCTTAACAACAAGGTCGCCTGCCACTGTGAGGCCGGATGGTCCAGAACCGATCACGGCTACCCTTTTACCCGTCTTTTTCGCAACCTTTGGAAGGGCTCCCCCACCCTGTTCCCTTGCCCTGTCTGCGGCAAACCGCTCAAGATAACCAATGGCAACCGAGGTTCCCTTTTTCCCGAGTATGCATTTCCCCTCACACTGGATCTCCTGGGGGCAAACCCTGCCGCAAACAGCCGGAAGGGCATTTTTCTTCCACAGAATTTCTGCGGCCCCGTCAAAATCCCCCTCGGCAATGGAATGTATAAAGCCCGGGATGTCCACGGAAACAGGACAGCCTTCCACACAGGCTGGTTTTTTGCATTGGAGACATCGGGACGCTTCGGCCATGGCCATCTCATCGGTAAGCCCCAGGGGCACTTCTTTGAAGTTTCGACGCCGGATCTCGGGTGCCTGTTCGGGCATTTTAGCCCTTGGCACAGCTTTTTTTTTCTCTTTAACTGCCATCTTAATCCTCCATATATTCGAACTACTCTTGTTTCATAAATTGATCAAGGCTCTTTTTTTCATCTTCCTGGTAGGCCCGCAGACGATTGGTGAGTTCATCATAATCCACCTTGTGACCGTCAAACTCCGGACCGTCAACACAGGCAAACTTTGTCTCGCCCCCAACCGAAACACGGCATCCGCCGCACATGCCGGTTCCGTCCACCATGATTGGGTTAAGACTGACCAGGGTTTCGACCCCTTTTTCCTTTGTGATGGAAGAGACAAACTTCATCATGGGCACCGGCCCGATGGCAACCACCAGGCTGATCTCATTCTTTGCAAGGACATCCTTTAACACATCAGTCACAAATCCGTGGTGGCCCTTGGATCCGTCGTCAGTGCAGATGTGGAGAACGTCGGACACCTTTGCCATCTTGTCTTCAAATATGAGAAGATCCTTATTCCTGGAACCAAGGATCGTTGTCACATGGTTGCCCGCAGCTTTCAAGGCCCTTGTGATGGGGTGAAGAACGGCGATCCCGGTCCCTCCGCCCACACAGACAACATTCCCCCTTTTCTCGACGTGGGTTGCCTTGCCAAGGGGACCTATGACGGCGAAATAATGATCGCCCACGGCCATTTTTCCAAAGTAGGCCGTGGATTTACCCACCACCATATAAATGATGGTGATGGTTCCCCTTTCAGGATCTGAATCAGCCACGGTCAGGGGAATTCTTTCGCCCTTTTCAGTGGATTGAAGAATTACGAACTGGCCGGGCTTGGCCTTTCGGGCAATACGCGGTGCCTCAATTTCGTTGAGGATGATGGTACCCTGGGCCATCTCTTCACGATTTACGATCTTAAACATTCGAACCTCCTGGCATGAACATCTGCACACGATGCAGATATCGTTATCTAACCTGTTACATCATTGAGCAATGGTGTTTACTTACACCTGTTTTTAGTAAATGACAATAACCAGAAAAAACCAACAAAATCAAGGAGAAAATAATGGGATATCAGCCTGGCTTAATATCACCTTTCAGAAACAGAACCCGACCCAAAAACAGGAAAAAACTCTGAATCAGAAATTTTAAAAAAAATCAACCCAGTCACACCTGTTTTCCCCTGACCCGGTATCTCAATACAAGGGATTGGTCTGAAACAACCTCACACTCCACAAACGAGAGCCGGGTATCCATCTCATGGTCAAACAGACTGAGACCCCTGCCAAAAAAAACGGGAAGCACGGTCACATAGATCTCGTCGATCAGGTTCGCCCTGGCAAAAAGCGAGTTGATCTGGGCGCCTCCTAGGAGGGCAACCTCGCTGAACCCCTCCCGGGCAAGACCTTCTAAAATCAGATCCGGTGATTGATCGGTAAAAATGAGATTACCGGCACTCTTCCTCTCCCGGTTCCGGGTCATGACGATGTTTTTCCGGCCGGCCAGGGCCTTTCCAATGGTATCAAAGGTCTTGGAGCCCATGATCACGACACCCGCCCTCTTGGTTATCTCGACAAATTTTCTCTTGTCCTCTTTTCCGGTCCAGTCCGCAGGATGATTGTCATCCCTTGCAATTTTCCCGTCAAGGGTCATTGCCATGACCATGGTTACCTTCATGGTTTCTCCTTTTTATTGCTGCCGCCTGGGGTTGAATTCATGGTGAAACCTTCCACTGAACAGGAGTGTAGTCTCTCCTGTGTGTTTGTGTCAATGAAGACAGTACACATTTAAATTGCCTTTTAGGCAAGCACCTGGTATATTAATATTTTCTCCTTTCAAGATGCCCCATGAAAATCTTACAATCCTTATACGGAGCATGAGTATGAAAAAAATTCAATCCATAGGCTTTAAGCTGGTTGTCAGCGGTGTTCTATCAGTTTTTATTCCCCTTTTAATCGTCGCAGCTGTCTCAACGACCAAGGCCTCAAAGGCTCTCACGACCCTGGCAAAGAATCAGGCCGAATCCGTTGCCGTGGACCTTGCCCGACTGACCAATGAGATCCTCTCAGCCGAAATCATCCTGGCGAAAACCTTTGCCGAAAAGCACCAGACCATCCGGGTGGCAACCTTTAAAGAACAGGGGGATGAAGCTGAACTTGCCGATGCTGTTTCAATTCTCTATAAAAATCTCCAGAAGACCTATGAAGGGACAGGTGGAGGCCATCTAGGTTTTTTTCTCACCGACACCAGGGGCGAGCTTATCACAGGCTTCAGAAACGGGGGTGAATACCCTAGGATGAACGTGAAAGACCGTGACTATTTTAAAGCCATGCTCAGCACAAACGATGCATCCATCGGCGATATCGTCCGCTCTAAGGTAGACGGAGTTCTGGTAAGTGTCATCTGCACCCCTGTCCGATCATATTCAGGCACATTTGTGGGAAGCTTCTGCCTTGTGATGAATGCCGAGCGCCTTACCGAGTTTGTCTCAAGCAAAAAGATGGGAGAGACTGGCTATGGATTTATGTCAAACAAACAGGGCATGATCATGGCACATCCGGTAAAAGAGCACATCCTCTCTTTAAATATGTTTCAACTCAAGGGCCTTGAGCTCTTCTCAAAAAAAATGGTGTCGGGCAGTACAGGTGTTGAAGAGTACAATTTCAAGGGAGTCGATAAAATTTCCGGCTATGCCCCTGTGGGGTTGAATGACTGGTATATTGCCGCCACCCAGGACAGTGACGAATTTCTCGCCCCGGCCCGTTCCATGCGGAACATCATCCTTGGCATAGGGGCCATTGCCATTGCCTTTACCCTTGTTGCGTTTCTCCTGGTGGCCCGCTCGATTGTCCGCCCTTTGAATGCCGCTGTGGCGGGACTAAAGGACATTGCCCAGGGAGAGGGAGACCTGACCATGCGTCTTTCCGTTACCGGCCGGGATGAGATCGGGGAGCTTGCCACCTGGTTTAACACCTTTATTGAAAAACTGCAGGGCATCATCCAGCAGATCGGGGGCAACGCCCAACGGGTGGATCAAGCTTCAAACGAACTCTCCACGATTTCGGCCCAGATCTCTTCAGGCTCAAAAAACACGGCCAACAGGTCCAACAGCGTTGCTGCGGCCGCCGAAGAGATGAGTGCAAACATGAACTCCGTGTCCGCAGCCATGGAGCAGAGTTCAACCAACACCAACATGGTGGCGGCCGCAGCCGAGGAGATGAGTTCAACCATCAATGAAATTGCCCAGAACACCGAACAGGCAAGGAATATCTCGGTCAAGGCCGTGGCAAAATCCACCGACGCTTCAGCCAGGATGTCAGAGCTTGGCAAGGCTGTAAAGGCCATCGGAAGGGTAACTGAAACCATCACGGAAATATCCGAACAGACAAACCTTCTTGCCCTGAATGCCACCATCGAGGCGGCAAGGGCCGGCGATGCAGGCAGAGGATTTGCCGTTGTGGCAACCGAAATCAAGGAACTTGCCCTGCAGACCTCCAGGGCAACCCTTGACATCCAGGGTCAGATCGAGACAGTGCAAAATTCCACCACAGCTTCCATCAAGGAGATCGATGATATTTCAACAATCATCAACAACATCAACGAAATTGTGGCAACCATTGCAGCGGCCGTGGAAGAGCAGTCAGCTGCAACCATGGAGATCTCCAGCAACATCAGCCAGGCATCCCAGGGAATCCAGGATGTAAACGAGAACATAAGCCAGAGCTCGGCAGTAGCCCATGAACTCACCACAAATATTGCCCAGGCAAATACCGATGTGGAAGAGCTTGCCAACGGCAGCGAGCAGATACGCCTGAATGCCGAAGAGTTGAACAAGATGTCGGCGGAACTTACCGGCATTGTGAAAAAATTCAAGGTTTAATCATTCCCCAGGGTTCCTGTTTTTACTTGACACCCCCAGGGCGTGCTGATATTTAAATTCCAGAATCAGGTATCCATCGTTTGTGGTGGATAAGAGGGAATCCGGTGGGACACCGGAACGGGCCCGCCGCTGTATCCGGGGACGAACGCCAGGAAAAGCCACTGTGGACAACCATGGGAAGGCCTGGCCGGTAGGATGATCCGGGAGTCAGAAGACCTGCCTGGTTTTAAGGATCGCACATGAGATAAGTTGAACATAAACATTTGCGGTCCCAGGGGATGGGATACTACGGTAACGGAACCCATCCAATGATCACAAGGACAAAAAGGGAAGCCCTTGATCGATGTAAATCGGTTGGGGGCTTTTTTATTTTCAAGCCCCGGCCAATAGATGGTTTTTAAATTGTTTATTGCTTGCAAAGGAGGCAAAAGATGAAAAAAATTGCGACATGTCTGGCAGGGTTGTTTCTGTGCCTGGTGATTGTCCAGACCCCGGCGGCTGAGGAGAAAAGTGTCAAAATGGACGAGATTATTGTCAGTGCAACGCGCACGGAAATTGCCATGGACAAGGCTGGCGGCAACAGCATAACCGTGATCACCTCCGACGAGATCCAGGCAAAGCAGCAGAACAGCGTGGCCGAACTTCTCAAAACCGTGCCTGGAATCAACATCGCCTCAACCGGCGGCCCGGGCACAGCAACCTCTGTATTCATCCGGGGAGCCGACTCAAAGAACACTTTGGTTCTCCTGGACGGGGTCATGCTCAACGATGTTTCCGGCCTTAACAGAAGCGCAGATCTCGCCAACATCAATGTTGACAACATAGAGCGGATCGAGGTAATTCGGGGCCCCATGAGCGTCATGTATGGGAGCAACGCCACGGCCGGTGTTATCAACATCATCACAAAGAAAGGGAAGGAAACGCCCTCTGCATCGACTCAATTTGAAGCAGGCTCCTACGGGACATGGAAGGGCGGTGCCAGTCTGGCCGGGGCAGTTGAAAGGCTAAACTTTGCCCTCAGCGCATCCAAGACAAAGATCCAGGGGTTTTCCGCTGCCAATGACGAAAACGACGCTATTCCCAGGGGCGACAACAAAACCTCCGAAAAGGATGGCCATGAGAACATGACCATTTCCGCCAATGCAGGGGTCGATATCACGGACAACTTCAGCATCAACGGGATGATCCGGCATATGGACTCGGACGTGGATACGGACGGATACAACTGGGGGGGATATGCAGAGGATGACGACTCCAATATCGAATCCAGACAGACCCTTGGCAAGATAGACGTAAACAACACCCTTTTCAACAATTTCCTGACCTCCAAATTCACCTGGCAGGGAAGTCAGCAGACAAGGGACGGGTTTAAAGACAATGCCAAAGAGTACAAGTATGAGGGAGATACACGCACCTTCTCATGGCAGGGGGATCTCAACTTCAACCGCAACACCGTCTCCATGGGAGCCTCCTATCATGAGGAGAGCATGGAATCGGAATCCTTTGGGGCCTGGGCCTCAAAATTTGACAAGAAAAAGGTGAACACCAAGAGCTATTGGCTTCAGGATCAGTTCTCGGCCGTTGATAACCTTATCGTGATCGCCGGTGTGCGCATGGATGACCATGAAGAATTCGGCAGCAAGGCAACATTTCGCCTGGCACCCTCCTACACCTTTGCCGGTATCGGCACCACGATCAAGGCAAGCTATGGTACGGGGTTCAGGGCACCATCCCTTTATGAACTCTTTGACCCCTACTATGGAAACAATTCCCTTGATGCTGAAGAGAGTGACGGATGGGACCTGGGATTTGAACAGAGGCTGATCAACGACACCATTACCATGGGCCTCACCTATTTTTCCATGGACTACGATAACCGCATCGACTATGACTTTACCACCTCAAAATACATCCAGGCAGATGGCAAGACCAAGACCCGGGGCGTTGAGTTTTTCGCTGGATGGGACCCCCTGGAGAACCTCGGGCTCTCCCTGAATTACACCTACACAGACACCGAAGATCCAGATGGTGAGCCATTGGCTCGCCGCCCGGAAAACAAAGTATCCTTCAACACCCGGTATCTGTTCCTGGAGAAGGGGACTCTTAATCTGGACGTTCAATGGGTGGATGATCGCAGGACAGCACCCTTTACAATAGACAAGAACGGCAACCCGGTTGAGAATCTCGACTCCTACACCCTGGTGAACCTGGCCGGGTCATGGCAGCTGAATAAACACATACTGCTGTTCGGCCGGATCGACAACCTCTTTGATGAATTTTACGAGGAGGCTTTCAGCTATGCAACGCCCGGCCTGTCGGCCTATGGCGGCATCAGGCTCACCTTTTAATCAAATTCAAATGCAAAAATTCCACACCCGGGGCAGGAGACGACAATGATCAAAAAAAGATTCTTCAGAGGATTCATTATCCTTATTTCAACTCTGATTGTGGTTTCGGCATTGGTCACGTCTTCGGCCGCGGGTGTGGATATCATCGACGCCGAACTCTCAAGCGAACCTGTGACCATCAACCAGGGTGTGGTGAAAGGGAGCTGGCGCAAGACCTGCCGCATTGGAGACTTCAAACACAAAACCCTGGTCGTTGACTTCACCTCACCCCAGGATATACTCTCCACCCTGGAGGGATTTAAAACAGGCGTTACAACTGTGGCCAACCACTACCTGCCGCCGCCCTCCTGGAACATGTCCCATGACAGGGATCTGGGATCGTTCACATCCCGGATACTCGAAACCGTGGGACGGGCCCCCGCCTCATCTGCACTCCTGATGACCGGCGCCGACATGGACAACCTAACGATTACAGACAAACAGTATAAGGGGATGAGGGCAACGGCCCTTGTAACGGCCGGTGTCTCTTCCAACGCCCAGCGCGCCTCCCGCTCCACAGGCTTTTTTTACGAACCGGGAACCATCAACATCATTCTCATCACCAACATGGAGCTTACCCCCAGGGCCATGGCCAGGGCCGTTATCTCCATCACCGAGGGGAAAAGTGCAGCCCTGGCGGATCTTGACATCAGAAGCTCGGATGATCCCCTGAACCTCCAGGCAACAGGTACGGGCACGGACAACATCATCGTTGTCAAGGGCCAGGGACGCCCCCTGGACAGCGTGGGCGGCCACACGAAAATGGGGGAACTCATGGCAAAGGCCGTGTACGACGGGGTCAAGCAGGCCATCTTTCTCCAGAACGGTATCCTCCCTGGCCGCAACATTTTCCAGCGCCTGGACGAACGAAATATCTCCATCCACGCCCTGGCTCAAAGCTCCGACTGCCAGTGGGATAAAACCCAGACATCCAAGATAGCTGCAAAACTTGAAGTCCTTCTGCTGCAGCCCGAATATGCGGGTCTGGTGGAACAGGCATTTGCACTGTGCGACGCCCGGGAACGGGGTTTACTGAACGACCTTTCCGCCTTTTCCGCCACGGTAAACGCCGCAGCCCGGAAGATTGCGAAAAGACCCGTTGAGCGAATCACGGCCTTTAAAGCCACCAGCTTTCTGCCCGAGCCCCTTGAAATGGTTTTTAATGCGCTGATGAGCGGCATTTTCCTGGGACTGGAATGAAAATCTTGACATTGTTTTCGAATATTACTAAATAGGGGAAATCTTAATTGAGCCTGATTGGGAGAGGTGGCCGAGTGGTTGAAGGCCCTGCTCTCGAAAAGCAGTATTCCGGCCAAACCGGGATCGTGGGTTCGAATCCCACCCTCTCCGCCAAACAGGAAAATCACGCCTGACAGCAACAGTATACTCGATTATCAAGTGCAAGCAAGGATTGGCATAGATTGACACGCACCTGGCTTAAGAATCGCTTTAATCGCATGCATCCCACCACCCTGCTCCTGTTGAGCTACCTTATGTCCATTGTGGCAGGAACCCTGGGACTGATGCTGCCGGCGGCAACGGTGAGCGGGAATATTCCCGCCATTGATGCGCTGTTTACTGCGACTTCGGCCGTTTGCGTCACCGGGCTTATCGTTGTGGACACAGGATCTTTTTTCACACCCTTTGGCCAGGGGGTAATTCTGATTCTGATCCAGATCGGCGGGCTGGGAATAATGACCATCTCCATAGCACTGTTCCAGATCATCGGGAAAAAAGTCGTATTTCAACAGCGCATGGCCATGCAGGAGGTCTTTTCCCACACCCCCCGGGAAGACATCTACTACCTGCTCCGCTCGGTGCTTTTCTTTACAATTTCCATTGAGAGCGTGGGGGCCGTGATCCTGATCTTCCACTGGAGCGCCACCTGCCCGTTTCCCGAGGCAGTTTACCTGGGCGTTTTCCATTCCATTTCCGCCTTCTGCAACGCTGGATTTTCGCTTTTCAGCGACAGTCTCATGGCAGACAGGGCGTCCGTGACGCTGAATGCAACGGTGTGCGGCCTGATTATTCTGGGCGGTATAGGGTTCCCGGTTGTGTATGAGATATATGGCCGCACCGTGTTAAAAAAACCGGGGAAGGTCTCGATCCAGACCAAAAGTGTCATCGTCACAACCATCGGCCTTACCGCGGCTGGATTTCTGGTCATACTGGTGTCCGAGAGGACGTTGATCGCAGATCTGGGATGGACGAAAGGAGCTCTGGCTGCGGTATTTCAATCCGTGACCTGCCGCACGGCCGGATTCAATACACTGGATATCTCATCTTTGAATACTGCCACCCTTTTGTTCATGATGTTTCTCATGCTTGTGGGGGCTTCACCGGGTTCCTGCGGAGGCGGAATAAAAACGACCACCTTTGCCGTGCTGACCGCCTTTTCCTGGGCCAGGATAAGACGCTGCAAGAGTGTAAACCTGTTTAAAAAGACTCTTCCTGATGAAACAATCACCAAAAGCATCTCCGTGCTGGTCTTTTCCCTGGCCATCATCTGCGTTGCGGTCTTTGTAATCCTTTTCATTGATCCTGATCATGGGGCCCGTATTACCGGACACCGTGAATTTTTAAGCTTTCTCTTTGAAACGGTCTCTGCATTCGGAACGGTCGGTCTCTCCATGGGTGTTACCCCGGCACTGGACTCCTGGGGCAAGCTGATTATCATCGCACTGATGATCATCGGCCGTGTAGGGGTTCCGGTGTTCACCTATATTATCGCAGGAGGGGGGCACACCAGGGGATTTCAGTACGCCGAGGAAAACATGATGATTGGATAAATAAAAAGGACAGGGGTAATAATGAAACGATTTGCCGTTATCGGTGCCGGAAGCTTCGGATATTATGTGGCCAAAGCACTGTATGAGAATAAAAACGAGGTGATTGTAATTGACCGCATCAAGGAACGGGTCCAGGCCATTGATCCCCATTGCACAAGCGCCATTGTGCAGGATGTCACCGATATTGAGGCACTTAAGGGGCTGGGTCTTGAGGAGATGGATGCGGTCATCGTCAGCACGGGGAGCAACATTAAACCCAGCATACTGATCTGCTTTCATTTAAGTCGCATGGAGATCAAACGCATCATTGTAAAGGCAGAGGATGACGATCACGGGGAAATTCTCAAACAGCTCGGAGCAACGGAAATCATCCGTCCCGGCCTGGACATGGCCCAGCGCCTGGCACTTAAGATGACATCTCCCAATATTATTGAGTTTTTGCCGCTGGTGGAAGATTTCACCATTGCCCAGGTGGAGCCCCCCCGTTCCTTCATTGGAAAATCCATCAAGGAGCTGGACCTGCGAAAGCGCTATAAGGTAAATATCATCGCCATTAAAGAAATGGTTCCGGAACGGGTTGTCATGGTCCCTGGGGCTGATTTTCTTGTCAAGGACAGGGATATTCTCATTATCCTGGGCAAGGAAAAGGATCTTTCTGAAATCAGGGAGTTGAAATGAAACTCATCATCTGCGGGACAGGGCGGATCACCGATGAACTTCTAAAGCGCATGGGTGAAAGCTGGGAGATCACCTTGATCGAGAAACAGGAGTCAAGGCTCGCACCCTTTGCCCAGCGATTTCCAAACATCGTGCGGGTCATGGCTGAAGATGCCTCAAGTCCGGTGGTGCTGGAAAAAGCCGGGCTGGCAGACCAGGACGCTGTTCTGGCAATGACCAATGATGATGATGTGAATCTTGCCATTGCAGGGTTTGCGCGAGGAGCTGATATAAAGACCATTGTGGCGGTGGTCCGTGATCCGGAAAAGATTCCCGAATTTCAGGAACTGAATGTCTGGACCCTCAGCATAACCACGGATGCGGCGCGCAAGGTATACCAGTTTCTCAAGGACCCGCGCATCCGCATTATCGGCCTTGGGGAGGGTGAAGGTGAACTCCTGGAAATGGTAGTGGGCCGGAAGGACGTTTCGAGCCTTGCCAATATCCCCTCCTGGCAGGACCCGGAATGGCAGGTGGCGGGTATCATACGTAAAAACAGTCTCCTTTTTCCAGACACCCTGATTTCCGTCAAAGAGGGTGACCGGCTGCTGATTCTGGGCAAAGCCGAACTCTACAATACATTTTCACGACGTCTGGCGGAAAACCCACTCCGCTTTCCCCGGACATACGGACAGCACATGATCCTGGGAGTTTCTGATGACGCCTCCCTTGACATCACCGAACTTTTGAACGAGGCCTTTTACCTGGCCCAGGGGACCCACATTGAAAAGATAAAGATCACCTGCGAAACGCCCATTCCTGATATTGATGAGGCGGTTTCACGCTGGTCAGAGAGCCTTGAGATCGAGATGGTTGATGGAGAGGGCAGCCTGAAGAAAAGAACGGCCAAGGTGGCTGACGAAATCGATGCCGGCATTGTTGTCATTCCACACACGCAACGCTCCTTTCCGGGCAATTTAATGGGAAACCCCGTAGTAAAATTGGCCGCAGCGCTTCCCTGCCCCCTTCTTCTGTCCCGGTTCACTGACCCCTATGAGCGGATACTTGTTCCCTTTAATAGATCCCTTGCAAGCCAGCGTGCCCTTGAAATTGCAATGGATCTGGCCGGTCAGCTTACGGCAGAAGTCTCTGTGATAATCGTTGTTGAGCCCGCATATCTCAGGGGGGATGCCGCCGCATCCGGGCAGTGGGAACAGGAAACATTGAAACAGGTGCGTGAGCTGTCCCGGGTCCACAAAATCGAGGTTCAAGAGATTGTCTGCCAGGGAAATCCGGTCAAGGAAATCGCAGCCGCAGCAGTCGATTTCCAACTCCTGGTAATGGGCAGACAGAATGGAGATAGCAACTTTTTCTCCACCGGTGTCCCCGGCATGGTCGTGGACCGCACACCTTGTTCCATACTGCTGGTTTCATGAAAGGAGGCCGATTAAAATGATCATCCACTCTGCATGGGCACTGGTTCTGGTATCTGTTGGCGCTGCGTTTCTTCCAAGCCTTGGGCGACGCCTCCGGCTACCTTCGGTGGTGCTTGAAATTCTTTTCGGCGTCTTCATCGGCAAAAGCCTCCTCAACCTTCAGTTTGGAGAAGACTGGCTCTCATTCATGGCCCACCTTGGCTTTCTCATCCTGATGTTCCACGCCGGCATGGAAATCAACTTCCAGATGCTCAAAAAACAACGGGCCAGCATGTTCGGCATCCAGTTGGGTGTTTTTCTCGCCACAGTAACTCTCTCCATGGGTGCCGCCGTTATTTTAGGCCAGGGGTTCTACCTAGGACTCGTCCTGTCGACCACGTCGCTGGGGCTGGTGGTCCCCACCTTAAGCGATACTGGTGCCAGCAAGTCTCCCCTCGGACAAAATGCCCTGATTGCAGCCACACTGGCAGATTTCCTGACCCTCTTTTCCATCACATTCTTCCTCCTATGGCATCAAAACGGATTTGGCTGGGCCTTTCTGCGCCCCCTGCCGCTGTTCATCGGGTTTGGAATCCTGCTCAAGCTCGTAAAGTTCCTGGCCTGGTGGTATCCGGAAAAGACAGGACGCCTGCTGGCGGACCGGGATTCCCAGGAACTCGGGGTCAGGTTTTCCATGGCCCTGCTATTTCTCTTTGTAGCCCTTTCCGAAATGGCCCATCTTGAGCCGGTCCTGGGGGCCTTTCTCGGGGGTGCCCTTCTCTCCATCGTATTCCGGGAAAAGGCCCAGCTGGAGATGAAGCTGTCTGGATTCGGATATGGGTTTCTGGTTCCCCTCTTTTTCATCCATGTGGGCATGCAGTTTGATGTGGCCAACGTACTCAACCCTGAGCAGCTTTTCTTCACCGCCAAACTGCTGGGATTTGCCGTGGCCGTAAAGGTCCTGCCGAGCCTGCTGTTCATGCTTTCCGGTGTCTCTTTTTTGAATTCCCTCAATATCGGACTCCTCATGACCTCAAGGCTGAGCCTGATCATCGTGGCCGCCACCATCGGACTTGAGTTCGGATTCATCACCGAGGCATTCAAGGATGCCATAATCCTGCTTGCTATCATCACCTGCCTGATGGGCCCCACCATGTTCAAGGCCTTTTATCGAACAGAAAAGGAGAGCACAGACAGCGGCACCCGCATCGAAAAATCCCGGTTGACCGCCGGCTGGATGCGGCAGTCCAAATAAAAAAATTGATCCTCGAGTAGCAATAATAATTACGATGGCTGGTATTACGATCAACGCCGAACTACCCTAGGGCAAACATCCAGACTTTTTGATTTTCTTCTTGACATCCCCCATACGAATAAGTAATTATCACTTACCATGATATTCAAGATGAATAAAAAGCCAGTCCTAACCGGCAACAAGCTGAAATAAAAGACAATCATCCAACAACACAATCATCATGGAGCTCATTGACCAGGGGCTAAAAACAGGGGAAATACGACGGGAAATTCCCCCAGCCTACATCAGAAACGCCATCTTTGGAGCCATCGAACATTCGTGCATGAACAGGGCCATCTTCAACAAACCCGTTTCAACAGACGAGACGGCCCGGAACATAACAGATCTGATTTTCAACGGCATCAAACATTAGGGAGACAGGAAAAAGCATGGCAGAACAAATTGCAGACCGGCGGGACATCGAGTTTGTGCTGTATGAACAGCTTAACACAAGGGCCATCCTTGCATCGGACAGATTCAAAGATATCAACAAGACCATGGCAGACATGGTTATCAAGGAGGCAAGAAACCTTGCCATCAAGGAGATCCTTCCCACATATACCCAATGCGACCGCCAGGGTGTCACCTTTGACAAGGGGTGCGTCATAGCTCCTGAATGCTTTGAAAGGGTGTTGAGACTCCTCCAGGAGGGAGAGTGGGGGGCCCTCACGGCCGATCCTGAATTCGGAGGTCAGGGACTACCCCACACCATTGCCCAGGCAGCCTTTGACTACCTTATCGGGGCGAATTACACGGCCATGGTCTATGTTATCCTGGGCCACGGTGCGGGTAAAATGATCGAATACTTCGGCACACCTGCCCAGAAGGCACTCTTCCTCGAAAAGCTCTACACCCTTGAGTGGGGTGGGTCCATGCTTCTGACCGAACCCGAAGCAGGTTCGGACCTCGGCGCCCTCACAACAACGGCAACCAGAAACGACGACGGCACCTACTCGATCACGGGCAGCAAGATCTTCATCACCAACGGCGAACAAAACCTCACCCCCAACATCATCCATCCGGTCCTCGCCAGGATCGAAGGCGCACCCGCCGGAACCAGGGGCATCTCCATCTTCATCGTTCCCAAAATATGGGTCAACGAGGACGGCAGCTTTGGTGAGCCAAACGACGTGGTCTGTACGGGCATTGAAGAAAAAATGGGTCTCCACGGAAGCCCCACATGCAGCCTCTCCCTCGGCGGCAGGGGCCAGTGCCGGGGATTCCTCCTCGGCAGGGAGAACCAGGGCATGGAGATCATGTTTCACATGATGAACGAAGTGCGCCTGGAGGTGGGCACCCAGGCGGCCACCCACGCGTCCTGCGCCTATCTCCACGCCCTTGACTATGCCCAAACCCGGCTCCAGGGGCGCTCTTTAGATGCAGGCCGGGACGGTTCAGCACCCCAGGTACCCATAATAAAGCACCCGGACGTACGTCGCATGCTCATCAAGATGAAGGCCTATGTGGAGGGCATGAGAAGCCTGCTCTATTACACTGCCTCGTGCATTGACTGGAGCCATTGCGCAGACACACCTGAAGAAAAGAACCGTTACCAGGGGCTCACCGAGATCCTCACCCCCATTGTCAAAGCCTATTGCAGCGAACGCGGATTTGACGTATGTGTGGAGGGCATGCAGGTGTTTGGCGGCTACGGCTATACCAGGGAATATCCCATGGAACAGCTGGTCAGGGACTGCAAAATCTGCTCGATCTACGAGGGTGCAAACGGAATCCAGGCAATGGATTTCCTTGCAAGGAAACTCACCATGCACAAGGGCTCCTGGCTCTCGTACCTCGTGGAAGAAATCAGACAAACGGCCCAGAAGGCCATGGATACAGAAGGGCTGGAGGATATGGGTGAAAAGGTTATGGATGCGGCTGAGCTTCTTGAAACAACCTGCACAAAAACGGCCATGGCAATAAAGAGCCCCGGGTTCAAAACGGCCTTTGCCCTTGCCCACCCACTGCTTGAAGCAACAGGGGATGTGGTCATGGCATGGATGCTGCTTTGGCGGGCAAACGCAGCACAGGCACCATTGGACAAAATCTTGAACAGGGTAAATGCCAATTCCCTTGATGAAGTATTTACAAACGACAAAAACGCCGCCTTTTACCACGGCAAGGTAACCACCGCCGAATTTTTCATCAACACCCTTTTACCAGCAACCATGGGAAAACTTGAGGCCATTGCCCGGGGCAAAAGCCCTGCGGTCACAATCCATGACAGTTCATTTTAAAAAAAACAGGAGAGACAAATGAAAGAAGTTGTAATCGTTTCAGGATGCAGGACCGCCATCGGCGGCTTTGGCGGAACACTCAAGGATTTAAGCGGGGCACACCTTGCCGCTATCACCATGAAGGAGGCTGTGAAGCGGGCCGGAATCGACCCGGCAATCATCGATGACGTGCGCTACGGCTGTTGTATCGAATCCTGCGACACCCTTAACACCGCAAGGGTTGCTTCCCTTTTGGCGGGATTCCCGGACACGATCCCTGCCGTCACCATCAACCGGGTCTGCATCTCGGGCATGGAGAGCATGATCTCGGGAATGGCAATGATCCAGGCGGGCATGGCCGATGTTATCCTTGCCGGAGGCACCGAGCACATGTCAAGCGCCCCCTACGCCGTTCCAGGAGCCCGTTGGGGATGCCGACTCCAGGACAGCGCCCTGGTGGACACCATGATCCACGCCCTCCACTGCGGTTCCCACGTGATTCCCCATCCTGAAGACGGGCCGGTTGATGCGACAAAGGCCCCCCTGAGCATGTTCGTGGGCAAGCCCTATATCATGGGCCACACGGCCGAATTCATTGCCCAGCACCTCGGCATAACAAGAGAAGAGTCCGATGAGGTGGCCTTGAGAAGCCACAACCAGGCCGAACGGGCCACCAACGACGGTTCGTTTGCCGACGAGATCGTTCCGGTTTCAGTTCCCCAGCGCAAAAAAGATCCCATAATCTTTGACAAGGACGAACACTTCAGGCCCGGCATGACCATGGAAAAGCTTGCCAAACTGCCCCCGGCCTTTGTGCCCAAGATCGGCACGGTAACTGCAGGCAACGCCTCGGGTCTCAACGACGGATCCACCGGCATGATCATCATGTCCCTTGAGAGGGCAAAGGAACTTGGACTCAAACCCATTGCCAGGATCAAGGCCGTATCCCGGGGAGCCTGCCATCCTTCGGTCATGGGCCTGTCTCCTGTTCCTGCGGTGAACAACCTCATCAGGAACAGCAGCCTCTCCCTCAAGGATTTCGAGCTGATAGAGTTGAACGAAGCCTTTGCAGCCCAGTACCTCGGGTGTGAGAAGGAACTTGGCCTCAATCGGGAGATCACCAATGTCAACGGATCAGGCATCGGTCTTGGTCATCCTGTCGGTTCCACCGGGGCAAGAATCGTGGTCTCCCTCATGCATGCCCTCAAGCGCAGAAACAAGAGCCTTGGCATGGCGACCCTTTGCGGCGGCGGCGGCGTATCCATGGCCTGCGCCATTGAAATGATGTAAATACTCAATTAACCCTTGACAGCCTTACAAATTTATTTTTATATCTGCTTTAAAAACCCATGCAACTAGATTATAGTTGCAAGACTATTTAGAGGTTTTATATTTAAAATGAGCCAAAAAGACAAGCTACTGAAGAGATTATTTTCAAAACCAAAAGATTTTACGTGGAAAGAACTCAAAAAGCTTATGGAGACTTTAGGGTACAAATTGATCGAAGGTAGCGGGTCAAGGGTTAAATTTTACAAAGAATCACCAAGAAGCTTGATAAATTTACATAAACCGCATCCGGGCAATATAATAAAATCGTACGTTATTTCTAATATAATAGAAACATTGGAAAATAGCGGAGTGAAGCCATGAGTAAACATCTAAAATATAATAATTATTGTGGGTCTGTTGAGTTCAATTCTGAAGATCGTTGTCTTTTTGGCAAAATACTTTTTATAAACGACCTTGTGACTTATGAAGCTGAGAGTCTTCCTGATTTGGAAAAAGAGTTTAAGATTGCTGTAGATGAGTATCTTGAAACATGCAAAGCACTTGGTCTTCCACCAGAAAAGTCATACTCTGGATCGTTCAATGTCAGAGTAGGCGAAGATTTGCATAAAAGCCTTGCAAAACAGGCGACTTTGCAAGGTAAAACTATCAATGAATTTGTAAAAAAAGTCTTGGAAGAAAAGATATAGGGAGCTTCCAGAAAACAAGGGCTCATGGAGGCAGTGGCAGCCCCCCCGCCAAAAATTTTTTCAAGGCTCATTAAGACCGCAAATACGATCATCCTTGCGATGCATAGATTACCTCATGTTTAGCTTATACAACCTAGAGACGCCCAATTTGGGCGTCTCTACAGCCTCAGTGATGCCTGCCCATAAATATGGAGCTGGTCCCCCAGGGTCCGCACAGATCGTCCTATTTCACAAGCTCCATATCCTTGGTATAGGTGCCGTACCTGGCAGCACCGTTGCATTTTGCCCTGTGGTAAAGGACCTTTTGGGCATCGACCTTGTTGTCGGGTTTACCGGCCCAGGCCTTGAGGGTGTCTGCCTGGAGGGCACGGCCGTAGGAGAAACTAAGCTCCCAGGGCAGTCGCCCCATGGCGTTCATGGCATTGAGGTGCTCGGTGGCAAGCTGGGGGCTCTGGCCCCCGGAAAGAAAGACAATGCCCGGAACTGCCGCAGGCACCGAGCGTTTAAAGCAGCGGACGGTGGCTCTGGCAACCTCCTTTACCCCGGCCTGGTCCGGACAGATGTCGCCTGAGGTGACCATGCTCGGTTTCAGAATAATGCCTTCAAGAAACACCTTGTGCTGGTCAAGGGCGGCAAAAAGGGCCTTGTGGGTCGCTTCGATGGCTCGCTCGCATCGTTCAATATCGTGGCTGCCGTTCATGAGCACCTCCGGTTCCACAATGGGAACGATCCCTGACCGCTGGCACATGGCCGCATACCTGGCCAGAAGGTGTGCGTTCACATCGATTGCAAGGGGGGTAGGCTTGTGATCTCCAATGGCGATAACTGCCCTCCACTTGGCAAACCTGGCACCAAGCTTCCGGTATTGGTCAAGCCTTGCATCAAGGCCGTCAATCCCCTGGGTGGCGGTTTCGTTGTCTGTTCCGGGAAGAATCGTAAGCCCCTTGTCCACCTTGATACCGGGGATAATACCCCTCTCCTCTAAAAGACGGGCAAAGGGAACATTGTCTGCGGTTGACTGTTTTAGGGTTTCGTCAAACAAAATGACACCGCTGATGAACTCTTCGACTCCCGGGGTGGTAAACAGGAGTTCCCGATAGAATCTTCTGGTCTCTTCAATCGATTCCACCCCCAGGGGTTCAAATCTCTTGGCTATGGTTCCGGTGCTTTCGTCCGCCGCAAGTATTCCCTTACCCTTGGCCACCATGGCCCTTGCCGTTGATTCAAGCTCGCCGCGCAATCCATCGTCCATAATCGAATGGTGTATCATGGTGTTCCTCCTTTTACAGGTTTGCAACTTTTAGAAATATCAATCCATCATTTTTTTTTCAAATCGCTTGAGCAGCAGGGAATTTCCCACAACTGACAACGAGGACATCCACATGGCGATGCTTGCAAATTCAGGTTTCAGGGTCAAGCCGTACCCGGGATAGAGAATCCCGGCCGCAATGGGGATCATGAGCAGATTGTAGAAAAAGGCCCAGAAGAAGTTCATTTTAATGGTTTTCAGGCTCTTTTTCCCAAGACGTATGGCCCGCTCCACATCAAGGAGATTGTTTTTCACAAGTATCACATCCCCGGTCTCCTTTGCAACATCGGTTCCAGATCCAATGGCAATGCCGATATCTGCCTGGGCAAGGGCCGGAGCATCATTGATCCCGTCTCCCACCATGGCGACCTTTAAGCCCTTTGCCTGCCATTTTTTTACCGTGTTGATCTTATCCTGGGGCAGAACCTCTGCCTCCACCTCGTCTATCCCCACCTGTTTAGCCACGGCAAGGGCAGAGGTAAGGTTATCCCCCGAGACCAGTGCCGTTCGGATGCCCGCCCTGTGGAGGCGTTCCACCGCCTCTTTGGAATCTGGTTTGATCACGTCTGAAAGGGAGAAAATACCAACCACCCGGTTGTCAAGGGCAATGTAAACTGTTGTTTTACCCTGCTCGGCCAGCATCTTCCCCTTGGATTCCATCTCCGGGGAGAGATCAGCCCCCTTGATCAGCTTCAGGTTCCCCGCCTTTAACTCTTTGCCGTTCAAAAGGCATTGAACACCAAAGCCCGAAACCTCTTGCGCCCTGGTGGTTTTCTCAGGTTCAACACCACTCTCCCTGGCAAAGGTTACAACCGATTTTGCAAGGGGGTGGGAAGAGTTGATCTCCGCACTTACCGCAAGTTTCAAAAAATCGTCCCGGGTCATTCCCTCTGCCGGAAATATGTCGCTCACCTCAGGTTTTCCCCTGGTGATGGTGCCGGTTTTATCAAACAGCACAACGTCCAGGTGGGATATGTTTTCAAGGACAGAGCCCTTTTTAAAAAGAATGCCCCGGTTGAGCCCCACCCCAGTACCCACCATAATCGCAGTTGGGGTAGCAAGGCCAAGGGCGCAGGGGCAGGCAATCACAAGCACTGCGATCATGCGTTCAAAGGAGAACAGAAAGGGGGTGGTGTCTGTGTCAGCCCCAAGAACCCCCAGGAAATACCAATAAAAAAAGGTGGCAAGGGCCACGGCAACGACAATCGGAACAAACACATTGGAAATCGTATCTGCAAGGCGTTGGATCGGGGCCTTATCAGCCTGGGCATCCTCCACCATTTTTACGATGCCGGCAAGCACGGTATCGTTGCCGGTTTTTGTAGTTTTTACGGTAATAGTTCCAGACTGGTTGATGGTTGCCCCGATAACCTTCCCACCTGGTGCTTTATGGACCGGAAAGGATTCACCGGTGAGCATGGATTCATCCACCTGGGTTTCTCCCTCCAGGACCTCCCCGTCAACCGGTATTTTCTCCCCGGCAAGCACCTTTACCACATCACCTTTTTCCACAAGGGACGGATGAATCATCTCCTCAAGGCCATTCCTTACGACCCTTGCCTCATCAGGATTAAGGGCCAGAAGCTCTTTCAACGCCTGGCCGGTTTTTCCCTTGGCATTTGCCTCGAGCATCTTTCCGATCATGATAAAGGTGATGAGCATGGCTGAGCTGTCAAAAAAAACAGGTTTGGAAGCGTCAATAAAAAACAGGGAAAAGACACTGTAGAAATAGGCTGCCGAGATTCCCAGGCTGATCAGCACATCCATGTTGGCAACCCGGTTTTTCAACGAATAATAGGCTCCCTCGTAAAAGGCCCTTCCCGAGACAAACTGCACAAGGGATGCCAGTACAAAAAGGATGCTGTTTGTCACGGCCATTCCAAAGGGTCCAAAATGCATGAGCACAACCATGGGAACGGTGAACACCAGGGCAAAAAGGAACCTGAAGCGTTCCCTGGCGGCAGAGGCCTGACCTGTCTCCTTCCCACTGGGATAACCTCCGGCCTTATTCAGGGTGGCGCTGTATCCCGCCTGTTTGACAACATCCAGGATACCGGCATCGTCTAATACCCTTTGATCATAGGTGACAAACCCCTTGTTTAGAGGAAGATTGATCGAGGTTGTCCTGACCCCCTTTGTCCGTTTAAAGGCCTTTTCTATGGCAAGGGAACAGTTGGCGCAGGTCATACCCTCGATGTTAAACGAGATCTCAGAAAAATTGTCCTGATCCGATTCCAGTTCAGGCTCAGGTTCGGGCTCGAGTTCAAGAACGGTGTCAGCCCCTGGCTGGGAAGGTTCCAGGGAGAGATCCTCCTCCCGGGGGGGTCCCTCTGGAAGAGCTTTAGCCTCCGGAGGCTCCAGGGAATAATCGTTGTCAAGAATGATCGCCTCAATATCTGCGAAAGTGCTCTTATCTGTATCAAGGGTAAAAGAGACAACCTCATCCTTAAACGAGGCGACTGCATCTTTTACCCCCGGAAGTTTGTTCAACTCCGTGGCTACTGTATTTTCGCAATGGCTGCACATCATGCCATAGACTTTTATTTTCTGATTTTCGATCATCCCACACTCCTCCCGTCGAAGCATCACTGTGCGAGTCTCGACTTTATAGCCCTCTTTGGTTTTCCTGACCGGAACATCCAAAACCAAAGGGGGGAAATATTTAAGAAGGGTCAAAATGACCTCCGACGTTTTGCGTTCCGGTCAGGAAAACCAAAGAGGGCGGAATGACACTATTGCCCCAACGCTGAGATCTAAAACAAGGATTGCTGAACCGCATCAAATCAGCTTTTTTCTGTTGCAGTGAATCCAAAGGATTTAATCTTCTTTATAATCGCCTCCATATCAATATCAGGGCCAGCCTTGAAATCAGCCGACTTGTTTTCCAGATCCACATGAACATCGGTCACATCTTTAACCGATTCAAGATATTTTTTCACCCGGCCAACACAGTGCTGGCATGACATTCCTTCGACTCTCAATTTTTTTTCCATTATAGTCTCCTTCTATGGTCATTGTATCCATGATGGTAAAAACTACTACACATTAACACCAAGTCAAATAAAAAGCACCGGTCTGGGATTGTCGATCCCTGGCCAAAGGCCCAGTAAAGTTTGATGTTTCCCATATCTTTTGACGCTTCGGTGGTGTAGGATAAAACGCAATCTGGGAACTTTCCCTTACACGTCAGCAATTAGCTGTATGCTCTGACATTTTCTGTCTTATCCGGCAGACCTTTTCCCTGTCATACATGACCTTGAACAGGAGAAGCCGTGGAAACAGAAAGAAAAGTGGCAGCCCATGCCCTGGAAAAACTCTTTTCCGGAATTACGACATCCCATTTAGAGCCTCAGTTTTCCAAGGAAGGAATCAAGGCGGCCCTGGTTCAGATCATGGACCTTGCCCAGGAGATGGTAGTTCATATAAGTGATGCCCAGGAGGAACCAGGAGTAGAGTGCGCTGCCGGTTGCAGCTATTGCTGCTATACCCAGGTCAAGCTCACCCCTGCCGAGGCTCTACTTGCCTTTTCCTGGATGGACCAGGAGTTTTCAAACCAGGACAAAATCCTCTTGTGGAAACGAGTCGAGAACAACCGGCGCTTGACCGAGGGGCAGTCCCTTTCAACAAGGGTGAGCATAAAAAAAAATTCCCCCTGCATTTTTCTCAAAAACAACGGCTGCAGCATCTATCCGGTGCGACCCTTTATCTGCCGATCATGGTCATCCTACAGCCGCCAAAGGTGCATGGATGCATTTAACACGGGGGACCACACGGTTGAAATCGAAACCTCGACCTCGAGCAACTTTGTCTTTTCCCTAGCCAGGCAGAGCATTCAAACGGTATGCCTTGACCACGGGCTCGAATCCCAACCCCTCGAACTACCGAGGGCCATGGACTGCTGTCACACCGACACCGCCCCCTTTAACCGTTGGCTTGGGGGGAACCATCTGTTTGAAGGGATCTAACCACGAAAGACACGAAAAACACGAAGGGAATCTGTGTATTCTGTGTTTTATACCCACCTCTACCCTATAAGTACGCCGCCCGGCAATTCCAGTTAACACGAGTTTTGGCATCCTTAAATCTAAACGTTTATTTTAACCACAGAACAGACAGAGGACACAGAAAAAAATCCTTCATACCAGCATAAAAGCACCTTACACTTTCGTGCCTTTCGTGTCTTTAGTGCCTTTCATGGTTAATTCTTTTTTCTTTGATCTCCCCACGGAATACCGGGGATTCTAATATAATGTAAAACGGGCAATGAAGGATATGCATTCCGATATCTTGAACATTTTGACTTTTGGCTTGAATTTGGGTATGTTCGGGTCTGAAATTAAAGGCACCTGACACCTGAAACACGATGATATGGTGAACAAAGAACATGACCAAAGAGTTTGACAACGAAATAAAGATATTCAGGGACAATATTGACCGGATCGACCGCCAGATCCTGGAGCTGATAGCCCAGAGGATGGATCAGGTTGAAAAGGTGGTTGCTCTTAAAAAGACCCACAACATCCCCGTATACCACCCGGCAAGGGAAGAGGATCTGATCTCAAAGCTGCGCACCCAGGCGTCAGGAGCAGGTGTCGACCCCGAATTTATCGAAGAGATGTACCGGGTCATCCTGAGAAACTCCAGAATCAGGCAGACCGGACAGATGAAACAAAAGGGGATCAGGCCCGGTGCCAAGGTGCTCATGGTCGGGGGCAGGGGTCAGATGGGGCAGTTCTTCGCCACCATGTTTTGTTCTTCAGACTATACGGTCACCATCCTCGGTGAAAACGACTGGGAAAATGTTGAAGAGTTGTGCAAGGGTACAGACCTGGTATTGATCTGTGTTCCCATCGCCGTCACCCTTGAAACCATTAAACGGGTTTCCCCATTCGTCCCGCCAACCGCCATCCTTGCCGACATAACAAGTATCAAGCAGGGGCCGGTAAATGAGATGCTCCAACAGTTCAATGGTCCGGTGATAGGCCTTCATCCCCTGTTCGGTCCCTCCTGTTCAACCCTTGACAAACAGATCATTGCAGTTGTGCCTGGGAGAAACAACAATGCCTGCCAATGGCTCCTGGACCAGCTCACCCTTTGGGGTGCCATAGTGGTCGGCTCCACGGCCCGGGAACACGATGAAATCATGGATATTGTCCAGGCTCTTCGCCATTTTGCCACCTTCTGCTTTGGCCAGTTCCTGTGCGAACGAAACATCAAACTTGAAAAAAGCCTGGAATTTTCAAGCCCGATTTACCGTCTGGAAATAGGCATGGTGGGCAGGCTTTTTGCACAGAGCGGCAATCTTTACTCTGAAATCATATTTGCCACCCCGGACAGAAGACGCCTCTTAAAGGAGTATGTGGCTTCGGTCAACGAGCAGATTGCCCTGGTGGATAAAAACGACAAGACCCTTTTTGAACAGCGATTCGCTGAAATTGCCCTTTGGTTCGGCCCGTTCAGCGAACAGGCCATGGGCGAAAGCGATTTCATCATCGATAAACTCATCGAGCGGTTCTAGGACCCCGGAGGTTTTACCATTAACGAACTATTGTGGCTTGCCATGCTTGTCGTGAATTTCAGCTTCATCATCATCATTTTTCGTCTGTTTGGAAAGACAGGCCTCTACGCCTGGGTACCCATTGCCGCCATTGTGGCCAACATCCAGGTGATCAAACTCGTGGAGATCATGGGCATTACGGCGACCCTTGGCAACATTGTCTATGCATCTTCGTTTCTGGTGACCGATATACTGTCCGAACTCTACGGGAAAAAAGAGGCAAAGAAAGCAGTCTATCTGGGGCTTTTCTCCCTGGTGGCCATGACGATCCTCATGAACATGGCCCTGGTCTTTACCCCGGCACCCGACGATTTTTCTCAAGAAAGCCTGAAAAATATCTTCTCGTTCATGCCAAGGATTGCAGGAGCCAGCCTTGTTGCCTATTTCATCTCCCAGTCCCATGACGTATGGGCCTTTGAATTCTGGAAAAATCGATCCCCGTCAGGCCGTCACCTGTGGCTGAGAAACAACGCCAGCACCATGGTAAGCCAGTTCATAGATTCAAGCCTGTTCACCCTTCTGGCCTTCTGGGGAGTATTCCCCTTAACGGCCCTTTTTGAAATCTTCTGGACGACCTACCTCTTAAAATGGGTGGTGGGAGTTGCAGACACGCCCTTTATCTACCTTGCAAAGGGATGGCATACGGGAAAAAAGATCAAAGAGATATAGACTCCAGGAAAAATCTAAAGCTTGATAAAGCGGGAGCAATCAGTATCCACTCTGACATCCGAAATTAAAATTGCTGATTTTTCACATTGGTGGTATTAAAAAGTAATAGTTAGCAGTAAGGAGGTACTGTCATGGTAACATCTGTAAAAATAAATGATAATTTGAAAAATTGATTACAGCAACTGGCAAATGCAAGAAAACGTTCAACCCATTGGATTATAAATGAAGCTATGCGCGATTACGTTGAGAGAGAAGAGTCAAAAGAAGATTTCAAACAAGAGGCGCTGGAATCATGGACCTCATATAAAAAACCGGACGACACTTAACGGGTCAAGGAATGAGTGTCTGGCTTAAAACTTGGGGCCCTGGGGAAGAGACCAAAATTCCGCCGTGTCACGAATAATTATCACGGAAAAGGCAGCTTAGGGAATAGAACTATGTCGTTCATTTTAGCAGAAAAGAACCCCAACGCCTCAAAGAAAGCTGCACAAGTAATTGAATATCATTTTTTTCTTTTAGAAACAGAACCCGAGATAGGTAGACCATTTGAAAATTTGCCTGATAGCGGCGGCGTGAAATGTTATCACCGTCCAAGATGTAGATATGGTTATGCCTGAAAAAAATTATCAGTGAAACGGGAAGAAGATGAAGAAAATCTGTTTGAAAAAAATGGCACTTTCAGGTCGCCCCTCACACCCTTCCAAAACCTATCGGCGGGTGAATCTCAACGGCTAGCGCGACGATGGTTTTCCTCTCAGTCTAATTCATCAAAATAATATCAACAGACACCCGACCCGTGCTTATGAAAGACATAATAGTAAGAGATGGTGAATCTGCCAAGGAAAACAGTCAAGCTTACTGTAGCCATTGCTCTGCACAAGCTGTATGGGCTTGTTAAAAATTGATCCAGAAACCATCGCTGCCATTGGGATCTGATAGTTCAACAACCATGAGAAAAACCTGAGTTACGCTATTTCAATATTTCATAAAGATATCATAAAGATATCACAATTGAGGTGTTTTGTTTTATAAATGGAGTGCTGCTTTGGTTTTGAAATTGCTACGAAATAAAAAAACCCTTAAATATTATATAGTTATATGAATCGATAGGTTTTGGTACGTATGTTGCTAAAGGTAAGTGTTAAGGCAGAGCTTTGCTGTTGTTTTTAATAAAAAAATAAGGAGGAAAAAAGAATGGCAATTACATTGGAAGAAAGACCTATCATAATGATCGGTGCGGAAAGGTCCGGCACTACCCTGGTTATGGCAATGATTGGGTGCCACCCTAGGATCGCAGTCCCTGAGGTAGTGTGGTACTATTCCCGGTTTCGCCCATATCTGCATACGTATGGAGACTTGAGCGTTGAAAAAAATTTCAGGACTTTGGCAACAGAAATGGTTTTTGGTCTTAAAACCCCTTTTTGGGGAATGAATGTTAATCCTCGTACCATTGTTGACGAAATTATTCAGGATGTAAAAGAGCAGAGTTTTGCCGGGCTTTACTGCGCCATGTTTGAAAGATTTGCCCGGGAAAACGGAAGGAAACCACGTTGGGGAGAAAAAACACCTTACAACCTTTTTTTCATTAAAGAAATTCTTGAGGATTTTCCCAACGCTCAGTTCATTTACATCACCCGTGACGGACGTGATGCGAGTGTTGACTACATGGAATCGTCATTTGGACCCACTAATATTTATTGTGCTGCTGAAGTATGGAGACTGTGCCAGGACGCTGCTGCACCATGGCGAGAGAAATTATCTAAAGACCAATGGCACGATGTCAAATACGAAGAACTGGTAAAGAATCCCGAAGCTATTTTAAAAGGGGTCTGTGAGTTCCTGCAAGAGGATTACGACCCCGCCATGCTCGATTTTCATAAAACCGACCTTGCCCAGGCCCGTGGAGCCACAAGCGACCATAAACCCCTGGGAAGCCCGACCAGCGACAAATATATAGGCATCCACAAAAATCTTCTAAGTTTGCGAGATCAAAGAATCTATGCTGCTGTGGCAGGCAAGGCACACTTGGAAGCAGGGTATACGCTTGATGTTGATCCTCTGGTTGTCACCGACGAAGAGGCTACAAAATACGTGGACTGGGATGGTCGAATAAGGGCTGCGACCCTGGACGGTCCGGAAGGCCACATTGTCTATGAAAGCTATAATGACTGGCTCATTGATCAGCGCCTTGAAAGAAAAAGGCAAGGACTCTGGACAGACGACTCCCCCAAACCCTTTCCGATAGGTGAATCCTACGAGGAGCTAATCATGGGGCAACGCGCTTGGACAAAGTGGAAAAAACACCTCTGCATTAAAAGACAGTATGTTGGTAAAACTGCCCTTTAGATAATAAAATGACAAGGCCTTGACGCCCACTCTATATTAAAAATGTGGTCACGGCCTTTGTCATCTTCGAACTTATGGCTTGTTTTTTTTATAAAAAATATGAAGGAGTTAAAATGCAACCAATTGAATCTGCGATAGAAAACAACTCCAATAAAAAAAAATATTTTCATCAAATCATGGGGCCAATACTCCTTCTTGTAGCTTTGGCCCTTTCGTCACTAGGGCCTTTAGAGGCAAGGATGGGGTTTGGTCTTTTGTTTTGGATGGTCTATTGGTGGGTCACGGTGGCTGTCGACATCAAAGTCACCTGCCTTGTCCCTCTTTTTGTTGTTGCCGTTTATGAATACCTGCCGGTTGAGGTAGTGCTGCAGACTTATATGCATAAACACCTCTTTCTCATAATTGGCGCAACTGCAATCACTGTCGCCTGGGCACGCTGGGGTTTTGCCAGACGGATGGCCTTGAAGTTTTTGATCCTCTTCGGCAACGATACTCGTCTTCAGATGATAGGCTGGTTTGTTTTGACTGGTCTGATAAGTTTTGTGATGGGCAATACACCGGTCGCCGCAGTTTTTGCCCCCATTGCGGTCGCCTCATTAATGTATGCCGGTTACGAGACTTTTCAACAACGATGGGATAGTAAAGCCGCTTCTAATATTCTTATTGCGGTAGCCTGGGGAGCGTCGGTCGGAGGTATGGCCACTCCTATCGGTGGAGGTCAGTCTGTGGTCACTCTTGGTTTTATTGAGAAGTATATAGGCCAGGAAGTTTTTTTCATTGATTGGTCATTAAGGATGATCCCTATATCCCTCTGCGTGATGACAGCAATGGTGGCTTTCATGTATTTTTTCATGAGGCCAGAAGTGGAGACCTTTCAGGGCAGCAAGGAGTTTTATCGTAAAGAGTTAAAAGAAATGGGGCCGATGACTTTTGAGGAGAAAGTTGTCTGTTACGGTTTTATTATAATTATAGCTCTGGCCCTCAGCCGACCGCTTTATGTTGACTTGGTCAAGGGTCCTTACTTTAAATGGCTTGATCCGTCCCCCTTGTTCCTCCTGTTTGCGATCATGCTTTTTTTCTTTCCTTCAAAGAAAAATCATGGGGAGAACATTTTGTCCATACCATCCCTTACTAGATATTTCCCGGTTGCGATTCTTTTTATCTGGCCGAGTTCAGTGGCCTTGGGCCGCATATTGACCAAAACCGGAGCAAGTCAGGTGGTAGCGGGATGGCTTCAGCCCTTTATTGAAGTTGGCGATGTTTCGGCTATAACCGCCTTTGCAATAGGGTCGAACATGATATCCCAGGTCACCTCGGACACAGCGGCGGCTGGCGTGATGATCCCCATGGTGATTGAAGCCTTCAAAGGATGGGGGGGTCTGGAATTCGGTGCGATACCTTTTATATGGGTAACGGGTAGCGCCCTAAGCTGGAGTTATGCAGTGGCATCCTCAACCGGTGCCCAGGGAATCGTTGCCGGTTTTGGTGCTAACCTTAAAAGAATGTTTTTTTATGGAATTATAGGTGGAGCAATTTCTGTAGCCGTAACAATTATTTATTTCGTAATCTGTATCGTTGTTTTGAAACTCGATTTTTATATCCTACCGCCGGGCTTTTAATCTAATTCAAACATATTTGAAGGATTTGCCCCGCAACAAAAGACGCAGGGCTTCTGAAAAAATAAAAACATAGAATTTTTCAGAAGTCCTGTCGTTCAGTTTTTTTCTCCAACCATTTTGACTTTCTCCACAGAGTATTGGGGCTTATCCCTAAACGCCTGGCAGCTTCTTGCCTGTTGAATTTTGACTCAAGCAAAGCCATATCAATTTGTTTTTTTTCAAAATATTCCACCTTATCCTTGAGGGTTGGCATTTCCTTGTTGTCGAGGCCATTGGAAAACTCCCAGTCCGGGTCTGGCTGAAGCAGAGAATTTTCCCTAACTTCCCTAAAGAGTTCTTGAAATAATTTTTGATCAGAGTTCTTCTCCCCTAATAACGCTGAATAAGATTTAAGCAGGGCGTCCATTTCACGTACATTTCCTGGCCATCCATACATCTGTAACTGCTCCATAGCTCCGGCGGTTATTTCCATATTCTTACCACCTTGAGTGTATCTCAGTAAAAGTTCATGAACAAGTAAAGGGATGTCTTCTTTTCTGTTTCGTAAAGGGGGAACATACAATCGCAAGACGGCAAGTCGGAAATAAAGATCCGCTCTAAAACGCTGCTCTTTGACCTCTATAGCCAAATCTTTGTATGTAGAGCTGAGAATGCGTATGTCTACTCTAATAACTCGATCTCCCCCGACCCGCATCACCTCTTTTTCCTCTAAAACACGAAGCAGACGGGCCTGAAGACTCGGCGGGATATCGGCAATTTCATCAAGAAAAATTGTCCCTTCGTTGGCAAGTTCGAAAAGGCCTATCTTGCCCCCTTTTTTTGCGCCTGTGAATGCCCCTTCCTCATAGCCGAACAATTCGCTTTCCAAAAGAGTTTCCGGTAAAGCAGAGCAGTTAATAGCCACAAAGGGCTTATTTTTTCGATCGCTTAAATTGTGAATCCCTTGGGCCAGAATTTCCTTGCCAGTTCCCGTCTCTCCCTGGATCAGAATTGTGACGTTTGTGGCGGCATACATAGCAGCCTTATTACGCAGCTGTTCAACATCCCTGCTTTGACCCTTGAAATCATTAAGTGTATATTTGGCGACCAGTCCTTTTGTGTATAATTTTTCTCTCAAAGTCCGATCGATTTTTTGTATTCGAGACGCTTTTCTGAAGGTGCTTACCACAGATTTGATTTTTTTGTTTGAGTTGATCGGTATAGAGTTGATGACAATGTCTGTATTTCCAATACGCCGAATTTTGTCAACATCCGGAATGCCAGTTTTCAAAACATTAAGAATACCAGTCCCTTTGAATATTTCTGGTAGTGCCTTACCAATAACCCTTTGTGGATCAAGGTCAAGGAATTCCGCTGCGGTCTGATTGAGCAGGTTGACATACCCATGGGCATCAATACCGATCACTCCTTCCGCCACAGTCTGGAGGATGACTCGCAAACGCTCTGATTCTTCCCTTTCTTTCCTTTGAGAGGCAGCAATAACTCTAGCCTCCTCGAAAGAACGCTCAATGACCTCGCTGTTTGGCGCAATAATAAAGCCTTCTACTCCGAGAGAAGCGGATATCTCCTTGCAGACACCTCCCCCGACGATGCATTCTATTCCCTCTTCAATAGCCTTGCTAATCCCGTTAATCAGTTCGGTTGTCGTATTGAAAACGATTTGCCTAATCTGCATGTCAAGCAAACCAGCAAAAATGTCAATTCCGTTAGTTGGTCTGGCAAAACTTGTAAGCCCTATACGATGTCCAATTTTTTGAGCTTTCATAAGTGCCTGCAGGATATCAAGATGGGTTCTCGCAACAGTTATTACTGGTTGACCAAGATTTTTCCGGAGC
Organism: Desulfobacterium sp.; assembly: GCA_034006945.1. GTDB lineage: Bacteria > Desulfobacterota > Desulfobacteria > Desulfobacterales > Desulfobacteraceae > Desulforapulum. The sequence goes on along the minus strand of JAVERV010000037.1, from coordinate 1,711 downwards.
AGTCTACCTGTTGCTCCACCGCCCAAAACAACATCCACACCCCCTGCCAGCAAATTGATAGCCACGGGGAGTGCTTCTTCCATGGTTGCTAATTCAATGGCTACTTCTTCCCGTTGTGGATCAGCAAAAAGCTTTACTCTCTTGGCTATTTCCATGGAATTGGAAACAAAGGCAAATTTAAATTTTTTCGATTCATTCATGCATGTCACTCTCTTTTAACCTTTCCAGCACAATCGTGCTGGCCAAAACATTAAAAAATTCACCAGCCCCGATTGGTCTCCTCGTTTTATTTTGTCTGGCTGAAACCAAGACCTTACTATTAAGGGTAACCATACCATAGTTTTTTTAAAAATGAGATGTTTTGTATCAACAATCAAATACCATTGCGGCGCTGCCCTGCATGAATTTTAATACATACTATAAAATCAAGATGTTAACCATGATGCTCCCTTGGCATGTTCTTTGCTGTATATACCGGTTTGAATCTACAAATAACACGCTTGGCAGACTTACTTACAGGTGCAATAAAAAAATGGACGTATACCTTAGCCTGTGCAGCGCTATGAAGTTTTAAATGAGTTGCTAAGGAAAAACATCCGTACAAAGGAGAAGTTTTAATGATTGTTCCATTAATTGTCGTTTCATTGATTGTCGGTACACTTATTGGTTGTGTGGGTGTTGGTGGTATTTTGCTCATACCCGCCCTTTCAGTTTTTGCAGGACTTACCACGCACGTTTCCATGGCTACAGCTCTATTTACATTCATCTTCACAGGTATAGTTGGAACCTATCTGTTCCAACGCCGCGGCACCATTGATTGGCGCATTACCATACCAGTCTGCGTGGGTGCAACGTTTTTTGGCTATATCGGTGCATTAGTTAATTCAAAGGTTGATGCAAGTCTGCTGAATATCATTCTGTCCCTGATCATTATTTTTGCAGGGTTCTATACCATGTATCCACGGGCAGCCGATGACTCGGGCCGGTTAGATGGACGCTCAACCTTACAAAAGCTCATGCTTGTCGCTATCGGGGCGACAGTGGGTTTTGGGTCTGGATTGACAGGTGTGGGTGGACCAGTCCTTTCCGTACCTATCATGGTCATAATCGGTTTCTCCCCTCTTACTTCAATCGCTACCAGTCAGGTAATCCAGATTGTAGCTGCAATCTCCGGCACAATCGGCAATCTGCAATATGGCGCTATTGATTTTGGGGTTGGATCATGGGTTACAATTGTAGAACTTATCGGAGTTTTTGCCGGGGTTTATTTGGCCCATAACGTCAAAACCAATCATTTACGAAATATTGTCGGGATTGCTTGCATACTGGTTGGCGGCATGATTTTCCTTCGCTCATCAGGCCTGATTGATATGTTATAGCTGGGGCGAAAGGAAATCGACAGATATTGGCTTAAGAATTGAGAAATTGACTGTTGGTTGATTTTCCCCTTGACGTGGACAACTCTGGGGTTAAGATAGTTTTCATAAAAAAACAACCCCATAGGAGAGAGGCATGACCGATCTTTACACTCAGCTTGCACACCACCTGGACAGACTTCCAGCAGGCTACCCAGCAACTGATACGGGTGTAGAACTCAGGATACTCAAGAGGCTGTTTACCGAAGAACAGGCCCAGGCAGCCCTTGGACTCACCATGATGCCGGAACCCTGGCAGCCAATTGCCGAGAGGCTTGGTAGAAAGGACGATGAGA
>JAVERV010000004.1:0-131233 GCA_034006945.1 Desulfobacterium sp. | reverse complement strand
ACTTATCCTTTAGTATTTTATTGGGTAAATAAAAAAAATAGATAAGTATGACCATTTTTTAAAATTTTACAAGTGCAAATTCAAGTGTTTCATTCTTCGTTGTGTCCGCAGGACATGTGGGTTATATAAAACAAGATGCAAAAAAATAAAGAACCCACCTGTCTGGTGTGGCGGCAAATCGACCTTAATGCCATTGGCCACAACATCAAGACCCTCAAATCCCTCACCAGGGACGAAACAGCCTTCATGGCCGTGGTCAAGGCCGATGCCTATGGCCACGGCGCCGTGAGGGTGTCAAAAAAGGCCCTTGAAAGCGGGGCCACCCACCTTGGCGTTGCCAGGGTTCATGAGGCCCTTGAGCTGAGAGAGGCAGGAATCAGCGCTCCCATCCTCGTATTTGGATACATCCTTGAACGGGAGGTGGACAAACTCATGACCCTTGGCATCACAGCCACGGTCTCAGACCTTGAAACGGCTTCCATGCTGTCTGAGAGGGCCGTTGCCAGGAGTACAACGCTCAAGGCCCACCTCAAGGTGGACACGGGTATGGGCAGGCTGGGCATATTGCCGGATTCCAGAAGGGCAGACTCGAAGGAGGGGGCGGCCCTTGACGAGGCTGCGGCCATTGCAGCCCTATCCGGCCTGGAGTTAGAGGGAATCTACACCCACTTTGCCGCAGCAGACTCAAGGGACAAGAGCTACTCCCTTTACCAGCTTCAGACCTTTATGGAATTTGTTCAAGCGCTCAAGGATCGGGGCATCAGATTTCCGCTGGTTCACGGCGCAAACAGTGCCGCCCTTATGGAACTTGCCCGGACCCACCTCAACATGGTCAGGGCCGGAATCGCCATATATGGCCTTGCACCGTCAGGCGAAGTTGACATCGGGCACCTTAACCTCAAGCCTGCCATGGAGATCCGCAGCATCGTATCTTCGGTCAAAGAGGTACCCGCCTTGTTTAAGGTGAGTTACGGCATGACCTATGCTACCCAGAAGAAAACTGTGATCGCAGCAGTTCCCATCGGTTATGCCGACGGATTTTCCAGGCTTTTCTCGTCCAGGGGAGAGATGATCGTCAGGGGCAGACGAGCCACCATTGCAGGCAGGGTCTGCATGGATCAGACTCTGATTGATGTGGGAGAAATCCCCGGTGTCACACCCGGGGATTCTGTGGTGATTCTGGGGAGCCAGGGAAGAGAGAGCATCACGGCCGATCAGATGGCCGAAACCCTGGGGACAATCAACTATGAGGTGGTCTCAAGTCTCACGGCAAGGGTACCCCAGATCTATTCAGAATAAACCATGCGGCCGGACATGGAAAGATCGTAGCCCCCGAGATTTGCCGCAGCATCCTTGAAAAAAGGCTCTTTCAAGGCCCCGAGAAAGAGCTGCACTCCCTGGTCAAAAAACCTCTCCTTGGTGATTAAAAGATCAAACCGTTCCCAACACAAAGGGACAAATCCAAGCCCCAGGCGGTTGGCCACAGATCGGATTCCCGGCCCTGCATCTGCGATTCCTTCGTGGATGGCAAGCCCAATGTCCATGTGTTTTGCAAGGACATTGTCATACCCCTTAACGGTCTCCGGCCTGATTCCGGCCTTTTTCAGCTCCCGGTCAAACAACGTTCGGGTGCCGGTGCCAAGGATGCGGTTCACCACGGTGACTTTGCCGCTACCCAGATCCTCAAAAGACCTGATGCCAAGGGGGTTGCCCTTTGCCACAAGTATTCCCTGCTCGCGCATGCAGAAGTTCACAACTGCGGGCATACGCTCCATCTCCTTGAGAATATATGGAAAATTATACTCGCCATTCTCCTCGGAGATCAGATGGCTTGACGCAATGTGACAGAGGTTCTGGCGAAGGGCTCTAAGGCCTCCCATGCTTCCGGTAAAACCGAACATGGCCATGTGATCGGGAAACCTTGTGTTAAAGGTTGAAATGGTCCTGTCAAGAAGAAGATCGTTACTGCCTGCAATCAAAACCAGGCCGTGGTAGGGGGGAAGCTTTATGGCAGGTTCCGGATAATTCACCGTGCCAGCCTCTATCCACTGCCTCACAAGGTCCAGGGGAAAGAGCCATTTACCGGTTACCTTGGTGGCGGGAAGCCCCTTGTCAGATATCAGGGTGTACACCATCTTCTCGTTGACGTTGAGAAACTTTGCCACCTCTTTTGTTGAAAGCAGATCACCCACAACCATCCTCCTATTAAAATTAATCTCTACCTGTTCAGTCTGCATAACACATTTGAACAGAAATCACCATGTCCCACAATAATTCTAATTGTCATAAGTTTTGTCATCCTTATATAAGCGTTTGTTTTAACCACTGAACACACAGAAGACTCAGAAGGATAGGGAATCCTTCATATCAGATATTAACCACGAAAGGCACGAAAAACACGAAATAATTCTGTGTATTCTGTGGTTTATACCTACCTCTACCAGATATTTGATACTGACCCCAGCGCTGAAATCCAAAATGAGAATTGCCAATGCTGCATGTTGCACCTTGACTTTATCGACCATGAAAACTATTAATAAGATTAAATTATGAACAGGAAACCAAAATGAAGCCATTAACAATAGGGATCACAGGAAAATCAGGATCAGGCAAAACAACCCTGATTGAAAAAATAATCCCCATACTCAAAAGCCGGGGCCACAGGCTGGGTGTTGTCAAACACGCCCGCAGGGGGTTCCAGATGGACAAGACAGGCAAGGACTCCTGGCGCCATAAAAAAGCGGGGGCTGAGGCCACCCTTGTGGTGTCGGCAAACACCATTGCCCTTATCAAGGAGACACAAACCTCGTCCCTGAACCAGGTTCTTCACTATCTTTCAGACATGGATCTGATCCTTGTGGAGGGGTTTAAACAGGAAAAAATTCCAAAGGTAGAAATCTTCAGAAGGGACGCAGGCCACAAAGAACCCCTTTTTCTTGAAGATCCCAACCTGATAGCCTTTGTAACCGACTCAAACTTCAGCTCCCGTGTGCCGGCCTTTGACCCGGACGATGCCGAAGCCATTGCCCTCTTTATCGAAACCCAGCTTGCCGGTCACGGGCAACAAGATCATGATGACCAATGAATATCCAGGAATTTCATAGCCTGCAGCGGGACTTTCTCGACTATGCAGCCACCTTTATCGATCCTGACACGATCGGCGGTCCCCATGTGTTGAAACGGGACCACTCCATCAGGGTATGCGAAGAAATTACCGGTCTAGGTCAGGCCCTTGCTCTTTCCAAACCAGACCTCACCCTTGCCAGGGCCATTGCTCTTCTCCATGACATCGGGCGGTTCGAACAGTTCAAACGTTACGGCACCTTTGTGGACGCTGCTTCCGAGAACCATGCCTTCCTGGGCCTTGGGGTTATCGAGACACAAAAGCTCCTCCAACCCCTCCCTCCTGTACAAAGGGCTTTGATCATGGACGCAGTCGGCTTCCACAATGCAGCTCTCCTTCCAGAGAACCGGGATGACCGAACGCTTTTTTTCATGCGGCTCATCAGGGATGCAGACAAGTTGGATATATGGCAGGTGGTTATCGACCATTACCTCAATACCGCCAGGAGAGACGACAAATTTATCGACCTCGGTCTTGAAGACAGGGGCGGTTACAGCCCCGGGCCCCTCAATGCACTGATCGAAGGTCGCTTCGTCCTGAGCTCGACCATCGAGGAACTCAACGATTTCAAACTAATGCAGATCTCCTGGGTCTTTGACCTTAACTTTTCACCAACCTTTGCAAGGGTAAAACAGAGGCGATACATTGAAAAATTAGCCTCAACCATGCCCCCTAACCCTGATCTTTCATTGGCCCTTGATCAGGTTTTTGATCACTTGGAAACCCACACCCATGACACATGATGCTAGAACCTTTGCCGGAACAGTTACCGGAACAGCGGTTTTTTTCATCCTGCTTATTTTTCAGCCGCCCGCCTGGGCAATCGAACAAAACGACTGTATAACAGCGTATACCAATGGTAGTGTCAACTGGCGCACAGGCATAGTTCAAGCCACCGGCAAAGCCTCTCCCTCTGAAAATCTCCTGGATGAACCCCCGGACGCCATACTGATCCGGGCAAAGCTCGATGCACACCAGAACCTGATTCATATACTCATGGAGATCGCCTTTAACAGGACAAACAGGGATGATTTCTTACCCGGGGACCCGGTCATGGCAGGAGTTGAACGACGGGCCATGGAAGCCACTCTGACCCACCAGCGTTATACCTCTGACAGGGCCATGGAAGCAACCATTACCACCAACATGTTTGGCGGGTTTCTCCAGCTGGTACTGCCCGAAGAAATAGGAGAAGTAGCCGGTCTAAAAATCATTCCCCCAAGGAAAAAACCCCGGGAAAAGACCCAGGTTGAGCCATACACCGGGCTGATAATCGATGCCAGGGGAATTGATTTCCAGCCGACAATCAACCCTGTCATTGTCAGCGAGCAGGGGGACGAGATTTACAGCTCCCGGTTCATCAGCCGGGAATATGCGGTTCAGGCCGGTGTATGCCAGTATAGCTGCGTCCAGGATTCTATTCAACAGGATCCCCCCATCCAGGCATCCGCCTGGACAAACAGTCGAACAGGTCCCAACCCCCTTGTGATCCGGGGTTTACGAAAGGGTGGAAAGACAAACCGACACATCATTGTATCAAGGTCAGACGCCTCGGCCGTTGAAAGAACGGCTGAACGGCATGATTTCATGCGGCAATGCCGGGTGGTCATTGTCCTGGATCAATGACCCTGTTGTCAATCAGCCTTGTGGTACCGACCTTGACTGCCAGGGCCAGAAGCACCGGGGATGTTATGGTGTCAACCGCGTTAAGGGTTTCCGGATCACACAGCGTGGCATAGTCAATCCTGGTGTCCCGGTGATCCAGGATAAGAGCTGTAACAGCGGCGAGTATGGGTTTACACCGGGTTTCACCCTGTTTGATCATCCTTTCTGCAAGGGTAAGGGCGCTTGATAGACTCAGGGCCGATTTGCGTTCATCCGGCGACAAATAGACGTTCCTTGAGCTCATGGCAAGGCCGTCAACCTCCCTTACAATGGGAGCTCCCATGATTATGATATTGAAGTTAAGATCCTTCACAAGCTGGCGAATCACCTGGAGCTGCTGGTAATCCTTGCACCCGAAAACTGCAATCCGGGGTTTAACAATATTGAAGAGCTTGGTCACAACGGTTGCCACCCCCTGGAAATGAACCGGTCGGCTTAAGCCGCAGAGGTTGCGGGGAAGCTCGCTCAGGACCACGGATGTCTGAAAGCCCGGGGGATATATTTCACCGGAATCGGGTGCAAAGACAACGGCTGCTCCCCTTGACTCTGCCAGATTAAAGTCCCTGTCAAAATTCTTTGGATAGGCCCCGAAATCCTCGTTGGCACCAAACTGGGTGGGGTTGACAAAGAGACTGACCACAAGATGGTCTGCCACGCTTTTGCCAGCATCCATGAGGCTCAAGTGACCCTGGTGAAAATACCCCATGGTGGGAACCAGGCAGATGGTTTCTCCCTGTTTCTGGACCTGTTCAGACCATTGCTGCATCTGAACCGTTGTTCTTATGATCTTTGCTTTTCCTGTTCTCTCCATTGACCAGATCTTCCTTTATATTTGACATGGCTGCTGATTATCGGTATGCAACCTAATTGCACAAAACGATTAAAAATTCAAGGAGTTTCAATGGAGACCATTCTACCCACAAGAGAAGATGCCTTTAATCTTTTAAAAGAGTTCAACACATCGGACAGCCTTATTCGCCACGGACTTGCCGTGGAAGGGGTCATGGCGCACTTTGCAGAAAAATTTGGCGAAGACGGGGAAAAATGGCAGGTCATAGGCCTAGTCCACGACCTGGATTACGAACGCTATCCAGATCAGCACTGCACCAAGACAAGGGAAATCCTCATGGCCCGCAACTGGCCGGAGGAGTATATCAGGGCTGTTGAGAGCCACGGATGGGGATTGTGCTCAGATGTAAAACCCGAATCCCTGGTTGAAAGAACCCTCTATGCGGTTGATGAACTCACAGGCCTTATCTCAAGCACCTGCCTTGTGAGGCCGTCAAAAAGCGTTCTTGACCTGAAGGTCAAATCGGTCACAAAAAAATGGAAGGAGAAGAGTTTTGCCGCAGGCGTTGACCGGACCGTTATCCAGAGGGGAGCGGACATGCTCGGAATGGAAAGGGGCGAACTCATATCAGAGACCATTGTTGGCATGCAGACGGTTGCCTGGGCCATCGGACTTAAGGGGAACATACAGTAGGTAGTAGATAGTTGGTGATGAGTGATGGGGGCAATTCATGAATTGCCCTGCACCACCTGTCAAAATCAGGCAGAGGATAAAACCGTCATAAACCTGTCGCAGGTCCGGCAGTTTTTACCATGTAGATCCGGACCTTCATTTTTCCAAACGATTCAACACACTGATTTAATTGATACAACGAACACCATTATTGCTTGGCATTATTTTTGCTTTACTATCCTTTCAACGTTTACTCACTTTGAAAGGATTTAAGATGAAGCCTTCTCTCAACAGACTGTCCACCAGGGTTTTAGCAGCTTTTTCAGCACTCTTCAGCACTGCGGACATAGAATCGGACCACAGGCGCTTGACCCGTTACCTCGTGACGCTGAATCAGAAAAAAACTCCCGGGGATATCATCGCCGAAGTATCCCTCTGCCTCAAGGAGATCATCAACTATCGGTTGTTCGCCTTTGTCATTAAACGAGAAGGAGAGATTGATGTATGGCTCGACCCCAGAATGTACAGAAAATCCCTTGAATCGATTTTTATAAATGATTTTTCCATAACCCAGGGATCCCAGATCAACTACCTGAATCATATGTTTCACCCGGACGACAGGGAAATGGATTTGAGCCTTAAGAACCTCATCTCCTACGATCTTATTGAGGAAAACTGCCAGGCAAAGATGTATATGCTTCCCAGCCAGACCATGCTCAACTACCATGACGAGATTGTCAATATCATTCTCAAGAGCACCGGGATCGCCCTTTCCCACCAGATGAACATTGCCAGACTCACCAATGCCGCAACCCTTGACCCCCTGACTGGCTGCTACAACAGGCGCGAATTTGATAACCAGATCCAGCGAAGCATTGCCGATGCAGACCGTCACAAAAAATCCCTGAGCCTCATCATGTTTGACATCGACCATTTCAAGGAAGTCAACGATACCCATGGCCATCCAGCAGGAGACAAGGTGTTAAAAGAGATCTCCCGTCTGGTGGGTCAGAGCATGAGGGGGGGAGACACCCTTACCCGCTATGGCGGTGAGGAGTTTGTCGCCATTCTACCAGAAACAGAACGAGACAGGGCCATTGAACTTGCCGACAGGCTGCGGCTCAAAATCCAGGCGGCACAGATCAAAACAGACGGGGGAATTGTCAAGGTGACGGCAAGTTTCGGAATTGCCCAGCATCATCACCAGGCAGACAGTTCAAGTCTGATAATGAATGCGGACGAAATGCTTTACAAGGCAAAGCTGAGCGGCAGAAACAGGGTAATGCCAGGCCTGATCAAACTTTCGCCTGCCCTCCACATTGTAAAATAACCCTTTGTTTTTATAAAAAACTCCCACCGAGTTGGCCACCACAAAGGGCGACCGCAAGGGATTGCCCCTACAATGGCCTCGGCTTATTTTATCGAGTTTCATGCTTCTATCCGCCATGGCATGCGTGTTATATGACACTCCCTCCGAACCGGTACACGGCAACCGACAAGGGCAATTCATGAATTGCCCCTACAGCCCATCCACTACCCACTGCCCACTATCTACTGCCTACTGCCATAATCTCCTGCAAAAGCGGCCCAACCCTCTGCCTGTGCTCAGGCGGCACCATGACCCCCTCTAACCTCTGGTTTTTGATGGTGATCGGGAAAACCGGCAGATTATCGCCGGCCAGGACAAGAAACATATCGGAAAGATTTCCAGATACCCCATTACAATCCATATGTTCAATGTACTGCATGAAAACATTGTTCACCGTAAGGGTAAACGGTGAAATGATAGCCGCCCCGTTAACGGCGCAATCCTCCATGGAGTTAAGACTTCGACAACCAAAGGGCCTTACCGGATAGATGGTGCACATGCCGTTTGAGAGAAGGGGGCAGGAGCCCCAGCCGGGATCATTCTCCTCGTCCTGCATCTCGCAACCCTCCATGCAGGCCCTGGCAAATCCGTTCAGGGTTGTCCCGGGCTGGAACCGTTGTGGTGAAAGATTATTTGTGACCCTTTCCATAACAAGCTCGGTCCCCCTGGGTCCAAGGCGGTAGCGAATATAATCAACCTCAAGGGAGGTGAGGGTGACATTGCAGGTGCAGCAGACAGAGCATCCCCTGTGACAAACAAACTCGGTTGCACCAATAAACCGGTCATAAAGTTCATAGAGACGGCTCAATTGTTGTATGCGTAAATCGATTCTTTCCATTGTTCCTCCTGAAAACCAACCGCTGTTATCCCCTTTTATCACAATGGGCAAAAAACCAAAAGAACAGGGTATGGCATTTCTCATTTTGGTTTTATCATATACGGTGTATGAGGATACCTCTACCCTTCAAAACAACGCCGCAATATGTTGTTGTACAAAATAAGAATTGCTGCCGGGTAGTTTTGCATTGACACCCCCCTATTTTTTATATACGAATTTAAAGGGGTCGTTTGTCTGCCTATAAAAACCAAAGCCAGAGGAGTTGGAGCTTTTTCAGCCGGAATATGATGAACCAAGACACAAACTGCCAAAATCAAAAGGAGAACAGATCCTCCCCAAGGCACTACCTTGATAAATTTCACAGCATTGAGTTCCACATCAAGGAGCTGCCCTACATTTATCGGTTCAGACTCAGGGATCGCTCAGAATCGGGCATGTGTGTTGTGATACAGGAAAATTCCGAAATCATGCGCCATCTCCACCAGGGGGATGTCCTTGATGTAAAGTACTGCCCCGGGGACATCTCAGACCCGGTCATAAAGCTCAAGACCCGGATAATGCACATAACAAAAACTTCAAAGACCTCTCCAAACGGCCACTTCTATGTGGGGCTCCTGGTGCTCTCCCCCCTTCCCATAGACAAACCGCAAAAGCACCATGGAGAAAAATATCGATCAGACAGTGAGATGGTTGACGGCTAACGAATATTATCCTGGAGGATCAGAGATTTACGGGGGTTCCAGCCTTCTCCTGCCTTGCCACTTCAACCCTTATTCTGGGAGAATTAAGGACCAGGTGCATGGCCTGGAGGGCAAGTTCTGGTGTGTTGTTCTGCTCACTAAGGTGGGCAAGGATAACATGGGCAAGGGCCTCGGTTCTCACCTCAGCCACAAGGGCCGCCGCATCCTGGTTGGAGAGGTGCCCGGTACGGCTCTTTACCCGCTGCTTTAAATACCACGGGTAGGGACCAGCATCGAGCATCCCTGGATCATGGTTTGCCTCGAGATACAGAAGAGTACAACCATGGAGGTGCTGTTTCACAAGTTGGGTGGCGACACCCAGATCCGTGACGATTCCGATTTTAGCTTTGGCGATCCTGGCACTGACGAATTCCACTGTCATTCCCAGGGGGTCGGCCGCATCGTGGGCGATGGAAAAGGGATTGATCTCAAGCTCATCAATACGAAAGGCTTTTCCGCATTCAAAAAGGTGGATACAATCCACACGACCAAGCTTTTCACCTGCTGCGGCAAAGGTTTTCGAATTAATGTAAAGGGGGAGGTTATAGCGACGACTAAGCACACCTGCACCATGGATATGGTCTGCGTGCTCATGGGTCACCACGACTGCTGAAAGTCGTTCAGGCGAAAGATTATTCGCCCCCATGCGGCGTTCAAGCTCAACCCCTGAGAGTCCTGCATCCACAAGGATTGAGGTTGTTCCGCCCGACACAAAAATCGAGTTCCCCCTGCTGCCGCTTGCCAGGGGGCAAATGGATAGACAGGGGAAATCCACTACTCTTCTTCGGTCTCAAGGGCCTTGCAGGAGAGACGGATCTTTCCGTCCCGGGTGATTTCCAGCACCTTTACCCGGACGATGTCTCCCTCCTTGACGACATCGGTAACCTTCTTGACCCTTTGGTTTGAAAGCTCAGAAATGTGGACCAGGCCGTCCGTACCGGTCTTGATCCTTACAAAGGCGCCGAAATCCGTAGTTTTCACCACCTCGCCCTCATAGATCCCCCCGATTTCGGGATCCATGCCGATGTCGGTGACAATCTTTGCCGCAGCCTCGCCATCAGCCTGATTTTCGGCGGCTATTTTCACGAGCCCAGAGTCATCCACCTCGATGGTGGTATTGGTGTCGGCCTGGATCGACCGAATCATCTTGCCGCCGGGTCCGATGATCTCCCGGATCTTGTCTGGATTGATCCTGACACTGATGATCTTTGGTGCATAGGGAGACATGCTGTCCCGGTGCATGTCAAGGGTGGCAAGCATGCGCTTGAGGATGTGAAGTCTGCCGATTCTGGCTTGGTCAAGGGCCTTGACAAGAACCTCCCTGGAGAGCTCCCTGATCTTGATGTCCATCTGCAGGGCCGTGATCCCCTCTTCGGTTCCAGCCACCTTGAAATCCATATCGCCGAAATGATCCTCGTCACCCAGGATATCGGTGAGAACAGCAGTATTGTCGGCATCGGAGACGAGCCCCATGGCGATTCCCGACACAGGGGCTGAAATAGGGACCCCTCCGTCCATGAGGGCAAGGGTTCCCGCGCAAACGGTTCCCATGGAAGAGCTGCCGTTGGACTCCATCACCTCACCCACAAGCCGCATGGTGTACTCAAAATTTGCAGGATCAGGAAGGACCCTTGAAAGGGCACGATGGGCAAGGTTTCCATGTCCTAGATCCCGACGGCTGGGACCGCCAGCGCGCTTGCACTCACCAACTGAAAAAGGAGGAAAGTTATAGTGGAGCATGAAGTTCCGGGTCTCGTTTCCGTTGAGGGTCTCGATCCTCTGCTCGTCGGGTCCGGACCCAAGGGTAAGAACCCCGAGTACCTGGGTCTCGCCCCTGGTGAACAGGGCAGAACCGTGGGGCCGAGGCAGAACCCCCACCTCACAGGTGATATCCCTTACCTCGTCAAAGGCACGACCGTCGATTCTTCGTTTTTCGATCAGAACCATCTCCCTTGAAACCTGGTCGACCAGATCCCTGAACATGGACTTTACCTCATCAAGGCGATCGGCAAAATCAGCGCCAAGGGTTTCGACAAGTTCGGTCCTTACATCTTCAAGGGCCTTTACCCTCTCAAATTTTCCCTGGGTCTGTACGGCAGAATGAACCTTGTCCCGGGCAACCTCGACAACCCTTTCCATGAGTGCCGCATCCACCTGGGGCGGAGTGTGAACCCTCTTCTCCTTGCCAAGGGCCTTTTTAAGCTCCTCCTGGAGCACGATCAGGGGCTGCATGGTTTTGTGACCAAAGAAGATAGCCTCGAGCATATCCTCCTCAGACACGATGTCTGCCCCGCCTTCGACCATGACCACGCCGGTTTTGGACCCTGCAACCACAAGGTCAATATCGCTCGCCGCCATCTCCTGGATCGTGGGGTTGGCAACAAACTGACCGTCGATGCGACCGACCCTGATTCCTGCGATGGGTCCTGCAAAGGGGATGTCCGACATCTCAAGTGCGGCAGAGGCCCCCACAAGGGCAAGGATGTCTGGATCATTTTCCTTGTCCGTGGAGAGCACGGTTGCGATCACCTGGACCTCGCTTGCCCATCCCTTTTCAAAAAGAGGGCGAATAGGTCGATCGATGAGCCTTGCGGTCAAGGTCTCTTTTTCACTGGGCCTTCCAATTTCCCGCCTGAAGTAGTTGCCTGGAATTCTTCCGGCAGCATAAATTTTTTCCTGATACTCCACGGTAAGGGGAAGAAAAGAGACATGCTCCTTTACATCCTTTGACGCAACGGCGGTTACCAGCACAATGGTTTCTCCGTACTGGACGAGAACCGATCCACCGGCCTGTTTTGCAATTTTACCGGCCCTGAGGCTGAATTCTTTTCCGTTAAGTTCGGTCGTAAATACCTGTTCCATATTTTTTTCCTGTAATATAAGGGCGGTTCAGAAAGCATCTTCATAACAGAATAAACCCGCACCTCCAGCATAAAAATCAAAACGGTTTTTATGCTGCATATGCGAACTTATTCAGGTATCTGCCAAAGAGTTACCGCCCGTGGGTTATTAAAATGAACCGGCATCCGAAGGGATGCCGGTTCGTTTTATTATCGTCTCAGACCGAGCTTTTCGATGAGAGATCGATACCGATCAATGTCTTTGTTCTTTAGATAGTCAAGAAGGCTGCGACGCCTTCCAACGAGGATTAAAAGCCCCCTTCTTGAGTGGTGATCTTTTTTATGCACCTTCACATGCTCAGTGAGATAACTGATTCTATGGGTCAAGAGGGCGACCTGGACTTCAGGAGATCCTGTGTCTGAGTCGTGGAGCTTGAAATTTGCGATCATTTCTTCTTTGTTTTCTGCAAGTAATACCACGATAATACTCCTTGTTTGGAATAGATAAAATAAAGCCCCCCCATATTTGAGGGGGATCAACGTAAATGTGGCTATCCAATATTCCATTCAGACAACCGGTGGGGCGATTTGGCGGAACAGGGTCTCTATTTCCACCAAACGGAATCATGTTAAATGTTACGACACAAAAACGCAACAATAATTATATTGATCAAGGGCTGGATCATACTCCACAACCGCCGCAAGAGACCCGTCGGGAGCGACAATTCTGACAAAGGGCTCCTGGCCGTCCATTGGAGGCGAAATTTTATTTTCAAGGCCAAGACTCTGGCCAAAACCGATTTTTTTGACCATATCTGGGTCAGCTTCAAATGCAGGCATGAACCAGAGCACCTCATTCATGGGGATGATCTTTGACCGGGCCTCATCATGGTCCATGGCTTCAAACGAGGCAAGGGAAACCAGAGTCTCCTGGTCGAATCCGCAGGAATCGGTCCTTCTAAGCTCGGCAAGGTGGGCACCGCAACCAAGGGCTGACCCTATATCCTGGGCAAGGCTTCGAATGTAGGTGCCGGTTGAGCAGTGAACATCCAGGGTAAGATGGGGAAGATCAACACCCGTTATTGCGATGGAGAAGATCTCTATCCGCCGCATGGGTTTCTGTACGGGTCTTCCCTGGCGGGCCAGTCGATAAAGGGGCTGCCCCTGGTGCTTTAACGCGGAAAAAATGGGAGGGTGCTGCATCTGTACACCTGCAAAGGAGTCAACCACCTTGACGAGCTCATCCCGGGTGATGGCAGAGACCTGGGAGGGGTCTGCTGTTTTTTCCACAACCCCAGTCCGGTCAAGGGTGTCGGTCTCAACGCCCAGACAGAGGGTAGCCGTGTATTTTTTGGGACCGCCGAGCAGGAATCTTGAAATCCTTGTTCCTTTATTGATGCCGCAGAGCATCACTCCTGTTGCAAAGGGGTCAAGCGTTCCGGTATGACCGACCTTTTTTACCTTCAGGCACTCCTTTATTCGTGCGACCAGCCTGGCTGAGGAAATCCCCCCAGGTTTGTCAACGGCAAGAATTCCACTGTTCATTGATCCGGGTCGCTGTCCGTTAAAACAGATTTAAGCAGTTTGTCAATGTGGCTCCCATGGTCAAAGGATTCATCATGGATAAACTTCAACTCGGGCATGTAACGAACACCGAGCTTTGGCGCTACCCCACGCTTGATAAATCCATGGGAACTTTCAAGGCCTTGAGCCGCCGCAAGAACCCTTGCCTCATCGCCGAAGACAGAAAAATAGACATAGGCGATCTTCAGATCAGAGGTGACCCGTACACTGCTGATTGTAACCAGTGAAAGCCTTGGATCCCGGACCTTTCGCCTGATCAGGTCTGCAATGATCTCCTGGATTCTTGATGCAACCCTTTCGGATCTGGGATATGGCCTCATTCCTTAATCTGCTCCATCTGTGCCTTTCTCTCTTCAACCTCATAACACTCGAAGATATCACCGACCTTGATATCGTTGTAACGCTCGATGCCAATACCGCACTCGTATCCGTGGGTCACCTCTTTCACGTCATCCTTAAAGCGCCTGAGCGAAGAAATGGTGGAATCACATTTCACCACCCCGTCCCTGAGGAGCCGGATTTTATAACCCCTGGATATCTTGCCCTCCAGGACAAATGATCCACCGATGGTAAGCCCCTTGTGGGGAATTACAAAGGTATCCCGCACCTCGGCCCTTCCAATGATGATCTCGTGGAAGGTCGAAGGCATAAGCCCGGTTATGGCTGCCTTGATATCGTTGATAACGTTATAGATGATATCATAAAAACGCATGTCTACGTTTTCTTCCTTGGCCATGCTGCGTCCGTTGGGGGTCGGCCGCACGTTAAATCCGATGATAATCGCATCGGAAACTGCGGCAAGGGAGACATCAGACTCGTTAATCGCTCCGGTGCCCGCATGGACGATTGTAATATCAACCTCGTCCTGGGCAAGCTTCATGATCGACTCGTTGAGGGCCTCCAGGCTCCCGTGGACATCGGCCTTTACGATGAGCTTGAGCTCTTTTATCTCGTCCGCACCCATGCTCTCGAAAAGCTTTTCAAGATTTGCCCGGCTTCTCTTGGCAAGGACCTTGGCCCGCTGCTTCTGCATTCTTGAATCACTCACCTGCTTGGCGTCCTTTTCCGACTCAAGGGCTACAAACTCGTCGCCTGCCTGGGGAACTCCGCTCAACCCGACAATTTCCACCGGGGTACTCGGCCCTGCAAATTCCACATCCTTGCCCAGGTCGTCGATCATCACCCGGATCTTGCCTGAATAGAGCCCGCAC
This sequence comes from Desulfobacterium sp., assembly GCA_034006945.1. Lineage (GTDB taxonomy): Bacteria > Desulfobacterota > Desulfobacteria > Desulfobacterales > Desulfobacteraceae > Desulforapulum. The sequence continues at coordinate 116,400 of JAVERV010000004.1, read as the reverse complement.
ACGACCGGCTGCCCTGCCCTCAGGGTCCCCTGGTTGATCAGAATCGTTGCAACCGGACCTCTTCCGGCGTCCAGGCGAGCTTCAATCACATGGCCTGTGGCTGCACAGTCCGGATTGGCCTTAAGCTCCAGCACGTCAGACTGAAGGAGAATCATTTCAAGCAGGCTGTCAATACCCTCACCGGTCTTTGCCGATACCTTGGCAAAGATGACATCCCCGCCCCACTCTTCAGACAACAGTCCGTGATCGGACAGCTCCCGCATGACCCGGTCCGGGTCAGCCGCAGGTTTGTCCATCTTGTTTACGGCAACTACAACCGGAACCCCGGCCGCCTTTGAGTGGTTTATGGCCTCAATGGTCTGGGGCATAACCCCGTCATCGGCCGCGACCACAAGAACGACAAGATCGGTTACCTTGGCACCCCTGGAGCGCATGGAGGTAAAAGCCGCATGGCCGGGCGTATCGAGAAAGGTGATGGTACCGCTTTGGGTCTTGACACTATAGGCACCGATGTGCTGGGTAATCCCACCTGCCTCCCCTGTTGCCACCTTGGTCTTTCGGATCATATCCAGAAGCGAGGTTTTACCATGGTCAACGTGACCCATGATGGTCACAACCGGTGGACGCTCAACAAGCTTGTCAGGATCAATCTCTGCCTCCTGAACCTCAAGGACAAGATCCTCCTCCACCGAAGCCTTTTCAACCTCATAGTCAAACTCGGCAGCCACAAGGCTTGCCGTATCATAATCGATGACCTGGTTTACCGTTGCCATCACACCCAGGCCCATGAGCTTTACGATCATCTCATTTGCCTTGATGCCCATGCGCTTTGCAAGTTCTGACAGCTCGATAATCTCGTCGATCTTAATGCGTCGTTTGATTGCCTTTGGAACGGTAATCTGGGTCTTCATGGGCTTGGCTTTCTTTACCCTGCCATCCTTTCTTCGACCTTTTTTACCCCTTTCATTTGAGTAGAGATCCTTTCCCTCAACAATAGATTTTCTTTTCCTCGGCCCACCTTTGGCGGCAAATTCCACTCCTGCGGGACCAGAACCTTTTTTCTTCCACTCTTTTTTCTTACTCCGCTTGACTTCGACATTAGCCTCGGAGGATATTTCAGGATCAGGCTTTACCGGGACAGATCGATTGGCCTGATGGGCTCTTGGAACTCTCGAATCTGACGGTTTGGGATGGGCCTTTTCTCCCTGGGGGGGGTGCGGTGCCTGGGTAGCCTCTTTTTTGACCCTGTTTCGGCCAAGATTGGCAATGGGAACGACCATCTTGATTATCTTGGCCGGTTCGGATCGCTTGGAGGGTTTCTTCTTTTTTCTTTTCTTATCCTTTGAGTCGGCCGCATCCAAACTTATTTCGTCATTTTCCACATCAGCGGTCCGATCCTCTTTGATGGCATGATTTGCTTCCAGATCAGCTTCCTTTTGTTTGGATAAAGACTCATTGTCTAAAGTCTTTTTCTCTGTTTCCGGTTTCGTTTCTAATGCCTTGTCACACTTTAAAGCCTTGGACTGCACTTCTGTCTGCTCATCCTTGAGCTCTTTTTCTTCAGAAGGATCTTTTGCTCCGCTTCCGGGCAGATCAAGGTCTTCGGGCATCTTTTCTTGTTTGGGCTTTTGCTCGGGTTCGGGATTATCTTCGACCAAGGGCTCGGGTTTCATTATAACCCTGGCTGGCTGACTCTTTGGTTTTACGGGTTTTTTTGTCTTCTTCTCAACACTCTTACCTTTCACCGGCTCAGGGTCTTGGGTGTGCCCTGACTTTTCTTCCCGGGAAGGATCTGAGACTTTGGACTCAGGGACGGCAGCTTTTGACTTTACATCTTCAGCAACCGACTCTTTAACCGGAGATTCTTCTTGAACAATTTCCTTGCTCGAGGCGGCATCCCCCTTTACGGCATCATCACCGACGGCATCAACCCCTGGGACAACATCAGGTGCATCTCCTGATTTCTGGGGCTTTCTCCTTCTTATAACCGATGATTTCACCCGGGTATCTGTGATTTTGTTTTTACTGCCGTAAAGATTTTCACGAACCTTTGCCTCTGTATCGTCCTCCAGAGAACTCATATGGCTTTTCGCTTCTATGTTCATAGCCTTAAGCTTTGTTAACAGTACCTTGTTCGTCATATTAAGCTTTTTGGCCAGCTCATAAACCCTGATTTTTGCCATTGGTTCCCCCCAAGTATTGATCTCATATTCTGTTTGTTAAAAGTCTGGCCTCCATGGCATGTTCAATAAAAAAACTTGGATAGCCGAGCTGGTTCAGACATTGTAAGGTTATTGTATTATCATATTTACTCGCCAGATTCCGGGCCTGGGTCAGAAGGCGTCTGATCTTTTCCCTCTGGCAGAATCTCCTGGTCTAATGAACCAGGCGGATCAGACTCCTGGTCCGGACTTTCAACTGCCAGATCTGCATCCACCAGGGCTTTTGCATTAAGGATCAACTCTTCAGCCCCCGATTCGGGAAGATCCGTCACGGAAAGAAGATCTTCCAGATTTGCAAGGGAAACCTCCTTGAAAGAACTGAACCCACCCTTGAATAATTTTTCTGCAAGGGAGAGGGAAACGTTCGGAATAGACATGAGGGACTCATAACCCTGTTTGAGTTCGCTGCTGTACTCATCCTCGCTCATCACCTCAAGATGCCAACCGGTCAATCTGCATGCCAGACGAACATTCTGGCCGTTCTTTCCAATGGCAATGGAAAGAAAGTCGTCCGGGACAATCACCTCCATGCTTCGGTTGTCCTCGTCAATGATAACCCTCGCTATTTCAGCAGGAGCCAGGGCATTACAGACAAACTTAGCCACATCCGGATTCCAGGGAACAATATCAACCTTTTCACCCCTCAATTCCTGGACAATGCTTTGAACCCGATTCCCCTTCATGCCCACACAGGCACCTACCGGATCGACATCTGAGTCTGTTGAACTTACCGCAATCTTCGTACGGACACCTGCCTCCCGGGCCGTTCCCCGGATGGTCACAATTCCCTCGGCTATCTCCGGAACCTCAGTGGCAAAGAGTTTTGCGACAAATTCAGGATGGGTCCTCGACAGAATGACCTGGGGACCTCTGGACTCTTCAAGCACGTCAAGGATATAGGCCCGTATCCGATCACCCCGGCGGTAATTTTCCCTGGGCATCTGCTCTCTTGAAGCCAGAATCGCTTCAGCCTGACCAAGGTTGACTATTATATTGCCCCGGTCGGTCCGTTGAACGATTCCATTTATGATTTCACCCTTTCTATGGATAAAATTCTCATAAACGGCATTTCTTTCGGCTTCTTTCATCTTCTGAATAATCACCTGTTTGGCACTCTGGGCTGCAATTCTGCCAAACTCGGCTGTGTCCACCTTGATCCCCAGGCTGTCACCGATCTCACAGGCAGAGTCATAGAGGAGACCTTCCTCCAGAGTCAACTCAACATCTGGATCATCGACCTCAGACACTACCTCCTTGAACTGAAAGACTTCAATCTCGCCATTTTTTTCATCATAGTGAACCTCAATGTCAGCCCGGGTTCCCAGTTTTTTCCTGGCGGCCGACTCAACAGCCTCTTTAATGGTGGCAATGAGGACCTCGACATTTATCCCCTTTTCCCGGCTTACCTGGTCGACAACCCGTTTAATATCTGTTATAAGCATCCGTGTTCTCCATGTGGCTAAGCAAGTCTTGACTTGGCGATCTGTTCAAGGCGAAACACAATAGTCTCGTTATTAACAACAACCTCCACACATCCATCCTGGGCCCTACTTAAAATTCCCGTAAACTTACGACGATCTCCAATGGGTTCCGTTGTTTCAACCTTGACCCTGCTCCCCAGGAACCTTTCAAAATCAGCCTGTTTTTTCAGCGGCCGTTTTGCCCCTGGAGAAGAGACCTCAAGACGGTAGGCTGCGATCTCTTCAAGCTCAACATCCATTATATCCCCGAGTTTCCGACTCATTAGCGCACAATCATCGATTGTGATCCCGCCCGGCTTATCCAGATAAATTCGAAATATCATCCCAGTCCGGTCAGACACGCACTCCACATGGACAAGCTCGAGCCCCTCTGGCGGACACAGAGATTCCGCTATCGCCTCCACTGCAGCTACAAGAGGATTTGTTTTCTTGTTTTGTATTTTCATGAAATGCCTGCTGTTTATCCCCTGTTCAGGCAGGTCAAGAACCCACCCCCTGAAAAATAGAAAAACGGGCAAAACGCCCGTTCCATGATGCAAACCAACTCTTAAGTCCTTACCTGTCTGCACAGCTTACCTTTAAGTCAAAAGGCTTGGATCAAAATACTCATCGATAAAACATCATGGTTTAGATTAATGGAACGTAAAAAAACTGCCTCTGGCTACCAGAATACTGACCAGCATCACCATAAAATTACCCAACATTAAATGGAGCGGGCAACGAGGTTCGAACTCGCGACTCCAAGCTTGGGAAGCTTGTACTCTACCAACTGAGCTATGCCCGCACATTAATTGTGGAGGTTAACATACCACCCCTTTCATGTCAACAAAAAACTAATACCACCTAAGGAAGGTCTGCCTTAAAGGCGGCAACCAGATGTTTCGAAATGCGATCGTGAAGCCCCTTGATTTTCTTTTCCTTCAATGTCTTGCTCCAGGACCGATAAACAACCCTCAGGGAGATCGATCGTTTACCCCTGGCAAGGGGGGTGCCCTCATATACGTCAAACAGAAAAACCTCTTCCACAAGGGGGTCCTTCTGGACAAAGGTGACGGCCTCGGTCACAATGTCGGCACCTAAAGTATTAGCATCGACAATCAGGGTGATATCCCTTGAGATGGCCGGAAACTTTGGAAGCGGCTTTGAAACGATGCTGTCCGGTGCCAGGTCGAGGAGAGCCTCAAGGTCCAGCTCAAAGACAAAAGCATCCTGTCTGAGTCCAAAATTTTTCAGAACTGCTTCATCGATTTCACCCACGGCTCCGAGGAGACGACCCTCTGCCTCAATTCTTGCACCGTTGCCAGGCTTTAAATAGGGATGATCATCCCGGGTTGCCCGCAGGAAAGACACCCCTGGGATGCCCAGGTGGGACAAGAGTCCCTCCACAACACCCTTGATGTCAAAAAAATCAACTCTGACTCCCTTGGCATGCCAGGAGGAGATGTTTCGTGGACCTGTCAAAATGGCGGCCAGCCATTCAGTTTCCAGGGGTTGAATGCCATGACCCTTTGAAATAAACGTATTTCCCACCTCAAACAGCCTCAGGCGATCCACCTGCTGAGCATTGTTACGCCTCATATTTTCAAAGAGACCGGGAAGAAGAGTTGAACGCATCACAGCCAGATCTTCTGAAATGGGATTGAGCAGCATTTCAACCGAACGCCTTGCATCATCCTGGCCAAGTTTGAGGCGGTCCATTGATTCAGCAGCGGTAAAGCTGTAGTTTATGGCCTCGCTGAACCCGAATCCAACCATGCACTCCCTGACATTATCCCTAAAGGCGAGGCTTGGTGAGAGGGTCATTTCTGCGGACGAGACGACGGGCAGGCTGGTTTTGATGTTGTCGTATCCCCAGAGCCTTGCCACCTCCTCGGAAAGATCTTCGGGCCTTGTGACATCCACCCTGAAGGTGGGAACCTCAACGGACATCAACCCCTGCTCCTGTTGATCGACCCTGAATTCAACCGATTCAAGCAGCCGCCGGATCTCTTCATCATCAAGGTCGGTACCAAGGCGCCGATTGAGTCGCTCGACATTAAGCTCGATATTCACACGGGGGGTCTTCCGGGGATAAACATCAATTATTCCCCTTGCAGACACCCCTCCTGAAACAGCCTCCATGAGTGCGGCTGCCCGATCCAGAACACCCTTTGTAGCCCAGGGATCCACCCCCCGTTCAAACCTGTGGGAGGCGTCAGTTGCAATACCCGTTCGCTTGGCCGTCTTTCGAATGGACACAGGATTGAAATAGGCACTCTCCAGCAGAACCCGGGTAGTTGTGGGAAGGATTTCAGAATTCTCGCCACCCATCACGCCAGCCAGGGCCACCGGTCCATCACCATCGCAGATCATCAGCATATCCGGTTCAAGGGAGTGTTCTTTTCCATCAAGGGTGGTAAAGCCTGTATCCCGACCGGCAGTTCTAACCTCTATTCTACCCTGGGCCAGACGGTCAAAATCAAAGGCATGGAGGGGTTGACCGGTCTCGACCATCACATAGTTGGTCACATCAACGATATTGTTGATGGGGGTCAGGCCAACAGACTCGAGACGCTGCTGGAGCCAGAGGGGAGAAGGCCCCACGGTTACATCGGTCAGGAGTGCGGCACAATAGCGGGGACAGAGCTCAGGATCAAGGATGTCAACCCTTGCCAGAGAGTCAATTGAGATGTCCGACTGTTTTTTCCCCCCGTTTACAGGAAGGATTACTTCATGAATCTTCAGGCGAACCGGAGGCGTTTGAAAGGCCGCCGCCTCCCTTGCCACCCCGATCACACTCAGGCAGTCGGGCCTGTTAGGGGTAAGATCTATCTCAAAAACTGCGTCTGAAAGGGAAAGGGCCTCAACAAGGGGAATTCCCGGTTCAAGGGAAGAATCAAGCTCCATTATCCCGGTTGCGTCCGAATTGAGCCTTAGTTCCGAGGCACTGCACAGCATCCCCTCGGAAACTTCGCCCCTGAGCTTACCCTTTTTGATCTTGAAATCACCTGGAAGCACCGCACCGACCATGGCGCAGGGAACAACCATGCCTTGGCTTACATTGGGTGCGCCGCAGACTATGTTCAACACGGCATCACCCACATTAACCCGGCAGCATTTGAGATGATCAGCTCCGGGGTGCATTACAACCTCTTCCACCCGGGCTGTCACAACCCTGTCAAGGTATTCAAATTGCTCTACGACCGACTCGACCTCAAGGCCTGCCATGGTGAGCTTTGCCGCCATCTCCCGGGGTGTTGACTCTATTGCCGCATATTCTTTTAACCAGCTTAAACTGACTTTCATATTAAAACTGCCTTAAAAAGCGCATATCGTTTTCAAAAAACTTCCTGAGATCGTCGATTCCATATTTGAGCATTGCAATACGTTCGATCCCCATCCCAAAGGCAAACCCTGTGTATATATCGGTATCATAGCCCACATTTTCAAACACGGCAGGATGAACCATGCCGGCCCCCAGCACCTCAAGCCATCCGGTCCTGGAACAGATGCGGCAACCCTTGCCCCGGCACATCACGCAACGGATATCCACCTCGGCACTTGGCTCGGTAAAGGGGAAAAAACTCGGCCTGAACCTGAGGGAAGTCTCCTTGTCAAAAATCTGGTGAATCAGGGCAGTAAGAACCCCCTTAAGGTCGCCAAAGGAGATGTTTTTATCTACCATCAAACCTTCCACCTGATGAAACATGGGGGTATGGGTCAGGTCGGAGTCGCATCGGTAGACCTTGCCTGGAGCGATCATCCGAACCGGAGGCTCAGTCTTTTCCATGACCCGGGGCTGATTAGGTGAAGTATGGGTTCTAAGAAGAATGGACTCAGACACATAAAAGGTGTCCTGCATGTCCCTTGCAGGGTGGTATTTCGGGATGTTCAGAGCCTCAAAATTGTAGTAATCGGTCTCCACCTCGGGTCCCTCCACAATGTCAAAGCCCAAACGCAGAAAGATATCGGATATTTCCCTGGTAATCCGGGTCACAGGATGTATGGTTCCCCGCACCTGGGGCCTGCCGGGTAAGGTAACATCAATGACGGCCGTGGAGTTTTCCCCATGGGAAAAAAGATCCACAGCCTGCCTGATGCTGGCATCGAGCTTTACCTTAAGCTGGTTGGCAGCCTTTCCCGCCAAGGGCCTTTCTTGATCGTCAAGCTTTGAAATATTTCTTAAAAAGGTAGTTAATTCACCCTTTCGGCCCAGATAGCGGGTGGAAATCGCCTCCACCTCGGCCAGGTCCAGCGCCTTTTCAATCGCTTCAAGGGCGCTGCTTTCAATCTCTTCCAGTGTTTTTCCCACGGCTGTCTCCACCCCTTTCCTCTCCCGACTAAAGCTGGGCCGCGGCCGTTTGAGCTATCTGGGAAAACCCTGCAGGATCAGACACGGCGAGCTCGGCCAGAACTTTTCTGTCAAGCTCAACCCTGGCAAGCTTCAGCCCGTGGACCAACTTGCTGTAGGAAAGATTATTCATTCTTGACGCTGCATTGATTCTTGCAATCCACAGCTTACGGAAATCACGCTTTTTGGCCCTGCGGTCCCGATAGGCGTACCCCAAAGCCTTGTCAACGGCGTCTGCTGCTGTACGGTAAAGCTTGCTACGACCTCCCCTGAAACCTTTGGCCAGCTTAAGAACCTTATTCCTGCGTCTTCTTGCCTTAAAACCTCTTTTTACTCTCATCTCTAAATGCTCCTTAATTCCGTGATCTATCCGTTGGGCAACAGACGTTTAACTGCCTTTAAGTCACTGGCGCAGACAATCTGATCCAGCCTGAAAGACCGCTTTCTCTTGGTTGTTTTTTTTGTCAGAATGTGACTTGAATGTGATTTTCTAAACTTGTACTTTCCAGAGCCTGTCTTTGTAAACCGCTTTGCAGCAGCCCTGTTTGTCTTTATTTTCGGCATTCCTACATCTCCTGGGTTGTGTAATACTCCAAAAAAAACACAATGGCACAGCCTGCCCTCACGGACGGATGCACCACCTGTTATCTCTTTTCAGCAGCACTCTATAATGAACATCGCAGTTGTCTGATCTAAAAAAACCACAATCTTCAATAGCTGATCGTGGGATTTTCCATATAAAAAGACAGCTTAGAACCGGCAACGGGGCATTTGGCTTTATTGTGTCCGCCACAAAGTGGCGACCGCAAGAGGTAGCCCCTACACTGAGCCTGACTTATTTGGGTGACAGCACCATGGTCATGGTTCGACCCTCAAACTTGGGAAACTGTTCGACCTGGGAAAATTCCGAGGTCATATGGGCAACCCGTTCCAGGACCTCCCTTGCCTGCTGACCAAGGGTAATTTCCCGCCCCCGGAAGACCAGGGTAACCTTGACCTTGTCCCTGTTGCCTATGAACTTCTGGATATGCTTGACCTTGGTTTCAAGATCGTGGGAATCAGTTCCCGGCCGTACCTTGATCTCCTTGACCTGAAAGCCCTTTTGTTTTTTTCTGGCCTCCTGGTGTTTTTTGGTCAGTTCATACTTGTATCGACCATAGTCCATTATTTTACAGACAGGCGGTTGTGCATTGGGTGACACTTCAACCAGGTCCATCTGACTTTCCTTGGCCTTCTGAAGAGCCTCCTCGATGGGCATTACGCCGACCTGCTCACCATCAACGCCCACAACCCTGACCTCGGGAGCCCTGATGTCCCTGTTTACACTTGTCCTGTCCTGGCTTCTCTGTCTAGCTATTCCGCACCTCCTGCGATTTTATTTACTTAACTGAGCACCGCTAAAACCATATAGCAACTCGTCATAATATCCATACTAGCTTAGAAATGCAAGTTTTTATTTCAATATTATCCCTGCCTGGGTAAGGGTATAGTGTTCAAGAAGACTGTCCTTCCAGTATAGATTATTCTCTTTTTGGAAAAATTTAACAAAAAGGTCAAGACTCTTTTCTCTGAGAACCCCGGGCACCACCCTGACTGCGCATTTTTTATACAGCAAAGGCAGGCTTTGAAGATCACAACCAGTCCCCCCCCCCATGATATCCTCATAGGCGTAGACAACCTCTTTTATTCCAGAGAGAATAATGGCTGCAAAACACATCAGACAGGGTTCCATGGTGGAAAAAATCACGGCCCGACCCGGATCAAAATCTGACCCCAGGGAGGTCAACTGCCTCAAGGCCCTTATCTCAGCATGATCTATCTCGCATGGACGCCCCGTGAAGCCCACGCTCCCGGCCCTGTGCCCCTCTGCCACCACCCGGCCGTCACTTACGATGACCGCTCCCACGGGAAATTCCCCCTGGTCAAAGGCCCTTTGGGCCGACACCATGGCCAACTCCATATAATGTTCACAACCTGACGGTTCGATATTTGTCTCCTTTAACCCACATAAAAGAAATAGCTTTACAAAATTTTGACAATATGCACAATTGTTTTCTTTTATACTCACTAAAAAAAATATTTGTAAAGGATACATGAAAACTTCCATAATGCCCAGGGCCAAAGACCAGGACACTGCTCCCCCATCAACCAGAAACACCAGCCCCTGCCTGCGGGAAAAATTTGAGTTGCGGGAACGGTCATTTCTTTCGCCCTTTGCCTGTTCAAGCATGGAATCAGCAGGTCGGATCAAACAGGAAACTTCCTGCGACATCAGAACCCCATTTCAACTTGATCGGGACAGAATCGTATATTCAAACGCCTTCAGGCGCCTCAAACATAAAACCCAGGTGTTCCTCTCCCCCCTGGGCGACCATTACAGAACCCGGCTGACCCACACCCTTGAGGTATCTGAAATAGCCAGAAACATCGCCCGGGCCATGGGGCTAAACGAAGACTTAACCGAAGCCATAGCCCTTGGTCATGACCTTGGACACCCTCCCTTCGGCCATGGTGGTGAAACTGCATTAAAGGAGATTTTCTCTCCAAATTTCTCCCACCAGCAACAGGGAGTCAGGGTGGTTGACCTTCTTGATAACAGAGGCCGGGGGCTGAACCTCTCCTGGGAGGTAAGAGACGGAATCCTCAAACACTCTAAGGGATTCGGTGAGATAATGCCTACAGCCCCGGGGGAATTAGCCGCAACGTCAGAGGGCAAAATTGTCAGGATTGCAGACATAATGGCCTACCTGAATCACGACTTGGATGACGCCCTCAGGAGCCGGGTCATCAGCCCGGACGAGGTGCCAGAAACCTGCATTCAAAGGCTTGGCGCCACGCACTCCCAGCGGGCAATGACGATGGTCAAGGAAATTATTTACAGCAGCGGAGCAGAAAACGGCCAATTAAAACTCTCCATGGGCGAGGAGGTCTTTTCGGCCATGACCGTTCTGCGGCAGTTCCTATACCACAAGGTCTATCGTTCCCCATCTGTCCACAGGGAGTTCCTCAAGGCCAAAAGGGTGGTCAAGGAACTTTACAGCTATTTCATGGGCAATGTTGACGAACTCCAGCAGGAGCTCAAAAAAATGGAAATGGCTCCCTGGGACCCCAACAACAACCCTTTGGAGCGGTCGGTGTGCGATCTAATTGCAAGCATGACCGACCGATATGCCCTGAACCTTTACTCAAAGCTCTTCTTTCCCAAGGCCCTTTTTTAAATTAAGGAACGAAATAACCCATGACCAACCAGACCCAGCGCTTTGAACGTCTCGCAGCCCTCTACGCCCGTATGGACGAGGCCTGGGAAGCAGGTGCGGCCCATTATGGGTTTGTCTGCAGGGGCTGTGCTGACAATTGCTGTGAGACCGAATTTTATCATTACACCTACATCGAACGGCACTACCTTCTCTCGGGATTGGAAACCCTCCCATTGCCCGATGTTGAGACCATCAAAGAAAAGGCAAAAGCAGCCTGTGCAGCAAGGGATGGAGCCAAACCAGCAGAACGACCGGTCAGAGTGATGTGTCCACTAAACAGCAACGACCTGTGCCAACTCTACAAATTCAGACCCATGATCTGCAGACTCCACGGCATTCCCCATGAACTCAAAAAACCCGGAGCCAGCCCCGTACGCCAGCCGGGTTGCGCAGACGGCACTCCGCTATTTAACGCCGCCACATATTTTATATTTGACCGAACCCCTATCTATACAGAAATGGCAAAATTAGAAATGGAGTACAGAAGCTCAACAGGCAACAGGACAGGCATTAAGCTGACTATTGCCGAAATGCTTAGTTAGCTGTTAGCTGTTAATAATCGATTATCAAGTTTTTTTTTTGGGATTTTTATATGAAACCCCCGCCGAGCTTGCCGCCACAAAGGGCGACCGCAAGGGATCGCCCCTACACCCCAACTACTCCCACTGGCATAGGCGGCACAGGATCCCCCCCAAGAACAAACCCGCCGTCAAGGCGGATCACTGAACCTGTCATATAGGGAGCATCCCTGACAATAAAAAGCAACGCCTTGACCGCATCTTCAATCCGGCCGGTCCGCCCGATCAGGGTGTGGGCCACAATGGCTTTTTTTTCATCATCGGTCAGGACCTCCTCCCACCCCCTGGTTCCCTGGGCGTGACGAGTTTCAAACACTCCCAGCATGATCTCGTTGACCCGGACATTGGGTGCCCCCATCCGAGCCCAGGTTTCGGTCAGCAGAGAAACGCCCCGATTGGCAGCAGCATACCCTTCGTTGAACAGAGGAGCTGCACATCCGGATCTTCCCACAATGGCGGCAATCGAAGAAAAATTTACGACAACCCCGTCCCTGGAGCGTTTCAGCAGAGGGAAAACCGCGTCAAACACCCATCGCTTGGCCTTTAGGGTGGTCGCCATCTCAAGATCCCACTGTTCTTCCACATACCGGCCATGAACGGCAGGCCATCCACCACGCTCGATATTGTTCACTAGGATATCCAGAGATCCGAACCGATCTTGAATTCTCCGAGCAAGCTCTGCAACCCCAACAGGATCGAGAAGATCCACATCAACTATCTCAAACCGGGCCCCTGTCTTACGAAACTCTTTCTCCATCTCCCCAAAGCTCTCCTGCCAGTCATGGCGGGTCAACACCAGGGTTGCGCCCTCCTTTGCAAGGGCAAGGCCGACTCCCCGACCAAGCCCCTTTACGGCGCCGAGCACAAGGGCGACCTTATTATTCATACTCACCTTCTTCCCCTCTGAAATCCAGGGTAACACCAAAGAGGGTGTAGGCGATCCACATATAACCAAAGTCAAGCAGGGAGGTATCGTCAGTCGCCAACCGGTCAACAAGAGCTGAAGAGACATCAAGGCCTGCCGGCAAACCTTCTTCAGCAATACGACGCCGAAATGTATCAAGGTCGTAACATGCAAGATAAAACCTGGCAGAATCAACAGGATCCAGGCCGCCCGGCATGATACGGTTCTTCAAACTCAACACCTCCATAAACCGATCGTTCATCAGGTTGTGAGGGGCAAGATTCTGGCCTGCCAGCCAGGTCCTCACCGTCTGACCGGTATTCCGACCAAATCCCCTGCAGTGGGGTTCTTCGATGAGGGCAAAGAATTCGGTAAGCCCACCTGTCTTCCTGGAGCGTGCAACGGCTCGGGCCAGGGGATATAGCCTGCAGGATGCGGGTCTGTCCGGGTAGACAGAACAACCCTCTATATTCACAAACGGACAAAGATGAACCGTGGCAGGGTCAGGCTTAAACGTCACCACGGGAAAGCCCGATTCCGGCCCGATATGCGAAGATGTGTATTTTTTCAAAAACAGACCAGAGGCGATGTTGAGATTATTTTTCAACCTGAGAATATCATAGGGTGTGAGGGCCTGGTTGAGGTCCCGGCAGCAGTCGTTAAAACACGAGACATCAGGAGAACACCCAAAGGTCATCTCATCATCCAGATGAACCGGAATCATTTCTTCACTCATGGTTACCTTTTCCTTATTGTTTTTCATGAAAACCACTCCCGATCTGCAGACGGAAACGGATGTTGCCCGGCCCTAGTCGGGCCTTTGATAAAAAAAACGACAAAACAGGTTGCCGCCTGACCTGCCATTTTAAAACGAATCCTGTTTTTACTACATATTGTAGAGATCTTCAAGCCCCCGGGTATATATTGACAAATCCAAAAGGTTTTCAAATGAGGAAAAAAACGTTAAAAAACCTGTGGTAAAAACTCTTGACAAGGTACACAAACGGGTGCTACCTTCCATACATTTGAAAAAGATCCGGGCAAACATTCATTGCCTTCAGCATTAACAGGCTACCACCGGGCATTGACACATCGGATGACCGAGGTCGAAGTATAGCGACCTAATTTTTTGTAATATAGGGCGACACTGTATAAGATGTCGCAGTTTCATTAACAGAAGTTGCTGAAGATTAAACAATTTCAGCACAAATGTAAGGGAGGTATTTCAAATGCCATCTTTTGTAATCGCAGAAAAGTGCGACGGCTGTAAGGGTGGGGACAAGACAGCATGCATGTACATCTGTCCCAACGACCTGATGGTCCTTGATCCCAACGCAATGAAAGCATACAACCAGGAGCCGGATGCGTGCTGGGAGTGCTACTCATGTGTAAAGATCTGTCCTACCCAGGCTATCGAGGTCAGGGGTTACTCTGACTTTGTTCCCATGGGAGCTAATGTTGTTCCCATGTTGGGTACCGAGGACATCATGTGGACCTGTAAGTTCAGAAACGGCGTTGTAAAGCGCTTCAAGTTCCCCATCAGAACCACCCCCGAAGGCCAGGCTAATGCCTATAAAGATCTTAAAGGAAAAGATCTTAACAGTGGGCTTCTCTCCACGCAGGAAGCAGAAGGCATGGTTCTTACCACTCCCCAGGAGCTGGCATAGTCAACCTGTTATCCATTTTGAATCAGGATTAAATCACTATTACTTTGGAGGTATATAATGGCATTACCTAATAAGCCCGTTGGAGAGCTTAAGGCGGTAAGGGAACCGGAAGTTGACAAGAGAGACGTTGACGTTCTGATCATCGGTGGCGGCATGGCTGCCTGTGGAACGGCCTTTGAAATCACAAAGTGGGCCGCAGATGGCACAAAGATCCTTCTCTGTGACAAGGCTGCCCTTGAGCGCTCAGGAGCCGTTGCCCAGGGTCTTTCTGCAATCAACACCTATATTGGTGACAACAAGATCGAAGACTATGTCCGCATGGTCAGAAACGACCTCATGGGAATCGTACGTGAGGATCTTATCTACGACCTTGGCCGTCATGTTGACGACTCTGTACATCTGTTTGAAGAGTGGGGTCTTCCCATCTGGAAAAAAACAGAAGACAACAAGAACATGGACGGGAAAAAAGGCCTGAAACTCGGAACTCTCAAGGATGGGGCCACTCCTGTCCGCACGGGTAAATGGCAGATCATGATCAACGGTGAGTCCTACAAGAGGATCGTTGCCGAGGCTGGAAAACTTGCCCTTGGTGAGGACAACATCCTTGAAAGATGCTTCATCGTTGAGATCCTCAACGACAAAAACGATCCCACAAGGGTGGCCGGAGCCGTTGGTTTCTCCCTTCGTGAGAACAAGGTCTACATCATTAACGCCAAGGTTATCATGTGCGCCTGTGGCGGTGCTGTAAACGTTTACCAGCCCCGTTCGGTAGGTGAGGGAAAAGGCCGTGCCTGGTACCCCGTATGGAACGCAGGTTCCACCTACACAATGGCCCTTCGTGCCGGTGCCGAACTCTCCATGATGGAGAACCGTTTCACCCCAGCACGTTTCAAGGATGGATACGGTCCTGTTGGTGCATGGTTCCTCCTCTTCAAGGCCCAGACAGTCAACGGCCTTGGCGAAAACTATGCGGCAAGTGATGCAGCTAAGGAAGAGCTTGCAAAGTACGCTCCCTATGGAACTGCTGCCATCACTCCCACATGTCTTCGTAACCACTTGATGATGAAAGAATACAAAGAGGGTCGCGGACCCATTATCATGAAAACATCAGCTGCCCTTGCAAAGCTTGCCGAGACCATGAGCAAGAAGGAGATGAAACACCTCGAGGCTGAGGCCTGGGAAGATTTCCTTGACATGTCCGTAGGCCAGGCAGGGCTCTGGTGTGCAACCAATACAGAGCCTGAGAAAAAAGACTCTGAGGTTATGCCCACCGAACCGTACCTCCTTGGTTCCCACTCTGGATGCTGCGGCATCTGGTGTTCAGGACCGGAAGAGGACTGGGTACCCAAAGACTACAAGTGGGGATACAACAGGATGACTACTGCCAGAGGCCTCTTCACCGCAGGTGACGGCGTCGGCTGTTCAGGTCACAAGTTTTCCTCAGGTTCCCATGCAGAGGGTCGTATCGTTGCAAAATCCATGCTTCAGTATCTTGCAGCCGAGGGTGACAAGGTAACCGGTTTCAAAGAGACCGATCAGGAGCTTGTAGACATGATTTACAAACCTGTTTATAACTACCTTGACCACTGTGCATATTCAACTGCAGAGAGTGTCAACCCCAACTACTGCAAACCTGCCGGCATGGCCATGCGTCTCATGAAGATGACCAACGAGTACGGCGGAGGAACAGGAACCTTCTACATGACAAGCGGCAAGTCCCTTGAGATCCTCATGCAGAACTTCGAGTACTTCCGTGAAGATCTCGAGAAAATCGCAGCAGGTGACCTCCATGAGCTCCTGAGAGCCTGGGAGATCTTCCACCGCCTCTACACGGTTGAGGCCCACACACGTCACATCCAGTTCCGTGAAGAAACAAGGTATCCTGGTTTCTACTACAGGGGTGACTTCATGGGACAGAATGACGAAGAGTGGTTCTGCTTTGTCAACTCGACCTACAACAAAGAGACCAATGAGTGGTCTTTGAAAAAAGTCCCGTACCACAAGATCATTGCTGACTAATATCAGAAACTGATCGTTTCAGGTATGTTATTCTGAAAAGCTGACCTCCAGGTGCGATTCGTGTGCCTGGAGGTTTTTTCAAATTTTGGTGCTCGGGAATTTTTTCTTATCCTGCCTCCTTAAATAAAAACTCGCTCCTTTCCGGCATGGAACAGCGGGTGTTTCACTTAGAAAAAGAGACTGGAAAACTAAAACCCGCAGCAGGTTTCGAGTTTCAGGTTTCGAGTTTCAATTTTCGAGGAGGCAGGATGCCGGATTCCCCGGCACCCTAAAACAATATCAGTAGAGTACAAAATGCACGGAGGGACAGCATGACAACAGATAAATCAGCCCCGACCAGTGGAAGCATCATGGTAGTTGGCGGCGGCATCAGCGGCCTGACCGCTGCCCTGGAGGCTGCCGAAGTCGGGTATGAGGTCTTTATTGTTGAAAAGGACCCTTCCCTTGGCGGAAGGGTTTCCCAGCTCAAACAATATTTCCCCAAACTCTGCCCGCCCACATGCGGACTTGAGATCAACTACAAACGCATCAAGGACAACCCAAAAATCAAGGTCATGACAATGACCGAGGTGGAAAAGGTCGACGGCAAACCAGGTGACTATACGGTCAAGCTCAAGATCAGCCCAAGGTATGTTAACGAGAACTGCACGGCCTGCGGTGAATGCACAAAGGTCTGCGAGTCTGAGATTTCCAACGAGTACAACCTTGGCATGGACCGGTGCAAGGCCGCCTATCTCCCCCACAACATGGCCTTTCCCCAGCGCTATGTCATGGCCCCCTCCATTGCCCAGGACGACAGGGAGCGTTGCAAAGAGGCCTGTAAATTTGACGCCATTGATTTTGACATGGAAGAAAAAAGCATAAATATAAAAGTCGGTGCCATTGTCTGGGCAACCGGCTGGAGACCCTATGATGCGGCAAGGATCGACAATCTCGGGTTCGGTCGATACCAGAACATAATCACCAACATGATGCTCGAACGTCTTGCCGCCCCCAACGGACCAACCAAGGGCAAGATAGTCAGGCCCTCGGACGGCAAGGCACCTGCTACCATCGGGTTTGTCCAGTGCGCAGGATCAAGGGACGAAGACCACCTTCCCTACTGTTCGTACATCTGCTGCATGGCATCCCTCAAGCACGCCACCTACCTTCGAGCCCAATATCCTGAGGCAAAGATCTACATCTATTACATTGACCTCAGAACCCCGGGCAGAAAATATGAGAACTTCTACAAAAACCTCAAGGCCGACGAGAACATCTTTTTCATAAAGGGCAAGGTCGCAGAGGTCGGTGAAGAAGAGGGCACTGGCAACATAACGCTCGTTGCCGAAGACACCCTGTCCGGTGACAAGATTCGTCAGACAGTTGACATGCTCGTACTTGCGACGGGGATGCAGCCTAACTCGGCGGTTGAGCGGCCGAATGCCGATCTTACTTTGAATTCAGACGGCTTTATCGTGAATGACTTTAAGAAGGGCGGCATGTTTGCAGCAGGCTGTGCCACGAAGCCTGCCGATGTTGTAACATCCAACCAGAATGCCACCGGCATGGCCCTGAAAGCAATTCAAACGCTGGTGAGGAGGTAGACCAAGCATGGATAAGAAATACGGAGTATATATCTGCACAGGGTGTGGCATTGGAGATACCCTTGACATGGAAGCCCTGGTTGACGTACCCGATGAAGAGGGTGTGTACAACAAGACCCATCCGTTCCTCTGCGGCAAGGAAGGCCTTGCTCTTATACAGAAAGACGTGGACGATGGAAAGGTCAACACCATGGTAATCGGGGCCTGTTCCCGCAGGGTCAACTTTGACGTGTTCAAGTTTGACAACTGCATTGTGGAGCGTGTAAATCTCAGGGAAGGCGTTGTATGGCCCCATTCCCGGGAGAAATACCCTGCCCTCACCCAAGAGCAGAAGGACGATGAGGAGCACTTTGACCGCATCCAGATGAAGGCCGAGGATTACATCAAGATGGGCATGGCCCGTGTTGAAAAGGTAACCCTCCCAACACCCTATAGTCTTGAAAACTTTTCAAAAAAGATCCTGGTACTCGGCGGCGGCATTACCGGTATTTCAGCGGCACTCGATGCGGCCAAGGCTGGCTTTGAGGTCACCATTGTGGAGAAACAGGACAAGTTGGGCGGTTATGCGGCAAACATGAGGAGTCAGATGCCCGTAGTTGAGCCCTTTGAGGAGCTGATCCCAACGGTTCTTGCCGACAAGCTTGCCGAGCTTAAACAGTATCCCAACATCGAAGTTAGAACAGGAATAGAGGTGGCCCGTATTGCCGGTCAGCCCGGTGAGTTCACCGTCACCTTCAAAAAACCCGGTGAAAAAATTCCCTATGACGTACCATTTCCCCTGCCCGAAGAGATGACCAAGGATGAAAAGGGTGAGGATCTGAATGCGGAAGAGATGCATGCCAAGTTTCTTGAGTACAACAAGGGCCGGCTCGACATTCTCAAGCTCGATCCCGAGGGTGAACTGTACGGAGCAGTTATCCTGGCTGCTGGGTGGAGACCGGACAAGCTTGATCAAGAAGCCTATGCCCACCTGGGGGTTAACCTTCCCAATGTAATCACCAACGACGAATTTGAGCGAATTGCAGCCAAGGGCAAGGTTGTCAGGCCTTCGGACGGCAAAGAGGCAAAATCGGTTGTATTTGTTCAGAGTCCCGGAAAGGATGAGGATGATGCAGATTTTCCCTACTGCGGCTCCGTAACAAGCCAGGTGGCCCTGAAACAGGCCAAGTATGTCAGAAACGACTACGAGGACGGCAAGGCCTACATCATCTACCAGCACATGAGAACCCCGGGGCTCCAGGAGTACTTTTACAAGAGCATCCAGCAGGACAACGGAATCTTCATGACCAAGGGTGCGGTGAACAGCGTCACCCAGAAGGGGGATTCCCTTGTGGTTGAGGCGGGCAACACGCTGCTCGGCAAGGAGATCGCCATTGAGGCGGATCTTGTTGTTCTTTCCAGCGGCATGGTGCCGGTCACCGTGGATGATCCAGTAATTAACCTTGCCTATCGCCAGGGTCCTGGTTTCAGGGATAACGACATTTTTGGTGGATACGCCGATTCAAACTACATCTGCTTTCCCTATGAGACCCAGAGGACAGGGGTGTATGCGGCGGGCACGATCCGTCGAGCAATGACCATCGAAGAGAGCATGGAAGATGCAACAGGAGCTGCCCTCAAGGCGATTCAATGTATCGAATCAGCCCACAGGGGAGTTTCAGTTCATCCCAGATCCGGCGACATGACCTATCCGGAATTTTTCATGCAGCGCTGCACCCAGTGCAAACGCTGCACCGTGGAATGTCCCTTTGGCGCACTTGATGACGACGAAAAGGGTACACCCAAGATCAACCCCACCCGGTGCCGCAGGTGCGGAACCTGCATGGGTGCCTGCCCCGAGCGAATCATCAGCTTTGCCGATTACAGCATCGACAGCATAGGCTCCCAGATCAAGGCGGTAGGCGTTCCGTCCGAGGACGACTATGATGAGCCGCCCTTCAGGATACTGGCGCTTGTGTGCGAGAACGATGCCTATCCGGCCCTTGACATGGTCGGCATGAACCGCATGGATTACTCGCCGGACGTTCGCATTATTCCGGTGCGCTGCCTTGGTTCGGTCAACGCAATCTGGATCAAGGACGCCCTTGCCCAGGGAATGGACGGTGTTATCCTGATCGGCTGCAAGCACGGTGATGACTACCAGTGCCATTTCATGAAGGGCAGCGAGCTTGCCGAGATCCGGGCCAACAAGATGGGTGATGCACTTTCAAGTCTTGCCCTTGAAGAAGAGCGGGTAAGATTTGAAGAGATCGCCATTGACGAGTATGACAAGCTTCCCGGACTCTTGAGTGATTTTGTTGAAGAGATCGAGGGGCTCGGTCCCAACCCGTTCAAGGGATTCTAACCGGCGCGGCCGGAACGAGGTATTACTCACGGTCGCAACAAACTTAGGAAACACCTCCGGCTGCAATGAATGGCCGGAGGTTCACAATAAATATTTAGGAGGTATCACAGTATGAGTGATAAATACCTTGTTCAACCGGATCTGGCCTATATCAAAGAGTTGGAAGGCCTCGGGGCGGACACTCTGAAAAAATGCTTTCAGTGTGCCACCTGCTCGGTTGCCTGCCCGATTTCACCGGACAATAGCCCCTTCCCCAGAAAAGAGATGATCGCAGCGTCCTGGGGTTTGAAGGATAAGCTGATCTGTAACGGTGATATCTGGCTCTGCCACGAGTGCGGGGACTGTTCTGACCTCTGTCCCAGGGGAGCAAGACCTGGTGACGTGCTATCGGCGATTCGCTATACGGCCATCAAAGAGTATGCTAGGCCCAAATTTCTTGCCAATGCAGTGGAAGATCCCAAAAAGCTTCCGTTTCTCCTTGGAATTCCAGGTCTCTGGTTTGCCCTTCTTGCCTTTATCACCATGACGGCGGGAGATACAATGACCAAAATTTTTAACACTGTCGGTGTAAGATGGGCCCATGAAAGCCATGGGGAGATTGCCCAGGCAGACTTTTTCTCCACCTGGTTTGTGGATCTAACCTTTGTGCCCCTGGCAGGCTTTGTGGTCATCGTATTTGCCTTGGGCCTGAAACGGTTTATCACGGATATCCATCAGAATGCAATTGCCGAAGGCAAGACCGACAAGACGAGCATAGATGTCAAAGGTTTTTTACTCTCCCTTGTCAAGGTGATCCCGGTTTTATTGAAACATGACAAGTTCAACCAGTGCGAGGCAAACCATGACAGGGCAACGGCCCACATGATGGTTCTCTATTCGTTTATCGGCCTCTTCATCGTAACCAGCACCTTCTTTGTGGTTCTTTATGTGTTCAGCATTCCAGGGCCCTACTCCCAGCTCAACCCGGTAAAGTGGCTTGCCAACATTTCCGGTGCCGCCCTTGTAATAGGTGTGACTCTTATGATCAAGAACCGTCTGGGAAAAAAGGATCAGATCTCGACCTACAAAGACTGGTACATCCTTGGTATTGTTCTTTCACTTGGTGTTACAGGCCTTCTCACCGAGATGACAAGGCTTGCAGGTTACACCAACCTGACCTATTTCATCTACTGGCTCCATCTGATTGCCATCTTTAACCTGTTTGCATTCCTGCCCTTTTCCAAGATGGCCCATCTGGTCTACAGGACAACGGCAATGGCCTATGCTGAGTATGCCAACAGAAAATAAAACCTGACACTATTCGGCATCAATTTTCAATATCAAGGGGTTGCGGTTTTTTACCGCAACCCCCTTTTTTTCCCTTGCTTTTTTTATTTCAAAGGCTATAGTCAAATTATTGCTTGCGGCAAAGGCTGTTTCTGATCATTTTCAGAGCAGCTTTCATAAGGGTCAAATGTTGATTTAAGGAGGGTAAGGTTTTGGCACAAGGAACTGTTAAATGGTTTAGCGACAAAAAGGGTTTTGGTTTTATTGAGCAGGACGAGGGGAACGATGTTTTTGTTCACCATACGGCTATAGACATGCCTGGATTTAAAACACTTTCCGAGGGTGAAAGGGTCAACTTTGACATTGAAGAAAACGAACGCGGACCTGCTGCTAAAAATGTTGTAAAGCAGTAGATCTTTTTGCATAGCATCCATCAAAAAAGGCAGAGGCTTACGCTTCTGCCTTTTTTAGTAGAAGCTTTTTAAAAGGATAATAATTTGAAATACAAAATAGCGCTGCTCCCGGGAGATGGGATCGGCCCTGAAGTCATGGCAGAGGCGGTAAAGATCCTCCAACGGGTTAAGACCATCTATGAATTTGACATTGAACTTACCCAGGCAGACGTGGGCGGATGTGCCATAGACAGCACTGGCATGGCATTGCCCCTTGACACACTTAAAGTATGCGAACAGAGTCAGGCTATCCTCTTTGGCTCAGTGGGGGGGCCGAAGTGGGAAACTCTTCCTCCGGGAGAACAACCTGAACGAGGGGCTCTTCTCCCCCTGCGAAAGCACTTTAACCTGTACTGCAATTTGAGACCAGCCCGGGTATTTCCGTCCCTTGCAGGAGCATCTCCGCTCAAACCGTCGATTGTTCGACAGGGATTTGACATCCTCTGCGTCAGGGAACTTACCGGTGGAATCTACTTTGGACAGCCCAAGGGCCGGGAGGGAACCGGGCCCACGGAAAAAGCCTGGGACACCCTTGTCTACTCGAGGATGGAGATCGAGAGGATTGCACACCACGCCTTTAAGGCAGCCGCTAAAAGACGACGGATAGTAACTTCCGTGGACAAGGCCAATGTGCTCACCTCCATGGTGTTGTGGCGGGAAACGGTGATCGAAGTGGCCAGACAATACCCGGATATTGAGCTGAACCACATCTATGTGGACAACGCCACCATGCAGCTGGTCAAGGATCCCCACCAGTTTGATGTGCTGCTCTGCCCCAACATGTTCGGAGACATCATATCCGACGAATGCGCCATGATAACCGGCTCCATGGGGTTACTGGCGTCTGCCAGCCTCAACGAACGAAACTTCGGCCTTTTTGAGCCTGCCGGGGGCTCTGCACCGGATATTGCAGGCAAGGGCATCGCAAACCCCATTGCCCAGATCCTGTCGGCTGCAATGATGCTCAGATACAGCCTTAATCAACCAAAGGCCGCCGATGCAATTGTGGAGGCCGTTTCAAAGGTGCTGGACCGGGGAATCCTTACCGCAGATCTCATCTCTGACGGCCAGAAGTACGTTACAACCGTTGAAATGGGCGACTGTATAGCTGACGCTATATAGTAGATAGTAGGGAGTAGCTATTACCCACTCCCTACTCCCTACTAACAACTAACAACTAACAACTAACAACTAACAACTAAAAAGGGCCTTTCATCTGCAAGATGAAAGACCCTTTTTAAATGGCGGGAGCGACCGGGCTCGAACCGGCGACCTCCTGCGTGACAGGCAGGCGTTCTAACCAACTGAACTACGCCCCCGCAATTTTGATGGATGTTGAAGTTGGTGGGCGAAACAGGGCTCGAACCTGTGACTTCAACCTTGTAAGGGTTGCACTCTACCAACTGAGTTATTCGCCCGCTTCAACCTCAACAACGGAATAGTATTTACCAGTATCCTCGTTAGGTGTCAAGCATAAAAAACATCTACACCTCTTTTTTTTCAACTTCTTTCTCAAGCAGGGCAAGTTCAATCACCTCGCCCATCTCTTCGACCAGGCAGATCTCCAGCTGTCGCTGGATGGAAGCGGGAATTTCAACGATGTCCCTCTTGTTCTCTTTAGAGATGATGACCCTGGTGATGCCGGTTGCATGGGCAGCAATGAGCTTCTCCTTGAGACCGCCCACGGGCAGCACACGCCCCCTCAGGGTGATCTCTCCGGTCATGGCTGTCTTTCGATCCACAGGCCTGCCGGTCAAAGCCGAAACAAGGGCTGTACACATGGCTATCCCGGCCGAGGGACCATCCTTTGGGATGGCACCCTCAGGCACATGGATATGGATGTCGAGCTTGCGATAAAAGTCATCCTGGATATGAAACTCCCTGTGCCTGGAACGTACATAGCTGACGGCGGCCGAGGCAGATTCTTTCATCACGTCCCCAAGCTTTCCCGTGACCGAGACATTTCCCTTGCCCGGCATGGTGACCGTTTCAACGGTTAAAAGCTCCCCTCCGGCCTGGGTCCAGGCGAGCCCGTTCACGATACCGACTTGATCCTTTGCCTCGAGCATGGAGTCCCGGAATTTAGGCGGACCAAGATGCTTGTGAATGGATCTGACTGAAAGACTATGGAGCGGCTTATCTCTTTGGCTCTCCTTCTGTCTATCTTTCAGGTTATCTCCTGCCTCGACAATGTTTTTTACAATCTTTCTGCAGACAGATGAGATCTCCCGTTCAAGGTTTCTCACTCCAGCCTCCCGGGTGTAGTGCCGGATTATGGTAAGAATTGCCTGTTTGGAGAACACGACATCTTTCTCCACAAGCCCGTTGGCCGCAAGCTGCTTTGGAATCAGAAACCCATGGGCGATCCTCTCCTTCTCATACTCTGTGTACCCAGGGATCTGTATCACCTCCATCCTGTCCCGCAGGGGGGCTGGAATATTGTGAAGGGTATTGGCCGTGGTCACAAAGAGAATGTCGGAAAGATCATAGTCCACATCAAGGTAATGGTCGTTAAAACTTTGATTCTGTTCAGGATCAAGAACCTCAAGCAGAGCTGACGATGGGTCCCCCCTGAAATCGGTGCTCATCTTATCCACCTCATCAAGGCAGAATACCGGATTGCTGTAACCGGTTTTTTTAAGGGTCTGGATGATCTTGCCGGGCATGGCACCGATATAGGTCCTTCTATGCCCCCGGATCTCGGCCTCGTCCCTGACACCACCCAGGGATATCCTGGCAAAGGACCTGCCGGTGGAACGGGCAATGGATCGTGCCAGGGAGGTCTTACCCACGCCTGGCGGACCGACCAGACAGAGAATGGGCCCCTTGATCTTTTTTACCATCATCTGAACCGCCAGGTATTCGAGTATCCTCTCCTTGGGCTTTTCAAGGCCGTAGTGATCCTTATCCAGGATCTGCCGGGCATCGGCAAGATTCATTTTGATGCGGCTCTTTCGATACCAGGGAAGGCTGACAAGCCAGTCTATGTAATTTCTGACCACTGTTGCCTCAGACGACATGGGTGACATCTGAACAAGCTTGTCAAACTCCCTGCGAACAGCGGCTGCAGCCTCTTTTGGCATCCTCTTTCGCTTGATCTTATTTTCAAGCTCCTGGAACTCGTGGGAGCTCTCCCCATCCTCACCCATCTCCCGCTTGATTGCCGTCATCTGTTCGTTAAGATAATGCTTTTTCTGGAGCTTATCCATCTGCTCCTTTACCCTGCCCTTGATCTTCTGGGACATGGCAAAGACCTCTGTCTCCTCATGAATCAGCTTTAACAGCAGAAACAACCTCTCTTCAACGTCTGAGATATTGAGGAGCTGGCGCTTGTCGTTGACCTTAAAGGGCATGTGGGCGGCAATGGTATCGGCAAGCTTGCCCGGATCATCGGAAAGCCCCCCAAGGAGCTGAATCAATCCCTTGGAGATGGTACCCGTAAGTTTTGCATAGGCTTCAAAGCCATCAACAACAGTACGCACGGCAGCCTTGGCCTCCGGTCCTTTAAGGGTTACCTCGTGGACGATGGTAAACTCGGCCGTCACAAAATCATCACCCTCCCTTAGCCTTGTGAGCCTCCCCCGGCATTCGCCCTCCACAAGGGCCTTGACCGTACCATCGGGAAGCCGCAGCATCTGTGTGATCCTTGCCTGGGTTCCCATGGGGGAAATGTCGTTAACCATAGGCTTGATCGTATCTGGATCATTCTGGGTGGCAAGAAAAATCCGCTTGTCGGTTTCCATGGCCCTTGACAGGGCCTTGATGGAACTGGCTCTCCCCATGAACACCGGCGTTATCATATGGGGGAAAAGAACCATATCCCTGAGAGGTACCAGGGGCAGCTGTCTTGCTTCTATTTCGGGATCTTCTCTGTTTATCTTGTTCAAATTATCTGCCATCTATTAGCAACTTTTAGGTGTCATTTCCCTGACCCCGGAAGATTCCAAGGCCAGAATTTTATGATTTGAGCCCGTAGGCCCATGATTCTCATGCCTGCTTCTGGACCTGTTCATACAGGAGTATGGGTGGTTCATTTTTAAGAACCACCTCTTCGCCCACGATGCACTCCCTGACATTCTGTGTTGAGGGAAGCTCATACATAATGTCGAGCATGGTTTCTTCCATAATGGCCCTGAGCCCCCTTGCACCCGAGCGACGAACAACCGCCTCTTTTGCCATGGCCACAAGGGCCTCCTCGGTAAAGGTGAGCTTAACATTCTCAAACTCAAACAGGCGCTGGTATTGCTTGAGCAGGGCATTTTTCGGCTCTGTAAGAATTTTGACCAGGGAATCTTCGTTGAGCTCGGAAAGCGAGGTGACAACTGGCAAGCGTCCCAGAAACTCGGGAATCAGTCCAAACTTGATCAAATCCTCCGGCTTTAACTGTTCGAGGAGTTCCCCAACATTTGTCTCCTTGCGGCTCTTGACCTCGGCCCCGAAGCCCATGGATTTCTGACTGATCCTGCGCTCAATAACCTTTTCAAGTCCGGTAAAGGTACCGCCACAGATAAAGAGGATGTTTGAGGTGTCCACCTTGACAAAATCCTGCTGGGGGTGCTTTCGACCACCCTTGGGAGGAATACTTGCCATGGTTCCCTCGATAATCTTTAAAAGGGCCTGCTGAACCCCTTCACCAGAGACATCCCGGGTGATGGATGGATTGTCCCCCCGCTGGGAGATCTTGTCCACCTCATCTATGTAGATAATTCCCCGCTGGGCCTTTTCAATATCATAGTCAGCGTTCTGGACCAGGGAAAGTACGATGTTCTCCACGTCCTCGCCAACATAACCTGCCTCGGTAAGGGTGGTTGCGTCGGCCAGGGCAAAGGGAACGTCCAGAAATCTCGCCAGGGTCTGGGCCAGGAGGGTCTTGCCGCAACCCGTGGGTCCGATCAGAAGGATATTACTCTTCTGGATCTCCACATCGTCCTGATTTTTACCCATGGAATCCAGACGCTTATAGTGGTTATAAACGGCAACTGAGAGTACCTTCTTGGCCCTGTCCTGCTCGATCACATATGTATCCAGAACCGCCTTGATCTCCTTTGGGGTCAGATTTTTATCGCTGACCTCGACTGCAGGAAGACTCTCCTTATCCTCATCCTCGATGATTTCCTCACACAGGTTGACACACTCGTTACAGATGTAAACGCTCGGGCCTGCAATGAGTTTCTTTACCTCTTTCTGGTTCTTTCCGCAGAACGAACAGAAAAACGGATCGTTCCCTTCATCTTTACTCATCTTATTTCTCCTTTACTTCTTCTGCCTTTTCCAGCTCCGCACGGCTTGTTACCACATGATCAATAATACCATACTCCGTGGCCTCGGCGCCTGACATGAAAAAATCCCTGTCTGTATCAACTGAAATTTTTTCATAATCCTGACCCGTATGCTTTGCAAGGATACCGCTCAAAACATCTTTCATGCGCAAAATCTCGTTGGCCTGGATCTTGATATCCGAAGCCTGGCCCTGGGCACCGCCAAGGGGCTGGTGAATCATGATTCTGGAGTTGGGAAGGCTGAAGCGTTTTCCCTTTGCGCCGGCAGCAAGGAGCAGGGCTGCCATGCTTGCGGCCTGGCCGATGCAAACGGTTGCCACATCTGGTTTGATGTACTGCATGGTGTCATACACGGCCATCCCGGCAGTTACAACGCCGCCGGGTGAATTTATATAAAAGTTTATATCCTTATCAGGGTCTTCCGACTCAAGAAACAGGAGCTGGGCCACGATGAGATTGGCAACCTCATCGTTCATGGCAGACCCCAGGAATATGATTCTGTCCTTTAACAGTCGAGAATAGATGTCATAGGCACGCTCGCCTCTGTTACTCTGTTCAACGACCATGGGAATTAAGGGCACGATTTTCTCCTTTGTTTATTCTGTTTTTCCATCCATAGGAATTAAACCCGCAGGGTTTCAGAAACACAGAATTATTCCGAAATTATTATTGGTTTGTCTTATTCTGTTGATCCGCTGCCTCCTGGTTTGCAGCCTGTTCCTCTGTGGATGATTCACCCCCAGCCTCAATCTCCGGAGTGACCTCAGTGACATTACCTTGTTCTACTATAAGACGGGCAGCCTTTTTTTCAAGCTGAGTGTGTTTATAATACTGGAGCTGACGTGGGTCCATCTTGAAAAAATTCTTGATAGCATCAACCGACGCCTTCATTCCAACCGCCATCTCAGCATAACCAGCCTCAAGCTCCTCATCGGTAAGATCAAGCTCCTCCTGTTCTATGATCTTGCCAAGAAGAATATGACGCCGGGCCTGTTGTTCAGCCACGCTGCGATATTGTTTTTCCAGAAAATCCCTGCCCAATCCCACATCCTCAAGCTTGACGTTGTTCTGGGCATAGGCCTGCTCAGCCTCAGTTACAATTCCACTTAGCTCTGCGTTCACCATTGAATCGGGAACCTCAAATTCATTCTTTTCAAGAAGAGCGGTAAAGATCTGCTCGCTCAGCTCATGCTCGACCCGCCGCTCGTATCCTTTTTTAAGGTTGTCGAGAATGGCGGCTTTGAGTTCATCCAGGGTTTTGAACTGACCAAGTTTTTCCGCAAGGGTGTCGTCCACCGGAGGCAGAACCTGCTCCTGTGTCTCCTTGAGAAAGACCTTATAGGTGATGGTTTTGCCCGCAAGGGCCTCATCGTTGTGATCAGCATCATAAACCACATCGATATCCAGCTCTTTTTGAGGAATGACGCCTGTGAGTTTTTCGGAAAACTCCCCGGGCATCGTGTTGCTTCCAATGGCCATCACATAATTTTCAACCATGGGGGTTGCATCAAAGGGTTCACCATCGACAAACCCCTGATAATCGATCAGGACGAAATCATCGGCCTTGACCGGTCGTTCTTCGGTCACCTTCTCCTTTGTGGACAGGGATTTACGAATCATCTGGATCTGGGCATCGACCTCTTGATCTGTTGCCTCATACATGTTTTTTTTCAGTTCGATCCCCTTGAAATCCACAGGTCCAAGCTCCGGCATAACCTCAATTTCAACATCAAAACAGAATGGCTCCCCAGGCACAAGCTCTGGTGCGTCTTCTATCATGGGGTCACCGACCATCTTGAACTTGTGCTCCTCAAGGGCCTCTGAAAAATTGTTCTGAATCAAACGGGAGACAAGATCGGCATGTACATCCTTTGAAAATCTTGTCTCCATTACCTTCCGGGGAATCTTACCCTTTCTAAAACCCTTGACCGTTGCTGTTTTTTTCAGCTCGTTGTAAGCTGCGTCCAGCTCCTTTGCCACATCCTCTTTTGGAATTTCAATGTGGAGAACTTTTTTTACCGTGCTTTTCTCTTCAACGTTTAATTGCATTGTTTCCCTTCCTGTACAAAAGGCTCTTAAACACGGGCTCCCCTGGGAACCAGCAGCGCATCAAGCCATCTCTTATTAATATTATTATGGTGTTGTCGTTAATATTTGCAACCACCGGCGACCATTCCATCGTTCAATATATATGCCCCAAGTAAAAATGTATTAAGTTAATCTTTAAATGTACAGGTGTCAAGAAAATTGAAAAAAAGAATGCATTTTCAATACTTTGCGAGGAGATACTAGGTCGTAGGTAGTAGTCAGTGAGCAGTGGATGGAAGCCGTAGGTTGGGTTGAGGAAGGAAACCCAACGATTGCATGGCATTCTATTTAATTGTAAAACCTGAATCAGGACTGAACTCTGTTTCTTGTCTCTTGTTTCAAGTCTCTTGACTACTCGCCCCTGGATGGAAAGAAGAGCTGTTTGAGCCATCCAAGGTAGGTATTTTCCCGGAGCATCTCCCTGTCTTGGCTGTCGAGGAGCATGGAGATCCTGTCCACATCGGAGAATCGGTCTCTGCGCGTGGTGATGGGTCTATCCGGGTCAAGCATTCGGATCACCCTTGCGGGATTGCCAACGGCAATGGCGTTGGCCGGGATATTGGAACTTACCACCGCTCCGGCACCCACAATGCTGTTCTCGCCGATGGTGACGCCCTTGCAGACAATGGCGCTATCCCCGATCCAGACATTTTCCTCCAGCCGGACAGGAGCTGCCTCGGCCGGGGGCAGGCTGCGGTCGTAGATGCCGTGCCAGTCGGAATCGGTGATATAGGCGTTGCTTGCGATCATGCAGTTATCTGCTATATAAATCCCCCGGGCCGCACTGATCCTGACCCCGGGTGAGATGAGTACATGATCCCCGATCTGGATTCCAGGCACATCGGTTTTGTCGGTCCACACCGTAAGCCTTGTCTTCTTGTCCGAAGCCCCGAGCAGGGTGACATTGGCACCGATGGTCACAGGAGCCCCAAACACCTCGATGTGCCAGGGTTTGACCACGTAGGGATTGGGGCCGAGGCCGTCGAGCTGGGGTTCCAGAAAATGATGAAGATAAAAATTCTGGAGGCTGAACCAGGCCTTTTTTACAAGATAGGGACGATGATCTTTTCGCACGGCTTGTCTTACCCCCTGAACCTGAAGCCGTCCCAGGCAGTGTGGCTGAAGAGCCTGGATGCCGGAGTTATGGCGTAAAGGGCATCCGCCGCCATGAGAGCCACGGCATTGGTCCAGGAGATCTTTTCTTCGGGCCATATAACCATGTCTGGAAAGGTGTAGCCGCACCAGAAGGTGCCGTCGTCAAACACCCGTTCGTGAATCCAGGAAAACACCAGGCGGGCAAGCCTGTTGTTGCCCATGGCTGCAAGGGCGATGACAAACTCCGAGGTCTCGGCCATGGTGACCCAGGGGCGGTCTGAGACGCATCTGACTCCCTGCTCCTCGATCACATATTTTTTCCAGTACCGCTCGATCCTCTTTGCCGCAGCATCCCCCTTGAGGGCACCTGACAGCACCGGATAGAACCAGTACATGGAAAATCGAGATTTGCTGATATTGTAAATATGGATGCTCTCCCGGATAGTTGCCCCAAGCTTTTCAAAGGCCAGTTCCCACTGGGGGCGGTGCTCTCCAACAAGGCCTGCAAGGGCAAGGGCGCATTTCAGACTCATGAAAATGGAGCTCACCCCGGTCAAAAGGGCCATGGGATCAATCTTTCCCTCGGGGCTTTTGGCCCAGAAGATCTCTCCCCTGTCCGTTTGAAGGCTGACGGCAAAATCGATCCCCCGCTCAACAGTCGGCCACATGGTTTTGACAAAGACAAGATCCCTGTGGATGAGCCAATGGTGGAACACACCGGTTGCAAGATAGGCGCTCATGTTGGTTTCGCAGGTTCTATCTTCAGGAACGCCTTCTATGTAGGAGGAGTACCATGAGCCGTCCTGGTTCTGGCGATCGGCCATCCACCTATAGGCAAGTTCCGCCTGCCTGGAAAAACCCGCGATATTGAGTCCCATGGCCGACTCCACATGGTCCCAGGGATCGGTCTTCCCCCCTTGGTACCAGGGGATTTCACCGGTTTCCCTCTGCAGGGAGACGATGAGATTCGCCACTGAGTCAACATTCAGTGAAGGGCATTGCCTTGCCTGCAAACTGTCAAACTTCATTCGATTCTCCCCGTCCTGGCCCGTGGCCAAACATTTACATTGTTAACAGCTAACACTCAATTATCAAGTCCAGAAGGGCGACCGCAAGGGATCGCCCCTACGTTAGATCTGGTCGAAGGTTAACCCAACATAGAAACTGATTGCATCATCCATGTAGGGGCTCCCCTTGCGGGTGCCCTTGCGGATAACCAACCCAGTTATTCCGAAAAACATACCGAACAACTTGATAATCGAGTAACCGCTAACAGTTAATTAAACAAGGGGTTAATACCAGAATCACCTGGAAAAGGCAAGGTGTTAGCGACAAACCATCCCATGAATTATCATTCAGGCTGTTTATTTTTTATGTTACAGGGGTCTTTTTTTAGACTCCCAGGGGTAAAAATCAAACCTCTTAAAAGGTAACTTTCTGAAATTGAAAGATAAAAAACAAACAAACCAGAGTTGGATAAATAAGAAAATACCTTGACATTCCATGGGCAACTCTGTTAATCAAAAATGAATACTCATTCATAAGTTGGTTGCATGGTTCTAAATTTATATACAGGAGGGAGTCATGGTTAGAAAGATCAGAAAGGCTGCAGTGATCGGGTCTGGAATAATGGGTGGCGGAATAGCCGCCCTCCTTGCCGGCGCTGGAGTTAATGTACTGCTTTTGGACATTGTTCCGTTTGATTTAAAAGACGAGGAAAAAAATGATCCTGCCGCAAGAAACAGAATTGTAAAGGCGGGAATGGATGCAGCCCTTGCATCTTCACCGTCCCTGTTCATGACCAAAAAAGACGCCGCACTCATCACCACTGGCAACCTTGAGGACGATTTTGACAAACTTGGAGATTGCGACTGGATCATTGAGGTGGTTGTGGAAAACCTCAAGATCAAGCAGGCCCTTTTCAAGAGAATTGAAGGGATCAGAAAACCCGGATCCATCATCAGCTCCAACACATCCGGCATTCCTTTAAAGGATATGTCAGAGGGTCTTTCTTCTGAATTTAAACAGCACTTCATGGGGACTCATTTTTTCAATCCTGTCCGCTATATGCACCTTCTGGAGCTGATCCCCGGGGCCGAGACCCTTCCTGAGGTTCTGGATTTCATTGCCGGTTTTGGCGAGCGACACCTTGGAAAAGGAATCGTCTGGGCCAAGGACACCCCCAACTTTGTGGGCAACAGAATAGGCGTCCAGGGAATTGGCAAGGTTATGCAGATGATGCTCGAAGAGGGCTTGACCGTCCCCGAGGTGGATGCCATCTTCGGCCCTGCCCTGGGTCGTCCCAAGACGGCCATCTTCAAGACAACCGACCTTGTAGGGCTCGACACCATGTCCCATGTGTGCCAGAACTCCTTTGATCTCTGCCCGGACGACGAGCAGAGGGACGCCTTTATCGTTCCTGAGTTTGTCAAAAAAATGCTCGAAAAAAATCTTCTCGGCAACAAGACCCGGGCGGGCTTCTATAAAACGGACCTGACACCCGAGTGGAAAAAACTCCGCAAGGTTATCAACACCACCACCCTGGAGTATGAAGATCTTGTACGCCCCTCTTTTCCCTGCCTGGATGAGGCCAAGAAAAAAGCTACCCTTGCCGAAAAAATCGTCTGCGTTCTCACGGGCGATGACAGGGGCGCAAAGTTTGCCTGGAAGATGGCGGCCAACAGTTTCCAGTATGCGGCCAACCGTATTCCAGAAATTTCAGACACGATCATCGAAATCGACAACTCCATGAAATGGGGCTACAACTTTGAGATGGGACCCTTTGAAGTGTGGGACACCTATGGGGTGGAAGCCGCTGTTAAACGCATGAAGGCCGAAAACCTCGATATCCCGGCAAATGTGACTGCAATGCTGGCTGCCGGCAACAAGAGCTTTTACAGACTTGAGAAAGGCGTAAAAGAGTTTTACGATTTTGCCTCGGCAGCGTACAAACCCGTTCCCGTGAGCAAAACCATGGTTTCCCTTGCCGCGGCAAAGGGCAACAACAAGACAGTGTTTAAAAACGGCTCAGCCAGCCTCGTGGACATTGGTGACGGCGTATTCTGCGTCGAGTTCCACACCAAGATGAACGCCATCAACGGTGAAATTGTGGATTCCATTGACCAGGCCCTGGACTATGTGGATGCAAACGGTGTCGGAATGGTTATCGGCAACGAGGCGGGCGGCATGCCTGGTGCATTTTCCGCAGGCGCGGATCTTTCCTTAGTGTCCAAACTCTGCCACGAAAAAAAATATGCCGAGATGGACGCCTTTCTTAAAAAAGCCCAGGACGGCATCCAGAGAACCAAGTATGCCCCCTTCCCAGTTGTTGCAGCACCCTATGGAATGGTGCTCGGCGGCGGATGCGAGACCTGCCTTGGCGCAGACAGAATCGTTGCCCATGCAGAGCTCTTCATGGGACTTGTGGAGATTGGAGTAGGACTTCTTCCAGCTGGCGGCGGATGCATGAACCTCTGGAAGAAATTTGTAAACGCCCTTCCCGCTGGAACGGCCAAGGATATGGATCTTGCAAAACTCTTCATCCCGGCCTTCATGAACGTTGCCATGGCAAAGGTTTCCATGTCAGCTGCCCAGGCCAGGGGCAACGGGTACCTGGGACTTGCCGACAGAATAGTATTCAACCGGGACAACCTCATCGGCGAAGCCAAGAAGGAAGTGCTGAAAATGGTTGACGATGCCTATGCGCCCCCTGCAAAACAGCGCCTCCTTGTCATGGGAAATGCCGGCCAGGGAATGGTCAACGGTGAGGTTTTCAACCTGATGAGCGGCAAAATGATGAGCGAGCATGATGCCTTTCTTGCCCGGCGTATCGCCTATGTCATGAGCGGCGGTGATGTCAACAAAAACACCATGGTTCAGGAGGAGGCCATCCTCAAGCTTGAGCGGGAGGCTTTTGTAGATTTTGCAAAAGAGGAAAAGAGTGTGGCAAGGATCGACCACATGCTTAAAACCGGTAAACCGCTCAGAAACTAAAGGAGAAATCAGATGAGAGATGCATATATAGTACAGTCAATAAGAACCCCCGGCTGCAAGCAGAAGAGGGGTCACTTCAAGCAGACCCGGCCCGAGGAGCTGCTGTCGTTTATCCTCAGGACCATAGTTGAAAAAACAGACGGCATCACCCCGGACCACATCGAGGATGTCATGTGCGGATGTTCTTTCCCAGAGGGCGAGCAGGGACTTAACATCGGAAGAATCGGCGCAAAAATGGCCGGTTTTCCAGACAAGACTTCAGGCGCCACCGTAAACCGTTTCTGTTCGTCTGGGATCGAAGCCATAGCCATTGCCTCGGCAAGGGTCAGCATGGGCTGGTCAGATATAGTCATAGGCGCAGGAGTGGAATCCATGACCTTCGTGCCCATGGGTGGAAATGTGCCCCGCCCCCATCCTGAATATTCAAGGACCAATCCTGATATGTACACCTCCATGGGAATCACGGCCGAGAATGTTGCAAACCGCTACAATGTCTCCCGGAAGGATCAGGATGAATTTGCATCCAAGTCCCAGGCAAAGGCTGCCAGGGCAAGGGACAAGGGACTTTTTACCGAACTTATTCCCACCCCTGCCTATCGCTACGTGGAGCAGGCAGACGCAACCTTTAAGAAAGAAGAGTTCATCGTGGATGCAGACGACGGCATCCGGGAATCCACACCCGAAAGCCTGGGCAAGCTCAGGGCAGTGTTTGCCGCAAACGGAAGCGTCACGGCAGGTAACTCCTCCCAGACCACGGACGGTGCTGCAGCCTCGTTGATCGTTTCCAAGGACAAATGCGAGGAACTCGGCCTTAAACCAATCGGCAGGCTCGTATCCTACGCAACCGTGGGCTGCAGGGCCGACGAGATGGGCGTGGGGCCAAGATACGCCATTCCAAAGGTATTGGAGCAGGCCAAAATGACGGTGGACGACATCGACATCTTTGAAATCAACGAGGCCTTTGCCTCCCAGGCCATCTACTGCATCCGGGAACTCGGCATCGAGAAATACATGGACAAGATCAACATCCATGGTGGTGCCATCGCCCTTGGCCATCCCCTGGGATGCACGGGTGCAAAATTGACCGCAACCTGCCTTGCCAACCTCAAGGAGGTGAAGGGCCGCTACGGCATCGTCTCCATGTGCATTGGCGGCGGCATGGGCGCTGCTGGAATTTATGAGAGATTCTAACGATACTTAACCCAAAGGGCCGGAGATAGAAAGAAATCCGGCCCCAGCGAAAAATAAAAAACAGCAAAAGAGGCTGTTCCTTCGGGAACAGCCTCTTTTTGCTTGACCTGTCTGCACAAAGCATAAATAATTAAAAAATCTGCTCTCCACCAATGACCAGGAGGCCCTGTCCCATGATCATAAGGATAACATTCCTTATTTTGGTTTTCATGGCATCGACACCATGTATGGGAGAGATCTATCAATGGACCGACAGCAGGGACATCAAACACTTCAGCAATATCACCCCGCCTGCCTCAACCCCCACCCGGACAGTTAGAGAGCGATCCCCAGATCCCCCCAAAAACAATGCTCCCCAGGGACCTTTTTTCAAGGTGGTGAAAGTCTATGACGGGGATTCGATCAAGGTTACAGCATCAAACAGGAGGAGCGATACTGAATCAAACCTCACGTTCATGGTAAGACTTGTCGGCATTGACGCCCCTGAATCAAGCTACAAAAGACGAGCGGGCCAGCCGTTCAGCCGGGAGGCTAAACAGATGCTCATAAGTCTTGTAGCAGGAAAACAAGTAGTGCTCAAAACCCACGGCATGGACGCCTACAACCGACAGCTTGCCGAAGTTTTTGCACAGGGAATCAATGTCAATCTTGCCATGGTCACAGCAGGAATGGCCGAACTATACAGGGGGAATCCTGTCAGCGGTCTTGACATGGACCCATACAGACGTGCCCAGGATGAGGCGAAAAGGGCCTACAGGGGCATCTGGAGCCTTGGTTCAAGCTACCAGAGCCCAAAATCCTGGAGAAAGGCCCACCCCAGAAAATAATCAGAGAAACAGCCAGTGAAGCCCCGACTCAATCACGGTGATCAAAAAGGCTGCCACCAGTGTGGTGCCAAAGGAGTTGATCTCGAAATCATCGATCATCCTGTCCGTAATCCAGAGAAGAAAGGCGTTTATCACAAAAACGAACAGTCCGAATGTGACGATCACCAGGGGGAGGGAGAGGAACAGAAAAAGCCAGCCCAGAAAAAAATTGATGATCGAATAGACAACAGCCACGATAACAGCCGTGCCCGGTCCCTTGATGCGAATTCCCGGTAAAAAATTAGCCACGACAAATATGGCAACACTCAAAATCAGTAAATTCAAAATCATAGTTCCATCTCCGCAGGGTTGGGTCAGAACCACAAGGGTCCCTACTCTTCTTGAGGATCGGCCTCGATCAGACGCCTGAGCCTGAAGTTGCTTCCAAAAACCTCGGTATAGGCGTTGATCAGGTTGAACTTTGCCCTGGAAAGGTTCAATATGGCGTCGAGGACATCCGTAGATGTGCCGATGCCCTGGCTGAACCCAAGGTCGGTAACCCTCATGTTCTCCTGGGCTTCAACGATTCCGGCTCTTGCAACCTCAAGGTTGTCAAAGGCCACATCCAGGCTGACAAGGGTATTTTTAAGTTCGGTTTTGAGGTTTTCTTCGAGTTCAACAATGTCAAACTTGATCTTTTTCTGATCCATCTTTGCCTGACGGGTTCTGGAATATTTCTTCATGCCGTCAAACAGGTTCATGGAGATCACGGCCTGGCAGCGCACCTCATCGTCTGAATTCTCGAAACCATCCATGAAAAAATCGTCCTGGGTGTGGGAGCTGTAGCCCAGGGAAAGGTCGGCCCGGGGATAGAGGGTGGCCCGGGAGGCCGCAACGTTCATGCCCGATGCTTCATAGGCGCTTTTAAGTGCATTGAGCTCGCTTCTGTTTTTGAGCAGCATACCCTCGTAGATGGAATAGTCAGCCATTTGAGGCAGTTTGTCAAACAGGGAAAAGTCAAGCCCCTCCCTGTCAAGGGCGGCAAGACCCGTTTCAAAGCGTAAACGGTTCAGGCTTATCTCCACAGCAGCCTCTGCCCGCCGTCTGTTCTGGATGGCATTGTCCATCTCCACCTTGATTTTCAGAAGATCGGTTTTTTTAAGCACCCCCACCTCCACCTTGAGGGTTATTTCCCGGAGCCTGTCCCGGTAAAGCTTGACCTCGTTGTCGGCCACGGTAAGGTTTTCAAAGGCCCTGTAAACTGACAAAAAGGCAAGGGCCACGTTAAGACTGATATCCTGTTTTATCGCATCAAGGTTGAATTGTCCCGTCTGGGTAAGTTCCTCGGCGACTTTTAGGGCGTAGTAATCTTTGAACCCGGCAAAGATATTCCAGGAGGCGCCCCCCGTAAAAGTGTCGTTCTTCCGGTTTTCACCAACTGCCGTATCATGGTTAAGGCGGTTCAGTGTATAATCAAGGTCCAGGGAGGGCAGGAATTCGCCCCTTGCCTCTTTGATCCTTTCCATTCGGATATCAAGATCGGCCTGGTATCGCTTTA
Organism: Desulfobacterium sp.; assembly: GCA_034006945.1. Taxonomy (GTDB): domain Bacteria; phylum Desulfobacterota; class Desulfobacteria; order Desulfobacterales; family Desulfobacteraceae; genus Desulforapulum. The sequence goes on along the minus strand of JAVERV010000004.1, from coordinate 78,284 downwards.
CAATTTCCCGGTTCTCCCATGCCCTCAGTTGAAGGACTTCAAGGGTCTGGGCCGATACCGTCACCACCCCGAACAGGAGTGCTGTCACGGTGAGTAAAAGTGTTGCCGGTACAATTTTTTTCATTTCATGCTCCATTCAACTCGATTATCAAGTTTTTTGGCCTGTGCAGTCCCTGTGCCCTTAGATATGACCATCATGGTGACGATCAAATTAGAGATGCCCAGATTGGGCGTCCCTACTACCAACCAACTCCCCACTGCCCACTGACTGCTGACTACTATCAAACCGAAACTCGACTCTTCTCAAAACCAATGAAAAAGGCCAGCAGGGCCGGAATCACAAACAGGGTAAAAATTGCCGACACTGCAAGACCTCCAAGGAGCACACTTCCGATGCCCCTATACAGCTCACTGCCGGAACCCGTTGCAACTACAAGGGGCATGAGGCCGAAAATACTGGTAAATGCACTCATGTAAATTGGTCGAATCCTGGTCCTGACCGATTCAGAGATTGCCCGCATTCCCTCCATATCCTTGTTCCTGACATTGTTCAGCGACTGGTGAACTAGGAGTATGGCATTGTTCACAACAGCTCCGATGAGGATGATGAATCCCAGCATGGTAAGAACGTCAAGGGGCTGGGGGGCGATAAAGGTATCCACAAGCCGCAGCCCCACAAGACCACCCGCCGCAGCCAGGGGAACGCTGAACATGATGATCAAGGGGTAGAGAAAATTCTCAAACAGGGCGGCCATCAAAAGATAGGTGATCATAAGGGCCAGAAGCAGGTTCCACTTCAGGGCGTCAAAGGTCTCCTCGAGTTTGTCGGCATTACCTCCGAGGTCAAGGGTGACATTTTTTATCTGACCCGACGCCAGGAGATCGTCGCAGGTGGACTGAATGGTTTCAATGGCCGTCTGAAGGGGTATGGAAACAGGGGGAGTGATCTCAAGTCGGACATTTCGCCGTTTTTCCAGCCGGTCGATCTGGGTCATGCCGGAACCATACTCTAGGACCGCCACATCCCCGATACGCACCTGGCGGCCGATGTTGTTGACAATGGGAGCATTGAGGATATCCTCAGGAGTCTTAAATTCAGCTTCCGCCCCCCTGACAACAAGATCGATGCGGTCCTTCCCTTCAGGGCCGAACTCGCTCACCTTTCTGCCGCTCATCAAAACGTCCACATACACGCCAAGATCTTCTTCATTGAGCCCGCTTGCGGCAAGCTTCATCTTGTCCGCCACCACCCTGCCTTCTGGATAGGAGATCTCAAGGGAAGGAACCGGGCGAATCTGGGATCCGGGGACCGCCTGGGCCACGGCTCCAAACAGTATCTTTCCGGCGGTCACGATTTCATTCATCTCCTGGCCGGAGATGTTAAGATCCACGGTCCGGCCCTTGCCGATACCAGATTCAAAAATACCTGGCTGAATGCTGATGCCGAACATGCCCGGCAGCGAGTTGATGATCCCGGTGAGCATTGGAATAAACCGCTTTGCCTCGGTTTCATACTCGTCCGTTGCCGAAAGTCCAAACCCCGAAAGGAAATCCGATGAAAAGTAAAACATGTTTTTAATCAAAGGCATATCGTGGTCGCCGGGCTTGTTGTATTTAGCCGTCTGTTCAAACAGATATTCGCCTACCTCCCTGCGTTTTTCGGCAGAATAACCCGGTGGAGGCACCAGGATGTTCATGATGAAATTCTGATTGCCCTGGGGAAGATACTCTGCCTTGGGGATAAGTATCCAGGCGCTGCCGACAGCCAGGGATGTAAAGGTGAGGATGCAGACCATCCTGGTTACAACATTTTTCTGGAAAAAATTTGACACACCCATTAGCAGACGCACAAAAAAACCGCCCACTGAACCGATCAAAGCCTGTATCCTGCCTCCCTGGGAGACCTTTTTGTTCTTGTAAAGAAAGTGCATGAACGAGGGGATGACGGTAACCGACACAAGAAGGCTGAGAAGAATAGAAGCGGTAATGGCAATGGCTATATCTTTAAACAGCTGACCCGCCTCCTGCTTGATGAAAATAACTGGAAGAAACACGGCAACCGTTGTCAGGGTTGAGGCAATAACGGCTCCAAAAACCTCGTTGGCACCCTGGAGAACTGCATCAAAGATACTCTTGCCGGTCTGGAGCTGGCGGTCAATATTTTCCAGAACCACAATGGAGTTGTCCACGAGCATTCCCACGGCAAACGAGATCCCGGCAAGACTCACAACATTGAGATTCCTGTTGAAAAGCCACAAAAAGATAAATGTGCCAATGGCCGAAATGGGTATGGCAAGGCCGATGGTGACCGTGGACCTGATACTCCCAAGAAAAATCACAAGAACAGTGATGGCAAGGCCGGCTCCGACGATCACATTTTTTTTCATGTTGTCAATGGAGGTGAGGATGTAGGGTGCCTGGTCATGGGCCCAGTCTATCAGGAGGTTTTTTTCGGCAAGAACGTCTCTGTTAAGGCGATCGACCTCTGCCCTTACCTTGTTTACGATCTCGATGACATTGGCGCCCTTCTGCTTCCGCACACCAATAACAATACCCTCACGGCCCTTGTCCATAACCGAAACAATCTGGGTCTCCGTGCCGATTTGTGAGGTTGCCACGTCCCTTAAAAAGACCCGTTTGATCCCGTCGTCATAGACCACCACATCCAGAGGATCCTGGCTCTCCTGGAATTTTGCAACGGTCCTGATCCGGTAATTCCTGCGGTCTATACCAAGTACACCTGCCGACACATCCTTGTTGGCAGCCGTTACTTTGGCTATGATCTGGTTGATGGTGATGCCCCTCTGGGTCATCCGTTCGGGATCGATTATGATTTCCAGCTGGTTCTCGGTCCCGCCGAACACAAGGAGAGATGCTACGCCCTCAATCCTCTCCAGGTACTGGCGGATTTTATTTTCAAAAAAGGTCCGATACTTGAGAATCTCTGTATCTTTTCCCTTTATTGTCTTCATAACCATCCAGATGATAGGCTGGGAAGAGCCCCCCGAGCTTGACAAAATTGGCCTCTTGACATTGTCCGGGTATTCGTCAACCTCGTTGAGCTTGTTGGAAACCCGGAACAGGGCCGTGTCAATGTCTGTGGCAAGGTCAAAGGTCAGGGTAATTGTGGCATAGTCGTTGTACGAAGAGCTCTCCATCTTCTGAAGATTCTGGAGGCTCTTGAGCTTATCCTCCTGTTTCTCCACCACCTCGCTCTCCATATCCGTAGGGCTTGCCCCCGGCCAGAAAGTCATCACTTCGATTTCGGGAAGATCGGTATCAGGTGCCAGCTGAACCGGCAACCTTGTCAGGCCGATCACACCGAACAGAACGATAAGAATAACCATCACCGCCGTTGTAACCGGTCTTTTGATTGCAATCTCGATCACATTCATAGTTTAATAGTTCCCCTAGCCAGAGCACACGAGCCTGCTCGCATTTTGTTATCGACCCACATCTTATTTTAATTGATAATGGTAACAGCCTGGCCCGGTCTTAACCGGGCGTTCCCATCCACCACCAGGGGCATCCCCGCCGTAAATCCCTGGGGGGCAACAGCCACATGGTCCCCAACATAGGCCAAAATAGTGACGGGCATGGGGGCGGCCTTACCGTCGGTCACCGTAAAGACCATGTCCTGGCCATTAGAACTGACCAGGGCGTCCCTTGGCACAAGGGTCATGCTCTTTTTTTCCGACACGGGCATGGACACTGTTGCCGCCATGTTGAGCACTGGATTTTCAAGCAGGGGAAGTCTCACCTTGACAAATACGCTCTTGGTCTGGGGGTCGGCCACGGGTATGAAACCATCAATGAGACCGGTGAGGTTTTTTCCAAGGGATTCAATGGAAACCTCCACCTGTTCCCCCCTCTTGGCAAAGCGGAGAAAACTCTCAGAGACCGAAACCTTGACAAACAGGTCGTTGATGGATCCGATTACACAGAGCTTGGAGCCCTGGGAGACCCAGTCCCCCTTTTCCACCGTCTTTTCAAGGACCAGTCCGTCAAACGGGGATAGGATCACGCTTTTTACCCGCTTGAGCCGGGTAAGGTCAAGCTGTTTTTCCAGGATGACCCTCTGCTTCACAAGCTCCTCCTTTGAAAGCAGGATATTGTCATACTCTGTCTCACTCACCGCCTCCTGGGTGAACAAAGTTTTATAACGATCCAGATCCTTTTGAGCCTTGGCAAGGCGAACCTTGACCTGATCCATCTGGGCCAGAACAGATTCGATTTCATTGTCAATAAAATCGGTATTCAATCGAAACATCACGGCGCCCTGCTCCAGGCGATCCCCTTCGCTCACGTGAACCGAGCTTACAAGCCCGCCCACCTCGGTGGAGAGGTTGCTGAGCCTGTCAAAGTAAAGGGTACCCACCACCTTTGTGGTTTCAGCAACGATCCGCTGAACCACAGGGGCCGTCACCACCCTTGCCGGAGGCTGTTCACCGTTCTGGGCATTAGCTCCGCCAAGGCCGGGAACCAGGAAAAAAACAGCCATTACCGCCCAGATCAGCCCTTTTTTTTGTCTCATGTTAACCCATCCCCTTATGAAAATTTTTCGCCAATGTCTTAGGACTGGCGGGATTTTCGTTGTTCATTCCGGCCTTTGGCCGTGTCTCGCTCCAAACCTGTCCGTTGTTCTTTGATCAAAACATCCCGATTTAACCATTATCAGCATCATTTTTCAACCCAATTTAATTTGACTGCACCAGTTCTCGTTTTGAGAATAGAACAATTGTATTGACACCCTGCTTATGCAGCAGATATCGTAGATTTTACGATAGTATGAAGGCTTGTATGGAATTAAAAACAAACGGAATTCACCTTTAAAGGTAGCTTTAAGGTGTAGGGCCGTTAAAGGACAAATAAAACTATGAACATGGATGTTGGCAATTTAGAACCACCTGTATTTAGACCTCCCTCCGAGTGGGATTCATTATTAATAAAAGTTACAAACGGATGCACCCATCGGTGTACGTTTTGCTCCATGTACCTGACCAAAAAATTTTCCATGCGCAAGGATATCGAAGACATCAAAAATGACATTCGCAAGGCCGGGAAAATGTTTGGGAACCGGGTTGAAAAAATATTTTTTGAAGATGGTAATGCCTTTGTTGTGAAATCCGATGTTCTCATTGAACTGACAGAATACTGTTATCAGCAGCATCCAAACTTAAGAAAAGTAAGCTCCTATGCCCATGTCCAGGATATCCTCAAGAAGTCTGATGATGATTTAAAACGTCTTGCCGACGCAGGATTTACAATGGTTTATGTAGGCATTGAAAGCGGGGACGACCAAGTCCTCAAAGAGTGCAACAAAGGGGCAACTCAGGACGATTACGCCCTGGGTGCTCAAAAATGCCACCGGGCAGGCATTGACTGGTCCGGAATTTTTCTGCTGGGCCTTGCCGGAAATGACCCGGAAAAAAGTCAAAGGCACGCTGTTGAGTCAGCAAAATTGATAAATCGTATGGCCCCGCCCTTGCCAAGGAAGTGGTATATTTCCCCCCTCACACTGGAAGTAACCCCGGGGTCAGGGATCCAGGCACAATTAGCAGAGAAAAAATTCCAGCCATGCACTTCAACCCAGATTTTAGAGGAATTGTACACCCTGATAGATAATACAGCCGATGACCTGACCAACTGCATATTCAACACAAATCATGCTTCCAATTATCTGAGTTTAAAAGGTGAGCTGGCAAAGGATAAAAAAGACTTTTTATACAGAGTTAAAGCCGGTATCAAAGACCCATCTGTCAGGCGCCCTGAATATATGCGTGGGTTATAAACAGTAGGAAAAATGATAAGCCCCCGTACCTACCTGACCCTCTACTGGTGATCAGGGTGTCTGCCCGTTGCCCACAAAAAAGAAATGCCCCAAAGAAATCAGAAAGAGTGAAGCACAGTGTTAAAGATAAGTTCTTGATCCCATATAATATTTTTTAAAATATGGGTTGGCAAGAGATCCATATGACACTGGTCTGCCTTGTCCTGGAGCATGAACAAAGATGTTTTCACCAATAAAGATCCCCACATGGTTCACTTTTTGAAAAGTAGGCTTTTTAAAAAACACAAGATCTCCAGGCTTTAATTTTTCTTTGATAACAGGTTTTCCGGATGAAAATTGTGCCTTAGCTGTTCGTGGGATATAAATATCAACTTTTTGGTATGTGTAAACTATTAAACCACTGCAATCAAAACCTTTTAAAGGTGAATCCCCACCACATTTATATGGCCGCCCAAGGTTATTAATTGCATGGTGAACAATGATTTTTCTTGATTCAGGCAGTTTGTAAGGAAGATCTTGTTTTAAAGCACCCTGGTTGTGTGTAGAACACGAAGCCAGCAATAACATCAATAGGAGAGATGTGAATTTTATAAATAAACTATACATAAGCTCATTGGACTCCGCCATATGCATGGGAACAACTAAAAATTGTAGAATTTCCCCTGACAAGGGCTAATATAAAAGAATATTTCATGACTGCTCTTTTTCCTTTTCAATCTTCTGGAGATTATGACGTTGCTTGATATGATATATATTTATCAAGAGGTTGTTAACATGTCAATCATCCTCAAGCCTGGGATATTGAGAGGTTGAGATTGTTAAGGCTATCAAAACTTGTACCTTGCTCTATCCCCCCTTCCCCGGGCTCACCAAACTAAAAAAAACCTTCTCACGCCGGATTATTGGTCGTTTTCCCCATTCATATGTGCAATGAAAAAGAGCTCCCCTGGGAATCCTGCATTAATAACAATTCTGCTTTACAACTTGGATTTGAGACGATACTGATAATTTACATATTTTAATCAACGGCGAAGTTCTATATGCACAAAGGTAATAAAAGAGCAATTGAGAGGTAATTGAATGAAATTTTGGTTCAAACCGGCATTATTGTTTTTCCCGTTGGTTGTTTTGAGTGGATTGTTATATTTTCCGGCCCGAGCTGCCGAAAATAAAGATTTTGCACAATGGCTTGCCGCATTCTACCCCGAAGCGCATGAACAGGGGATCAGTCGGGAGACCTGGGAAACCGCTTTTGCCGGGGTGGTGGAACCTTACCCGGAAGTCCTATCCAAAGCGAATTATCAACCCGAGTTTACCACCGAGATCTGGGATTATCTGGATACCCGGGTGAATCCACTGTCCGTTGCCAAAGGCGAAAAAATGGATAGATATTACGCCCGGACGCTTGCTGAGGTGGAAAAAAAATTTGGTGTTGAAAAATCGGTCCTGCTGGCTATCTGGTCTATGGAATCGAACTTCGGGGCCATCTTCGACAAGCCAGACCGCCTGTTTTATGTTCCCCGGGCCCTTGCTACCCTTGCCTATGGTGACCCTAAAAGACAAAACTTTGCCAGGACCCAGCTGATTGCCGCACTCCAGATCCTGCAGGCCGGGGATGTCAAAAAAGAGCAGCTGACCGGTTCCTGGGCCGGTGCTATGGGCCACACCCAGTTTATTCCCACCAGCTATCTGGCCTATGGCGTTGATATGGATGGGAATGGCAGTCGGGATATCTGGACCTCCATCCCCGACGCTTTAGCCACCGCCGCCAATCTACTGCATAAAAACGGGTGGAGAACCGGCAATACCTGGGGCTACGAGGTAGTTATGCCACTATCTGGGGAACAGTTTAACGAACAGACGAAGACCTTGGCTGCGTGGCAAAAACTCGGTTTTAAGCGGTCAGGAGGCAGGGATTATGGTTCTGCAGATCAGAAGGCGGTGCTGAAACTTCTTGCCGGATCACGAGGGCCGGCCTTTCTAATGATGAAGAATTTTTTCGTCCTGAAACGCTATAACAATTCTGATTTCTATGCACTTGCCGTGGGGCTCCTGGCCGACCGGCTGGCAGGAGCGGGCGGTTTAGTTGGCCCCTGGCCGAGACCTTCCGGTTCGCTCGGTATCGAGGAGAAGATTGAACTGCAGACAAAATTGCAGGAAAAAGGTTTTTATGTTGGAGAAATCGATGGAATTATGGGGAATGGCACCAAAGCTGCGATCAGACAGTTTCAGATCCAGACCGGAATGGCCGAAGATGGTACCCCATCCCACGATCTTCTTCAGGCCTTACGTAAATGATGGCGTCATAAAAACAACCAAAGGTTGAGATTATTAAGGCTACCAAAACTATTGAAAACGATAATTTGAACGAAAATTAATTCCAACATAAAGCAAATTAGCAGGCCGGGTTGCGAAGCTGCTTGTTGTCGGCTATACTTGAACAGAATCAAAATAACGGTGAGGTGGACTATATGACAGCTACAACCGAAAAAGCACTCAATGATGCGCTATCCCTGCCGCCCATTGAGAGGGCTGAGTTGATTCAACGCCTCTTACAAAGTTTCAATGTCTCTGAGGACAACCATATCGATACTGGTTGGACGGAAAAGGTTGAATCTAAGATTGAAGCATACGACAAAGGATTGCTCACAGCTTCCCCAGCAGAGGACGTCCTGACCAGGATCAACCGGCGATGAAAAGACTATTCCTCTCATGGGCAGAAGACGAATTCTCTGAAGCCGTTGACCTCTACAATGAACAGCGTCCTGACTTGGGCTTTGCCCGTGAGGTACAACGTACATTCGAACGGATTCGACACCATCCAAAAGCTTGGCCGGTGTTTTCATCTCGAGCCCGAAGATGCCTCACCGACAGATTCCCCTTCGGTGTGCTATACCAAGTTCGCAGCGACTGCATCTTGGTAGGAGCCATTATGCATCTCAAGCGTGATCCGATGCGCTGGCAGCAGCGAGTAGCCGAAGTATTCGTCGAACCAAACGCTTGAGAGGGACCGGGCTTACAACGCAGCTCTTTAAAAGAGTGTGGTTTACAAAATGAAAACATTTACCAGAGGTTCCTGGTTCAAGTCACCCGGACCCTGAGCTTACCGTTGAACTATACTGGCGGCGGAGTAACTCAGGACACCTGACCTGCATCTATCCATGTGGACTGGCGGGATTTTCAAAGTAACCCTGCAATGGGGAATCGGGAACACTGGCCTTTTTCATGGATCATTACCTGGACCTTTTAAAAAAAGCCGATGGCAGCGGTATCATCATCCCCATCTGAAAAGATTGCTTGACAATCAAAATGGAACAAGTTACTTCTCTTTCTCAATAAAGGGGAGTAGTTATCTGCTGGAGGAAAGGCAGACCCGGATTCCGTCAATACGGTCGAAAGACCCGGAACCGGGACAGTTATGCTGAAACAAGACCTTTATCTTAGGCATTCATGCCGGGGGTAAGGGTTTTTTATTTTTTTAATGCACAATAATAACAAAATGGAGAAAATGAATGCAGATGGTTTCGAAAACAAAAGTGCCCCTGATGATTTTAACGGTGGTGATGTTTTTCCTGGTAGCAGGGATTATGGAAACAGCCGATGCCCGTGTAAAACGTGGCGGACGTTCCTTTAAAAAGGCCCCGGCTACCTCAGCCCCGGCAAAGCCAAAGCCTGCGGCACAAGCCAAGTCTCCCCAGGCAGCTGCAAACCCCATGGGGGGCTCTTTTGCAAGGGGGCTGGCCGGTGGTGTGATGGGAGGGGTCCTTGGAAGCATGCTTTTCGGCGGAATGGCCCACGCCGGCGGAGGGGGACTTGGCGGCAGCGGGATTGGTGTGTTTGAGATTCTGCTCCTGGCAGGAGTTGGTTATTTTTTATACCGACGGTTCTCCCGTCGTAAAGCTCTGGCCGGAAATACGGGGGCGCCATCTTCCCAGGATGACAATTCATTGTCCCGGCTTTTTTCAGGCGGCAGCGCTGATCAGGAAAACCAAAGTGAACATCTGGAAGATCCTCTAGTAACAGGAGTGCGGGAAATCTGGGACGTTGACAACAGCTTTGATCCGGATGCATTTAAAGAAACGGCGCAGGATTTGTTTTTTAAAATTCAAGCCGGATGGACCCGCCGGGATGCGTCAGTGCTGGAACCCTTTGTGGGAAATCAACTGCTGGATGAATATAAGCAGCACTTTGATGAACTCAAAGAACGGGGGCATTTCAATCGTCTTGAAAACATAGCCGTTCGCAATGTCGAGCTGATAGCCGCTGGTGTTCAAGACCGTGAAATTTTTGTCACAGTTCGCTTTACCGCCAATCTTCTGGATTATACCGTGGATGAAACCTCCGGAGAAATCGTCAAAGGAGATTCTGAGAATTCCATAAAATTTGAAGAGGAATGGACATTTACCACACCGGTGGGAGCCAAAAAATGGAAGCTTGAAGGAATAGAGGTTTAAATTAAGGCGAAAAGTGTTCATATAATTTGAGACCAATGGTTGAACCAGGGGGGAGAAGTTTTATAACTTCTCCCCCTTCTGTTTGGGGTGGCTGCTTATCATGCCCGTGATCAGGTCTGTAAAACAATCACCGGGTCCATTGGATGTTCTGGTTATCGGCTGCCTTCTGGAGAATTTCAAGGGTGGCGGGACTGTTTAACAGCTCCCTGCAAAGGTCGCATTTCCGGTAGGTGATGATATCCCTCGCCCGAAGGCCTGCAAAAAGGGCAAGGGCTGAGATGCCAACGGTTCGGATGAGGTTGAACAGACGGTTTTGTTCGGTTTTTTCAAAGAGAGCATCAGCGTTCGTGCCGGCAAGGCTGCCGAGGAAAAAGACCCTGGTTTCCGTGAAGGTGCTGCCAGCATCGCAGCAGGCGTACATGTCAAACTCCGGCGTGATGTAGGGATTCATGGCGCAGCAGTTTGCCTGAAAATCCGTGCAGATCGGGCTATGGTCAAACTCAGCGGCACGGCCTGAAAGAATAAGCGGTTCGGGAAAAAATCGAAGCTTATTTGCCCTGAGAAAATCTTCGAAAATATCATCCTGTTTTGAAAAATCGGTCACAAACGAGACAAAATAGTTCACCCCGTTTTTTTCGCAGCTTTGGGCCGCATTGACAAGGTTCTGCGGGTTTACCCCCTCCTGGTGCCACCGGCTGCAGCTCAACCTGAGCTGATCCAGTCCGCTCTGCTTCAACTCACCTACGACCCCATCGCTCCTTGCCCGATCGGTGGCCCAGAAGCCGTTGGTGACGATGCGGGTGTAGATGCCAAGATTGCGGCACAGCCGGACAAGTTCCTTTATCTCGTTGAAAAAGATCAGGGGTTCTCCTGCGGTGAAGCTGATTCCCCTGACACCGGCTAAGGCAAGCCCATGGATCAGCTCTTTTGCCCGGCCAGGGTCCATGGTGGCGGTTTCAGGAACTTTCCCCTTTGCAACACAGTGGCCGCATTTAAGGTTACACAGGGTTGAATATCCAAATGCGATGGTTCTCATGTCTCTTTTCCCAGGGAGGGCAGATGAACAATAGATGTTCATCTGCCATGGAATATGGAATCAGGTTATTTCGTCTGTACGGTATAGGTTAAGGAGACATCTTTTCCCGGCGGAACCGTTATTTCCCACAGGGCCTGGTGGCTGGTTTCCTTTTTATGGGGATGGCTTTCCGCCTGGATGCGCCAGTCGCCGGACATGGGTTCAGATACCTTTACGCTCACAGGGGCTTTCTTGGCATTCATTATCTTTACCTCATGGGAAGATTGAAGCTCAAAAGAATTTTTGCCCGTGGAGGGAAGTTTCCTGAAATCGGTCTGGCGTTTTTCAACCGTGATGTCAAAGGCGCTGCCCAATTTAAGGTTCAGGCTGCTATGCTCCGGGGTGTGGCCGATGCTGTCTTCACCTGCGAATTGGAGCATTCCCCTTGTGTCTGCCTTGTATACCCTTACGGTTCCCTTTGGAAGGGGAACCCCGAGGTTGTTCTCCTTGAGATTCTCAAGAAATAGCAAAACCCCGACCTTTGGACGATGGACCCCGTCGCCCATGTTCCGGGCGAACCAATGGCTGCTGCCCTCGACCCTGTACTCTTTCCGGCAGGGGATATTCTCCGCCTGGAGCAGGGCCACCTGTTTGGTCTGGTTATTTTTAAGGGTTGTTCGTCTGCCCAGCGTATATAAATGGTACTCAAACATCTGCTCCTGGGCGAAGCCGTCCTCGGCCATGGCAGAGGCGTTCAGCACCATCTGCTTTGACCTGGTGAACTGTTCTTCAGGGGCAAGATGAATGTCCCCTGCAACAAGCTGGAGCTTTGCATCGGTGTAGTCGGTGCTGCTGGTGTTGGTGAGCGTGACCCAGGCGCTGAGGTTCAAGAAATCATCGGTTGGATTTAACTCAGCAACATAATCGGCCTTCCAGGTGAGTCCCCGGGTGAGGTAGGAAAGGGAAAGGTCCCGGCTTTTTTCCTGGTCGCTCTGGACGGTCATTGTAAGGGTTGGGCTAGTTCTTAAATTGACAGGAATGTGGGAAAATACAAGCCTGCCCGGCACTCCGGTTTCGATCCCGTTGCCGGTTTCAAGAACGATGCCGTTGTGGGTGGCAAGCACCCTTGCGTCTATTGTTTCTTCCTGGCCCGTTTTCGAATTTTCCCGGATGATTTTAATATCTTTGCCCGTGAACTTTTTCAGGATGGATTGGGGGGAGAGAAGATCAAATTCAAAGTTCTGCTCAAGGACCCTTATGCCGTCTGCATTAAGGAGGGCCGTTTCAGGAATGATCCTGCCGCTCACGTCCCTTATGGCAAGGGTCACCTCTCCCCTGGGCAGGACAAGCGCTCGTCTCTCCTTTACAAGGGCCATGTCCTGGTTGTAAATGGTGACCGAAAGCTCTGTCTGGTCTGCGGCACTGGTTTCAATTTCATTGTCCCTGTCATTGTTCCCATTATTACTCTGGGCCGAACAGGGTAAGACTGAAAACATCATCTGAAAGGTCATAAGTTGAACGAGTGCCAGTATAAAAATAATCTGTCGCATGTTTTTCCTCCTTTTTTGTGCAACAATAGGCCCTCTTGTGCCAGAATGCAAGATTTTTCAACCCTAAACCACCTGCTTTTCAACTCCCCTTTCCCCAACATTTCTGGTACAATCCCGGTTTATTTTAACTGACAGGCCATCAAGACAATCGTAAAGAAAGGGGAACTAAATGGATTCAATCGACCAATTCCAGAGCCTGGAAGAGATTCAATACCTTTTAACAGATATTGACGACACCATGACCACTAAAGGCAAAATACCCGCCTGCGCCTTTGCTGCCATGGAGCGGCTGCAGCAGGCCGGCATCCGGGTGGTTCCCATCACGGGAAGGCCCGGTGGGTGGTGTGACCACATTGCCAGGATGTGGCCGGTGGAAGGGATTGTGGGCGAGAATGGGGCCTTTTACTTTGCCTATGACCCCACCGACAAAAAGATGGTCCGCCGCTACTTCAAACCCGAGGCCGAGAGGGTCGAAGACAAAAGACGAATCCTGGCCATCCAGGAGGAAATTCTGGCCAGGGTGCCGGGATGCAGGGTGTCCGAAGATCAGCCCTATAGAGTGGCCGACCTTGCCATTGATTTTTGTGAGGATGTTGAGCCCCTGGGCAACGATGAGATCAAGACCATTGTGGAGATATTTGAGAGCCACGGGGCAGTGGCAAAGATAAGCTCAATCCATGTTAACGGCTGGTTTGGCAACTATGACAAGCTTACAATGACCGAGCTGTTTTTCAAGGAGGTGTTTGGGGTTGACCTTGAAGCGGTGAAACACCAGGTTATCTTTTCAGGGGATTCCCCCAATGACGAACCCATGTTCGCCTTTTTCCCCAATGCCGTTGGCGTGGCCAACATCGTCAAGTTTGAGGACGATCTCGTCCATAGGCCAGCCTGGGTCACCAGCAAGGAGGGGGGACAGGGATTTGCCGAGATGGTGGACAAACTTCTTGCCAAAAAATGTTAAGGTTAGCTCATGCCCCATCCCTAGGGGATTCCAGCGCCAGAAACTCCGAAGCTCTGGCGCTGACATTTTTTATCCGTTTACAAGGGCCTTTGCCTGATCAACAATATTTGCAGCTGTGAATCCATACTCTGCAAGCACCCTCTCCCCGGGGGCTGATGCGCCAAAGGTATTGATACCGATCACCCTGCCGGCCTCACCCACATACCGTTCCCACCCCATGGGAATACCCGCCTCAACGGCCAGCCGTTTTTTGACTTCAGGGGGAAGAATTCGTTGCCTGTAATAGACCGGGGCCGTTTCAAAAAGCTCCCAGGAGGGCATGCTCACCACCCTTGCCTGGATGTTTTCCCCCGCCAGAATAGTTGCCGCCTCAACGCAGATGTGGACCTCTGAACCGGTTGCGATGAGGATGATATCCGGTTCCCCCTCGGTTTTTTTAAGGGTGTAGGCTCCGTAGGCAAGTGAGCCGTCGGCCTTTGCTGCGTCCAGAACGGGAAGGTTCTGACGGCTCAGGATCAAAGCTGTGGGGGCGTTATGGGTTTTAAGTGCCTGTTTCCAGGCCTCTGCCGTTTCATTTGCGTCTGCCGGCCGAATGACGTTAAGGCCGGGAATGGCCCGCAGCGAGGCCAGATGTTCCACTGGCTGATGGGTGGGACCGTCTTCTCCCACGGCAACGCTGTCGTGGGTCAGAACATAAATAATGGGCAGCTTCATGAGCGAAGCCATCCGGATGGCAGGCCTCATGTAATCGGCAAACACGAGGAATGTGCCGCAAAATGGTCGGACCCCGCTGTGAAGATACATCCCTGTCACGATGGCGGTCATGGCATGCTCACGAACTCCGAACCGGATATTTCTTCCCTGGGGGGTGTCGGCCTGGAATTCCCCCAGATCGTTTAAAAAGGTGTTGTTGGACGGGGCCAGGTCGGCCGAGCCGCCCATGAGCGAGGGAAGGTTCTTTGCAATGGCATTGAGCACCTTGCCCGAGGCAGACCGGGTGGCCATGGGCTTATCCGATGGGGAAAAGACCGGAATATCATCCTCCCAGCCGGCCGTTAAAAAGCCGGAAATGCCGTCCACAAAATTGTCGGCAAGTTCGGGGAACTCGGATCGAAAGGCGTCAAAGATCTCATGCCATGCATGCTCTAACCCCTGTCCTTCTTCAACGGCCTTTCTGCACTCTGCAAGCACTTCGTCAGGCACATAAAAGTCCTTGTCCTCGGGCACACCGTAGAATTTTTTTACAAGCTTGATCTCATCGGCTCCCAGGGGGGCGCCGTGGGCACCCGGGGTGTCCTGCTTGTTCGGGCTTCCGTAGGCGATGTGGGTCGCAAGTTTAATCATGGTGGGGCGTGAGGTCTCGTCCTTTGCCTCCTTTATGGCCGCCCTTATCTTCTCGAGATCGTTGCCGTCATCCACAACGATCACCTGCCACTTCATGCTTTCAAACCTTGCCTTTACATCTTCGGTAAAGGCGATGCCGGTGGTCCCTTCGATGGTGATGGAATTGTCGTCATAGATGCAGATGAGCTTACCAAGGCCAAGGTGGCCTGCAAGGGAGACGGCCTCATTGGTTATGCCCTCCATGAGGTCACCGTCACCGCACATGACATAGGTGTGGTGGTCAATGAGGGTCTTTCCGTCCCGGTTAAACCTTGCCGCAAGGTGGCATTCGGCCATGGCCATGCCAACGGCATTGGCAACTCCCTGGCCAAGGGGACCCGTGGTGGTCTCAACCCCGGCGGTGTGGCCGTGTTCAGGGTGGCCCGGGGTTTTACTGCCCCACTGGCGGAAGTTTTTGATGTCGTCAAGGGTGGTGCCGTAGCCGGTGAGATAGAGCAGGCTGTACAGGAGCATGGATGCATGGCCTCCGGACAGAACAAACCTGTCCCGGTCGATCCAGGCGGGATTTGCGGGGTTGTGCTTTAGAAATTCCTTCCAAAGGACAAAGGCCGCAGGCGCAAGTCCCATGGGGGCCCCGGGATGACCCGAGTTCGCCTTTTGAATGGCGTCCATGGAAAGGGTTCTGATGGTTGTGATACATTGCTGATCAAGGTCTTGGTTGGCGAAAGCCATTGTGTCTCTCCTGTTAGTTTATTATAGTGCTCTCATGAACTCGGGTTTTAGTCCGATTTTACCCTCCAGGGCTCGGGCAATGTGGGCAAGGGTTTTCTCCTTATCCCGGGGAAGTTCGGCCCTGATGGGAAGATAGTTGGATGCATGGTTGGCATGGAAGAGGCCGTTGGTGAGATGGGTGGCCGATATCATGGCACCAAGCTCCACAAGGACCTCGTCCGGGTTGATAAGCTCAAATTCTCCCCTTGCGTGGCTTTCGTACATGGGGGTACCTGGAATGAGCATCAGAGTCAAGGCGCCCACATACTCGGGGTCGATGGCCGTAAGTACCCTGCCGGTTTCGCCGGCATGGATCATGGAACGTTTACGGCCGGCAATGCCGTTGAGAACCGTGATGGAGAGCTTGATGCCGGCCCGCCTGATTTTCTGGCCCATTTCGATCATGCGCTGGGAGTCGGCACCCTTGTTTATCTCTTTCAGGGTAAGGTCGTCACCTGTTTCAAGGCCCATGTAGGCGATCTTGACCCCAAGGCCACGAAGCTCTCCAAGCTCCTTTTCGGACTTCATACGGATGCTCTTGGTGTTGGCATAGAGCCCTATACGTTCCACCCAGGGAAGGCGCTGGTTGATTCGTTCAAGGATGGGGACAAGGCGTTGCTGGGGAATGATCAGGGCGTCACCGTCACAGATGAACAGCCGGTTCTGGCGGCGGCAGTGACTGGCTGCAAATTCAATATCCTCCATGATTGCGGAATCTTTTTTGATCTTGAACCGTTCTCCCTTGTAGGCTCCGCAAAAGGTGCATTTGTTATGGGAACACCCCACTGTCACCTGGAGTAGAATCGAATTTGCCTCGCTTGGGGGGCGTATTACGTTGCCTTCATAGTGCATGTGATGATCTCCATTGATATGATATAATTATCAAGTTCTTTTGGCCTATTTTTCGGAATAACTGGATCGGTTGTCCGCAAAGGGCACCCGCAAGGGGAGCCCCTACATTCCACCAACCACGTTGCTATCTAAAACAACCAACCACATTGCTATTTAAAATTAAGAACTGCCGTATACGAGGAACGCCATGTCGTTCCCCCTATGACGACACGAGATATGTAACAGCTTTTACCGTAAAAATCAATATAACCAACATGTCCTGCAGGGCAACCTCGTTCTTGACAAATTACAAAATAAATTTAAACGGTTATCATCAATATTGGATAAAACTACATTGATTTGATTTTTTTTAGACCACGAAGAGCACGAAGGCCACGAAGTAAGGGTTTCTTCGTGGCCTTCGTGCTCTTCGTGGTAAAATAATTTGGCGGTCTTAAAGGCCTGAAATAGATAGGATGAAGGTTAGAATGAATTCACCGTGACATGTCCTAGCAAACACAACAAATCATGAAACTCGATAAAATAAGCCGAGTCCGGTGTAGGGGCTCCCCTTGCGGGTGCCCTTTGTGGCAACCACCTCAGTGGGAGTTTCATAAAAACAAAATATAATCAATGGATTGATCTATGATATTAGCTGATTTTGAGTGCTGCAACTTGACAATCATGAATTTAAACCAATTATTTAGATAAAAAAATGCCTTGGAAGTATATAATCGGCACGGCCAGAGCAAGAGGTGGCTCACGGCCACAACGAAGCATGAAACACGATAGCCGTTAGCGATTAGCTGTTAGCTAAAAGCTAATGGCTAACAGCTAAAAGCTGTTTCTTATAGAAAAGCTTTAGGCCTAACAGAAACATTCAGGAGATACCATGGGTACTAAAAAAGAGACTTGTGAATTTAAAACCGAAGTGCAGCAGCTGCTGCACCTTATTATCAACTCCCTCTACTCGAACAAGGAGATCTTTGTCCGGGAGCTCGTGTCAAACGCATCGGACGCCATTGACAAGGCAAGGTTCAAAGAGCAGACAGAACCGGCCCTGTTTGAGGGGAGCAACGATTACAAGATCAGGATCACCACTGATCCGGAAAAACGAACCTTTGAAATAACCGACAACGGCATCGGCATGACCTATGACGAGGTGAGCGAAAATATCGGCACTATCGCCAGGAGCGGCACCGCAGCCTTTGTCGAAGCCCTGGAAAAATCCAAGGATGAGAACATGCTCGCCCCTGAGCTGATCGGGCAGTTTGGCGTAGGGTTTTACTCGGCATTCATTGCCGCAGACAAGATCAAGCTTGTGACAAAGGCCCCGGGAGCTGAGAAGGGTGTGCTCTGGGAGTCGGACGGAAAGGGCTCCTACACCATCGAAGAGACCGAAAAAGAAGATCGGGGAACCACCATCACCCTGGAGCTCAAGGAGGTTGAAGAGGGTGACCAGGACTTTACCGATGAGTACACCATCCGCCACATCATCAAAAAACACTCTGACTTTGTCACCTACCCCATCGTGATGAACGTTGAAAAGAGTGAGCCCATTCCCGAAGAGGCCATTGTCAAGGACGCCGACGGCAAACCCATTGGAGAGACCTATCGAAAGGTCAGGGCCGACGAGACCCTTAACTCCATGAAGGCGATCTGGACCAAGAGCCAGGAGGATGTGACCCAGGAAGAGTATGAGGAGTTCTACAGGCACATCAGCCACAACTGGGACAAGCCCATGGAGATACTCCACAAGCGGTTTGAGGGTGTCACCGAGTATGACGCCCTTTTGTTCATCCCGTCCAAGGCTCCGTTTGACATGTTCAGGCCTGAACGGAAAAACGGCATGCAGCTTTACTGCAAGCGCATCTTCATCATGGACGACTGCAAGGAGCTTCTTCCCGAATACCTGGGATTTATCCAGGGCGTTGTGGATGCCCCCGACCTCAACCTGAACGTCAGCCGGGAGATACTCCAGGAGGACCGCCTGGTTCGAAACATCCGAAAAAACCTTGTAAAGAAGATTTTCGCCCTTCTCGAGGAGATGGACAAGGAGAAATACGAGGCTTTCTTTGCCGAGTTCGGCCAGGCCCTCAAGGCCGGGCTGCCCACGGATTTTGCCAACAGGGAAAAGATCGCCTCTCTCTTGAGGTACAAGACCACCAAGTCCGACGGCAAGTATGTCTCCCTTGACCAGTACATCGAGAACATGAAGGAGGAACAGAAAGATATTTACTACATCACCGGCGAGAACATGAAATCCCTCATGAACTCACCCCTGCTGGAGTCCCTCAAGGAGAAAGATTACGAGGTTCTTCTAATGGTGGATCCGGTGGACGAATGGGTGACCCAGAGCCTTCCCGATTATAAGGAGAAGAAGCTCAAGAGTGCGGAAAAAGGTGACCTCGACCTTGACGTCGTTGATGAAAAGAAAAAGGACGAGTACACCCCGCTGTTTGACTTCCTCAAGGAGAAGCTTGGCGGCAGGGTCAAGGATGTCCAGATCTCAAAACGACTCAAGGAGTCTGTGGCCTGCCTTTCCGGTGACGACTACGGTATGAGCGCCTACATGGAGAAGATCCTCAAGGCGTCCGGTCAGGAGGCGCCCGAGCAGAAGCGTTCCCTTGAGCTCAACGTCGGACATCCTGTCATGGAAAAGATTAAATCCGTGTTCGAAACCGACACCTCCAACCCTGTTCTCCAGGATTATGCAGACCTCCTGTTTGACCTTGCCGTGATCAGCGAGGGGGGCAAGATCGACAACCCCGCGCGCTTTTCAAAGCTCATGGGTGAAATGATGACAAAAGCCCTATGATGATCTTTCTTGAAAGCCTGGGATGCTGCCGCAATCTTGTGGACAGCGAGGTTATGCTGGGGAGATTAACTG
Organism: Desulfobacterium sp.; assembly: GCA_034006945.1. GTDB lineage: Bacteria > Desulfobacterota > Desulfobacteria > Desulfobacterales > Desulfobacteraceae > Desulforapulum. Next base: position 58,677 of record JAVERV010000004.1, on the reverse strand, counting down.
CGGCCGGTCATGGAGTTGTCCATGGTCCGGCTGAGGCAGACGTGATCATCGTCAATACCTGCGGGTTCATATCAGCAGCCTCGGCAGAGGCTGTTGATACGATACTTGCCATGGCCGAATACAGGCAAAATGGCCGCTGCAGGCGCCTTGTTGTCACAGGATGTCTGCCAGAAAGGTTTAAGGACGACGACCTCAGGGGCGAGCTTCCAGAGGTCGACGCCTTTGTGGGAACAGGGGCCTGCGACGAGATTGTCCGGGTGGTTGAATCGAAAGAATTCCTCTCCCTCATGCCCGACGTTCTTGACCGGCAGATGCAGGGCCATCCCCTTCCCCGCCGCATTACCCTTGACTACCTTGCCTATGTAAAGATCTCCGAGGGGTGCAACCGCCACTGTACCTACTGCATCATCCCCAAACTCAGGGGCATCCAGAGGAGCCGAACGGTGGATGCCGTTGTGGCAGAGAGCGAAATCCTCGTTCGAAACGGTGTAAGGGAGATCGTGCTTGTGGGCGAAAACACCTCGGACTATGGGAAGGATCTTGAGGTGGACGGCTCCGGGAACAATTCCAGCGTCAACCTTGCACTCCTACTGACCACCCTCTCCGGGAGGATCAAGACCCTTGATCCTGATGTGTGGATCAGGCTCCTCTACACCCACCCATCCTCCCTTGACCAGGATGCCGTCAGGGCGATGGCAGACCTCGACAATGTGTGCACCTATTTTGACGTGCCCATTCAGCATGCAAGCTCGAAAATCTTGAGGCGCATGGGCAGAAACTACACCGGCGAAGATCTCCACGGCCTGTTTGCCTCGATCCGAAGGACAGCTCCGGACGCAGCGCTTAGAACCACACTGATAACGGGTTTTCCTGGTGAAACAGAGGCCGACTTCAACGAAATGCTCGCCTTTGTCAAAGCGACCAGGTTTGACCAGCTCGGGGTGTTTGCCTACTCCGATTCCCACGACCTTGCAGCCCATAGCCTCGCCGACCATGTGGACGAGAAAACAGGAGAGGCCAGGCGGGATGAGATCATGGCGGCCCAGGCGGAAATTTCCGAACGGCTTAATGAATCATACCTCGGCAAAACCCTTACCGTACTTGTGGAGGAGAATCCAGACCCCGGGATCTTTCTCGGAAGGACCCGGTTCCAGGCCCCTGAGGTTGACGGAATCACCTTTATTTACGGTGACAACATTGACATCGGCACCTTTGTCAGGGTAAAGATTACCGAAACCCATGCCTATGACCTTGTTGGAGAGCTTGTATGAAAGATGCACTCAAGCATCAGATCCTGGCGGCAGTAGAAGAAGATTTGACCGCCATTGAATTGGCACTTGCCGCAAATTTAAAGCCAAACCTCCACCTTGTACGACAAATTGCAGGTCACTTGCTCTTCAGCGGCGGGAAAAGATTCAGACCCCTGCTTTTTCTTTTGAGTTCAAGGTTGTGCAACTATGAAGGTAGACTTGCACTGAATGTCTCGACCCTGTTTGAATATCTCCATGCCGCAACCCTTCTCCACGATGATGTTGTCGATGAAGCCAAGTTAAGACGCGGCAGGACCACGGCCCACACCACCTGGGGAACAGCCCAGGTGGTGCTGACGGGTGATTTCCTGCTGGCCTGCGCCCTCCGCCTTGCGGCTGAGGCAGGTCTTGTCGAAATCATCAGGGTCATTGCCGGCATAACCGAAGAGATGTCCCAGGGTGAGATTGACCAGCTTGAGAAAAAGGAAAAACTGGATCTGACCCAGGCCGAATATCTGGCCATTATAAGCGCAAAAACGGCCGTTTTGATCCAGGGCGCTTGCAAAAGCGGCGCCATCATTGCAGGGGCTTCCAGGGACAAAGAACAGGCCCTTGCAGACTATGGCTTTCATCTGGGGGTGGCCTTTCAGATGGCGGACGATCTTCTGGACTATACGGCAGACGCACAAACCCTGGGGAAAAATCCCGGCGCAGACCTGAGAGAGGGGAAGCTGACCCTGCCACTTATTTTAGCACTTGAGCGGGCAGATGATAAGGATCGATCCTGGATGAAAGGGGTGATTTTAAACCCTGATTTTACAGATGACGACTTCGAGAAACTCGTCCAAAAGCTTTACCTTTACAGGGGGATAGACGATACACGATTAAAGGCTGAACACCATGTTGCCCAGGCAAAGAAAAGCCTTGAACTCTTTGACGATTGTCCGACAAAAAAGACCATGATCATGCTTTCCGATTACACCATTGCAAGAAACGTTTAGGAGAATTTAATTTTGATGACAAGACAAATTGTTACAGGCCTGAGAGGGTTGATGGGTGTTCTTTTTCTCTCCCTTATGGTGTTCACGGACGGTTCTGCAAATCAGGACAACCAGAAAATTGAGGAACGAGGAAAACAGATTGCCCTGGGAAAACAATCCATCGCTAAGGAAAACCTGTCCCGGGCCAAAAAGCAAGCGGTTGACGATGCTCTGTACGCTTCGGTTGAACGGGCCATTCTCGAAATGCTCCCCCCCCCGGAAATCGCCGGGAATCTTGCCCTCATTTATGACCAGGTGCTCTCAGACACACAACGGTATGTCGAGACCTTTCGGGTCCTTGGAGAGGTTGAAACACAGGGTCAATACATGGTTGCAGTGGAGGCGGTAATCAATGACGCTTCCCTGGAAGAAATTTTTACACGGGCAGGGATTCTCAACAGGGACAAAACAAATCCTTCGGTTCTTATGCTGATCAGCGAACAATCCCTTAACGAGGTACTCTCCCGATACTGGTGGGGGAACAACCCCCTTCCCTATGCCTCGGTTACCGAGGATACCATTGTTGATCTCTTTAAAAAAAAGGGATTTATCCTGAAGGGCCAGGGCCCGGACCGACCGAACCTTGCGTCCCTGGATGTCTCGTTTGATTTTGTCCACGACACCATGGGGGCATTAAAACTTGCCAGGAAACTCAAGGCCGATCTCCTTGTGATGGGACGGGCAAGGGCTGAAGAACCCTCCAACCGCATGGGCGAAGAGCGCTCCTATCGGGCAGACATAGATCTGGAACTCTTCTTCTCAGAAACGGGTGAACCCATGGGTGCTGTTAAAGAATCTGCTGTTGTGAAAAGCGGTACGGACGAAGAGGGGGCAAAACAGGCCCTGGTCCAGGCCGGAACCCTTGCGGCAGAGACTCTGTCAACCAAAATCAGCAACCTCTGGTCGGCTCGTCAGCAGACCGTACAGACGATTGAAACCCGGGTGGAGGGGGCTGATTACCTGTCAAGCTTCATCATGCTTAGAAAGGTGCTGGGCGACATGCCCGGCATCCAGGAGATTAAAACCAGGGAGATTGGATCAGACCGGGCCACGGTGGATATCCTATTCAAAGGCAATGCCGCCACCCTTGCCGACCTTCTGATGCTCAAGACCTTTGATTCATTTGGCATCCAGATATCCGAGGTCACCCAGGCGTCCATGATCATCCGGTTTATCACCAAAAATGATGTGGCACCCGTTCCTGAATCTGAAATTAAAAAGGCATATATTTCAGAATAGCTCTTGGTTACAGGCTTTATACTCTTGACAAAGCCACGTTGGAATGGTAATTATCCTGTCCATAATAAAGGCGCGTAGCTCAGTTGGTAGAGCGCTACCCCGACACGGTAGAAGTCAGCAGTTCGAGCCTGCTCGTGCCTACCATAAAAATCAAGGGTTTACGGAATTTTCCGTAAACCTTTTTTGTTTTTGGTCTCTATTTTTAAAATTGGTCTCTTCAAGCCTGCATGCAGCGGCCTGATTTGTTAATTTCATTAAAGATATTTAGGACCATAGATTAATCACCTTGCAATTTAAGATATCATGGTAAATTGTCGAATGGTATCATACCGTCTCAAACGGTGGCCCCTAACGGAGCGGACAACCTTGGAGAAACTTGTATGGTCTGGAAGGTCTATCTTTTAAAATGCAATGACGGTTCTCTATATTGCGGTGTTGCAAAGGATGTTGAGGCCCGTGTTGCCGTACACAATTCAGGCAAGGGGGCCAAGTACACCAGATCCCGGCTCCCTGTCACCCTTGTTGCCGTGAGCCTTGATTTTACAAAACGCGAGGCTTTTCAGCTTGAGTACCGTGTAAAGCGACTTCCAGCCCAGAAAAAGTGCGGTGTAATTCTAACCGGGCAGTGGATGACCGTCGAATAGCAGGCCAGTTGGGCCTTTGATGCTTTGCTGATGAGAATTACCAGGGGGATTGAAGAATTGTTATTTCTAAAAATTTGTGATAAATTCATTAAATAAACAACAATTTTATTATACAGGAGCAAATTATGAGCGAGATTTTAAGGGACAGTGATAGGACAGTGGTAAGGCCAGGTATTGATATTGTTGCCTCCATGGCAGAGGATTTTAAACGTGAGCTTCTTTCTGCAATAAATGAATATACCGGTGATTTTGTCATTGACCTTGAAGGTGTTAAAATGGTTGATTCCATTGGTATTGGTGTAATAATCGCTACCCACAACACACTCGCCCAGGCGGGAAGAAATCTTAAGATCATCAATGTTTCAAAGGATGTATTTGGCCTTTTCAGCACCATGCGACTAAACAGGCGGTTTACCATTGAGGAAGAAGCATAGGGCTGTAGCGCTTACAGAGAACGACCGTTTCAGTTTATTAGTTTTCGAACTATAGCGACATCAATGGAAGGCTGGGGGAGTCGAAGGTATTCGGCTGAGAGGAAACAAAAGCGACCCTTGTTTCGACCCCTGGAACCTGATCCGGTTCATACCGGCGAAGGAAAGCTCCCTCCCCCTCCCCACCAGCGGCTGTGCGCATTCAAAGAAACATTCAATTCCATGGGCAAATCCATGGGCGGAAAAACGACCATACTTGAGGTCATCCTGGTTACCATGCTCAAATCAGAAGTCAAAAAGACCATTCCCATGATCGCCCATTTCCATTGAGGAGAACAAAGTGCCGTTGAATCCCGTAAAGATAGACCCTGAAGATCTCTGCAAAGACCTCCAGACTATTCGTCAAACAAGCCCCCTGATCCACAACATAACCAACTACGTGGTCATGAACAATACGGCCAACGCCCTGCTGGCCCTGGGTGCATCACCGGTCATGGCCCATGCGGTTGAAGAGGTGGAGGATATGGTCAACCTTGCCGGAGCCCTTGTCCTCAATATCGGCACCCTGAGCCCGGCCTGGGTAGAGGCCATGTTCAAGGCAGCAAAAAAAGCCGGGGAAAAAGGCATTCCCGTTATTCTTGACCCGGTGGGGGTTGGGGCAACACCCTATCGAACCCGCACGGCCCTGGATCTTGCCAGAGAAACCCACCCCTCAATCATCCGGGGCAATGCTTCGGAAATCATGGCCCTGGCCCAGGCCGGAGCAACCACCAAAGGGGTGGATTCCACCTCGAGTTCTGACCACGCCCTTGAGTCGGCCCGGAACCTCACCGTTGAATTCGACACTGTGGTCTGCATCACTGGCCGGATTGATTATATTGTAGACAAGGACCAGCAGACCATCGAGGTTACCAACGGCCATGAAATCATGCCCAGGGTAACGGGACTTGGATGTACGGCCACAGCCCTGTGCGGGGCTTTTTCGGCTGTGAATTCCGACTTTCCCAAAGCCGCTGCCCATGCCATGGCCATCATGGGGATCGCAGGGGAGATGTCTGGGAAAACCGCCAAAGGGCCGGGCAGCTTCCAGGTTGGGTTTATCGACGCCCTCTACCGGATCTCTGCACAGGAGATAGGACACCACCTGAAACCCTAGGACCTGTAAAAATGCGAGTTTTACTTTAGTCAGGAGACCGCCATGCAAGGAATTTACCTGGTAACAGGAAACTGCTCCCACCACAACATTGAAACCGTGGTGACCCAGGCCATAAAGGCCGGGGTCTGCTGCGTCCAGCTCAGGGAAAAAAACGCCGATACAAGGACGTTTCTGGACAGGGCAATCAGACTCAAATCCCTGCTGGCCAGAACCTGCACCCCTCTGATCATCAACGATCGGGTGGATATTGCCCTGGCAGCCGGGGCGGACGGGGTTCACCTGGGGCAGAGGGACATGCCCTACGCAAGGGCAAGAGAGCTCCTGGGTAAAAATGCACTGATCGGTCTTTCCGTTGAAACCTGGGAGGATGTCGACCAGGCCCAGGACCTCGACCTTGCCTATATTGGAGTGAGTCCCATATTCTCAACCCCCACAAAAACAGACACCAAGTCTCCCTGGGGCCTTGAAGGCCTTGCCCGGATAAAAGAATTCTCCCGCCATACTCTGGTGGCCATAGGGGGCTTAAATGCCTCCAATGCCGGCAAAATAGTCCGAGCCGGGGCAGACGCCATTGCCGTGGTCTCCGCCATATGCGGATCGGACGATCCCCTGGGGGCAACCAAGAGGTTAAACGATGAATACAAGAGAGTCCTACAGGAGAAAAAAGAGTGAAATCTTACTTTCGTGCGTTGACAATTGCCGGGTCCGACAGCGGCGGCGGCGCCGGTATCCAGGCTGATTTAAAAACTTTTTCCGCCCTGGGCGTTTTCGGCATGTCGGCCATTACGGCCTTAACTGCCCAGAACACCAGGGTGGTCACAGGGATTTTTCCGGTGCCGGCAAAGTTCATCGGCGATCAGATTGATGCGGTCATGGAAGATATCGGGTGTGATGCGGTAAAGATCGGCATGCTCCACTCACCCGAGGTGATCGAGGTGGTTACGGCAAAACTTCAACAATGGCGCTGCACCAATGTGGTGGTGGACCCGGTTATGATCTCCAAAAGCGGAGACAAGCTCTTGCTTTACGATGCCGTCACAGCACTGCGGGAACGGCTTTTCCCCCTGGCGACCCTTATCACCCCCAACCTCCCAGAGGCCTCGGCCCTCCTCGGACACAAAGTCGAAACCGCAGACCAGATGCCCGATGCGGCAAGGGCTCTGGCCGGTCTGGGTCCGGCCAATGTTCTTGTCAAGGGGGGGCACCTTAAGGGAGAGACGAGTCACGACCTCTTATACGAAACAGCCAGGGGCACCATGAAGACTTTTCCCGCAGACCGGGTCAAGACCTCAAATTCCCACGGCACCGGCTGCACCCTGTCTTCCGCCATTGCAGCAGGCCTGGCAAGGGGCCTTGATCTTAACCTGGCCGTGGCCGAAGCAAAGGCATACATAACAGGGGCGCTCAGGGCAGGTGCAGGCTACAAGACCGGCAAGGGTCACGGCCCGGTTCATCATTTTTACAACCTGTGGGAAAAAATTAACCTCGTCTGAACTCATCCATATCCATACCCAGGCGCCGGACAATCTTCTGGATGGATGCTCTTTCCAGGCCGCTCAAGCGTGAGGCTTCAGAAATATTGCCCTGGGTTTTGGAAAACATCCGGGTCAGGTAATCCCGGGAGAAAAGGTCCATGACATCCTGTTTGGCCTCTTTATAGGCAACAGGCTGATTGGTATCTCCAGGTTCCTTTGCACTTGAAAAATCGGCCGAATCACCGTCCACCAGACGGATCAATGCCGGATCAATGATCCTGCCGCTGGAAAACACGGCCAGGCGCCGGACATAGTTAAGCAGTTCCCTGACATTGCCGGGCCAGGGATGCCGGGCCAGGTAAGCCATGGCCGCCGGATGAATCTCCATTGGTTTAAGCTGCATCTCACGGCAGGTCCTGTCCAGAAAAATCCGCACCAGCACGGGAATATCTTCGGCCCGTTCCCGCAGGGGCGGCACAAAGACCGAAAGGACATTGAGCCGGTAATAGAGGTCCTCCCGGAAACGGCCATCCTTGATACGTTGTTCCAGATTCTGGTTGGTAAGGGCAAGGATTCGTACATCCGTGACTTTAGACATGGAAGAGCCCACGGGTTTTACCTCCTTGTCCTGGAGAAATTTCAGCAGCTTGGCCTGGGTGGACAGGGAAATATCCCCGATTTCATCCAGGATCAGCGTACCCTTGTCTGCGGCCAGGAAAAATCCATCCCGGTTCCGCTCGGCCCCTGTAAACGCACCTTTGACATGGCCGAACAGTTCACTTTCCAGAAGCTGGTCTGGAATAGCCGGGCAGTTCAGCGCATGGCAGGAGTTGTTTCTACGGGTGGAAAGACGGTGAATCTCCCGGGCGACAAATTCCTTGCCAACACCCGATTCTCCGGTGATGAGCACCGTATAATCGGTAACCGCAACAGCAACCAGCCGCTCATGGAGACGCTTCATCACAGGGCTCTGCCATTGGCAATCCTTGTCCGTGGACATGGATGCCACAAGGGCCGATAGACGCCTGTTTTCCCGGGCCAGGTCATAGTGTTGAACGGCCTTTTCCACGGTGTGGATCAGGGTCTGCTTTTCAACGGGCTTGGTAATAAAATCCCAGGCCCCGGCCTTGAGGGCCTGGACCGCCGCCTCCACAGTGGCATACCCGGTCACCATGACGGCGCAAAGTCCGGGATTTTTTTCCAGGGCCTTTTCCAGCAGATCATGGCCGGACATGAAAGGCATACGCAGATCCGAGAGCAGTACTCCGATCTCCTTGTCCGCCATCAGGACAAGGGCCTCTTCGCCATCCCCCGCTCCAAGGATCTCCATTGTATCAAAAGCTTTTTTCAGCTGGCGGATGACCCCCCTCAAGTAGTCAGGGTCGTCATCCACCACCAGAATTGAAAATTCAGCCATTTTTCATAACCTCTTTATCAACCTCTTTACCATTCTCTTTATCGGACGGGCTTTTTACCGGAAAAAACACGTTGAACCGGGTCCCCGGCATGTTCTTCTTCACCTCAATTCCACCGCCCAGCTCATTGACAAACCCATAGACCACAGACAATCCAAGGCCTGTCCCCTTACCCACGGCCTTGGTCGTAAAAAAAGGATCAAAAATATGAGCCAGATTTTCATCGGATATTCCCGGCCCATTGTCCTCGATGGCAAAACAGACCTCATTTGCCCCCCAATGGCCGGTAAACAGGGCAATTCGACCTTCCCGGCCCTGAAGGGAGTCCACGGCATTCAGCCAGAGGTTGGTCATAATCTGTTCGGCCACGGATGCATCGCAGTCGATTTTTGGAAGATCCGGGGACAGATCCAAAGAAACGCTTATCTGCCTTGCCCTGGCCTGGGCCTTGAAAACCTCCAGCTCTGATTCCAGCACATGGTTGATGTCACAGGTCCCGGATAAATTCTTTTTAGGCCGGGCCAGGTTGAGCAGATCCCGGACCACTTTTTTAGCGGAGCGGGTATGCTTGAGAATAACATCCAGATCCTGAAGGATTTCATGGTCTTCAACCCCGTCCTTCACAAGGTCGGCATACACCTGGATAACCCCCAGGGGGTTGTTGATTTCATGGGCAATGCCTGCGGCCATCTTGCCGATGGCGGAGAGACGTTCGGCCTGGTGCATCCGATCGACCATCTCCTTTTCCCGAGTCACGTCCCTTGCATACAAAACCATCTTCATTCCTGACGGATCTCCTCCGGTTTCCAGGGGATAGAGCTCGATGTCAAAATACCGGTTGTCCGGCAGCTGGATTTCCTGACTCACGGGTTGACCGGTTGTGGCCACCTTTTCCACAAGACCTGCACCTGTGCTCTTATTTTGGAAACTGAGAAATTCGGCCAGCAGTTTTTTTTGTTCCGCCTTGTCTTCAGAATCAAACAAAATTCGACTGCCTTGATTGGCAATGATGATACGGCACTCCCGGTCAATGAGGAGCAGGGGATTACAAATCCCATTAAATACCGACTGGAGCATATCATGCTGAAAGCGGATATTGGAAAAGGCATGGATGTTTTCAATGAGAATGGCCATCTGCTGCCCCAGGGCCAGGAGAATATCCGGATCAAAGTCTCCGGGATCGGGGCTCTCCTCCCATATCAGGTTTAAAATCCCCCAGTGACTCTCGTAGGATGTTACCGGTATGAACAGCTGACGCTCCTCCATGAGAATCTCGTTTTTCCAGAGCAGCTCCCTTATTTCAGGGGAAGGGGGGGCGACCGGGTGTTCCTCTTTCCAGGCATAATAATCCTGGGAAACCACAGTGCAGTGATAAACTGCCTGGACCGCTCCGTATCGTTCGCCAACACTTTTGAGCAGGTTTAAGATCAGCTGACGGGATTCCTGGGACCGGCCGAAATCAGCCAGCAGAGTGACAAATAACCGGGCATCTCCCAGGTGTTTTCTGGCCTTGATATCCAGGGCCTGGGTCCGCTCCTCCACTCGCCGTTCCAGGTTCTGGGCATGATCCAGGAGTTCGTTTCTGGCATTGGCCAGACAGACTGCAAGCTCTTCCACTCCATCCACAAGACCTTCGATTTCATCCTTCTGCCCCAGGCGCTCGATGATGGGCAGCTCATCTTCTCCGGAAAACCTCTGTTTGAACACATCGGACAGCCTGTGAAGATTTTTCATCACAAGACGGTCAAAAAACAGGCTTATCAAGGCGGCAAAAAAGATAATTCCCAGAATAGACAGGCTCAGATACTGGTAGGTAAGTTCCCTGGCCGGGGTTTTAATCATATCCACGGGAAAACCTGCCACAACGACCCCGCCAACTTCGCCCATCACATAGTCAAAACCATTGGCCCCCCCATAATCGGCAATGAGTTCTTTGGGGGCGTCCCCGGGGTTGCCGTGGCACTGCATGCAGGATTCTACAAAAGTTACAGGCCTTGCCACCATGTGGTAATCCCTATCTTTGATCCGGGTGGTGTCTTCCCAGGTCATTGCATCCCTGTTTGTTCGGAAAAATTCAATAAGCCCGGCCTCAAAGGAATCCGGTGTCGAGGCTGGATTCCTGGGATTACGGGAAACCCGGCGGTAATGATAGTCAGAAGCCTCGTTTATGTTAAGCCGGGCCATGACCTGCCGGGAAATATATGAAGAGGACATGGCCTTGAGAACAAACCGACCTTTGGGCAGGGTTTTAAACATCTCAGGCCGGAGAACGGTTTTCACATAATCCTGCACAGCATCGGACTGGGCCAGAAGCATCCTGGATCGCTGACTGATCTCCGACTCCATGATGGAATTGTAGTGGAAATACATGATCACACCGATGCAGATGCCCAGGGTAAAGGCAAACAGCACCAGCCCGGATATGAATTTCAACCTTAGGCTGAAGGTGTAGGGCGGCATTTGGAGTCTCCTCAATAAAATTGATTTAAAATAAGAAATTCTGGATAAAATAGCAACCCAGACCGTCAAAAGAACAGTAGTTAGTAGGGAACAGGTGGTGGTTCTTTAAAAACCGCAATAAAGTGCCACATCAAGGATGCACCTATCACCAAAAGTGCTAACTCAAGGATACATATTTGAGGAGTTACCAGATCAGTACTAACGGATAATATGACCATAATACATTAAAATATCAAAAAGTTATACTGATATCATCCTTTTGTTTACATGTTTGGTATATACCTTGCAATCCATGCAACGAATAACATAACCCATTAACTCTGGAGAGAATAATGAACAGAACAATTTTTGCACCCATATCCATCTTCACTGGAATCCTGGGCGTTATTGTTTTAGCAGGAGTCACCAATTTATTCAGTCCGGTTGTGGCATTTATCCACAACTGGGAGGCCATTACCCCCCTGGGGGCTATGGGCTGTATACTGTTTACCATGGTTGGTTTTGGGGCGGTATTTTCCCTGCTGCACATTGTGTGCAGCTACTATGTCCCCCGGCTCAAAGAAAAACGTGGATATGAAAACGGATCAAAATCAAATTAATCAGCAGGTTGATTTTAAAGGCAATTTTTTAACCATTTATCAATTTTAGGAGGCGTTATGCCGAGAATGAAGGACAACATGCCCACCATTATCATGGGCATGTTCTTGATTGTCTACGGACTGATTGTTAAAACCGAGGGTTTGCTGCCCGTAATGAAGTACCTGAACACCCATAAATCCATGGATCTACAGGTCACCTTGTGCCTGGTTCTGGGAGGCCTGGCCCTGGTAGGAGCTTTGATCAGTTCATCAAAGAAACCCGGAGATTCCCTGTTTGACCATTTTTTCCTCCAGCCCCTAGGGGGAGTGGTTATGATTATGGTCATTGCCATGGCCATCAGATGGTACCTTGAGCCCCTGGTAATGATCATGAGCGGCTCCCTGGAGCCTGTGCTGGGCTTTGGGGTTTATAAGGTTCTGAACCTCAACTATGTTGTCCTGGGAATCCTGGCCGGTGTTGTGCTGACCAACTCCTACGGCATTCCCGAATTTGCAGTCCCTGGGGTCAAATGTGCCCGCTTTGTACTCAAGATGGGGGTTATCATGCTGGGGGCCAGGTATTCGTTTGCGGAACTTGCGAAACTGGGTGTCTATTCAGTGTGGCTCATCGGTTTTTTTGTTCTGGGTACGGTCTTTCTGGTGCTGTGGATGGGTAATCTCTTCAAACAGCCAAAAACCATGACAGGCGTCCTTGCTGCAGGCATGGGGGTTTGCGGAGTTTCTGCCACCGTTGCCGTGGCCCCGGTGGTCAAGGCCAAAAGTACCGAAATGGCCTATACCATCGGTACTATCCTCACCTTTGGAATCATCTGCATGTTTATCTTCCCCACCGTGGGCAAGCTTGCCGGGATGAACGCCGTGCAGTTCGGCGCATGGGCCGGAACGGGCATCCTCAATTCAGCCCAGGTGGCTGCGGCGGCCCTGGCCTTCAACGCCGTGGACATCAAAACCCTTAAAGTTGCGGAAATTTTCAACATTACCCGTGTTCTTTTCCTGCCCATCATCGTGCTTGTCCTGGCCACCTGGTTTGGCAAGGAATCCGGCCATAAGCTGACCTTCAAAACGGTTGTTGTTGACAAGTTTCCCCTGTTTATAGTAGGTTTCCTCATTCTTTTCGCCATGTCCTCAATGGGAATTTTCTCGCCTCCGAGCCATTACAAGGGCAAATTTATTGATGTGTCCTATAATGACAGAACCCAGGTGACCCCCGAAGAGTGGGAGACCCTTAACCGGGCTGCAGGCGAAGGAGCCTTTGCCGCACTGAATCCAGAGCAGAAGGCAGCCGTGGATGACCTTATTCACCAGCGCCAGATTGCCGGCAACTACGATGAGAGAAGCGACAGGACCAAATTCGACCGTGTAGGCCGGGCCCGCATGACACAGCTGGAAAGTGTGTTATCCCAAGCCAAGGCCAACACTTTGACCCTGTCTGCGGAGGTCACAGGCGCAATCAAACATGCGGTAAAGCAGGTACATAAAAGCTCAAAGACGGTCGTTACCCTGACCGACTTCATGATCTGGTTCTTTGCCTTTGGCCTCATCGGGCTTGGCATGCAGATCACCAAAAAATCCATTACCCAGGCTGGGGGATGGCCCATTGTAATGGGCGTTATCGCCGGAACCACCAAGGCGACACTCTCCTTTTTTGTTGTGCTCTGGCTTGTTAAAGACGTCGTACTGAATTAAAGGAGACACCATGAACGAAAACAAAGAAACCAACACCCAGACAAATGACGCCCAGGATGACAACGAAGAACGTGCATTGTCAGTCTTTTCCAGCGAGCGCAATGAGGATATGACAGCCCTTATCCTGTGTCTTATCACCACATTTATGGTATTGCTTTTTACCAAGTGGCTGGTATAGTATAGTTAATTAAACGACACTTACCTGGGGCAGCGGCATTAAGCAGCCGCCCCAGGATTCTTACAGGACAAACCATGTTTAAACATATTCTGCTGTGCACCCACGGCACCGAAGGAGCCCAAAAGGCCGAATCCTTTGTGTTTGACCACCTTGAAAAGGATTCTTCCCTCCGGGTCAGCCTGCTCACCATTCTGGACGAAGACTGGAGGGGCATGACCGGTGACGACTGGCTCAACTCGAGCAAATCCCACACCACCTTCCTCGACCATGTACAAGACCAGGTCTCCGAAGAGATCCAGGAGGAGTGGCAGCGGATCAGGAAAGCATATCCGGGTGCCGCCAGGGTGAAATTTTACCAGCGCACCGGCAATATTGCCAAAACCATTGCCTCCGCTGCCAGGGTCCTTGAGTGCGACCTCATTGCCATTGGTCCCTGGCAAAAAGCCAAAGGGCTCCTGGATAACAGCCGAAGCAAGGGTTTAAGAGACCGGCTCAAAAACAAAGACCTCCATCCCCTGCTGCCATGTCCCCTGATAATCATACCTTGATCAACGGCGGGCCGGGCGTATCCCGGGAGGTAGACATGGGGCTCGAGGTGCCCCCAGGCTTTTGTGCCGCACCCCTCTTTCCCGGGGACCGGATTCTCCACCTTCACCCCAACTGGTTTATTCTGGAATTCAACCAGAACATAGACCAGGAGGAGAAAGGGTTCACTGCCCTGCTCAAGGATTATGCCACCGAAGAAAATTTCACCCTCACAGGCATGGTGAATTTTGACGGTCCGGAAAACATGCTCTTGGAGATAACCCTGCTTGAGGGATTTGACACCAGGATCACCTTTACAGTGCAGGAGAAACGACTCCATGTTCAGGTACAGTCCCCGGCGGAACTGGATCCGGAAGACCCCATTCTGCTGTGGATCAGGGCTATCCGGGAATACCTGAGGCTCTACTTTAAAACCACACTGTCCACCCTGTTCTGGCGCCCGGTGATGAACCGAATGGTCCTCACCATGAACCCTTCCCAGCGAAAAATATGCCTGATGCTCGTAAGATTCACCTTCCTGGAAATCCTGGTGATCCTCCTGATCGTGGTGGGTTATTTCATATTTGCAGGTTAGGCCAGGATCAGGTTAAAATCCTTCCAGCTTCCGGCAGAACCGGCAGGGTTCGGGCGGAAGGTGTACTTCAAAACCCCTGGCAATTTTAGCATTGGCCTGATCCAGCTGGGCCGAACCCTCCATGGAATATCCCACCTTTGACATTGCCCGGCCGTAGAGTTCGACCCGATCTTGAAATCTCCTGCAAAAGGCTCTGTATTCCCCACCGTTATAAATAACATCAAGATCCTGGTCAGCCAGATTTCCAAAGATTACCGGTGACTGAAACCGGATCTTTTCTCCTTTTTTCCATTGTATACCCTGGGGTACGGGGGGGTTGAGGAACACACAGGGGGAGACACTTCCGTCTGCTGCCACATAGCAGGAAGTCATGGGATCTTTATCGCACATGGGTAATTTTTCGGGAACAAAGGGCCGGAGGGAAAAACGGAAGTCATCCTTTCCCAGGGCCAGGAAATTACTCCAGAACCTGAGCCATTTATGCCCCGGGGTCAATGGATCCGGGAAGAATTGAAGGTCCTCCTGTCCCTGGTGGACTGCCTGGGTAAGGTGAACCGTGGCCAGGCGCTCTATGCCTGACTTCCTACACCACCTTACAACCCAAGGAAGCTCATGAACAGTCCGGGGGGTAAGCAGGTAGGAAATCGCCACCTTTGGCCTGTAGCCTGGAGCGGCCTGGGAGCGCCGGGCTAAAAAAACTTCAACCGATCGCTTGAGGTTCTTAAAACTACCCCTGCCCCGGACAGCATCCTGGGTTGCGGCACTACCGCCCGCCATGGAAAAGGTGACTGCATCAAGGCCGGACCCGATCAAACGGTCTGCGAGATCCATGTTCATGATCGACCCGTTGGATGTGAAACTGACGGACAAACCCCTTTTTTTGCAGACTTGTATCATACCAGGCAGGTCGGGATGAAGCAGGGGTTCACCCCAGCCCTGAAGATGGACGGACATAATCCCAGGTGATCGATGGAGTATGCAGTCAAGCCCTTTCAGAGAGATCTCTTTTTCCACCCATTCACGGTCATAAACCGGCTTGATGCAAGAGGTACAATTAAGGTTACACCGGGTGGTGGGTTCAACCTGGAGATGGGTGATCTGCCCTTCCGGCCTAAGCGCCATGATAGTCACACAGGAGTGAGACACATTTTTCCACAAGGCCCATCATCTGGTTTTCAATGAATGACACCTTGCCCCATCCCCGGCACCTGCAATTATTCACAATAATCCCCCCTGTCTTTTTTCTATCATTCAGGTTATAATCCAATCAAATTACAATTCAAAATCTGCTTTAATCCCTCTGCTGCACAGGGTTGCACGATATCCGATTTTGTCAACCCCCTTTTCATCGCTCCAGGGATTCTAATTTTGATTTCATACCCTAGGCCGCAGTAAGGACGCCCAATCTAGGCAGCCCAAGGGGACTCTACCATCGACACCTTCACACAATCCTATTGGGCCTTTGATGCAACGAACATTAAGAAACGGCTGGGATCATGGAATTTCATGTGGTATTTATCTTGACAATAATTCCCATGACGATAAGATTATTCTTTCAAAAACTCCGATAGCAGAGACGGGCGGGAACGGAATTTACCCGCAACGAAATTAAAAACGAGAGAGGGAAATGGAAAGGACAAGAGATTTTTTTCAAAAATTTATAATCGAGTGGCTGAACACCCACGTTCCAGAATACGCTGATTTAATATTCACCGCAATAGCTCTAGTGTGGATCATATTTTTTTCCCTGGTACTCCATTTTGTTCTGCACCGCCTGGTGATCAGGTGGGCAGAAAGTAGGGCTACTGCGTCCCGCAGTATCTGGCAGAAGGCATTGTTTGAAGGCAAGCTGTTTAACCGGCTTGCCCTTACATTCCAGGGAATCATCATTCAAATTCAGGCAGGCCTCTGGCTGAGCAGCCAATCAGCCCTTCTGGCGTTTGTTGATACCGTAATTCGCATGTGTATCCTCATATTTAGTACGCTGACAGTTTTTTCACTGCTTGATGCTCTGCTGGAAATATCCCGACGCAACCCGAATATGCGGAATTTCCCCTTGCGGGGGCTGGTACAGGGAATTAAACTTGTGTCATCGTTTCTTATAGGCCTGGTGATCATTTCCATTCTCATGGGCAAATCCCCCCTGATACTCCTAAGCGGTCTGGGAGCTATTTCGGCCGTAATGATGCTCGTGTTCAAAGATCCTATTCTTGGTTTTGTGGCGGGAATTCAACTCTCTGCAAACAATATGCTTGCCGTGGGAGACTGGCTGGAGATGCCGAAGTTCAACGCCGATGGCGACGTAATCGACATCAGTCTGACCACTGTCAAGGTGCGCAACTGGGATAAAACCATCACCACCATCCCGGCCTATACGCTTATTTCCGACTCTTTTAAAAACTGGAGGGGAATGTCTGAGTCTGGGGGCCGCCGTATAAAACGCAGCCTCTACCTGGAGATCAGCAGCGTAGGTTTCCTGGAGGAAAATGAAATAAAAGAGCTTCACAGGATAACTTTACTCTCCCCATATCTGAATGATAAAGCCAAAGAGCTGGAAAGCTACAATGAGGACCTTGCCAAAAAATCTTCATTCCCTGTAAACAATAGAAGACTGACCAACCTTGGAACCCTGCGGGCGTACATGGTAGCTTACCTCAAAAACCATCCTCGCATTCATCAACAGATGACTTTGATGGTACGTCAGCTGGCACCTGGTCCTGATGGTCTCCCCATGGAGATCTATGCTTTTACCAATACAACCAACTGGGTAGAGTATGAAAATATACAGGCGGATATTTTTGATCATTTTTTTGCAATCTTGCCCCAATTTAGAATTAGAGCCCATGAAACGCCCACCGGGAACGATATTCGCTGGCTTAGTTCAAAAATGGTTGAAACAAAGGAGGTACTCTGAATGGCAAAGATCCTTGCCCTGGACGATGTCTTGGATGCCGTTGAGTTGATAAAACGAATTCTTGAACGAAAGGGACACACCGTGGTCCCCTTCACAGACGAAGAAGATGCCATTAAATATGTGGAATCCCACCATGTCGATCTTGCCATCCTGGATATCAAACTAAAAAAAATGAACGGGGTTGAAGTGCTTGAAGAGATGAAAAAAAAGGACTCAACACTTAAAGTGATAATGCTCACGGGATATCCCACAATTGAAACAGCCCGTGAGTGCATAACACTGGGGGCATCCGAGTATTGTGTGAAACCCATTGACAAGGACGAACTCGAAGAAAAGGTAACCCGGGTACTCGAGGAATAATATCACTGGGGCATATAAAGATCCCTGAATTCGGCAATGACTCCCCTGAGTTGGACAATATTGTCCAGATCAGTGGTCTGTTTGCATTTCATGCCCAGAATCAGCATCCGGTGTAACAGGGCGATTTTTTTTTCATGATGGCTCCTTGGGTTTGTAGGTAATGGGATAAAATGATGCTCAAGCACCATGTGATTTCATTTATGTACACACAACACTTAAGGACCGCAGATGACCTGCGGTCCTTATTGATTTTTCACTAGGCTGATTCTGAAGAATGGGCTGATCCGTCCAGAGTACACTGTGTGAAATCAATCTCCTTTCCGCACTGCTTGCAGACATGTGTACGATCAAACTCATCGGAAAAAATTTCTTTTTTTTCTCCACATCCAGGGCATTTGCATATAAACGATTTCAAACTTTTAAACTGTGTAAAACCAGGACAATGTTGAGGGGTTGAAGACATGTTGGTTCCTCCTTTTTTTGTTGTTTTGTCAAAGTTACGATTCATTAACCGTGAACTGAACCAAGGTTGATGCGGTAGTTGGATTTATTGCCAGCAATTAAAATATAAGCCCATTATCTCATTTATCAATACGGGAATCTATGTAAATTTACCGATTCAGACAGGTATAAATGGCTGGTTCTTTATTTTTCCCCATTGACGAAGGTCTCAGAAAACTTTGCATCCCTTAGCGCCATGTGATGGAAATACTTCTGAACGAATTTACCTGAAATGGTGTCAGCCACGGAAAAGTTAAAGCCCTGTTCGGGCAAAAATTGTCCGGACAGAGCCAGGAATATTGTGCGGGAAAGTTCATCCAAAATCTTTAAATCCCCCGGGGAAGGCACCCCGGTAGCTCCATAAAACCGGCATCTTACCGGCCGGATATCAAAAACTTCACATCCGGCACCGTTATTTAACGGGCACAGGCCCTCTTTTTTTTTCGATACTGCCGCTGCCCTTTGGATTAATGCTTCCCGTTGGGTAGAAGTAAACTCCTTATTTATTATAGAATAAAAATAAATAACCTCGATGAATGGAAGCTGAAAACAGGTCTGACAACAGATGTGGATTCCTTTACCACATGGGATCTGGCCGGGTGAAATTTGGCAGGGTATGGTTTGTTTTTCCATATCAACGGTCATCTTTTCAACCAGGGCCTTGTAATCTGAAAAAAAGCGGCTTAAATCCACCCGTTCCTTCATCTCCAGGGATGCCTCCCTGATCTTAAGGGTGCCTGACCGCTTACCATACTGTTTTAAGAGCTTCCACTGGCAATAATTGGTGGGGTTGGCCCGGGAGCACTTTAATTTCTCTTTTGCCGACTTAAGGTTCAGCCCCCTGCGAATCATATAAGAGGTAATAAAAGTTCCGGTGCGGCCGATTCCATGGCGGCAGTGGACCAACACCTTTTTTCCCAGATAGATGGCCTCATCCAGCCATGCCAGGGCCTTTTCCATCTCGTCTATTTCAGGGATATCCTCATCCCAGATGGGCAGATGATAGACTTCAAACCCATGGTTTTGCTCAAGTTCATGGAGATCGCTGAATTCTGCACAAAGATTCACAATGGCATTAATTTTTTGAGCCTTGATAAAATCCAGAGCCGCGTAGGAGGTGGGAGCATATCCTACGGCAATACTGTCTGTGATCCATGTTAACTCGTAGTCCGGCATCCTATTTTTTTCTCCTATTTATGGCTTCTGAAATCATACCGACCCTCCATGAACTCATCAATTAACAGCGTAATATCCTGTTCCTCTTTAAGGTACATATCCATAAGCTTGCTTGCCCCCAAAAGGCGCCCGATCATTTCAAGGGTTTTTTCCATTTCGGTCAGGGTTGCATATCTTAATTTTCCATCCACAAGATCGGATTTAATCGTGACTGTAAACCCCAATCGAGTTAAAATACCCCCGATAAAAGAGGCCCGGAGCATCCTTGCCCCAGGCTCAGCCCCTCCGCCTGAAAATCTGAACAGAATATAATTATCCTCGGGCAAGGCCGTGCACAGAGTATCCAAGATAACAAAATGATAGCCAAACCGGAAGTTTATATTTGCATATTCCTCTGACACAACGGCATAACTGCCGAACCTGGGAGAATCTGCCCGGACAATTCCCCCTGCCATGACAATTTGATCATGGGTTTCCCAATCAAAATGAGTGGTCTCGGACCAGTGTATTCCAGGTGCTAAAAGTCCCCTTAAAACCCACCTCATGGGAAGACTTGCGATATCGTCAGGCGTGAGGGTTTGGCCATCCCCTCCATCTTCTTTAATACCCTGTCCCACATCCAGGAGATAAAAGAGCATGGGAAGGGAAGAGACAAGTTTTTTTGCCCCCCTTGCGGGGCGGCCCTTTCTGTCGCCCATGAAAAACATCTCTCTGACAGCTGTTTCATGGGCAAAGCGGACGATATCGTGGAGGGAACGACAGCCGTGGGCAACAAAATCGCTGGATTCCGGGTCGGTGAGTTTTAATTTTGCTGAGAAATCAATCACGTATTCCAGCTTCAGCATGAATGAACTCTCCTTAAAGAGCCTCTCACTCCTCGAATGGATCCTCCGGGATCCAGCGGATAATTCCGGGCTGATCCCATCATACACCATACCATTGTCCGCATCTACAGTTACTCCCTGCCCATGGATGAGGCTTTCAAAGCCCTGCTCAACATTGACAATGGCTGGCACACCAAACTCCCTGGCTACGGATGAAAAATGGCTGGCGCTGCTGCCTGAAGCCACGACCACGGCGGCCATTCGATCAATGGCAGTTACAAACCCGGGAGAGGCATTCCTGACAACCAGCACTGCCCCCCTGGGCATATCCTCCAGCCCGAATGTTTCATCCAGCCTGTAAACAGGACCTGAGGCAATTCCAGAACTGACCTTTTCCCCTCCGGAACACAGAACGGTATGAGGCTCTTTTTTTGTTGTTGGACCTCTACTCCAATTTTTATCCCGGCTGGTCTCCTGATCCTGATCCTTACTCTGATTCTGGTTCTTACTCTGATTCTGGTTCTTGTTCCGGTTTTGGCCCTGATGAGTGTTCTCTTGTATTTTTGTGGAACCCATGTGCAGGGGCCTCGACTGAAGCAGAAACAGTCGGCCTGCGGTATCCTGACACCATTCAATGTCCTGGGGATGCTCAAAATAATCTTCAAGGGAAATACCCCAATGGGCAAGGGTGAGAAGCGACGATTCATCAGGGGAAGCCGCGTCCCTTTCACCCCTGGCTTTATGAACATTAATGGTAAAATTTTTCCGTGATATACGGGTCACATCCGGGGACACCTCACCCTCAACAAGGGCTTCTCCCCCCCCCTGCACCGAATGGATCACCAGGCTATCCGAATCCGGTGCTTCAACATCCCGGGTGTAGACGACTCCTGCGGCCATGGCATCAACCATCTCAAGGACCAGAACCGCCATGGGGGTTTCATCGTCCAGTATGCCATGGTTGATTCTGTAAAAAAGAGCCCTTGGGGAATATTTGCCGGCAATGACCCTTTTATAGCTATCCAGGACATCGTCACCATTGACGTTTAACAATGTGCGGTATTGTCCGGCAAAAGTCACAATGCCGTCCTCCTTTGCGGCGCTGCTTCGAAGGGCCACAGCGATATCTTTGTTCCGGTTTTGTCCGAGCTCTTCCATGGCTGCTACAATGGCCTGTTCAATATCAAGGGGCAGGGCAGCATTCAAAATCAAAGCTTCGATTTCAGCCGATGTTTCTTCAAGAGATCTGGCATCGCTGATATCCACCGCGGCAAGTTTTCCATTGATGGGATCTTGTAAACCGTTGTACTGGAGGAAACAATGAAATGCACGGGTAGTGATGACAAATCCATCCGGGGTTGGCAGGTGAAGTTCGTTTGCCAGATGGGACAGGGTAAATGCCTTATTACCCACCAAGGTTTCGTCAAATGAGGCTGCACGGTCAAATGCCACGGTGAATGGAGGCGAAAGATCCAACTCCCGGGGGGCAAGCATGAATCTCACATAAAAATCAAACTTTTTAAAATAGGCCCGCAACTCCCGGTTCCTCAATGGGTCCATGATTAAAAGAGCGTCGACCATGCCTGAAACCGCCCGGGAAAACTTTTGATAGGTCTTTACAACGGCTTGAAAATCGTACCGTTTGTTATTGTAATAGATATCCTCAAGGGCTGCCAGATGTTCATGGGCGACCTTGTCATGGGTAAGTAACACCTTAAATGCTTGATATTTTTCTTTTAAGACCATATCAGGAGCAAACAGTTGATATGTCCAGTATCTGAATAGATTTTTTATAAACATATCTATCCCCCTTAACTCTTCTGATTTTGGTAATACGACCCTGGTATACGCCACCGCCATATGATGTCATCCAGGCGACAACCAGTATCCCCACTCTGACATCCATGATGAGAATTGGTGATGTAAATGCTTGAATGGAGGAACATCTTGTGTCATAACTTATTTCACTCTGGTGACGACAGGTTTTTTTGCCCTTGCAATCACTCTATCTGTTTGAGCTGTGGAGCGCAACCAGGAGGTTCTTTTTTTTCAAGAGGGAGGGTGAGAGGTTAATTCACATGGGCAGAGAAGTTGTTAAAAACTTGCGACCCCTTGTCGCCGGGGTGCTGGTGGTGCTGATCTGGTCGGGCTGGATAACCATCTCAAGATACGGGGTTCATACCCGTCTTACCCCGGCGGATATCACCCTTCTCAGGTATGCCACTACATTTTTCCTGGTATCCCCGTTCATCGTCCGATATTCATGGAAGAAATTTCCCGTTTACCAGTATCTGGTGGTCGGACTTGGGGTAGGTTTTCCCTATACCATGTTTTCTTTTTACGGGCTCATGGAGATCCGAGCGGCCCATGCAGGGGTCATTGTCAATGGAATGCTGCCCGTATTCGGTGCCGCTGCTGCCTGGATATTTTTTAAACAGCGCATTTCAGGCGTGCGGTATGGTGTAATTGGAGTCATTTTCATGGCAAATATTGTGATGACCGGAGAAAGTTCTACCGGAGAAAATTTTTTTTCTTCAGACCACATCTTCGGCATTTTTCTGCTTTTAAGCGCAGCTCTCATGTATACATTCCACATGGTGGGAGTTAGACTGTGGGGATTTACCTGGAAGGATGTCATCGTAGTCATTCCCGTGGTAAACGGGTTGTTCTTTTTCCCCCTGTGGTTCTTTTTTCCGTCAACAAATTTTGACGCACCAATGGGCGAAATCCTTTTACAGGCGGCCTACCAGGGAATTGTAGTGAACATTGTGGCCCTCTCGTGCGTGGCCTATGCCATTCGTCATCTGGGAACGATTACCGTCTCTTTATTCATGTCCTTTGTTCCGGTGACCACCGCCATACTGGCCTTTTTGCTGCTCAATGAAAGCCCGTCCATCTGGGAGATCACCGGCATACTGGGCTGTACCGGGGGACTGTTCCTATGGAATTTGACTATGCCACGTTAGGGCTGTGCCCGCCCCTACACGATCAAATATTCACAACCCACCATTTTCTACTATTTTCCCCCCCATAACATTTCTCCTTGAATAGTGTAGCCAACTAAGGTATATATTTTAGTTCCCGGCTGTACCGTGGACGGTGCCTTGGTGGCACTCTGACCGGTCGCTGCGTAACAGAAGGTCATGAACCTCGTCAGATCCGGAAGGAAGCAGCGATAAGTGATATCATCTGTGTCGCGGATCGATCCCGGTCAGAAAGTGTTCCACACCCCCACGGTCAGCCGGGTTTATTTTGTTCACCCTCCTCCTGTCCTTAATTTTAAATCCCCGACCTTTACAGCTTATTTGTTCTTGACATGGGATCAAACGGTCTTATTTTTCCTCTAAATTTAACCATGTCTTTATTTAAATTATTAAGCACTTATGCATTAAAAAATACTTTACCGGGAGATAGAATTGGCCGACAAAGACGAACCTTTAACGAAAACAGACACTCAGGGACTTGAAGCAGACAGGCCCGAAGTACAGAGAAACGGTGCCGGGGAGGGTTTGGAAACCGCCTCCTGCAAGGAGGAAAAATCTGAAATTCAAGAGTGCCAGGACCAGCTTACCGTAGAAAAAGACCGGGTTTTAAGACTTTCGGCAGAATTTGAAAATTACAAGAAGCGATCATCCAAAGAGCTGAATGAGTTTAAAAAATTCGCCAATGAGACCCTGTTAAAGCAGCTTCTCACCGTCATCGACAACATGGAAAGGGCCATAAGTTCCGCAGCACAGGACAAGGGTGACTTAAAGATCCTTCTCGAAGGAATAGAGATGACCCACCGGGAAATGTTGAGAATTATGGGGATGTTCAATGTCAAACCCGTGGAGGCCGAGGGGCAAAGCTTTGATCCGGCCTTTCACCAGGCAGTGACCCAGTTGGAATCTGACGATCATCCGGCAAACACCGTGGTTACCGAACTCCAGAAGGGTTATATGTTCCATGACAGACTCATCAGACCTTCCATGGTTGTGGTTTCAAAGACAACGACAAAAAAAGAAACAGAATAAAATAGTTAATAGATATCGGAGGAAAAAAAATGGCTAAAATAATCGGAATCGACCTTGGAACAACCAACTCATGCGTAGCAGTCATGGAGGCTGGCGAACCAAAGATCATCACAAATTCAGAGGGGAACAGAACCACCCCTTCTGTCGTGGCTTTGACAGAAGGCGGAGACAGGCTTGTGGGCCAGACGGCAAAACGCCAGGCCATAACAAACCCTGAAAACACCGTGTTCGGCGTAAAACGGCTCGTTGGAAGAAAATTCAACTCACCCCAGGTCCAGGGAGATATAAAGGTCCTTCCCTTTTTAATCGAGGAGGCGTCCAACGGCGACACCAGAATCAACCTCAGGGGAAAACAGCACAGCCCGGCCGAAATCTCATCCTTTATATTGGCCAACATCAAGAAGACAGCAGAAGATTACCTTGGCGAAGAGGTCAAGGAGGCTGTAATCACGGTACCTGCATACTTTAACGACAGCCAGCGCCAGGCCACCAAAGACGCTGGAAGGATCGCAGGTCTCGACGTAAAGCGAATCATCAACGAGCCTACGGCCGCATCCCTTGCCTATGGTCTTGACAAGAAGGGCGAAGAGAAAATAGCCGTATTCGACCTTGGCGGCGGTACCTTTGATGTTTCTGTCCTGGAAATCGGAGACGGAGTGTTTGAGGTAAAATCAACCAACGGCGATACCCACCTTGGGGGCGAGGATTTTGACCTTAGAATCATCGACTATGTTGCAGACGAGTTTAAAAAGAGCCAGGGAATCGATATCAGAAGCGACAAGATGGCCCTCCAGAGACTCAAAGAGGCTGCGGAAAAGGCAAAAATGGAACTCTCTACCGCAGTTGAGACCGATATCAACCTTCCGTTTATCACGGCCGATGCCAGCGGTCCCAAGCACCTTGACGTGAAGCTAAGCCGGGCAAAACTTGAATCCCTTGTGGCCGATCTCCTTGACAACCTCGAAGGTCCCTGCAGGATGGCCCTCAAGGATGCGAAACTTTCCCCAGGCGAAATCAACGAGGTGGTACTCGTGGGCGGCATGACCCGTATGCCGGCCGTTCAGGAGCGGGTAGAGAAGATATTCGGCAAAAAGCCCCACAAGGGAGTTAACCCGGACGAGGTTGTTGCCATGGGTGCCGCCATCCAGGCGGGCGTTCTCCAGGGAGATGTCAACGACGTGCTACTCCTTGATGTTACTCCGTTGAGCCTTGGTATCGAAACCCTTGGCGGTGTAATGACCAAGCTGATCGAAAAGAACACCACAATCCCGACCAAGAAAAGCCAGGTCTTTTCAACTGCGGCAGACAGCCAGCCGGCCGTATCCATCCATGTTCTCCAGGGAGAGCGGGAGATGGCAGCAGGCAACAAGACCCTTGGCCAGTTCGAGCTTGCGGACATTCCGCCGGCACCAAGGGGTGTTCCCCAGATCGAGGTCACCTTTGACATTGACGCAAACGGCATAGTTAACGTTGGGGCCAAGGACAAGGCAACGGGCAAGGAACAGTCCATCAGGATCACCGCTGCAAGCGGACTTTCCGACGAGGAGATCAAACGCATGGTGAACGATGCGGAACTCCATGCTGACGAAGACAAGAAGAAACACGCCCTTGTGGACGCAAAGAACACTGCCGAGTCCCTGATTCACCAGACGGAAAAAACCTTGAAGGAGCATGGCGACAAGGTCGATGCAGCGACCAAAACATCCATTGAAGCAGCCTGTGAGGAGTTGAAAAAGATCAAGGACGGAACCGATACAGATGCAATCAAGGAAAAAAGCGAGGCGCTGACCCAGGCATCCCACAAGCTTGCCGAAGCCATGTACCAGCAGGCAGCCCAGGATAGCGGCCAGGCCGGAGCAGCACCTGGTCAGGAGCCGCAGGGAGCCGCCCAGGACGACGATGTGGTTGACGCAGATTTCGAAGAGGTCAAGGACGACAAGAAATAACAAACAAATTAAATAAACAGGCTTGAAGACTTGAAATAAAATCCCACTGTGCAGTATACTGCCCGGTGGGATTTTTAATTTTGAGTAATAAGGGAACTGGAATCGGGAATGATAATAACAGAAATTTTAGCCAGAAACAGCCGGATGTACCCCAGCGACATCGCCCTTGTGGAAAGGGTTCCGGACAAGAACCTACGCCGGGAGATCACCTGGGAACAATTTTACAGGGCTTCCAACCGCATGGCCAACGCCCTTGTCCGGAGCAACGTGAAAAAAGGGGACCGGGTTATCCAGCTGATGACCAACTGCATTGAATGGCTGCCCATCTACTTTGGCATTCTAACCACCGGGGCCTGGGCCGTCCCCCTGAACTTCAGGTTTGAATCGGACAAAATCCGATTGTGTACCGAGGTTGCCGAGGCAAAGGTGTTTGTATTTGGCGAAGAGTTCATCCAGAGGATAGAACAGATCAAGGTCTTTATTGACACCTCGGTTAAACTCTGGATCTTCACGGGTCCTTTGGAACTGTGCCCTGACTGGGCAGTGCCCTACGAGGAATTCGCAGGTACCAAAAACGGAAATTGGGATGGGGATAATGACGGCGATGCACCTCCAGATGTACAGATTTCCATTCAAGACGATGCAGCCCTCTACTTCACATCCGGCACCACCGGCACCCCAAAGGCCGTGCTCCTTTCCCATCGAAACCTTGAGCATGCCTGCTATATGGAGAACCGCCACCACGGCCAGACCCGCAACGACACCTTTTTGTGCATCCCGCCCCTGTACCACACGGGTGCCAAGATGCACTGGCTGGGAAGCTTTATGGTTGGCGGGCGCTGCGTCCTTCTCAAGGGCGTCACTCCCAGATGGATTCTCGAGGCCGTGTCTGAAGAGCGTGTCACCATCGTGTGGCTCCTGGTTCCCTGGGCCCATGACATTTTAATCGCCATTGAAAGCGGGCAGCTGGACCTTTCCGATTACAACCTCGACCAGTGGAGACTCATGCACATCGGAGCCCAGCCCGTGGCACCAAGCCTGATCAACGAGTGGAAGCAATACTTTCCCAACCACGACTACGACACCAACTACGGCCTGACCGAAACCACAGGCCCTGGCTGTGTACACCTCGGCCTGGAAAACCAGAACAAGGTCGGAGCAATCGGTATCCCAGGTTTTGACTGGGAGTGCGCCATTGTGGATGCCGCAGGCAGCAAACTTCCGGGCGGCGAAAGCGGAGAGCTCATCGTAAGGGGGCCGGGCGTGATGAAAGAGTACTACAAAAACCCCGAAGCCACGGCAAAAACCATCGTCAACGGATGGCTCCATACGGGCGACATTGCCCGGTATGACCATGGGGGATTTATCTGGCTTGTGGATAGGAAAAAGGATGTGATCATCTGCGGCGGCGAAAACATCTTTCCCGTTGAGATTGAACACTTTTACATGCAGCACAAGAAGATTCAGGACATTGCGGTGATCGGCATTCCAGACGAACGCCTCGGCGAGGTCCCGGCCGGCATTTTTGCCGTAAAACCGGGGGTTGAGCTGACCAAGAAAGAAATTGTAGAATTTGGCGAAGGCCTTGCCAGGTACAAACGGCTGAAAAAAATCATATTTGGGGATGTCCCCAGAAACGCCACCGGCAAGATTGAAAAACCCAAGCTCAGACGCCTCTACGGAAAGGACGGGAGAAAAGACATTGCAAAACTTATCAGATAATCAATCCTGCCGGCACAATGCCTGGATTCAAGGCTTTTTACGCACGGCAGCTGCCATTTTCATGGTGGCTTTTTTCACCGGCAGCACCCTGGCCAACAGTAACCCATCCAACCAATCCTTGGATCTCGAAACCGTTCTTGCGGGCATCGAAAAGAGGTATTCAGGCAGGGATTTCACGGCAGATTTTTTCCAGACCTCCCTGCTTGCGGCCATCGACATCACGGAAACGGCAAAGGGAAAGGCCTTATTCAGCCATCCTGGCAAAATGCGATGGGAATACCAGGAGCCGGAAAGCCAGGCGATCATAACCAACGGCACGACCCTTTGGATATACAGAATAGAAGAGAACCAGGTGGTTCAAGGGGATGCGGTATCCTTTTTTAAATCAGGGGGCGGCGGCGCTTTTCTTTCAGACATCACCCTTATCAGGGCTGGCTACGACATCACCCTTGACAGGGTTGAGACAAATTTTGTAACCCTTGTCCTGGTGCCCAAAATAAAGAATCCTGAAATAAGCACCATTGTTATCAGGGTATTGCGAACCACCTTTGACATTGACCGGGTGGAGACCACAAACATCTACGGGGACACCACCACTCTTGAATTCAAGGATATAAACTTTCACACCCTTGACAGCTCCCTGTTTGAATTTGTAGTCCCCGAAGGAACGGATCTTTTGTTCATGGACCCGGCGGCTGGTTAATTTACATGGCATCAAAAACTTCGTCAGGAATATCCGCATTGGTGTAAAACTTCTGGATGTCGTCACAGTCATCCAGGGCCTCCATGAACCTGACCATCTGCTCTGCCTCTTTTCCCTCGAGGCTGGTCTGGGTCTGGGGAATCATGGTCACCTCGGCCATTTCAATCTTGATGCCTACCCCTTCAACAGCCTCTTTCACACCGTCAAAATCAGCAGGGTCCGTGATGATCTCAAAACAGTCACCCTCGTCTTTCACATCTTCGGCGCCGGCCTCGAGCCCTATCTCCATGAGGGTATTCTCGTCTGAATTTTCTTTTGCAACGGAGATCAGGCCCTTTTTATCAAACATCCAGGAGACGCAACCATCTGTTCCAATGTTGCCCCCGGCCTTGCTGAATATATAACGGACATCGGCAATGGTCCGGTTCTTGTTGTCGGTCAAACACTCCACAAGAACTGCGACCCCGCCGGGCCCATAACCTTCGTACAGGATCTCCTCGTAATCAACCCCTTCAAGATCACCGGTTCCTTTTTTAATGGCCCGCTCAAGGTTATCCTTGGGCATATTCTGAGCCTTGGCCGCCACAACTGCGGTTCGCAGCCTTGGATTGCTATCTATATCTCCTCCGCCCATCCTTGCGGCAACTGTAATCTCCTTGATCAGCTTGGTGAAGATTTTGCCCCGCTTGGCATCTGCGGCACCTTTCTTATGCTTAATGGTTGACCATTTACTATGTCCTGACATTATACCTCCTAATTGTTTTTACCTAATCCGATGATGTATATCTCTTTGCTCGATTTTCTGCAACTGTCCGGCTTGAAAATCCTGTACTGGTCAAACCTCAACTTAACCTGATTTTCAAAATCTTTAAACTCCGTTCCCTGGAAGATCTTGCACACAAAATTGCCACTTACCACTAAAAGATCACAGGCCACCCTCAAGGCAGCTTCACAAAGGGCAAAGGACCTTACCGCATCAATATCCTTTCGGCCGGTGGTGGCAGGGGCCATATCGCTGAGAACAACATCATACTCCCGTCCCACGACCTCACTAAGGGGTGGTTCCATTTCAAAGATGTCCCCGATATGAGCCACGGCATTTGCGGGAAGAGCCGCATCCACGGGCTTTAAATCAATGCCCACGGCCCGACCTGAAGGCCCTGCTATTTCTGCCGCATGGATCAACCACGACCCGGGAGCACAACCAAGATCAAGCACCCTGACATTTTTTTTGATCACCCGGAACCGCTGCTGGATCTCCATGAGCTTGTAAACTGACCGGGCTGGATAGTTTTCGTCCCTGGCCTTTTTTGTGTAATGGTCGGCCCATTTATTCTTGTTCCTCTTTGTCCGGCCTTTTTTCTGCATTTGTTCACCTCTCCTGTCGCTTAAAAGATGAGTGCCATGATCTGTTTCAGGGAGCTGATTCCCTCAATTTGGATTCCCTCTATCCCGCTTATCTGCTTAAGGGAATTTGCCGGAACAAGACAGCGGGTAAAGCCCATCTTTACCACCTCTTTAATTCGTTGTTCAGCATGACTCACGGCACGGATCTCGCCGGTCAGTCCCACCTCACCAAGCACGGTGGTGCCCTCTGGAACCGGTCTGTCCAGAAAACTCGAGGCAAGGGCAACGGCGACTCCAAGGTCTGCGGCAGGCTCTGTCACCTTTACTCCGCCTGCAACGTTCATAAATATATCAAGCCCGGAAAGATTCATTCCAAGGCGTTTCTCCATGACCGCAGCAATAAGGGCAACCCGGTTGGGGTCGAGACCGAGAACTGTTCTCCGGGGCGTACCAAAGCTTGAGCTTGAGGCAAGCCCCTGGATTTCCACAAGAATGGGCCTGCTCCCCTCCATGCTTGCCGTAACAACGGATCCTGGGGTATTGATCGGCCGTTCCGAAAGAAATACGGCCGAAGGATTCGGCACCTCTTCAAGACCCTGGCCCTTCATCTCAAATACACCGATCTCGTTGGTGGACCCGAACCGGTTTTTCACAGCCCTGAGGATCCTGAACACATGACTTCTATCCCCCTCAAAGTAGAGGACAGTATCCACCATGTGCTCCATTATCCTTGGACCTGCGATGGCACCCCCCTTGGTCACATGCCCCACAAGGAACAGGGGTATCCCGGTCTTTTTGGCCATGGTCATCAGGCGCATGGACGCCTCTCTTATCTGGGTGACGCTGCCGGGGGTTGATGCAATTTCAGGCGAATATACGGTCTGGATAGAATCCACCACCATGGCGGCGGGCATTTCATGTTCGGCCATGGCCACAATGTCGTCAAGGTCTGTTTCTGCGGCAACAAGCATGGAAATAGTCTCTGAGGCAAGCCTTTTCCCCCTCATCTTGAGCTGACGGATGGACTCTTCCCCTGAGACATAGAGGGTCTTTTCCCCGGCATTTGAAAGCATTGCAAGGACCTGGAGCATGAGGGTAGATTTCCCGATGCCTGGATCACCGCCGATGAGCACCAGGGTTCCGGGAACGATGCCGCCGCCAAGCACCCGGTCAAACTCACCTATACCCGTTTTAATCCGGGGCTCATCCTCAAACTCGATTGCATCCATGGGAACGGGTCGCGTATAGTTGGAAAACCGCCTATCCTCCTGTATCTGGGCCTTTAAAGAACGTTTACGCTCGGCCACAAGGGTGTCCCACCCCCCGCAATCGGGACATTTACCCATCCACTGGGGACTTTGAAAGCCGCAGTTCTGGCACTTGAATATTGATTTTTCCTTTTTATTCACGCCCGCATGATCCTGTTTAATCTCCGGTTTATCCTGCTGTCACCAACATCAAAATTTCAACCCGTTTATAACATTTTGTTTTTACACTATCAAGCTCGGCAAAGGAGGCACACTACGTTTTTTGATGCAATCCTTAAGAAAATGGGCTATAAAAACCCCACAGACAAAAATCGACCCAAGGAGAATCTTTTTATGAAAACTCACCCGTTCAAAGCCCACAAATCCCCCTTTCCTTTGCTGGTCATCTTTTTCCTGTTTGTTTTTTCAAACCTGCCCCATCCAGGGGCAGCCCAGGACAAAGCGCCAGAATCGGAATTTAAAAGCCTGATGCAGCGCCTTATTGCAGATGGATTTTCCAAAGATAGCGTCCAGACGATATTTGAAGACCCCAGGGTCTCGTTTGACCCCAAGGGGGTCTCCCTGTTTTTCATCCATTCAGAGTCAAGCCTTGACTATGACCAGTTTCTTTCCGAAAAATCGATAAAGAATGCCAGGGCGTACATGGAAAAACACGGGGAGATTCTTGACAGGGCCCAGGAGATTTATGGCGTAGATAAGACCATCATTACCGCCATCGCCCTTGTCGAGACAAGACTTGGCACCTATGTGGGAAACCGGGCCGTCCTTAACACCCTTTCCACCATGGCCGCCATTGCAGACACACAGGAGAGGGAAAACCTCTGGAACGCCATTTCCGACTCAAGACGTCTTACAAAGGATAAATTTGAACAAAAGGCCGACCAGAAATCCGAATGGGCCTATAAAGAACTGAAAGCCTTTTTGAAATTTTCCAAGCAGGAGGCCCTGGACGCCCCAGACATAACCGGTTCCTATGCCGGTGCCATGGGAATCTGCCAGTTCATGCCAAGCAACGCCCTGACCCTTGCCAGGGACGGCAACCAGGACGGCAAGGTGGATCTGTTCAGCCATGCCGACGCCATTCACAGCATTGCAAACTACCTAAACCACTACGGATGGGAGGCCTCGGTCACCCGACAGCAGGCCCACAAGATCCTCTACAAATACAACCACAGCAACTACTATGTGGATACTCTTTTAAAGATATCAGACAGGTTAAAAGGATAAAAAAAACACCATGGATACATTTGCAGTCGTTGCCGGTACTGCGGCCGTTTTCTGGGCACTCACCGTCCTTGCCATCATCGATGTTCTGCTAAAGGACTTTGGATCAACCCGAACCAAGGCCATCTGGGGCGCTACCGCCCTTATCCCTTTTGTAGGCTGGCTCATCTATCTCTTGTTTGGATTCCGCAAGGGCGTCAAAAAAAACAGAATGGAACCATCAAATAAAGATTGACAAAAACCCGCCACTGCTATAAAAGATGTTTGGTTTTAAGCTTTTAAATGGTCCCATCGTCTAGCGGTTAGGACGCTGGCCTCTCACGCCGGAAACCGGGGTTCGATTCCCCGTGGGATCACCATCGACTTCAAAGGATTTCAGCAAATTTGTTGAAATCCTTTTTTGCGTTTCCGGTCCGCCTCCGGTCCTCTCGAAATTTTTGCTTTGTACAATTGGTGTTTGGTGAATTTATCAATTTGATGTAGTTAAATTTGATGTAGTTAAATTTTAAGCCCTACTTAAAAAAAATTTTCTTTTATCCAGGTGTACCGGGACACCCTATCTGATAATTTTGTTTTCGATTTTTAAACCCTGCCTGGACAAAAATTTTAAGTGTTAGCTTTAGAGAAATCTTGAATCTGAATAACGCCCGCCACGCCTCTTGGGGTTTCGACCTCAAATGCGCACCCTGACGGGTTACTTATTTTTGGGGGAACCATGGAATATAAAAAGCCTCTCTCTTGGTATTGATGATCAAATCCAGCTGTTGTCCGAACATGGCATGAAGATACCAGATCCACAGAGAGTAGCCCGTTATCTTTCCCACATAAGCTACTTTCGCCTGCGCGGCTATTGGATCCCATTCGAAGAAAAAAAAGGGAGAGGGAAAGCCCCATCACTTTAAAGATGGGACCTCATTTGATGATGTACTCAATCTCTATATTTTTGATCGGAAGTTCAGGCTTTTATGCTGGAAGCCATTCGTGCACATTTTGCCAACGAACTGGGCGTGGCCTATGGGAGTCATTTCTACCTTGACCCCGATCATTTTAACAGGGGCAATATGCATGAAACCCTCCTGGGTTCTCTGAAATCTGAGATTCATCGAAGCACAGAGCTTTTTAATAAACCGTTTCACGTCATCAATGTTCAATAATCCTATTCACAACTCAATAAATTATGGTTTTAGAACATCAAGAAAAGAACCTGCTTCCTCCAAAAGTTTTTTCCGTGATGACAGATCTTCAACATTCTGGAGTTGACCATAAATTTCGATATGTCTTTGTCTGATACGCCGAAAGACAAAGGAATCATACTGCTCTTTGATCCAATTTCTATCATCTTTAGAGATAGCTTCCAACACTTCATCCCAAATATAGTAAAAGTAATCATAGTAAGCAGCTGAGCTAGAATGCCAAATATCATACTCCTTGATATCCTGCCCCAATAGCCTCGGGATGACATACAAGTTTAAGAGCATCAAATCTGCAAGCACATACCTGGCATCATCGATTTTATCCATCCTATATAAGCTCAGCGCCCAGCATAGTTTTTGAATAGGTTCTCCAACGTCACCGTAAAACTCTTCCTTGTACCATTCAAAATACTTCTCAGATTTTTTTAAATCATTGAGAACAAAATACAATGCAAACAACGAATATCGTTTTCCAGCTCTGTCGTTTATAGAGTCGTATTCCTTCTTTTCCTTGTTCAAAGCAGATTTATAATTGGATATGCGATTCTTCAATTTTTTTTCTGTGTCTGGAAAACTTATCATATTTTTACTTCCCGATTTTAGCCTGAAAATCAACCCGTTCTTTTAGCTCTTTTCCACATTTAAAGAATGGTAATTTCTTTGGAGGCACATGAACTTTTTGACCTGTTTTAAGATTTCGACCGTTGTACCCTTCGTATTCTTTAATGGAAAAGGAACAAAGCTCCCCTGATTTCAACTCTATACCCTTACAAAAAGCATCTATCATTTCAGAAAAGAAAATATTTATAATGTCACCAGCTTCTTGTTTGTTCAGATTACATCTTGCTTTAAGATGCTGGATAAGTGCAAGTTTGTTCAAACATTAGTCTCCTTTGCTAAGTTTTATTTATCTGATCCCGCAGTTTACCAGAGCATTTGAAAGTAACTACCCTTCTACCTTTCAACATCATATCTTTACCAGTTGCGGGATTCCGACCTTTTCTGGGAGCCTTCTCATTCACCTGGAACCGACCGAAACCTGAAATCATGATATCTTCACCTGATGCCAAGGTAAATTTTATAATTTCAAGCAGTGCTTCTACTGTATCTTTGGCCTCGTGTTCTGTCAGGTCTAATATTTCTGAGATTCTCTCAATAATATCTGACTTGGTAAGTGCCAATATTTCCCCCTATTACAACAACACATTGAAAATATATACTGATTTGGTGTAACTACCGATATTCAAATTGGATGTCAAGAAAAAGGAGAAAATGAAACCACAAGTTGTTACTCATAACTTGCATGATTGGCATCAATTTTAATCCATATTTCCGGTGATGTATTCTTTTTGTCCCTGGTGGCGGACCAATCGACTGATCTAAAACTAAATCAGGGCCGCTTCTGTCTGAAACGTTCCCTTATAAATCAGGGCGGAGAGGCAGCGGCTAAAAAGACCTTTGAACACTTTTACAGGACCAAAGGCGAGAGCCGGATAAAAAACCGGGTGGCCTATTATGCTCCGAAAGTGGGAGTCCATCCTTCAGGGCTTAGAGTCAAAGATCTGGGATACCGCTGGGCCAGTTGCACAAGAAACAAAATGGTTGAAGAGATACGGCGCTGGTCTGGATTTATAATTTTAATTGGTAATGAAAAAAAGAGATGATAAACCTTCTTTTAAGTGTTATCTTTGTAGCTATCATGAATCTGAATAACACCCGCCACGCCTCTTGGGGTTTCGACCTCAAATGCGCACCCTGGCGGGTTACTTATTTTTGGGGGAACCATTCAATAACATCTTTGTTTTGAGATTCAGTGTATGTATTTCCCTGAAAATCAATCCAAATATCAGAAAATAGTGAATCAAAGAAATATTCTCCCATCCTTCACTCAGTTTATCATAGAACTATCGGCCTTCAACCAAGTCTGCCATTGCAGATGTGAGAATCTCGATTTTCATTCAAAATGTTTCTGGAGTTTTTTTTCGCAGTCTGCCAACCCGAATTCTTTCTTTCCCTTCTGCAAAACGCTGCTCTGTTTCCTGGAGGACTTTTTTATGCCATTCTGGGGATTCAAGAAATTCCTCTTCCAATACCAAGTCTGCCCACAAGGCATCAATCATTTTGAGTTTTTCTTCTCTGGAAAGGTGCTTTATTTCTATGGTATTTTGCATAGCTTCAATCCTAATTGTATTTACTAAAAAATTAACACTTATATATTTTTGTCAATTTCATTAGATCAGGGGTTT
This sequence comes from Desulfobacterium sp., assembly GCA_034006945.1. GTDB lineage: Bacteria > Desulfobacterota > Desulfobacteria > Desulfobacterales > Desulfobacteraceae > Desulforapulum. The sequence goes on along the minus strand of JAVERV010000004.1, from coordinate 22,547 downwards.
TCCAACAAGCGCACGGCACGAAAAAAAGTCGACAGTTATAGTTTCTGCGTCCTGATTCTAAAACTCGATGAATGATGGGTCACATACAACCCATTGATCAAATAAGACCCTTTTTCAATCTTTGCACTATCCTGCCAATACAAAACTTTCACGATTACTTTCACTCAAGCATCAAATTTTACGGTAATTATTTCAATAATCAGTATCGGCTTTAAGCCATCTCTTCTGTGCCGGCTGCTGCCCAGATTCATATTGTACATAAGACATGGAGTATGCCTGGTATGGGTGAAAAACCTGGCACGCAACTTGAATGTAACCTTGTTTTAATCCTTAACCGCACCAGAACAACAAAAGTGTTTTTATATTGCGATGATCACTCAGACATCGCAATTTAGGTTACTCAACGATCAATTCATAGAACAAGGAGAAAAAAAATGATCAGAAAAAATTTTATTGCAGCAGTCAGCCTGGCCTTTTTCATCCTGGCAGCCGGTACCATCCATGCCGGTCAGGACCAGGGAGACAGTTCCCTTGCCATCAGCGGCAGCTTTTTCCATGCCCAAGGTGCGGATGTGGGGACCCTGAACCTGGAAGTCGGGTATGGCTATTTTCTCACCCAGAACTGGGAGCTTGGAGTCCAGCAGAGCCTTGGATACAGTTTTATTGACGATGGCGATGACCAATGGGTCGGTTCGACCATCCCCTATGTAAACTATAATTTCCAAGGCCTGTCCGCAAATGATGGCTTTGTGCCATTTGTCGGCGCTTTTGTCGGCGCAAGCTACAATGACGATGATATCACCGGAACAATGGGACCACAACTTGGTTTTAAATCCTTTATCAATGACAGCACCTTTATCCTGGTAAAATATCGCTATGAATGGTTCTTCGATGAGCTTACCATCAACGATATTGAAGACACCAGCAGCGACGGCAACCACGTGGTCACCATTGGTTTAGGGTTTGTTTTCTAAAGTTTCAACCCCACCCGGGGGTCACATGGACGAAACACCCCTGCGGTCAGAGCTGTTCAGCTCCTCCCAGATGATGGAACACGGCAAAACTCTGGCGGGTTTGCACACGTTGACCAAAAAGCATTTTCCGGAGCGGTTGCTCGCAAGACTTGCCCGGAACGAGAGCGTCCTCCTTGATGTCCGCAACCATCTGGTTGAGGGTGTCAAGGAGAACAACGGGATTGCTCCGGCAGGGGAATGGCTGCTTGACAATTTTTATCTTATCCAGGAGCAGATCCAGGTAGCAAAGCGGCTTCTGCCCAAAGGATATGCCAAGGCTCTTCCCTTACTTGGAAACGCTTTTTCAACAGGACTTCCCAGGGTGTATGACATTGCCCTTGAGACCATTTCCCATGGAGATGGTCGGGTGGATATAAAGAGTCTTGGCAATTTTGTTACCGCCTACCAGTCGATTGCCGTGCTGCAGCTGGGTGAGCTGTGGGCGATCCCAATCATGCTGCGCCTGGCCCTTATTGAGAATCTCAGGCGGGTTGGAGTTCGTATTGTCGCTGATTCAACCGCCCGGAACCGAGCCGTTTACTGGGCAGACACCATCACAGAGACAGCGGAAAAAAACCCCGGAAACCTGATTCTCACCGTTGCCGACATGGCCCGGTCAAACCCGCCCCTGGTCGGCGCCTTTGTTGCGGAGATGGCCCGTCGCCTCCAGGGACAGGACTCGGCCCGTGCATTACCTCTCACCTGGATCGAGCAGCAGCTTTCGGAGTCGAGTCTGACCATTGCACAGCTGCTTCAATTGGAGAATCAGCGGCAGGCGGCTGATCAGCTTTCCATAAGCAACAGCCTGGGGAGTCTCCGATTCCTGGGCGCCACATATTGGGATCAATTTGTGGAAACCATGAGCGTTGTTGAACAGACCCTGCAGAAGGACCCTGCCGGAATCTATGGTTTGATGGATTTTGCCACACGGGATCGATACCGTCACGCAGTTGAAGATCTGGCAAAAAAGAGTGAGCTTTCCGAAAAAGAGGTGGCCGGAGAAGCCATCGGACTGGCCCTGGAAAACGCAGTTGGACAGCAGGCGGCCGGCAGGGCGAGCCATGTGGGTTTTTTCCTTCTGGACAAGGGTCTATCCCAGCTCCAGGAACGTGCAGGGATCAGCACAAATGTTATTGACAGACTGGGAAAGGCTGGCCGCCGTTTTCCCTTACCCCTCTATCTTGGAACAATCCTGGTGATTACAGCGATTATTTCCATTGGTCTAATGGCAGGACTTCATCCCCAGGATAAGCACGCTCCCCTGATATGGTTTACATCCAGTCTCGTTTTTATCTGTGTGAGTCAGCTTTCCATTGCCCTGGTCAATCTGATTTCCACATGGTTTACCAAACCGCATCTTCTGCTGCGGATGGATTATTCCAAAGGGATTCCCCCTGAATCTTCAACCCTGGTTGTGGTCCCCACTTTGCTTACAAGCCCGGGAAACATCGAAAGGCTCATGGAATCCCTGGAAGTACGGTTCCTGGCAAACCAGGATGCCAATCTGCGATTCGGCCTGCTTACCGACTTTGAGGATGCCTCCGGGGAGGAACTCGCCACAGACGACGCACTGTTGCTCCGGGTCAGACAGGGAATAGAAGCGTTGAACGGCAAATACGAAAAGAACCAGGCACCTTTTTTCCTGTTTCACCGCCCCCGCCTGTGGAATGAACAGGAGAAAACCTGGATGGGTTATGAAAGGAAGCGGGGAAAGCTCGGTGAACTTAATCTGCTAATCCGGGGGGGCTCCGAAAACGGTTTTTCTCTCATTATCGGGGATTTAAAGGCATTGGAGAAGGTGACCTATGTCATCACCCTGGACACGGACACCGAGCTGCCCCGTGATTCCGTGCAACAGCTGGCAGGAGCAATGTCCCATCCCCTTAACCGCCCGGTCTATGACCCTGGCAAAGACCGTATTGTGTCCGGATACGGTATCCTTCAACCCCGGGTGGCCGTCAGTCTTCCCGGGACGAACCTGTCACGGTATGCCCGCATGTGGGGAAGTGACGCCGGAGTCGATCCCTACACCCGTGTTGTGTCCGATGTGTACCAGGATCTATTTGGAGAAGGTTCGTTCATCGGCAAGGGTATTTATGATGTCGAGGCCTTTGAGCTTGTTCTTAAAGACCGATTCCCCGAAAACCTGATCCTGAGCCATGATCTTATCGAAGGGTGCTATGCACGGTCCGGACTCATCAGCGATGTACAGCTTTACGAGGCGTATCCATCGGGCTACATTGCGGATGTGAGCCGCCGCCGGCGCTGGATCCGGGGAGACTGGCAACTCCTCAGGTGGCTCTTTCCCGGTGTACCGGGGCTCAATGTTGTTTTTCGAAAAAATCCGATTTCCATCCTGTCCCGCTGGAAGATCCTGGATAATCTCCGACGCAGCCTTGTGCCTTTGGCATTAATTCTCCTTCTCCTGCTCGGCTGGACCGTGCTGCGGTCTCCCTGGATCTCTACGGCGGCAGTCATGGGTATTGTCGTGGTCCCCTCCCTCATCACCGCCCTTATGGGCCTTTTCAGGAAACCCGGCGATGTGCGGATGCGCCAGCACCTGTCCGGCTCAGGTCACTCCTTTATGGAAAGCCTTTCACAGGCCATGTTTATATTCATCTGCCTGCCCCATGAGGCCTGGTTCAGCACTGCTGCCATTCTGCGCACCCTGGGGCTCATGGTGGTTTCAGGCAAGGGACTTCTTGAATGGAACTCCCAGAGCATGACCGGTCATGGGAACGGCTCCGGCCTTGGTGGCACCCTCCGGAGCATGTGGGCTTCACCGGTCATGGCCATGGCCGCAGCAGGCTATCTTGTTTTTGCACGCCCGACGGTCCTGCCGGTGGCATTGGTTACAATGTCAGTGAAAGTCGACTGGACAGGAGTTACTATGATCTCCTGGCATCGGAAGCCAGACTCACCAGTTTTGTTGCCATTGCCCAGGGCCAGATCCCCCAGGAGAGCTGGTTCTCCCTGGGGCGTCTTCTCACCGTGGCTGGCGGAAAGCCGGTTCTCATTTCCTGGAGCGGCTCCATGTTTGAATATCTCATGCCCCTCCTGGTGATGCCGACCTACGAACAGACCCTCATTGACCAGACCTGCAAGGCTGCTGTAGCAAGTCAGATTCTTTATGGGAAAAAAAGCGGTGTGCCCTGGGGGATTTCAGAATCGGGCTATAACATGGTTGACAGTCAGCTCAACTACCAGTACAAAGCCTTTGGAGTGCCCGGCCTTGGTCTCAAGCGAGGACTCGAAGAAGACCTGGTCGTTGCGCCCTACGCCTCGACACTGGCCCTCATGGTGGCTCCCGAGGAGGCCTGCCGCAACCTTGAAGAGTTAACATCCCAGGGCTTTCAAGGCAGGTACGGTTTCTACGAAGCTATTGACTATACCCCGATCCGCCTGCCACGGGGTCAGTCCAGTACTGTGGTCCGTTCGTTCATGGCCCACCATCAGGGGATGAGTTTTCTCTCCCTGGCCAGCCTGCTTCTCGAGGCTCCCATGCAGAAACGGTTCGAGTCAGACCCCATGTTCCAGGCCACCTTGCTGCTGCTCCAGGAGCGGCTGCCCAGGGCCACGGTTCTTTCGAACTCCCCGGGACTCACTGCAAGTTATAAGACACCGTATCCCCTTGAGGAAAAACCCATACGTGTTTACATGACCCCCAATACCCCGACTCCGGAGATACAGCTCTTGTCCAACGGGAGATATCATGTCATGATCACCAACTCCGGAGGCGGCTACAGCCGTTGGAACAACCTGGCCTTGACACGCTGGCGTGAAGATGGAACCTGTGATAACTGGGGAACCTTTTTCTATATTCGTGACATATCAAGCGGCGTATTCTGGTCAACGGCATTTCAGCCGGTGCTTAAGGAAGCCACAGGATACGAGGCCATATTCTCCGAAGGCCGGGCCGAGTTCCGGCGCCGGGACAAGGGTTTAGAGACCCACACGGAGATCGCTGTTTCACCCGAGGATGATATTGAACTGCGCCGAATCACCATCACCAATCACTCCAGGACACCCAGAACCATCGAAGTAACAACCTATGCGGAAATTGTCCTTGCCCCTCCGGACGATGATATGCAGCACCCTGCATTCAGCAACCTTTTTGTTCAGACCGAGATCCTCCGCGACCAGGGTGCGATCCTTGCAACCCGCCGTCCCAGGTCCGATGATGAATTCACGCCGTGGATGTTCCATGCAATGGCTGTACACGGTAATGCAAAAGGAGAACTCTCCTACGAGACGGATCGGCAGCAGTTTATCGGCAGGGGCAACACCCTTGAAGCTCCCCGGGCAATGGAAAGCCTGTCTCCCCTTTCCGGCAGTGAAGGAGCTGTCCTTGACCCCATCGTGGCCATCCGATGCCGCATAACCCTTGATCCGGAAAAGACGGTGACCGTCAATGTCGTTACCGGCGCAGGTGAAACCCGCGCCCTTTGTGCGGATCTTGTGGAGAGATACAGGGACTGGTATCTTGCCGACCGCGTTTTTGAGCTGGCATCCACCCATGGCCAGATGTTCCTGCGGCAGATCAATGCCACTGAAGCCGACGCAATCCTGTACCAGAAACTTGCCAGCTCGGTTCTCTTTACCAATCCATCCCTGCGTGCCCCTTCCAGCCTTCTTTTTAAAAATTTCCGGGGTCAGTCCGGTCTCTGGGGGTACAGCATTTCAGGCGATCTCCCCATCGTGCTCCTCTGCATTGAAGACCTGGCAAATATCACCCTTGTGCGCCAGCTCATCCAGGCCCACGCCTACTGGCGTCTCAAAGGGCTGGCCGTTGACCTTGTGATCTGGAATAAAAACCATGCCACCTACCGGCAGGCCCTGCACGACCAGATCATGGGGCTTATTGCCGCCGGTGTCGAGGTCAACCTGACGGATCGGCCTGCCGGTATTTTTGTGAGAAACATAGACCAGATATCCGAGGAAGACCGGATCCTGTTCCAGGCCGTGGCCCGGGCCATAATCAGCGACAACCGGGGAACCCTTGCGGAACAGATTAATCGCCGCAGCCCCCTGCGCCCGATCATCCCGGCTCTTGTACCGACCCGGACCCACCGCCCCCTCCCGGTCACGGTGCCACCCATGCCCCGTAAGGATCTGATGTTCTTTAACGGAACAGGAGGATTTACCCCGGACGGCCGTGAGTATATCATTTCAACCGGACGCGGACAGGTGACGCCGGCCCCGTGGGTCAATGTCCTGGCCAATCCTGGATTCGGCTCCATTATCTCGGAGAATGGACCTGTTTACACCTGGTGCAAAAATGCCCATGAATACCGCCTCACACCCTGGCACAATGATCCGGTCAGTGACCCTTCAGGAGAAGCCTTCTACCTTCGAGACGAGGAACGGGGCCATTTCTGGTCACCCATGCCCCACCCTGTCAAAGGTAAAACGCCCTACGTCACCCGTCATGGGTTCGGCTATACCGTGTTTGAACATACGGAGCGAGGCATCGGTTCAGAGGTATGGGTGTATGTGGACATGGACGAACCGGTCAAGTTCACCGTCATCAAGGTAAGGAACCTTTCAGGCCGGCCACGGCGGCTTTCCGTGAGCGGTTATGTCGAGTGGGTGCTGGGGGATCTACGCCACAAAACAGGAATGCACATTATTACGGAGACGGACCCTGAAAGCGGTGCCATGCTTGCCCGTAACCCTTACAGCTCGGAATTCGGCAACCATGTTGCCTTCTTTAATGTGGATCACGCCACCAGGACACTGACTGGAGATCGGATTGAATTCCTGGGACGTAACGCTGCCCTTAACAGCCCTGCTGCCATGATGCGCTCACACCTCTCCGGCAGGACAGGGGCCGGACTTGATCCCTGCGGAACTATTCAGGTGGTCTTTGATCTTGAAAAGGGAGAGGAACGGGAGATCGTTTTCACCCTTGGGGCTGGTCATGACCGGGACAAAGCAGCAGAGCTAGCGCACCGTTTCCGTTACTCAGCTGCGGCATACAAGTCCCTGGAAGGAGTCTGGGAGTACTGGCGAAACACCCTGGGTATCATCCAGGTAGAAACACCTGATCCATCTGTCAATCTCCTCGCAAATGGCTGGCTGATCTACCAAACACTGGCCAGCCGCCTCTGGGGTCGGAGCGGTTTTTACCAGTCAGGTGGAGCCTTTGGTTTTCGCGACCAGTTACAGGATACCATGAGTCTTGTCCATGCTAAGCCGCATCTCGTGCGCGAACACCTGCTCCTCTGTGCCAGCCGCCAGTTTCCCGAGGGTGATGTCCAGCATTGGTGGCATCCGCCGGCAGGCAGGGGAGTTCGTACTCTGTGTTCCGATGATTTCCTCTGGCTCCCCCTGGCAGTAAGTCGTTATGTTCAGAGCACCGGCGATACAGCGGTACTTAGTGAGCAGGTTCATTTCATAACAGGCCGCCCGGTCAATCCAGAGGAAGAATCCTACTATGATCTTCCCGGTCGATCCGAAGAAACAGCCACCCTGTATGATCATTGTGTGCTGGCGATCCGAAAAGGCCTCAAATTCGGCGTTCACGGGCTTCCCCTTATCGGCTCTGGTGACTGGAATGACGGAATGAACCTGGTGGGAAAAGACGGCAAGGGTGAAAGCGTGTGGCTGGCGTTCTTCATGTGCGAGGTGCTCTCCCGGTTTTGCACTGTCGCCCGCCTTATGGATGACATGGATTTCCACCGCCAGTGCGGTCTTGAGGGTGACATGCTGCGCCGGAATATCAAAAACCATGGTTGGGATGGGGAATGGTACCTCAGGGCTTATTTTGATGATGGTACCCCCCTGGGATCGTCAATATCCCAGGAGTGCCGGATTGACTCCATAGCACAAAGCTGGTCCGTTCTTTCGGGTGCGGGTAACAAAGAACGTTCACACATGGCAATGGAAGCGGTGGACAGACACCTGGTTCGCCGGGATGATTCCCTTGTCCAGCTTCTTGATCCGCCCTTTGATAAATCCAAAGTTAACCCGGGCTATATAAAGGGCTATGTTCCCGGAGTGAGGGAGAACGGCGGACAGTACACCCATGGAGCAGTCTGGGCAGCCATGGCCTTTGCAAAACTCGGGGACAGCCGTCGTGCGTGGGAACTTCTTTCTTTGATTAACCCCGTGAACCACGGGAGTTCCGCCACAGGAATCCAGCGATACAAGGCCGAGCCCTATGTTATGGCAGCGGATGTCTATGCCGTGCCACCCCACACGGGTCAGGGCGGATGGACATGGTACACGGGATCGGCTGCATGGATGTACCGGCTTATTGTGGAGTCCCTGCTCGGCCTTACACTGGAGAATAACAGGCTGGTTTTCTCACCCTGTCTTCCGCCGGAATGGGATGACGTCAAGGTGCATTACCGCTTTGGAAAAACAGTCTATCACATAACCGTCAAACAGAGCCGGACAGGCGAGAGAAAACAAACCAGAATAACAACCGATGGCCATGTTCAGGAAGATCAGGAGCTTGTGCTTGTTGATGATGGCCGGGAACATGCGGTGGAGGTTCTGGTGTGAGCAAATTATTTTAGTTTAAATTATAAGTTTTGTGATTATATTGCATCTCAACCAGGATAGAAAAAGGAGAACAACATGTGGAAAAATATTATCAAAGCCGGGGGAACTGTAATGGTTTTAAATGAATTAGTAAAAAGGGCAAGCCAGATAAAACAGTCGCAAGAAAAGGCCGTCCGGAGTACCAGGACAAAGAATCTGGCCATAGGTGCAGGCATCGGAACCGTTCTAGGGGTAGCGGTCGGCATTTTGTTCGCTCCAAAAGCGGGTAAGGAAACCCGGCAACAGATTGCGGAGGAAACCGGTAAGGTAGCAAAAAGCATGAAAGAGAATATGGATGCGGTAAAAACAAAAATTGTCGACTCAGTTAAAGAAACGGGATCGAAACTGCATGAAGCCGGTGCCCAAGGCGTTGATGCTGTAAAAGAGTCTTTGAAGGAAAAGGAGGATAGCAAACCTGCAAACAGTAAAAAATAACTATCTTACAGTAGAAAAGGAAAGCTTGCATGCAAACATCCATTACGCTGAGTAAGCTGGGAGATTTTATTGTCTTTGTTTTGATTTTAATGGTGGGCGGGTACCTTATGGTGACCTTGAAAAATATAAATGCCTTGCTTAACACTACAGTGACACTTAACGATTTCAGCAAGGGACTCGTGTTATTTTGCCTGTGATTAACGCTGATTCCGTTATCATGGGATTTTAATTCAAAGTGTCACTGTAGTGTTACAGGAGCAATATTATGCTCTCCTGGTCAATATTTTTTTTAATCATAGCAGTCATTGCAGGTATCCTGGGTTTTGGGGGTATTGCCGGTACTGCCGTCGGAATTGCAAAGATACTGTTTGTTGTCTTTTTAATTATGTTCGTTGTATCTTTAATATTCGGCAGACGGCCACGTGTCTGAACCCAGTTCGGAGCAACTTCCCACGGAAAACTTGGCTCCATCGCTGGCCGCTCGCAGTTCTACAAGGATCTCGCCGGCGGCCCGTTCTTCGGGGCCAACAGGCCTGGCGCTAAGGTCTCCCAGGGCATGATGGATTCGTTCTGGTTCCAGGGGATGCGGGCCGGTCACAAGAACACCTTCGACTGCATCAAGGCGTTTTCGGAGACGGATTTCACCGAAGACCTCAAGAAGTTCGACATGCCTACGCTGATCATTCACGGCGATGACGATCAGATCGTGCCGATCGGCGCCGCAGCCCTTTGCTCAGCAAAGCTGGTCAAGAATGCGACCATAAAAACCTACCCGGGCGCACCCCATGGCATCCCAGAGGCCCACAAAGACCAGCTTAACGCGGACCTGTTGGAATTCCTTAAGACCTGAGGTCACTTTCCCGGCGCTGCCTCGCTGGTAGCGCCGATGCAACCCAAGCAGTTAGGCTTTTACATAACCACATAGGAGGAAAAACCATGAGCAATGACAAGATTAAACGTGCATCACCCCATGTCCTACCATCCCTGCCCTACGCGGATAATGCGCTGGATCCCGTAATCTCCCCAAATACCATTGGCTTCCACCATGGCAAGCATCACAAGGGATATGTCGACAACCTGAACAAACTGGTAGCAGGAACGGAGTTTGCGGACCTGTCGTTGGAAAAAATCATAACTAAAACAGCCGGCAAAGATGACCAGGCAGCGATCTTCAATAATGCAGCGCAAACATGGAACCACACCTTTTACTGGCGCAGCCTGAGACCAAAGGGCGGTGGTGAACCACCCGCAACGTTGAAACAAAAGATCGAAGCTTCCTTCGGCACCCTGGATGCATGCAAGAAGGAGTTGGCGACTGCGGCAATGGCGCAATTCGGCAGTGGCTGGGTATGGCTCGTGCTGGATGGCGACAAACTCAAGGTGGTCAAGACCGGCAATGCAGATGTGCCGATGACCACTGGCAAGAAACCGTTACTGACCATTGACGTGTGGGAACACGCCTACTACTTGGATTACCAGAACCGACGCGCGGACTATGTCAATGCAGTTCTGGATAAACTGATCAATTGGGATTTCGCAGCAGAAAACCTTGGCTGATGGCCGCCTGAACAGACGCATGCTTTATCCTAAATAGTATCAAGGCGTTCCACCCACCAACCATTAGGAGGCCGATATGAACAAAAGAGACACAGACAATTTCCCGATCATGCCTGATCGTCGCAGTTTTCTGATTGCGTCCGCCGGCACCGTTGCCTGGCTTGCGACGGGCAGTCTTTTCAAGACTGCACATGCAGCGTCGCCCCATGTCTTAGCTCCTCTCCCTTATGCCGAAAACGCATTGGAACCGGTAATAACAGCCAAAACGATCGGTTTTCATTACGGAAAACATCACAAAGGCTATGTGGACAATCTGAACAAGCTTGTCTCAGGAACAGAATATGCCGACCTGTCATTGGAGAAGATTATTACCAGTACGGCAGGACGGCCAGAAAAAAATATGATCTTCAACAACGCGGCGCAAATCTGGAACCACACGTTCTACTGGAAAAGCATGAGATCGAAAGGTGGAGGGGAACCACCTGCCGCATTGAAGCAAATAATGGAGGCATCCTTCGGCAGCGTAGACGCCTGCAAGAAGGAGTTTGTCAATGCGGCTGTTTCACAGTTCGGGAGTGGTTGGGCATGGCTTGTTCTTGATGGCAATGAGCTCAAGGTAATAAAGACCACCAATGCCGATGTCCCTTTGACAACAGGCATGAAGCCACTGCTTACCATTGACGTGTGGGAGCATGCTTATTACCTGGATTATCAGAACCGCCGTGCCGACTATGTTAACGCCGTGCTCGACAAGCTTGTCAACTGGGAATTTGCCCTACAGAACGCCGGCTAATGGCGGGCACATTTAAGGACAACTCAGCTGCTTGTCATGTGACGACTGCAAAAATTAGAAGGTATGGGGGCCAACGTCAACGAAAAACATCTATTAAACAAAGGAGGAGTGGTTATGCAAAAGAAGCTAAGACAAGCCCTTTTTGTGGTAACAGTGCTGAGTGCACTGATTTTTTCCGATATGGGGGGTAATCTGATCTCGCAGGCCTCTGCCAAATCCACAGCAGAGACACAAAAAAAAGCGGGCATAAGCGAGGGAATGGATGTCTCACACACAATCAAAGCGCTACCCGGCACCCCGGATGGTGTGCTGATGATGCAGGCGCTGGCGCTTTTCGGCAAACTTCCCGCGACCATGCCGGGGAGCGAGCAGGACACCCCCGCCATGATTGAGCTGGGGGAAAAACTCTATTTCGAGGAAGCCATCTCGATCAACAAAACCCAATCCTGCAACTCTTGCCATCCCATTGACAACAAAGGCCCGGGTGCTGACAATCTCAAAACCGGTTTGGGTGCGCTGGGTAAATTCGGCGACCGCAATGATCCATCTGTGTTGAATGCCGGTTTCCAGTTTGCGCAGTTCTGGGATGGAAGCGCAGCCACTCTGGAAGATCAGGCTAAGGGCCCCCCTCTCAACCCCATTGAAATGGGCATGCCTAATGGTGAAGCAGTGGCGGAACGACTGAAAGGCATACCAGAGTATCCCGCTGATTTCAAAAAAATTTTTCCCGGCGAGAAAGACCCCGTGACTTTCGACAACTTTGCCAAAGCGGTTGCCGCCTTTGAACGAACGCTGATTAGCCGGGGCCGCTTCGACCGGTTCATGGACGGGGACAAACAGGCCTTCACCGGGCAGGAAATACAAGGGATGCGCACCTTCATCAATGTCGGTTGCGTGCAATGCCACAGCGGCCCCAACCTGGGCGGAATGACCTTCCAGAAAATGGGTGTGTTCAGTAAGTACACCAACGAGAAGGATTCTGGACGCTTTAAGGTCACCAACCTGGAAAGTGATAAATATCTCTTCAAGGTTCCCATGCTGCGCAATGTCACTCTTACCGCTCCCTATTTCCATGACGGTGAGGTGGGCAATCTGGCAGAGGCAGCGGATGAGATGGGTTACTTGCAGCTGGACAAGGTACTGAAGGATGAAGAAATCAACAATATTCTCAGATTTATGACCACGATGGCCGATGCGGAGCTCACCACAGCACCGCCATTAGAGGTAAAAGGATCTTCTGGTGCCTGGGTGGTGCCGCTGATGAAGGATATTCGCCAGGCAGAGGAAGGTGATCTTATCCGTTACGGTGCTCTGCTTTTGACCGATACCTATGCGCAGCTTGGCACTGGTGCGAAGGATGAGAAAATGCGTTTTTCCGGAAATAGTCTGAACTGTACGAGCTGCCACCAGGATAATGGCACCAAGCAGTTCGGACTCCCCTGGATGGGGGTTAGCCAGATGTACCCTCAATACCGAGGCCGGGAAGACAAGGTGGCTGGACTTGAGGAGCGGATTAACGGCTGTTTCGAGCGCAGCATGAACGGTAAAGCGATGGCAGTAGACAGCAGGGAGATGAAGGCAATGGTCGCCTACATAAACTGGTTGTCGAAAGACATGCCCAAGAATGTTTTTGGCCTGGTAACACCCAAATTCGAAGGTCCGAACCGCAAGGCCGATGTGAAAAAAGGCGAACAGATGTACAACCGGTTCTGCATGTCGTGCCATGGCAAAAATGGTGACGGCTATCAGTCCATTTCGGCCGGTGGTTCGGGCAGCCATGTCGCCCCGGCACTCTGGGGAGCAAACAGCTATAACAACGGAGCGGGAATGAACCGGGTGCTGACCAACGCCGCTTTTGTTCACAGCAACATGCCGCTGGGAACGGTGTGGAACCATCCGGCAATCACCATTGAAGACAGCTACGATGTCGCCGCCTATCTCAGTTCCAAGGAGCGGCCGCAGATGAGCGGACTGGAGAAGGATTATCCGAAACTGGAGAAAAAAGCAGTGGACTGCCCGTATCCACCCTATGCAGATGATTTTTCTCAGGAACAGCATCAGTACGGACCGTTCCAGCCAATAAAGGCAGCGCAGAAAAGGTAGAGGTGAAGCATCCGCAGGCTTGAAACAAAAGATCAAGGCTTCCTTCGGCGCCTTGGATGCATGCAAAAAGAGTTGGCGACTGCGGCAATGGCGCAATTCGCAGTGGCTGTGTATGGCTGCTGCGAAGACGTCTTTTATACGTGCAACAGCGCACCGCCCATATCTTGAGTTTACAAAGCATGTCCCGTCAAAGCCTCAGCACGACGATTTCCACCAGAGAAATCAAAAAACTCAAACCGAAAGAGGCCCATACGCTATGAAATTATTGCCGCATCCACGAAACTATAAAGGAGAAAACTATGAAAAAGTTGACGAAACAACGACTGATGACGGCGGCAAACACAGATGAAGAGGCCCTGGAAATCAGCAACGTCAAACAGGTGGACGTGGCTATCGTCGGTGCCGGCACGGCCGGGCTCGCAGCGTTGCGCGACGTTCGCGATCGGACCGATAATTTCGTACTGATCAATGCCGGCCCCTACGGTACGACCTGTGCCCGTGTCGGGTGCATGCCGTCCAAAGCCCTCATCGCGGCGGCCAATGCGTTCCACGCTCGGACGAAGCTCGATGAGTTCGGCATCTGCGGAGGGAGTGGACTTCGTGCCGACATCCCGGCGGTACTTCGCCGCGTACGTTCGTTACGGGACCGCTTCGTTTCGGGGGTGCTGAAGAGGACTAAGGATCTTGGCGTGCGTAACATCGCTGGGCACGCACGGCTCGACGGCCCGACCCGGTTGATCGTTGGTGAGCGCACTATCCAAGCAGGTCAGATTGTGTTGGCACCTGGTTCGAGTCCGATCGTGCCGAAACCTTGGCGTGCCCTAGGCGACCGCATTTTGACTTCCGATACGCTCTTTGATGAGGAAGATCTGCCGTTCCGGATTGGGGTGATCGGTCTTGGTCCACTTGGGGTGGAGATCGCGCAGGCATTAGCGCGGCTTGGCATCGATGTCCACGCCTTCGACACCGGCAAACAGATCGCAGGGATTTCGGACGAGAAGGTGGCCGATGCAGCGCAGGATAATCTCGCAAAAGAATTTGCCATACATCTTGATACGCAGGTTGAACTCGCCGAAGCGGGCAGTGGCGTCGAGATGCGATGGGAGGGCGGGAGCGTCACCGTCGAGAAGGTCATCGTAGCGGTAGGCCGACGCCCGAACGTGGATGGTCTGGGACTCGAAACGCTTGGAGTGCCGCTCGACGAGAACGGCATGCCCGAGGTCGACCCGATGACGATGCGAATTGGCAGTACACCGGTCCTGCTGGCCGGCGACGCCAACGGGGACAAACCATTGTTACACGAGGCCGCCGACGAGGGCCACATTGCAGGTTTCAATGCAACAAGCAAGGACCCGATCCATCTGTCCAGGCGCACGCCGCTTAGCATGGTGTTCTGCGATCCCGTGGTCGCTTCCGTTGGGCAGAGGGTGAAAGAGCTCGATCTAGAAACCACGCTGATGGGCGAGGTGAGCTTCGCCCTCCAAGGCCGTGCCCTAATGATGCAAGAAAACCGTGGGCTGCTTCGGCTCTATGCGGCACGCCGCGATGGACGCTTACTTGGTGCCGAGATGGCGATACCGGCAGCCGAGCACATGGCCCATCTCCTAGCCCTGGCGATCGGTCAGGAGCTCACGGTGCATGACCTGCTTCGGATGCCGTATTACCATCCTACCCTCGAAGAAGGATTGCGCACGGCTCTTCGCACCATTGCACGCGAACTACCATCATGTGCTCCGTCCGATCTCGCGCGCTGTGGATCGCTGGGGGCCGAGGCGCTGGATTAGAAGGAGAAAGCCGTTGCGTAGAAGCCTTGCGCTGCGCTCTTTATTTCAACAATTCGTATCGGGAAGTAAAGATTCTATCCGAGAAAGATAGTGGTGTTTTTACAATATTTACGGAGGGAATATGAAAGCTTTAATTTTAAGTGCAGACCGTTTTGAGGACTCTGAGTTGCTGGTTCCCTACTATCGGCTGCAGGAGGCGGGTGTCGAAGTGGTAGTTGCCTCTCTGAACCACGGGGCCATCACGGGCAAACACGGCTACGAAGTGGCCGTGAACAAGACTCTTGACGAGGTCAATCCTGACGATTATGCAATTCTGATTCTGCCAGGGGGTGCGGCACCTGCGGTGGTGAGAAAAGAGCCGATGGCGCTGGAGATCACCCGGAAATTTTTTTCGGGGAACAAACCGGTTGCTGCCATCTGCCACGGACCGCAGATCTTGATCAGCGCCGGTGTTTTGAAGGGGCGACACGCCACCTGCTACAAGTCAGTGGTTGATGAACTGAAAGAGGCCGGCGCACTCTATGAGGACCGGGAGGTGGTTGTTGACGC
The DNA here is from genome assembly GCA_034006945.1 of Desulfobacterium sp. Classification (GTDB taxonomy): domain Bacteria; phylum Desulfobacterota; class Desulfobacteria; order Desulfobacterales; family Desulfobacteraceae; genus Desulforapulum. The sequence continues at coordinate 6,765 of JAVERV010000004.1, read as the reverse complement.
CAATCTGGTCACGTCCCGAATACCGGCCGATCTGCCTGCGTTCATGCGTGAGATCATAAAACAGCTCCGGCTTTAACTTGCCGTCCTCTCGAAATTAGCGGAAGCAGTTATATGAATTTATCACCGATGAAACCCAAGCCGTTAGGCTTTTACGTAACCACATAGGAGGAAAAACCATGAGCAATGACAAGATTAAAAGTGCATCACCGCATGTCCTACCATCCCTGCCCTACGCGGATAATGCGCTGGATCCCGTAATCTCCCCAAATACCATTGGCTTCCACCATGGCAAGCATCACAAGGGATATGTCGACAACCTGAACAAACTGGTAGCAGGAACGGAGTTTGCGGACCTGTCGTTGGAAAAAATCATAACTAAAACAGCCGGCAAAGATGACCAGGCAGCGATCTTCAATAATGCAGCGCAAACATGGAACCACACCTTTTACTGGCGCAGCCTGAGACCAAAGGGCGGTGGTGAACCACCCGCAACGTTGAAACAAAAGATCGAAGCTTCCTTCGGCACCCTGGATGCATGCAAGAAGGAGTTGGCGACTGCGGCAATGGCGCAATTCGGCAGTGGCTGGGTATGGCTCGTGCTGGATGGCGACAAACTCAAGGTGGTCAAGACCGGCAATGCAGATGTGCCGATGACCACTGGCAAGAAACCGTTACTGACCATTGACGTGTGGGAACACGCCTACTACTTGGATTACCAGAACCGACGCGCGGACTATGTCAATGCAGTTCTGGATAAACTGATCAATTGGGATTTCGCAGCAGAGAACCTTGGCTGATGGCCGCCTGAACGAACGCATGCTTTATCCTAAATAGTATCAAGGCGCTCCACCTACCACGTACCGTTTATGCCAAAAACGTCACAATTGGCGGAGTTTCAATATTTGTTGTGGCCGTGAGCCATCCCTCGCTCCGGCCATGCCAATTATAGAGGAGAAAGATAATGTTTCTTGAGAAAATAAAATCAGACGGACTCGCTCATTTATCCTACCTTCTCGGCGACGGCCTCGAAGCGGTGGTCATCGACCCCCGCCGAGACTGCCAAATCTATATAGATATTGCCGCCCGTCATAGAACACGGATTTCGCGAATATTTGAGACCCATCGAAATGAAGACTATATCATCGGTTCCCTGGAGCTTGCTAAACGTACCGGGGCAACAATTCATCATGGCAAGGCGCTTGATTTCTCTTATGGCCAGGCCGTGTCCGAAAACGATGTTTTTGAGGTTGGAGAGCTGCGGCTGAGCATCCTTGAGACTCCCGGCCATACCTTCGAATCCATCTCCATCGTCGTCACCGATAAAAATTTTGGCGACGACCCTGTCGCGGTTTTTAGCGGGGATGCGCTAATGATCGGAGATGTCGGACGGACAGATTTTTTCCCGGACCTTGCCGAAGAAGTGGCAGGTGCCCTGTACGATTCTATTTTCGACAAATTACTGCCGCTTGGAGACCAGACTATCCTCTATCCGGCCCACGGGGCCGGATCGGTTTGCGGCGACAGCATGGCCTCACGGGAATTTTCCACCATCGGCCATGAACGGCGGAACAACCCGGTAGTGCAGAAGACCGACCGCGACGATTTTATAAGGTTTAAAGTACAGGAGCACCATTATCTGCCGCCCTATTTCAAAAAAATGGAGGAATATAACCAGCAAGGGCCGCCTCCGCTGCATTTTCTGCCGCAACCTCCGCCAATGAATGCCCCGGCGGTGCACAAGGCGCAACAGCAAGGGGCGTTGCTGCTTGATCTACGCAGCCCCGAAGCCTACGCCGGGGCGTTTATTCCGGGCAGCCTGGCCATGCCCCTGGAGATGATCTCAGCCTATACCGGCTACCTGATCGACTATGATACCGAGCTTATTCTTATCCCTGAAACGGCGGAACAAATAAAGCCTGCGGTAGAGCAGCTGCTCCGCCTGGGCTTCGACCGGCTCCCGGGATACCTTAAAGGGGGGATGCATTCCTGGGAAGTGAACGGCTTTCAATATGACCAGGTTGGCGCCGTACATGCCAGTGACCTGGTACAACGCCTGCAAGAAAAGAAAGATTTCACCCTGCTGGATGTCCGGCAGATAAAGGAATATAAAGAAGGCAGACTGCCAGGGGCGACCCATATATTTCTTGGCGAACTCCAGGCCCGTCTCGACGAACTTGATAGAAAAAAACCGATCGTCACCTTCTGCGGCAGCGGCGTACGCGCAATTATTGCGGCTTCTATTCTGAAACGTAACGGGTTTTTACAGGTCGAAAACAGCCTCGGGTCGATGGAGGCCTGCAGCAGTATCGGCTGCCCCTTAACGAAAGGATAATCCCATGGATTTCTTTACAACGATCGGAGCATATCTATCGGATAGAGTCTGGTCACCGTATCTTGTCGGAATAGGCATAGGCATACTTTCCTGGCTGACATTTCTACTCTCCAATCATCCCCTTGGCGTGTCGACAGCATTTGCCAAGAGTGCCGGGATGCTCGAAGTGGCGGTGCGCGGCCCTAAAGTCCGTGAAAAACCGTACTACCAAGAGCATACGCCTGAAATAGACTGGGGATGGATGGTGGTTCTTGGTCTTTTCCTCGGTGCTTTGACCGCCGCCTGGCTTGCAAAAGACATCACTTGGGTATGGGTGCCTGAGATGTGGCAGAACGCCTTTGGTTCAAGCGTCGCGCTGCGCCTCATCGTGGCCCTTATCGGCGGTATCTGTGTCGGCTTTGGTGCCCGTTGGGGACGCGGTTGTACCAGCGGCCACGGCATCAGCGGCACTTTGCAGCTGGTGATTAGCAGCTGGCTTGCGGTTATATGTTTTTTTGTCAGCGGAATCATCGTGGCAATGATAATGTACCACCTTATCTGAATAACCAGCACGGCCCGAGGGAGAGAGGCATCCGGCCACAACTAATGATGAAACTCCATTATTGGTGGCGAGTTGAGGGGAATTTTAGATAAAAACTTGCAAGGAGATCGTTATGCTCAAAAAATTACACGCCAACAAAAAAATCCAATCTCTCCTCGGCCTGGGAATCGGTTTTTCCTTTGGCTTCCTCCTGCAAAAAGGCGGGGTCTGTGATTACGAAGTGATCATGGGCCAGCTGCTGCTCAAGGATTTTACCGTCATGAAAATCATCCTGACGGCCATTGTCATCGGCATGCTGGGAGTCTATGCCATGCGCGATGCGGGGTGGGTTACCCTGCATAAGAAAAAAGGCTCCCTTGGTACGAGCGTTCCAGGCCCTTTGATTTTCGGCGTGGGTTTCGCCCTGCTTGGCTATTGTCCGGGTACATCGATCGGTGCAGTCGGCCACGGGGCACTGGATGCCCTAGTCGGCGGGGTCATTGGTATTATGATTGGGGCGGCAGGCTACGCCGCCGTCTATCCCTATCTGCAAAAACGGATTTTAAACATTGGCGATTTTGGTGACATGACCATAATCGAGCTGGTCCGTGCCCGAAATCCCTGGACGGTTATTGTACCGGTTGCCGTACTCATCATCGTTTTTCTCATCTTGCTGGAAAGAGTGACATAAACAGAATACCACCCATCCACCAAACAAAAGGAGGAAATTTTGAGCTACCAAAGTGTGAATCCCTTCAACGGAAAAACCGTGAAGACGTTTGAACAACTGACCGACGCGCAACTCGAAGCTGCGCTTGAAACCGCCGCAAACTGTTTCGAGAAATGGCGGCACACCACCTTTGTCGAGCGTGGAGCCATCGCGGCAAAAGCCGCCTCCCTCATGGGCGAGCGGGTTGACGAATTTGCCCGCCTCGTGACTCTCGAAATGGGAAAGCTCATCGCCGAAGCGAGGGGCGAAGTGGAGTTGAGTGCAGACATCATCGACTACTACGCCAAGAACGCCGAGCGTTTCCTCGCCCCCGAAACTCTTAAGCCCCTTTCGGGCGAAGCCAGAATCGAAAACGCCCCGTTCGGCGTGGTCTTCGGTGTCCAGCCCTGGAATTTTCCCTACTATCAACTTGCACGTCTTGCGGCCCCGAATCTGATGGCAGGCAACGTCGTGATGGTGAAGCACTCCGGCACCGTGCCGCAATGCGCCCTCGCCTTTGAAAAATTATGGCTTGAAGCAGGCGCGCCCGCTGGCGCTTACACTAACCTTTTTATTTCCTATGATCAGGTGACTCGCATGATCGGCGATCCCCGCGTCAGGGGTGTGGCGTGTACCGGCAGTGTGGAAGCAGGTAAGAGCGTGGCCGAACAAGCCGGAAAAAATCTCAAAAAATCCACCATGGAGTTGGGCGGAAGTGACGCCTTCATCGTGCTCGAGGACGCAGATTTAGACAAAACCGTGGAGTGGGCGGTCTGGGCCAAAATGAACAACACCGGGCAGAGCTGCGTCGCCGGAAAGCGTTACATTGTTGTCAAGGAGCTGGCCGACCGGTTTCTGGAAAAATTCAAGACCGCACTCTCGGCCCTCACACCTGGAGACCCGATGGACAAGGCGACCACGCTAGGGCCGCTCTCCACGGAAGGAGCACTGGTTAAATTATTGAAGCAGGTCGATCAAGCCGTCAAGAATGGGGCCAAAGTCGTCCTGGGTGGCAAACGGATCGAGCGGCCCGGCGCGTTCATGGAGCCGACGATCCTCACGAACATCAAGCCGGGCAATCCCGCTTATCGGGAGGAATTCTTTGGCCCTGTCGCGTTGATGTTCCAGGTCAAGAACGAGGACGAAGCCGTGGCGCTCGCCAACGATTCGGACTTTGGTTTGGGAGGATCGATTTTTACCCGTGATGTTGCCCGTGGCGAACGCCTGGCCAGCCGCATCGACACCGGCATGGTCTTTATCAATCATCCCACCTGGACGGCGCCGGAGCTGCCATTCGGCGGCATCATGGATTCCGGTTATGGCCGCGAACTTTCCAGCATGGGCATACAGGAATTCGTAAACAAAAAGCTGGTGCGAGTGGAATCAATTAATGCCTCGGCATAAGGCGTAGAAGGAACGCACCCTGCGGTCTTCCCCAGTCCCATTCACCAAACCATGTTTACATTATTTACGGAGGGAATATGAAAGCTTTAATTTTAAGTGCAGACCGTTTTGAAGACTCTGAGTTGCTGGTTCTTGGATGCATACAAGAAGGAGCTTCCCAGCGCAGCCGTTTTACAGTTCGGGATTGGTTGGGCATGGCTTGTTCTTGCTGGAATCAGGTTCCATGACCACTGCGACGATAACTTTCATGTCAGCGGAAACAACTTTTAATTGGTGTCCATCCAAAAACGATTTTTAGGATTCACGCTTTCGGACGGACATTGGTTACCCATCAAGGAACAGCCTTTCAGATGAGCTCCCACCTTATATCGCAGGCCCCTTCCCGGCGGCTAAAGGGAGGAGTCTTCCCAATAAGGCTTATAATCGTAATGGCTGTAAATGCCGGTTTCCCATTTTCGATCGGCCATATTCGGCCAGTTGTCTTTATCGAAACCGTGAGCCTCATCAAGTTTTTCTTTGGGGACATTCAGGATAAATTCCTTGTTCTTAGGATCTACAACAAGTGCCTCCATGGGAATAGCAAAATACTTGTCTCCCAGGCCAAGAATTCCTCCAAAGGAGAGCACGGCATAGCTAACCCGCGCTGAACCCAAGTTAATCATCAAGTCCTCAATTTTTCCGAGATTTTCGCCCTTGTCGTTTTTGACTTTGTCACCGATAATGGTAGTGGCAGACAAAAAGTTAGTAAAATGATGAGTCATGGTACACCTCTTTTTTTTGGGTTATAATAAAGAATTTTGACAAAAGCCCTGTGCCCCTGTCCGCTGTGTATAATTTCGTCTTAATTTTGGAGACAAGAACAGTATCATCTCGAGATCAGTACGATACCAATAATTAAACTTGTTTTTATTTTGCCTTGCCTTTACAGATTTAAATCAGGTTTATGATGGTTTTTTAAGGGTTTTTCCGGCCTTGAATGATATTGAACAGTATTGTGATAACAGCAATCACAATCAGAATATGGATAAACCCTCCCATGGTGTAACTGCTCACCATTCCCAGCACCCATAGAAGTAACATTACCACGACAATCGTCCATAACATAGGAATCTCCTTTCGATTTATTCGTTAGAGGATTGGGGATTTAAATCGTAAAACGCCCATTTGTTTCTCTGGATTCACATCGCCTTAAATGGCAAATCCCAGGTGGGAGGCGTTATTACCTTTCCTTTGCTTTATCTACATTCAAGTTTCGTGCCAGGCCTTTGGCCCACACCAAACAGACTCCATACCTTATGTGCAGTATCAAGATTGTCAGCAGCGGGCACAAAAGAGATGGCTTCAAGGCAATCCTCAATATCGTGAAGGGAAGCCTGAAAAATTTGTATCTGTAGGATATTGCAAAGATTAAAAAAAAGGCTTTATTTGACCCTTGGGCTATATAGAACCACTATTGTATAGCCTGACAGAATGACGCTAAGCAGAAATATAAGTTAGACCAATGGTTTGGTGATGTTTAATTTGCGCATACGGCCGCGAAGGGTGCTGCGGTTAAGACCAAGAATTTCGGCGGCGCTGTTGATACCACTGACTTTCCAATTGACCTTTGTAAGCACACTTACGATGTAATCGCGTTCAATTGCTTCCAAAGTTTTTAAATTTTTACTTAAATGTTTGGCATCCTTCATATGACCCCAAAAGTACTTTACACTTCTTTTCATCAAGGATTTGCATGCAACTATAGCATTACGACATAATGTCGTTTAATACACCAAAATTTAAGTTGTGCTTATTGTGACA
>JAVERV010000036.1:0-36767 GCA_034006945.1 Desulfobacterium sp. | reverse complement strand
CTTTCTCGTTCGACTTGCATGTGTTAAGCACGCCGCCAGCGTTCATTCTGAGCCAGAATCAAACTCTCCAGTTAAATTCTTTTGAATATCTTTTGTGTGCTTTCACAGCACTCAAAAAACACGCTTCATCTCTTTTTTGTCACTAACCAGTTTTCAAAGATCAATAGATCGGGTTCAATAGATCAGGTTCAATAGATCAGGTTCAATAAAAAAGCCTTTGTGGAAACGCCGTAAAACCTTTGCGTCTCACAAAGACTCACGGGTTCTACATGGCTTTGAGACGCTTGTCAAAGGTTTTTTTCATCATACCCCATTTTTTTATTCTCAAACCTGATACCCATGGCAATGAAAACCTATTCAACATCTTTATTTAACAAAGAGAATAAGACAATGATGCCATTTCCAAGGAAGGTGCAAGTTGGACGTACACAGATTAGGCAGCATATGTTATTATCCATTATGGTCATCGAGCATACTATTTGTCTTGACCGTCGGGACTCCCTATATTAACAACCAGGGAATCGACCCGGCCGGAATGAAATAAGGCTCACGCTCACAATGAATAATGGGTAGGGACTAATAAAAGTAACAGTAACAAGGAGGTAACCATGACTGTATCGGAGCTTAACCCTGGAAAACTGCTTGAACTGTCCGGTTCCTACTGGCAGACCTTTGCCCTGCATGCCGGTGTAAAGCTCGATCTGTTCACCGCCCTGGATCAAGGCCAGGGCTTGACAACCGCAATCATGGTGGCGGATGATCTTGGCCTGGATCCCCGGGCGACTGCCATGCTGCTCGACGCCCTGTGCGCCATGGATCTTCTTGAAAAAAATGGGGGCACCTATGCAAACACCCCCATGGCCGCCACCTTTCTGTCAAAAGACTCTTCCAGATACATTGGATTTATGATCATGCATCACCACCACCTGGTGGAATCCTGGTCAAGGCTTGACGAATCCGTGAAAACAGGCCGAGCCGTTGAAGAGTTACGGCCCGCAAGTGACGAGGAGAGCCGTGAAAGTTTCCTCATGGGCATGTTCAACATTGCCATGGCAACGGCCCCCGATCTTGTCCCGACCATTGACATCTCGGGGAAAAAGCATCTCCTGGATCTGGGCGGCGGACCAGGCACCTATGCCATTCATTTCTGCATGAACAACCCCGGCCTCAAGGCGACAATATTTGACCTCCCAACCACCCGGACCTTTGCCGAAAAAACCGTTGCCAGATTCAACCTGAGGGACTCTATTGAATTTAAAGGGGGCAATTTTCTTGAAGATCCCATCCAGGGCACCTATGATGTGCTATGGCTCTCCCACATACTCCACGGAGATTCGCCCGCAGATTGCGATCGAACAGTTCAAAAGGCAGCTTCAGCCCTGGAACCGGGCGGAATCATTCTCATCCACGACTTTATCCTGCATAACACCAGGGACAGCCCGCTCTTTCCGGCCCTGTTCTCGCTCAACATGCTGGTGAGAACCGAAGGGGGCCAGGCCTACTCCGAGCAGGAGATCATGGCAATGCTCAAAAAAGCCGGGATCTGTGACATCCGCCGCACCGCCTACAGAGGTCCCACGGATTCAGGCATCATCATGGGAACCAAACCCTTATAAAACAGGAGGCAGCAAACATGGAATACCAAGAGATACTGTTCACCCAGGACGGACCGGTTGGCCACCTGACCCTGAACAACCCTTCAAAGATAAACGCCCTGTCCCGGCAGATGATCCAGGAGATCACCCATCTTCTGATCCAAATCTCCAAGGACGAAACCCTCAAGGTGCTGGTGATCAAGGCGGCTGGCAAACATTTCTGCGCCGGTCACTATCTTGCCGAAATGGTCGATTCCGGGGTAAAAGAGTACCGAACCATCTTTGACCAGTGCACCCGCATGATGATGATGCTCCACGAAATTCCCCAGGTGGTAATCGCCCAGGTCCAGGGTATTGCAACTGCGGCCGGGTGTCAGCTTGCTGCCTGGTGCGACCTGGTAATTGCGGCGAACAATGCACGGTTTTCAACTCCGGGTGTGAAAATCGGACTCTTCTGCACCACCCCCATGGTGGCCATCACCCGGGCCATCGGTCGCAAGGCCGCCATGGAGATGCTGGTGACCGGCAGGGAATTTCCGGCATTGGAGGCAAAAGAGCTTGGCCTTGTCAACCGGGTGGTCGTCCCTGCCGAGCTTGAAACCGAAACCGGCAAGCTTGCCCATGAAATCGCCCAGGCCAGCGGATTTGCCCTCTCCATCGGCAAGCAGGGATTTTACGCCCAGGCAGACATGACCGATGGCCAGGCGTTCCACTATGCCAAGCAGACCATTGTGCTGAACAACTGTTCAGATGACGCCCAGAATGGCATCACTGCCTTTCTTGACAAAAAAACTCCAAAATGGACGGATAGATAATAGCTAAAGGAAGCCATGTTTAACAAAGAGATTTACCAGGATCGAAGGAACCAGCTCAAAACCAGGGTCGCCAGGGGAATTATCCTGCTTATGGGCAATTCAGACAGCCCCGTTAACTTCAAGGACAACTGCTACCCCTTTCGCCAGGACAGCACCTTCCTGTACTATGGGGGAATCAGCCACCCGGATCTCGCCCTTGTGCTGGACTGCGACACGGGCCATGAAATCTTGTTTGGGAACGACTTTACCATCGATCAGATCGTATGGATGGGCCCCCAGCCTTCGGTTGCTGCACGGGCCGCCCAGACCGGCGTTACAGACGTCCAGCCCCTTGCCGACCTCAAACCTATCCTGGATGCAGCCCTGAACCAGGGACGGCCCGTCCATTTTCTGCCCCCCTACCGGGATCAGCACAGAGTCAGGTTACTTGAACTCATGGGGGCACCCTTGAGATCCATGGAGAACATGGCCTCCATTGTCCTGATCCGGGCGGTAATAGCCCAGCGCATTTACAAGTCCGATATCGAGGTGACCCAGATCGAACAGGCCGTAAACACCAGCGTGGGAATGCATGCAACCGCCATGACCATGGCCCTTCCCGGCATGACCGAGGTCCGTGTGGCGGCGGATGTGGAACGGGTGGCAAAGGCCTTTAACCATACCCTTGCCTTTCCCATCATCGCCACCGTCAACGGTCAGATCCTTCACAACCATTGCCACGACAACACCCTCGAATCGGGCCAGCTCTTTCTGCTGGATGCCGGGGCGGAAAATGCCATGGGGTATGCCGGGGACCTTTCCAGCACCTTTCCCGTGGCCCCGACCTTTACCGAAAAGCAGCGCCAGGTTTATGAGACAGTCCTTGCGGCCCAGGACAGGGCGGTGTCCATGCTTGCCCCGGGGGCTTCCTTCAAAGAGATCCACCTTGCTGCAAGCCTTGAGATCGCCCGGGGCATGAGGGATCTGGGGCTGATGCGTGGAAACATGGAAGATGCCGTTACCCTGGGTGCCCACGCCATATTTTTCCCCTGCGGCCTTGGTCACATGATGGGGCTCGATGTCCATGACATGGAAAACCTTGGCGAGGGCTTTGTAGGGTATGACGGCCTTCCCAAAAACGAACAGTTCGGCCTCAAATCCCTGCGCCTTGCAAGACCCCTTGAACCAGGTTTTGTGCTGACAGTGGAACCCGGAGTTTATTTCATACCGGAACTCATGGACCTCTGGAAAAGAGAAAATCGGTTCAGGGAATTCATCGATTATGAGAGGCTGGAAACCTATCGCAACTTTGGCGGCATCAGAAACGAGGAAAACTACCTGATCACAGACACGGGCCATAGAACCCTTGGTAAGCCAAAGCCCAGAACCATAAAAGAGGTGGAGAGCCTCAGGGCCGTGGCATTTGCCTGAATCCTGTTGATTTTCAAAGGGAAAAACGATATATATAAAAATTTTCAAGGAGATGCATCTTCCCCATGGCCCAGGATATTGAGACCCTGTTTCAGGCACTGAAAAAGAGAAGCCCCATCATACGGAACATCAAGGTCCCGGACACAATCACCTTCAGGATCACCCCGGACGACCATGGTGTCTGCCTCGCCGTCATCGATGATAGGGGAAAAGAGGTCGACCCGGGATATGAATTTTACTCGGGCAATGCGAGAAGCATCCTCAAGGAGATCCACAGAATAAGGGAGCAGAGGGCTTTCACCATAGATTGGGAAACTGAGGCCGAGGCCCAGGACAGCGGTCTTTACATTAACGGCAACGAATACCTGGTCTCCATGCTCCTTCTATCGGACAGCCTTGTGGACGATGAGGGCCGAAAAATTGAGCTTGCCGAAGATACCGCCAGGGTCAGGCTCTCCATTCGAGAAAAAAAGGAACCTGAACAAAAAAGCCCGAACAAAAAAACCACCGCCTTAAACAAGACCTCCCCACACCAACAAACCCCTGCCTGGGAGCATACAGAATTAGAGACAACCATGGGCCTGTGGCAAGGCCCACGCCAGATCACCCCCATCATCCCCGTGACCGAGACCCACATCTTGTCGGGCACCACCATCTATAGGGTTCTCCCCCTGGGCAAACATTTCAACACCCTTGCCCTGTTTGAAACAACCCTTGGCGTCGATCTTCTGGAGCAATACCTGACCATGCTCTTTTCCAACCTCTCCAATGTGGAGATCGACTACTCGGGATTCAAACTGAGGCAGGGAAGCCCCAAGGCGACAAGACCCGCCCTGATATTTGACAGTGTCACCCCGGACCAGACCCTGCACCTGAGGGTGTCGGCCACCTATTCGGGATTTTCCCCTGATTTTTTCGACAACTTTGATCTGGACAGGATCGTGTCTGTCAATGAAATGGAAAAAACCGTCACCGTAAGCCCCCTGGTCCACGGGGAGATTAGCGACTGCTTCAGGGAAATCCACACCATGCTCAAGCGACACTCCAGAACGCTTAAAGAGGAGAACGGGCTCTATGTTGCGGACAACTTCATGGTGGTTGAACCGGCCCTTGCCGAAACCTTCATCACCCAGGAGCTTGCAGGGCTTCTCACAAATTATACAGTTCTTGGTGCTGAGAAGCTTAAATCCTACCGGATAAAATATGTTCAGCCTAAGTTGAACTTACAGCTCAACCACGGAATTGATTTTCTTGAGGGTGAGGCCACCCTGGAGTTAGATGGTGAAAAATTTTCCATTAACGATATCTTAAAGCAGTATCAGAAGGATGCCTATGTGCGGTTGAACGACGGCACCAGCGCCCTTATAAACCCGGAATACATGCGAACCCTTGCCAGGATATTCAAGCGTCAGAAGTCCGGCATCAAGGTCTCTTTTTTCGATCTTCCCGTGGTGGAAGAGCTGATTGGGGAAAAAACCGCCAAAAAGGCGTTCAAGCGCTCGAGGGATATTTTCCTGGGATTCAACCGGCTCAAAACCTCTAAAAAACGTCTGCCAAAGATAAATGCAACCCTCAGGGGTTACCAGAAGCAGGGGGTGAGATGGGCCTCCTACCTGTACGAGCACAAACTAGGCGGCTGCCTTGCCGACGACATGGGCCTTGGAAAGACCATCCAAACCATCACCCTTCTTGCCTCCATCTATCCCGGGGAAAAGACCCCGACCCTGGTAGTGATGCCCAAGACCCTGCTGTTCAACTGGGCAAACGAGCTTGAACGGTTCACCCCCAACCTCACCTTCACGACCTATTACGGTCCTTTGCGGGAGATCAGCACTGCTCGAAAGAGCAACATCATCCTCACCACCTATGCCGTGGTGAGAAACGATATTGAGACTTTAAAAGACCAATGTTTCCACGCCGTTGTCCTTGATGAATCCCAGCAGATCAAGAACCTCAACTCCAAGATATCCAAGGCGGTGATGCTGTTAAACACGGACCACCGCCTTGCCCTGAGCGGCACGCCCATCGAGAACAACCTTGGCGAGCTCTACTCCCTGTTTCGATTCCTGAACCCCTCCATGTTCGGCACGACCGCCGATTTTTCCCGCAACTACCTGACCCCCATCCAGAAGAACGACAACAAGACCGCGGCAAAGGAGCTCAAAAAAAAGATCTACCCGTTTATCCTGCGGCGGCTCAAGAACGAGGTGTTGAAAGATCTGCCCGACAAGATGGAGCAGACCCTTTATGTGGACATGAACCCGGAACAGGAAAAGCTCTATCACCAGAGGCGTATCATGTACAAGAACGCCATTGGTGAAGAGATCGCAAAAAAGGGGTTGAAACAATCCCAGCTCTTCGTTCTCCAGGCCCTGGGCGAGCTTCGCCAGATTGCCTCCATTCCCGAGGTAAAGAGCGACAACAGGATAATCTCGCCCAAACGGGAGGTGCTCATGAATCATGTGACCGACGCCGTTGCCGGCAACCACAAGGTGCTCATATTTGCCAACTTTCTTCACTCCCTTGACTGCATCTCCCTTGACATGGAAAAGGCTGGCCTTGACCATCTTGTCATGACCGGTGCCACAAGGGACAGAAGTGCCATTGTCGAGAGATTCCAGACCGACGATTCCTGCGCAGCCCTGATGATGACGCTCAAAACAGGGGGCCTCGGCCTGAACCTGACGGCGGCGGATTATGTGTTTCTGTTTGACCCCTGGTGGAACGTTGCCGCAGAAAACCAGGCAATTGACCGGGCCCACAGGATGGGACAGAAGAACACGGTTTTCAGCTATCGGCTGATCACCAGGAATACGATTGAAGAGAAGATCCTCAAGCTCCAGGCTAAAAAAAAGAAGCTGTTTGACTCGCTTATCGCAGCGGACAACGCTTCCATCAAACAGATGGACGAGGCTGACATCGACTATGTGCTGGGGGAATAATAGTGAATTTACTCAAGGAAACACCACTAGAAGCATGAAAAACAGTAAGGGCGCAAAAGGAATGAAAGTAAAAGCTGGATCAACGACCAGGGCCGTGACCAGAAAAAAGTCCCGGCCCAACAACCCCATGGAAAATATTATACAGCGGGTTGTTGATCTTCCACTCCCTGACAAGGTGTACGACCGTTATCTTGCCTCAATTCCCGATCTGCTTGATCCTGGGCAATACGACCCGGAGGAAATAGTCAGCTTAAGGCAAAACAGGCCAGAATCCCAGGTGCATCTGCTTGGAGCGGCGCTTACCGACAAGGCACTTTTTGCCGACATCGTTGAAAAACTCCCGGAACGGGCAAGGGATATGCTCTACAGCTGCGTGGGCTTTAACTATGGCCTTGATCTTTATATGGCCGAGCTTAAATACATCCAGGCCATGGGCGAGGAGCACCCCGGAACGATCAATGAAGGAACTCTTTACAAGAATCTCTCAAAAGATCCCGATTTTTTTCTCTTCAACTTCAACACGAACCTGTCCTATGGCAGCCCCAAGAAATATAGATTTGAAATCGGTATCAACCCGGGACTTCTTCCCTATATCCGCAAGGTTCTTCCCGACCCTGCCCGGCCCCCGCTGGCCCGGATCCAGGACGTAGGGAAAAGAACAGACCACCTCTTTACGGACAACCAGGAGATCTTTAAAACTCTGCCCGTTATTTTAAGCTTTATCTCCCAGAACAAGCTCAAATACGCAAAAAACAGCGATAAAATCCTTGCGAGTTCCCTGAGGAAAATGGCTGAGACCTGCACGATGGATGAATTTTATGACGATGGCGACAAGGATGTTCGAAACATCAAGACAAGGCTGATTGCCGATTTTTTCACCAGCAGGTCTACCTGGAATCTCAAAGAGCTCAACGATCTTCCGCAATTTATTAAAACGAGCATCAACGACTATTTTAAATTTGAAGAGTTCAAGAGCCACCGGTGCAGGGATACCTTTGAATACATTAAACGCCAGGAAAGGAGGTTTGATACAAACACCCAGGAAAAGAGGATAAGGGAACACCTTGAAAAGATCCTGGAACTAATTCCAGACAACCACTGGGCCTCAGTATGCGATCTTGCCATGATCGGTGAACACACACTGTTAAATTTCTGTCCTTTTGCCGATGGCTATGAATTGAGAGATCTTTACATCCCCATGGACTCCAGGAGCACCTATAGAGACAGGGAGCAGGTGGGATACGCAGATCTCTTTTCCCTTGACTCAACCACCCTTCCCTTTCTCCGGCGGATGATGTTTCTCTTTGGCGCCCTTGGCATCCTGGATCTTGCCTATTCTGAACCCACCAACTCCATTTACCGGGAGTGCAAAAAGCCCTACCTGAGCCCCTTTGACGGCCTTAAATATGTTCGCATCACCGAGTTCGGGCGGTATGTAATGGGGCGAACCAAAAAATTTACCACCACTATTTCGGCCCCTTTGGGTGAGATAGTGGTGGATGCAAACAAGACCCTTCTCTCCATCCAGGGGGAAGACCCCATAAAAACAATGGTCCTGGACGCCGTGGGTGAACGGATCAACCGGTCAAGCTACAGGGTTGACTTTAACTCGTTTCTCAAAGAGTGTGCCACGGCAGCAGATGTGAACGACAAAATCGCCTTTTTCAGGGCGAATATTGCCGAAAACCCGCCGGCCGTGTGGGAGCGTTTTTTTGAACAGCTTGTTGCCAGGATAAACCCCATCAAATCGGTTCCATCCGTGTCAGTATTCAAGGTAACCCCGGACCGGGAACTTCTGTCGCTCCTCACCGGTGACCCGGTGCTGAAAAAACACGTGATGCGGGCCGAAAATCACCACATGGTCATCGAAAAAGCCCACATTGCAAAGGTGAAAGAGCGACTTGCCCGTTTTGGGTATTTTGTGGGCTGACCTTGGTCAGTAGACAGCGGGCAATGGCAGTAGGCAGGCGGGGACGGGTGTTGGCCTGAACGGGTTAAATGGCAACGGTGGACACGAGGTCCAAGGAGTTGCCATTTCCCTCGGAGCAGGCCACGGACGGCCTGCGAGAATGAGAGAAGGGTAACACCCGTTCCCGCCTGCCGGTCAAAGCAATTTTCATCCAACAATTTATGGGATTCTCTTAACAAGGGTTTTGATGCGGCCGGAATCCACGGCCCCAAGAAAACTTCTCCCAAGACTTTTACCCATGGAAACGGCAGTTTCCCAGAAATCAATCCGCTCGTTGTCCCGGCGAAACAGGCGTAGGAAATCTCTTCTGTCTGGAATCCTGCCAAACGGCAATTTTGCCACAAAAGAAGGGGAGGGAGATAGCATAAGCACGTCGGCAAGAAGCCTACCATCTGCCACCCTCGATGGTCTGTTCTTATCAAACCATCCAAGGGTGGCACGGCTGTAAAAGTGGGGATAGAGAACAATACCGTCGGTTCCGTTCATAAAATCAAAGGCAGGATGGTAGTGGTACATCCCCCCGTCCCGGTAGATGCCCGAAGGCGCTCCCGGCACATCTTTAACCCCCTTCATCATATAGGGAATGGAGCCGCTTGCCAGAAGGGCAGTTCGAAGGTTGTCCCGGTCAAGGGGCGCCATGCCCCCTGGAAATTCACCGTTCAGGGCAAAGGGGGGCAGATCCCTTGGATCATGGAATAGGGTTGGAAGGTATTGTCTTTGAACAAGCTTTCTCGACACCCGGTTCTTTGCCCACGCAGACACCAGGCTTGCCATCTGTGCCACGGGGTGATCCGATGAGAGCGGTCCGGTGGATCTTACAGCCGAAAAGTTCAGCCGGCAATAGGGATGGGCCAGGATCTCATCCACCCTGCCCAGGCCAAGATAGGTGTCCATGATGCGCTGGGATTCAAGATCTATCCGTTCCGGTGTGGCAGTTGTCCGATAAAACTGATGGATATAGGCATGGGCAAGGCGATTAAAGGCTTGGACTGGATCATTCTGGGCCGCCGCCGCAGACTTCCACGAGCCGATGGATGTTCCAAAAAGATGAAGAGGCTTTGTCCGTTTACTGAACCACAATCCAAAAATAACTGATTCAAGCTCTTTAAGAACAAGCCACTTCGCCGCACCCGATGCACCCACCACCATGGCGACATCGTCGGCAGAAAATCCGTTAGTTTTGATCTGTTCATAGGCCCTGTGACCTGCCAGAAACAATAAATCCCCTGTCATGCTCTGCCCCCCTTGTACCTGAAAACAGCATTTCTTTCTGGTATATAATTAATTTCTGATAAATTATGATGGTATAAACCACCTGTCAACCCCGAATATTTGACCATCAAAACATGGCAACAAAAGAAGGGACTGGGAACTTTGATCTGCAAGCAAAAGACACCCGGAAGAATACAAACCACAAACAACCTTTACAAACAGCAAAAAATTTGATTCCATCTTTTTAAAACCAGCAAAACACGCTTCAACAAAAAAATGTTAACTCTAAACGTTTGACATTTAAGGTTTTTTCAAATAATTTAAATTTTATTATCATGAAGGCTAATAAGACCCAAAAAAAAGAGGTAAAAGTTTGAACAAGATCGAGAGAGACAAGGACCTGATATCCACGACCCTGAAGATATTGAAAGAAAAAGAGCACCTTCCCAAAGATCTCATGGATCTTCTGGGAGAGACAGCAACGCTTCAACTGAATTCAGCCCGGGATATTTCAATCAACCTTCCCGATCTTACCCTGTCCGATTCGGGCAGCATCAAGGGGAGAAACACCCCCATCCTAACACCGGCAACCCTTCCTCTGGACCGAAATCATATTGCAGCCTTTTTTTCAAGCCTCATTCAAAAGATCATAAGTCAAAATACTACAATTCAAGAAAACACGGATCAGGCAACCACCGACTGGGAAAGCCGATTCCCGGCCCCCCTGGTAGAGGCTGCAAAATTGATTGACACAGCCTTTAAGAAGGATCAACTCGACCTTGACAGGGCTGTTGACGAATGTCTCCAGGGCCCTAGGCCGATCCTGGCCAAGTGGGCGGCAACAACGCCCAAAGCACCGGCTGCCCTGAACTTCCTGGTGAGGGCAGCAATAGCACCTTCACTTACGGCAGGTGTTGCTGCCCTTGCAGAATGGATCAACAAACAGGAGCAGCCATCTGAACAGAAGATTCGTCAGACAGGTACCTGCCCCATCTGCGGCAGCCTCCCCCATATGCTTGAACTAAGGGAAAAAGAGGGGTTCAGATTTGCCTTTTGTTCTCTTTGCCAGCACGATTACCGCATCAGGCGGCTGGCCTGTCCCGTATGTGACACCACAGACATGGGCAAGCTCAAATTCTTCACCGTTCCGGAAGAGCCGGGATTCCGTGTGGAGACCTGTGAAGCCTGCAAGACCTACATCAAGACCATCGATTTCAGAGGCTTTGACAGACGATCATTTCCCCCACTCAACGACCTTGAATCCTTTGCACTTGATTTTATAGCGCAGGATCAGGGGTACACCCGGGCAACCCTTTCGATTTGGGGGATGTAATCTACCGCTATCCTTTTAATAGTGTATGGCTTAAATATCAGTAATACAATTTTCAGATATACAAACCACAAAGCGTTAAGGAGAAGTAAAATGAAAATTACCCGCAGAAATTTTGTAAAATTTGCATCTGCGACAGCTGCAACTATTGCGGCTGCACCCTTGTTCAGGGGTCTTGGCCATGCCTCGACTGGAAAGGTTCACGACCGGGCCAAACAGCTTACCCCCCAATGGAGCAAACAGACCACCTCTATCTGCGCATTCTGTGCAGTGGGCTGCGGCCTTCTGGTTCACACATCCCTTGAGACAAAACGGGCCATCAATGTTGAGGGTGATCCAGACCACCCCATCAACGAGGGGGCTCTCTGTGCAAAGGGAGCCGCCACTATCCAGATATCCGAAAACCCCAACCGGACCACCAAGTGTCTGCACCGGGAACCGTTCAGCAACACCTTTGTGGAAAAGGACTGGGATTGGTGCAAAAAAAGAATAGCCCGGCTGATCAAGGATTCAAGGGACAAATCCTTTGAGGAGAAGAACGCCGAAGGCAAGGTGGTCAACCGAACCATGGGTATAGCCTCCATGGGTTCCGCAGCCCTTGACAACGAAGAGTGTTACGCCATGCACTGCTTCATGCGATCCCTGGGGCTCGTATATGTGGAACACCAGGCCCGTATCTGACACAGCGCCACAGTTGCGGCTCTGGGAGAGTCGTTTGGACGCGGTGCAATGACCAATCACTGGAATGACATAGAGAACAGCGATTGCATACTTATCATGGGCAGCAATGCCGCAGAGAACCACCCCATTTCCTTTAAATGGGTTGTAAAAGCCCAGAAGAAAGGGGCAACGGTCATCCATGTGGATCCGAGATTTACAAGGACCTCGGCAAGATCCGACATGTATATGGCCCTTCGCTCGGGAACCGATATTGCCGTACTCGGCGGCATGATCAAATACATCATCGAAAACAAGAGCTACTTTTACGACTACATGCGGGACTACACCAATGCATCCTTTCTTGTGGCCGAGGAGTACGGGTTTGACGACGGTCTGTTCACGGGCTATCATCCTGAGACCACCTCCTATGACAAGTCCAAGTGGGCCTTTAAGATGGACAAGGACGGCGTTCCCCTGAGAGACATGACCATGGAAGATCCCCGGTGCGTGCTTCAGCTTGTAAAAAAGCATTATGAGCGCTACACCCTTGACAAGGTATCGTCGATTTCAGGCTTGTCAGTAAAGGATCTTACGAGCCTGTACAAGACCTATGCCGCAACGGGCAAGCGGGACAAGGCCGGAACCATCATGTATGCCATGGGCTGGACCCAGCACTCCACCGGAGTCCAGAACATCAGGGCCATGGCAATGATTCAGCTGATGCTCGGCAACATCGGCATCGCAGGCGGCGGGGTCAACGCCCTTCGAGGCGAGGGCAACGTGCAGGGCTCCACAGACTACGCCCTTCTCTACCACATTCTGCCGGGTTATCTTAAAACCCCCCTGGCAGGCCAGGACACCCTCGAGATCTACAACAACACCTACACCCCGAAGAGCCTGGACACCAAAAGTGCCAACTGGTGGCAGAACTATCCCAAGTATTCGGCAAGTCTCATCAAGGCCATGTACTCGGAAGACACACCCGAAGAAGCTTATAACTTTCTGCCCCGTCTCGATTCCCACAGGGCGGACAAGTATTCCTGGATTCCCATGATCGACCGCATGCACAGGGGAAAATTCACGGGAAGCCTCATATGGGGGATGAATCCCGCCTGCTCCAGCCCAGACTCCATCAAGACCAGGAACGCCCTTGCAGAGTTAGACTGGATGGTCAACGTCAATCTTTTCCAGTGTGAAACCAGCGATTTCTGGAAAGGACCCGGCATGGACCCCAAAAAGATAAAGACCGAAACCTTTTACCTTCCCTGCGCCTCGGCCATTGAAAAAGAGGGGTCAATTTCAAACTCGGGCCGCTGGATGCAGTGGCGCTATGCGGGCCCTGAACCCCTTGACGGTGTAATGACCGACGGTCATTATTTCCACGAACTGTGGATGGAGCTTGTCCGGCTTTATCAAGAGGAGGGGGGGGCCTATCCAGACCCCATCACCCGGCTGAGCTTTAACAACATGTGTGAGAAGGATGATAAGGGAAACTTTCATTTCAGCGCCCAGCAGACGGCAAAGCTTGCCAACGGGTGGTTTACAAAGGACGTGACCATCAATGGCAAGGAGTTTAAAAAGGGGCAGCAGGTGCCGAGTTTTGCCTTTCTCCAGGCAGACGGTTCAACCCTTTCAGGCAACTGGCTCTACTGCAACTCGGTAACCGACGAGGACGGCAACAAGTCTGAGCGCAGGGATCGTACCCAGACCCCTGAACAGGAGCGAATAGGGCTTTTCCCCAACTGGACCTGGTGCTGGCCGGTAAACCGCCGCATCATCTATAATCGCGCATCGGTGGACATGAAGGGCAATCCCTGGAACCCTGAAAAATCCGTGATTCGCTGGGACGGGAAAAAATGGCAGGGGGATGTTCCCGACGGAGGCTGGGCCCCTGGGACCTACCATCCCTTTATCATGCGAAAGCACGGGTTTGCACAGCTGTTCGGACCTGGCCTGGCCGACGGGCCCCTTCCAGAACACTACGAACCCCTGGAGTGCCCGGTTGAATCCCACCCCTTCTCTTCCCAGTTGAGCAACCCCACTGCGGTGCATATTGCAACCGAATTAAAGGCAATGTGCGATCCAAGGTTTCCCTTTGTGGGAACCACCTACCGGATTACCGAACATTGGCAGTCAGGTTCCATGACCCGTTGGCAGTCCTGGCTTGTGGAGGCGGAACCCCAGATGTTTGCAGAGATCAGTCCCGAACTTGCAAAGCTGAGGGGAATCGAAAACGGCGAACGGGTCATGCTTGAAAGCGTCCGGGGATCAATGTGGGCCATTGCCATGGTCACCGAACGAATTCAGACATTTATCATCGACGGAGCCCGGATACACATGGTGGGCATGCCCTGGCATTACGGTTGGATCACCCCGGTTGACGGGGGAGACTCGGCAAACATGATAACACCCAACGTGGGAGACCCTAACACGGGCATCCCGGAATACAAGGCATTCATGCTTAACATTCGAAAACTAAGGGAGGGTGAAAAATAATGAAAGGCAAAAGTTTTTTTGTAGATCTCACCCTTTGCACGGCCTGTCGAGGCTGCCAGGTGGCCTGCAAACAGTGGAAAAAACTCCCAGCTGAAAAAACAAGGAATGTCGGTTCCCACCAGAACCCCCAGGATCTTTCATCCAAGACCATTCGGCTGGTCAGGTTCAACGAGGTCAGGGACGACAAGGGTAAGCTCAACTGGTTCTTTTTCCCGGAGCAGTGCCGCCACTGCATCGAGCCGCCGTGCAAACATATTGCAAACATGTACAACTCCGATGCCGTGATCCAGGACAAGGAGACGGGTGCAGTTATGATGACAGACAGGGCAATCCTGCCAGAAGGTCGTCTTGAGAGCTGGCAGCTATGCCCCTACAACGTTCCCCGGAAGGATGAAGAAACGGGCCTGTGGAGCAAGTGCGACATGTGCAACGACAGGGTCAAGGTCGGGATGCTTCCGGCCTGCGTAACAAGTTGCCCCACGGGAACCATGAACTTTGGAAACAGGGATGAGATGCTGGAACTTGCCCATCGACGCCTTGCCGAGGTTCAAAAGACCAAGCCCCATGCCTATCTTGCCGATCCAGAATCCGTCAGGGTAATTTATCTTTGTGAGGCTTCCCCTGAGAACTACCACGACTCCCTGATTGCCTCGACAGAGACAACGAGAAAAATGGTGGCAAAGGCGGTTCACTCCACCAAAAAAACCAGAAGGGAATTTATCACAGGTAGGTTTGGTCAAACAGACAACCGGGCCTAATAAAAAACAGACAAGGGCAAGCTTCATGGTCACCTGACCCTTAAAGGTGCTGCTTTGAAGCTTGCCTCCAACCATACTGGAGAGTAAAAATGAAAAACATATCTGCCGGGTTCCTGGTTTTCATTGCCATGATGGCAACCACCTGCCTTGTGGTATGGGCCCAAGGAGAATTTGAAGCCCCGGATGACGGCCTTGAAATCAACTATATTCAGGGCAACAGCGAGCGAGACCTGTCCGTGATGTTCAACCACTCAAGCCATGAAAGCTATGGCTGTGCCGAATGTCACCACAAGATGCACCAGCTGAAGGAGGGCCAGCCCCCAAGAAGCTGCGCCACCTGCCACACAGAATTTGACATAAATGAAACAAAGGGGTACAAGCCCTACTTCAAGGCCATGCACATGATCAAGAAAGACTTCAGACCCTCGTGCATTGCCTGTCACACAAGGGAATTTGGTGAAGACCAGAACATGACCGGCTGCACGAACTCGGCCTGTCATTCGGACGGACTGCACTAAACGACACTTGGTGTTCAAGGATCTTGCCGGATAGATCGATATTCCAGTGAGGGGGAGATTCCTGGAGTACCATGCCTGTCCAAAACACCATGCCTATCTAATAAAAGAGGGCTGAGCCTGATCAGGCTCAGCCCTCTTTTATATTTTCATCACTCTCTTTCCCTTGATGAACAAATTATTATCATGGGCGAAGTTCTTACCTGTCAGCCGGATCGGGTGTAACACACTCTTTGCCCAACCTTTCCACCATCATATTTTAAATGTTTGAATTATATGCCAAGCTCCTGATTGATATTCTCCATCCACTCCGGGAACCTGAGATCGTTTTTTTTCATGTAGTGGGCACTGTAAGGTTTGATATCAATGACCGGGCTCTGGTCGACCGCCTCAAAACCCTTTACGATCAACCTTGTTCCCTCCCGTCTCATCAATGGCACGGCAGATACCAGAACCGGGTTTGGCCGGGCCGGGCTGCATGTGGCAAAGATGCCCTGGAGGGGGATCTCTTTTCTTCCCATGGGATGTACCTGCTGGAGCTTTCTCCGTTCAGGATCAATCAGGTGGGGCCAGTAGATCACCAGAATGTGGGAAAAGGCCTCGATTCCCTTAAGCAGGGGTTCCCAGGGTTGAAACACCTGGATTTCACTCAGGACATTTTCAATCTCGGCCTGCTTTTTTTTAAAGGATTCCGCCGAATGATTATTCTCAAGATTGTCGTCGGTGCTCCTCATGGTAGGCGTTTTAAGGTCGCTTTTGACAATGCCCACGGGTACAAGGTTCATCTCCGGCCAGTTGTACAGTTTTCGATTTTTCTCTTCTTGTTCCTGATCTCGTTCTTGACCTGCCATTTATATCGCTCCTTTTTTGTCTTTGGTAAAACCTGAAACTTCAGGCCGCCTGTTCAACCCTTTCCCTGGTTTCCATATCTGCATCCCTCGCCGCACTCCTTGGATACTCCTGGACAGGAATCACAATGGGCAGCCCCCTGTGAAAGGTGATCTCCACCTCGACACCATAGACATCCTCGACCATTTCAGGGGTGATCTCCCGGATGCTTCCGGCCGAATAGATGGTGGTATCCTTTAAAAATATATATTTGTCCGCATAGCGCATGGCCGTGTTCAGGTCGTGCATGGTCATGATTGCCGCCATTTTATGATCCTTTATGATATGGCGGATCAGGCCCAGGATATGGGTCTGGTTTTTCAGATCAAGGCTTGCCGTGGGCTCGTCAAGGAGCAGGAGATCTGTCTGCTGCACCAGAGCCCTTGCGATACAGACCTTTTGAAGTTCGCCTCCGCTCATCTGATCCAGGTGTTTGAGGCTCAGATCCGTGAGATTCAGATGGCGGATGACCGCATCCACCTTGATGAGATCCTTCTTTGTTACCCGGTAGTTGATGTGGGGTCGCCGCCCCATGAGAACGGCGTCAAACACGGTTATCCTGGCAGGCTCACTTTTTTGAGCCACATAGGCGATTTCCCTTGCGATCTGCCTCATGGTCATGTCTCGAGTGTCGTTTCCCTTCACAAGAATTCTACCATCCCGGGGGGAGAGGATGTTGTTCAGGCATTTTAAAAGGGTGGTCTTGCCCACCCCGTTGGGCCCCAGGATCACGGTGAGTTCACCTGGTTCAATGGAAAAATTTACCCCCTTGAGGGTATCGGTACTCTTATAGGTAAAGGCCAGGTCGTTCACGCTAAGTATCATTTTCTGCTTCCTTTTTACACGAAACTTGAAACAAGAAACAGAGTTCTGTCATGATTCAAGTTTCATACTTTGTTGTGTCCGTGAGGACATGACGGTTTTATATGAAACTCGCTTCGAAGCGCCATAGGTAGCGGAGTTTCAATATTCGTTGTGGCCGGATGCCATCTCTCGCTCCGGCCGTGCCGGTTTATATGACAATTCCCACCGAAACATCGCTGTGAGAGCCTCGATTTTAGAGCCCTCTTTGGTTTTCCTGACCGGAACATTCAAAACCAAAGGGTCAAAACAGTTAAGAAGTGTCAAAGTGACCCCCGACGTTTTGCGTTCCGGTCAGGATAACCAAAGGGGGCGGAATGATAACATTGCCCGCCCTGCTCGATTGAGTTTCATGCTTCGTTGTGTCCGCAGGACATGTGGGTTTATAGGAAACTCCCACCGAAACATCACTGTGAGAGCCTCGACTTTAGAGCCCTCTTTGGTTTTCCTGACCGGAACATTCAAAACCAAAGGGTCAAAACAGTTAAGAAGTGTCAAAGTGACCCCCGACGTTTTGCGTTCCGGTCAGGATAACCAAAGGGGGCGGAATGATAACATTGCCCGCCCTGCTCGATTGAGTTTCATGCTTCGTTGTGTCCGCAGGACATGTGGGTTATATGAAACAGCTATTAGCTTTTAGCTAAATAGAATAGCTTACAATCGTTGGATTTCGTTCCTCAACCCAACCTACGGCCTGCCTACTGACTACCTTCCCTTAACTATCAGATAAATGAATACAGGTGCTCCCATAAATGAGGTAAATATGGAGACGGGCAGCACATGGGGCAGCAGCACCAATCTTGCTGCGATATCGGCAGCCAGAAGGATCAAAGCCCCAGCAATTATGGATGCGGGCATGAGAAAACGGTGGTCGTCTCCAATCACCCTTCGAACAATGTGGGGGGCCACAAGTCCGATGAAACCGATGATCCCGACAAAAGATATGATCACCGAGGTGACAAGGCAGGCTGCCATCATTCCGGCCAACCGCACCCGTTCCACCCTCACGCCCAGCCCTTTGGCTGTCTCGTCGCCAATATCCATGGCGTTGTAGTTCCAGGCGTTGGCCAGAAAATAAACCAGGATAACCACCGTCACCAGGGAGAGGAGGGAAAGGTCCTGCCAGTCGGTCCTGGCCACATCCCCAAAGGTCCAGAAGACCATGGCGGCAAGCTCAACATCGTCGGCAAAGAACTGGAGCATCATGGTGCCTGCCGTGAAAAGGGCCCCCAGGGCCACCCCGGTAAGCACCATAACCTCGGGAGCCGCTCCCCGTATCCTTGCAATGTAGGTGATGAGACAGGCGGTTCCCATGGAAAAGGCAAAGGCGGAGATCAGGGTGAGCATGGGTCTTGTGATGGTTACTGCATCCCCCAGGGTGCTTGCCATGGTCCCGGATCCGAGAACCATTACGGAGAGGGCCGCTCCAAATGCTGCGGCATGGGCAATGCCAAGGGTGAAGGGCGAGGCAAGGGGATTCCTCAACACAGACTGCATGACAGTTCCTGCCCCGGCAAGACCTGCCCCTGCCACCACCGCCGTCAAGGTCTGGGGCAGGCGAATGTTCCATACGATAAGATCAAACTGGGGTATCACATGGCCCTTTACCAGGGTTTTTACCACATCGACAAACCCGATATGAACGGCCCCGGATGAAATGCTCATAACAACGGTCAGGACAAGGGCCGTGAGCGTGAGGGCTATGAACAGGGACTTTCCCAGGGTATAACGTGTGTAGGCCCGGGGCAGCACCCCGTCATCAAAATGCATGGTTATTGTTCCTTGGGTTTGAGGTTTATCCGCTGGAACACCATCCTGTTAAAGCCTTGATTCATATTCTGGAACACGGGCTCGGACAACAGAAAGGTGTAGATCTCGTCGGCTTTTTTTTCAGGGTCGATGTCGGCAAACTCGTCGGGGTAGAGAATCTTTCCCACAAACCAGCTGTCGGCAATCACAGATCCGAAATTCTGGGCATACCAGTTATAGGGCAGCACCCCAAACACCTCGCCATTTTTAACAGCTGTCAGGCCCTGGTATACGGGATCGGTTTTAAGCTCATGGAGTCCGCCCTGGAAATCTCCCATCTGAAGGGTGGCAAGATCGAGAAAGAGCACCTGGGGATCCAGGGTCAAGATTTTTTCCTTGGAAAAATTGCTTTGGCCGGGCTCTGGTGCGTTATCGGCAGACCGGGCGATGTTCAGGGCATTTACAAACTCAAACGGCGGATACCTGGGTTCTGTGGATTGAAATCCATGGGGTCCCCTGTAGGCGATACCGCCGACAAAGCAGCTCTTTTTTTGGCCTTGGGGAACTTTACCCGTCCGGTCTGCCAACTCCTGAATCTGACCGTTGAAAAAGGCGATCACCTCTTTTGCCCGTTCCTCTTTGTCAAGGGCATGACCCAGGATGGTCAAGGCATTGTAAAAATCCTGCCGGTCATGGACAAGATCTCCGTATTTCAGGATGATGACCGGAATCCCGGTTTTTCTGGAAAGCTTTCCAGGGTCAATCCCTGTTGACCCCTGGACTTTGAAAATAACCTGGGGTATCACAGGAAGAGTGATGATTTTTTCAGGCGTGTCCCTGCCCCTGAAGCCTCCGAAAATCGGCAGGTCTTTGAACTGGGGATTTGCAACGGCGTAGGGCCGGGCGTCAAACTGAGTATTGCGCTGTTCAATGTCGTCCACCCCCACGACAAGATCCTGGGCATTTAAATAAGTCACAAGCCTCAGGCACCCGGAACCCGAACATATTATATGTTTCACCCCATTGGGAATTACAACTGTGTTGCCTGCTGCATCAACAACTTTTTTAACCGGCAAATTTCCAGCCAGGGCCTGAACCTGGGCATTCAACACGAGCATTAAAAAAAGAACAAAAAAGCCCATGCCCGCACAAAACTTACCACCGATTCCAGCGATTGATCTATTCATTATCCCTCCAGAAACAAAAAAACCACAAAGGATCCGGTTCCAAAAAAATGGAACCCATGGGCCTTCGTGGCTTTATTCTTCTATTTTATATCTCTTCTATTTCTATTTTTTCTACCTGCAGGCAGACTTTATCGTATAAAAGATCAAATTATCTCGACCTTGTCAAGCAAATCAGCGATCAACCCTCAAACATCTCATTTCTGTTTGACATACAGCCTAAAAGTTGTAATTTTAAGGCTTGCTTCAGCAACAAAGGACAATAATTCACCGATCTTACTCCCTGGAAGGGGAAAGGCCCGTATTCTATGGTATTAAACTTTAAAAAAGGAAAGAACTATGGAAACCAGACAGGCGCTGTTAGACGACTACATGATGGGAGACCTTAAGCTTAAAAATCGTATGGTTATGGCTCCCATGACCCGCAGCAGAGCAGACAACCCCGGCAATTCAGCCACAGATCTTATGGCCGAGTATTATGCCCAGCGAGCCTCGGCAGGCCTTATTATATCCGAGGGTTCCCAGATATCAAAACGGGCCGTAGGGTACATCAACACCCCGGGTATTTATTCCGATGAACAGGTGGAAGCATGGAAAAAGGTAACCCGGGCCGTCCATGCCAGGGGAGGGAAGATGTTTATCCAGCTCTGGCATGTGGGCCGCATGTCCCATCCGGATTTTCACGATGGAGAACTGCCCCTGTCGGCATCTGCCATGAATCCTGAATCCCAATCCTATACGCCCCAGGGATTTAAAGACACTGTAACTGCCAAAGCCATGACGGTTGAGGAAATAAAGGAGACGATCAAAGATTACGGCAGGGCAGCAAAAAATGCCCTGGTCGCCGGATTTGACGGGGTGGAGGTCCATGCCTCCAACGGTTATCTGCTCCATCAGTTTTTCAGCAGAACCTCCAACGTACGAACCGATGACTACGGGGGGTCAATCGAAAACAGGGCCAAGATCCTCTTTGAGGTGATGGACGAGGTGAAGAGACATGTGCCTGAAAACCGAATCGGGGTAAGGCTCAACCCTTCCCTTCACGGTGTCTTCGGCATGACCCTTGATGGGGAGAGCATTCCCACCTTTGACCATATAGTCAAACGACTCAACAATTACAAACTGGCCTACCTCCATCTTTCAGAACCATTTACAGATGTGACAGATGTACCTGGAGCAGAACCCAACATAGCGGTTCATTACAGGCCGATGTATAAAGGAACTCTGATGATCAATACGGGCTTTGACAGAGAGACAGGCAATAAAGTTATTGAGGATGGCCTTGCCGATCTTGTGGCTTTTGGAAAGCCATTTATCTCAAATCCAGACCTTGTCGAGAGATTTGAAGCAAAGGCTGAAACTGCCCCATGGAACGAGAAAACCTTTTATACAACAGGTCCCGAGGGTTATACAGACTACCCTGTACTTGGGCGCTCCTAGGGCTATATTTGCCCCTTTTCGGGCCGTCCCTCTTTCATTTCATCCTCTGGGGATGGGTTGCCCAGGATCTTTCAGGGTTGCCTTTTGTGGTGTTTGGAGGGGTTGCTTCCCGGTGGGGGGTTAGAGGAAAGTATGGACAAAAGAAAAAGCTCTGGAATTTCCCGATTGTTTCAAACAGATCAACTCCTTTGCTATGACACCCGAGGTTTGCCCATTGATTGCTCTGGCACCGGCCAGGACGGGGAAACCCGTGGGGGGAAACCATGGCCTAAGCCGAGGTTTATACAGGCAGAAAACACAATAACAGATCGTATGACCGGTCTATGCTGGTTACAAAACGCCACTCCTTATGAGTTTCCCCTCTCATGGCCTGAGGCTTTTGAATTTATAGACGAGATGAATCAAAACAACCAATACGGAAAGAGTGATTGGCGCCTGCCCCGCCGTGATGAACTTTACAGCCTTGTCAGCCATGCCAGGATAAATCCCGCCATTGCCGGGGCCGCTCAATTCTCCAATGTATTCAACGGATATTATTGGAGCGCCACCCCCTGCGTCCGCCACACTGACCAGGCATGGTGCGTTGAACTGGGAGGGGGCCGCATGGTCAAAGGCATGACCCATCGAGGCTGCATGGTTTGGCCGGTCCGGGGCAGGCGGGCCGACTACGGGCACCCGGACGAACGGTTTGAGATCCTTGACCATGGGATTCTTGACCGAAAAACAGGACTCTCCTGGATGGTGCGGGGAGATCTTTCACAAGGATTCGTCACCTGGTCAGATGCCCTGGCCCTCATTGATAAGATCAACCGACAAAATCATTTAGGATACGACAACTGGCGGCTGCCCAATATAAGAGAACTTTCCAGCCTGGTGGACGATACCCGGCACACCCCGGCCATGGCCCTCCCGGCAGATTTAGAATCTATTAACCTCTTTTACTGGTCTGCCACAACAAGTGTTTACAATCCTTCCTATGCCTGGACACTTTATACCCGGGACGGGTATATCGGGGTCGGGTACAAGCCAAATCCGGAATTTTCGGTATGGCCGGTACGCACCTCGTGAACTGTACATTTCTGGACATGCATCTCTCAAAATAAAAGAGGCTGAACCTGATTCTGCCAACCTCCCTGTCTTTTTTTAATGCTCTCCTTGCACATGGAGGCAAAACATCCGACAAACAATTAAATACTGTATCCCCAGATCTGCCCGGATCTGCCCAAATAAGGTGTCCCCAGTGCTCTCAGACCTGCAGGGTAAAGTTATTCTGTTAGAGATAAAAAAGAATGCCATGCCCTGCTGGTTTTTTTCAGCAGCAGCCTTGAAATGTGCCAGGATGATTTTTTTAAAAAACCACGAAGGAAGGGAATCTTCGTGCTCTTCGTGTTCTTCGTGGTAAAATAATTTGACGCCCTGAGGCCCTGATATTGATGGATTAACGGTAAGAATGAATTCACCGTGCTCAGACCTGACTCTGTCCTTGACAATCCCAACAGAGTCAAGTAGGCATAAAGCTTCTTTGTTCTTAATCAAAATTGAAGGGACAGGGTCTGGCAATGGGGTTTGAAGCAAAGCGACTTTTTTTTGATAAAAGGGATCAGGACCTTATCAAGATCGTCAATACGGTTTATGATGAAGGTGGTTCCCTTGGATATACGGCAAAGCTGTTTTACCAGTACTTTCATCCGTTTGGCATCAAAGAACTGGCCGAGTCCAAGGGGCTTCGTATTGCAAACTCCGTTGTCCATCTTCTGGAATCCATGGAAAGGGGGGACGGAGAGTACAGGCTCCAGGCGTTAAGGGGATTGAAGGACGAGATCCTGAACACTGCGGAAGGCTCTCTTCCCAAAAACACGGCCCGGGTCCTTCTCCAGATCATGAAGGATCTGGTCAGGGCCAGGGGTGATAGATTCAGGCAGCTTGAGCTTGCCCATGCCTTTAGAACGGCGGCCTCTGGAAAACCAAGGATCATCCGGCGTCATCTAAAGGCCCACCACCTCCTTGAAATGCCCGAAGCCTGGAACCAGGTCACCTTTGACGACCACGTCCACGACGCCAACACAAAGGGAAGAAAGTCCCCCACACATTTAATCATGGACGCATGGATCAAGGGGATAAGACGCCTGCGGGTGATCTATTACCACTATGTGGAACCAAGATTTGTGTACGAACTCGTCGAGGCCGCAGAGATCATGGATATCGACCTTCGCATCGGCATCGAGTTTTCCGCAAGGTTCAGGGATCGATATATCACCTTTATCTGGGTTTCCAGGGGGCTGCCCGACATCCAGTCGTTTCTCTGCTTTCTGGCCGAACCCCATGTGATAGAATTCATGGAAAAGGGCAAGGAGGCGCTGAAATTTCAGACCACCTATATACTCAAGGTTCTTGAGGCATTCAACGACGATCAAAGGCTCCTCCTGAATCAGGCTTTTGGAATCGAGCTTGCCCCTTTGGATACCATGGAGTTTCTTAAATTTGTAGGACCAGGTCAGGCGTCCATGCTCCACCTCGGGGAATATATCCATATCCACCTGATGAGTCTGATGAAGTTGAAGATCAAGGGATTAAGCCACACCTATGCGGCGGCAGATGCAGATGAAAAGGAGGAAATCAAGCTCCTTGTCAAGACCATGGATGAACTCTCCACCGGCGACATTGTGGATAGTTACCTGAAACCTGAAAACTTTCCGGATCTTCCCAACCCATGGACCCTCAACGAGCACAGTGACGATGAAGGGGTTCCTGACAGGCTCAGGCTGGGGTTTGACAAGTTGCTCGAAGAGATCGTCGAGCTCCTTCCAAGCTTCAGGATCACCCTGAACCTTGACAATCTCCGGGCTGAAGATGTGCTTGAGCTCCTCTATGACAGCGAAGGGTTGATCTCCCGGCTGGAAATTTTTAATCTCAAGGAATATGTAGCGGGGAATTCAGACCAGATCCCGGCCATCAGCGAACTCCAGCAGGCCATTAACGAGGCAAGCCTCTTAAAACTCAAAAGGGTCGTCCGCCAGATAATCGGCCAGATGAAGAGCCGCCAATACAAGGATGAGGCTGAAAGGACCCGGAAGCTCATCGGCATTCTCCACGATATTTACACCTTCAGGACCATGTACCGCACCACCCGCCTGCGATCAAGAATCGGCAGCGATTCCACGGGCAGAGCGTTCCAGACCTACGGCATGGGCCTCGGCATTATTGACACCCTCCCCCTCCAGGCCAGGCGTGAAATCGGTCGGAAAAGCTGCACCAGGCTGATCATTCCCTTTTATATGCGGACCTGCCTCAGGGTCACCACCATTCCGTCTGAAATGGCCGGGGGAGTTGTACGCTGGTTGAGAAAAGTTCCAGGGCTGGAGCGTCTCGGGGCAAGGAAAAAATCGGACTGGATTGTCGAGGAACATACGGCCCGCATGACGTCCAGGGGCAATATTGTAACCCTGGGGGGCATTCAAAAGGAAATCACCAACGGCCTGAGCCTTGACGCTGAGACCACACACGAAGAAAAAAACTATGAGCGATCCTGGGAGAACCTGAACTCCAAACTAAAGAACAGCCTCAAGGTGCTCATCGGGTTTATCCCGGCCTTTGCCTGCTTTGCCCTGACAAAGGAGTGGTGGTTTCTGGCCTATTTCGGGGCGTTTATCTGGTTCGGCATCACGGGATTGAGAAACATCATCCAGTCCGTACTCGGCGGCGGCGGCATCAACCGCTCCCACCTGCTTCGCTGGAACGACTATGTAAGTTGGGACAGGATGACCGACTCCCTCTTATTTACCGGGTTTTCCGTGCCCCTTCTGGACTATTTTGTAAAGACCCTTTTCCTGGACAAGGGGTTCGGCATCAATGTGGGATCCAACCCTGTGGCCCTTTACAGCATCATGGCCCTTACCAACGGCATATATCTTTCAACCCACAACGCCTTTCGGGGACTTCCCAGGGGTGCAATAATGGGTAATTTTTTCAGAAGTGTTATCTCCATACCCATTGCCATTCTCTTCAGTGCGGTTACCGGCGGAATCCTAGGTGCAGCCGGAGTTGTGGGTGTTGAATCGGTCCTCCAGAAATGGGCGGCCATCATCTCGAAAGCCGCATCCGATCTTGCGGCAGGGGTGATCGAGGGCAGTGCAGACAGGTTCCACAACGTGGCACTCAGGACCCGGGACTACAAAAAAAAGTTCAAGGAGCTGTTTGACTCTTACTCCAGGCTGGAACTGTTGTTTCCAGATACCTGCGAATTGACCATTCTCGAAGAACCTGAAAAACTGATCAAATCCACCAACGGTGAGGTGCGGGATCTTGTGACGGTGATCATCATCAACTCCCTCGACATGCTCTACTTCTGGATGTACCAGCCAAGGGCCAGAATCACGGCAATGGAGATGGTGGCAAGGTTCACCCCCGAAGAAAAAAGGATCTTTATCCTTTCCCAGAGGATTCTGGAGGAGGAGCAGCACATCAGCCGCCTCCTGGTGGACGGCATCCTTGGCCGAAATTTTTCAAAGCCCCTCTCTTTCTATCTCATGGGATATCAGGAGTATCTTGAAGCAATAAAAAATCTTGGGGAATGACAGATCCTATTCCATATCTTGGATTGTGATATCAAGGCTCACCATTGTGTCGTTGTCAAAGATGAACCTGCCATCCATCTTTTTCCCCCTTAAAACCTGGGGAAGCCAGTAGAAATCGTCCTCCCACATGCGGTCAAGGGGCAGGCTGTCCACATGGCACCAGAAGGGGTCTGCCTCATCGGTTTCGACCAGGATGCCGGTAAAGGCGGTTGCCGTATAGACAAAGCCCTCCATACGAAGGCCGTCCAGAAAATGAAAGTAGAGCTTCCCCCTTAGTTCAACTCCCTTTGGGGTGAGGCCCACCTCCTCCTGACACTCCCTGACTCCGGCCTGTTGGGGAGTTT
Source organism: Desulfobacterium sp. (assembly GCA_034006945.1). Classification (GTDB taxonomy): domain Bacteria; phylum Desulfobacterota; class Desulfobacteria; order Desulfobacterales; family Desulfobacteraceae; genus Desulforapulum. The sequence continues at coordinate 10,025 of JAVERV010000036.1, read as the reverse complement.
CTCCCGGTTCTATGTGGCCCCCTGGAGCGTTGACCTTACCTGCCCCAAGCCCCCTTTTCTTGTTGATCAGCAGCACCTTGTCCCCATGGCAGATGTAGACGATCACCGCCCGGACCGTTGGCACCCAGCTCGTCCAGTCGATCTCTTTTACACTTTTTATCGTTTCCATAGTCAGGGTTTACGTCAATCCTGAATTTTGATCAAGCGCTAAAAAGAATAAGATTGTTCTTGACGTGGAATATACCTATTGGTACTTTTTCAAGGCCGCCTGCCACCCCCCAGGAAACTGATAATGTTTTAGAACCAAGGAGAATAGAATGATAGATCCCCTGCTTGCACCCATTACGATCAACCGGCTTGAAATCAAGAACAGAATCTACATGCCGGCCATGCACCTCGGCATGGCCGAAGATTACCAGGTAACTGACCAACTTGTGGAGTTTTACAGGGAAAGGGCCGCAGGCGGGGCCGGTATGATCTGCGTTGGGTATGCAACGGTTGACGACCGGTCGGGGTCTACCCTGAACATCGGAGCCCACAGGGACGATTTTCTTCCCGGTCTCAAACGGCTTGCTTCAACCATCAACGAAAACGGTGCCCGCTCATGCTGCCAGATCAACCATGCGGGCCGCTATAACTTCTCGTTCTTCATCGACGGAAAACAGCCCGTGGCACCATCTCCCATTGCATCAAAACTCACCAGGGAGACCCCCAGGGAGCTTGAGACCAAGGAGATTAAAGAAATAATTGCAAGCTTTGCAGAGGCTGCCAATCGTGTAAAGGCCGCAGGATTTGATGCGGTTGAAATTCTGAGCGGCACGGGCTATCTGATCAGCGAATTTCTTTCTCCCCTCACCAACAAACGTGGAGATGAATATGGGGGCAGCCTTGAAAACCGCATTCGGTTCGGTCTGGAAGTGATGACGGCCATAAGGGAGGCTGTGGGTCCTGACTATCCCGTAATCGTACGCATGAACGGCAACGATTTCATGCCCGGAGGCCAGGGACGAAAAGAACTTCAGGAATATGCAAAGGCACTGGTTGAAAGGTGTAAGGTGGACGCCCTGTGCATAAACGTGGGGTGGCACGAGGCCAGAATACCCCAGATCACGGCCCAGGTACCGAGGGGTGCCTTTGCCTATCTGGCCCGGGGCATAAAAGAGATGGTCAACGTTCCAGTGATCGCAAGCCACAGGATCAATGATCCAGAAACGGCAAGAGCGGCCATCAGCGATGGCATGTGCGACATGGTTGCCATGGGCCGGAGCCTGATAGCAGACCCTCTTTTGCCCCTAAAGGTCGAACAGGGCAGAGATCGTGAGATCGTCCACTGCATTGCCTGCGCCCAGGGCTGCTTTGACAACCTGTTTAAGCTCAAACATGTGGAGTGCCTCTGCAACCCAAGGGCCGGCCATGAGCTGACCCACTCCATCCAAAAGACCGATGCAGCCAAAAAGGTGATGGTGATCGGCGGGGGAGCCGCCGGCATGAACGCCGCAATAACGGCCTTTGACCGGGGACACAGCGTCACGCTCTATGACAGTTCAGACAGGCTTGGCGGACAGCTCTATCTTGCCGCAGCACCTCCGGGAAGGGGAGAATTTTCTGAACTTGCCAGGGATCTCTCCGTCCAGGTTGAGATCCGCGACATCGATCTTCACCTTAACACCACCGTGGACAAGGCTCTTATCAAAGCTGCTGCTCCAGATCATATCATCCTTGCAACAGGAGCGACGCCCGTGACACCGCCCATCCCCGGGATCGAGCTTGCCCATGTTATAGACGCCTGGGATCTTCTTATGAACAGGGCCTATGCAGGAGAGCGGGTGGTGGTGATCGGCGGCGGTGCCGTAGGGGTTGAAACGGCCCTTTTCCTTGCCGAAAAGGGAACCCTTGACCCTGAAGCCCTTAAGTTCCTCTTGATCAACAAGGCCGAAACAGCCGATGATCTTGTTGAAATGTGCATCAAAGGAACCAAAAAAATTACCATACTCGAGATGCTCGACAAGGTGGGCAAGGATTTTGGCAAAAGCACCAAATGGACCATGCTCCAGGATCTGACCCGGTTTGGTATCGAGTCAAGAACCGGTGCAAGGGCCCTTGAGATAACCGCAACAGGCGTCAGGATCGAAACAGCCCAGGGGGTTGAAACCATCGAGGCTGACACGGTTGTCGTTGCGGCCGGAGCCCGGTCCAGGAATGACCTTGCCGCAGTTATTCAGGAGACGGGCATACCCTTTACCACCATCGGAGACGCACGAGAAATCGGCATGGCCTTTGATGCGGTTCACCAGGGGTTTGAGGCCGCCAAAAGTATATAACCGGCACGGCCGGAGCGAGAGATGGCATCCGGCCACAACGAATATTGAAACTCCGCTACCTATGGCGCTTCGAAGCGAGTTTTATATAAAGAAACAAGGAAACAATATGACACTTTTTGAAACGACCAGGATTAATTCCATGACTCTAAAAAATCGGTTTGTCAGATCTGCCACCTGGGAGGGAATGGCAGAGACAAACGGATCTGTCACTCCCCAGCTGATCAAGACAATGGCGGATCTTGCAGAGGGCGGAGTCGGCCTCATAATAACGGGTCATGCCAATGTAATGCCCCAGGGCCAGGCCGGTCCATGGCAGCTTGGAATCTACTCCGACGACCATATGGGCGGACTTACAACCATGACCGACACCGTGCACAGGGCAGGGGGCAAAATTGTGGTCCAGCTTGCCCATGCTGGAAATTTTGCCGCGGAAAACCTCACCCAGATGCCGCCCTGCGTGCCGTCCATAATTGAGGGCCTTGGGAAGACGCCCCGCCATGAACTGACGAAACAGGATATTAATGACATTGTCCAGGCCTTTGCCGAAGGGGCTTTAAGGGCAAAGCAATCGGGTTTTGACGGGGTTCAGATCCATTCGGCCCATGGCTATCTTTTCAGCCAGTTCCTCTCCCCGGCCTTTAACCGGCGAAGCGATAGATACGGGGGAAGCATCGAAAACAGATCACGAATTCACATGGAAACCCTTGAGGCGATCCGTGAAAAAGTTGGCCGGGAGTTCCCCGTCCTGATCAAGATCAACTGTGAGGATTTCCAGGACAACGGGTTGACCCTGGAAGACACCGTTTGGGTTTGCAAAAAGCTTGCCGAAAACGGCATGGACGCCATTGAGTTGAGCGGCGGAGTCCTTACCGGCAAAAAGCTCTCACCAAGCCGGGTGAACATCAATTCACCGGACAGGGAGGCTTATTTCAAAGAACAGGCCTCGGCCGTTAAAGGGTCGATCAATATTCCCCTGATCCTGGTGGGCGGTATCCGCTCCATTGAAGTTGCAAAGGCCCTTGTGGACGAGAAAAGGGCCGATTATCTCTCCATGTCCCGGCCGCTGATTCGGGAGCCGGGTCTTGTCAAACGCTGGAAATCTGGAGATACACGGCCCGCAACCTGCCTGTCAGACAACCTCTGCTTCAGACCCGCCATGGCGGGCAAGGGTGTCTATTGCGTCGTTGACGAAAGAGAAAAAAAAATGTGATCCCAGCCGGGTTTGTTGAATAGCTCTTGCCCCCAGTCCCTCCCTGGCACATTTTATCCTTTTTTGATCTTTGAACGATCCAGGGGGGTCCCATCCCAGGCCGCTTCAAGGACAAGCATGCAATCGTCAAAATCAAGATCCTCCGGGCTGTAAAAGATGGAACCGTCCCCAAGGGCCGTCTGGGCAATGGCCTCAAGATCCGGCAACCCGCACACAGCAGGTCGTCCCTGACCGTTCAACACCTGTTTAAAGGCCGTACAGTGGCGTCCGCCTGTGAGGTCAAAAAGATCCTGGTTCATCCTGCGGATCAGGGCTATGACGGCCTTTGCCCTTTCCCGGGGCGGGGTTGATGCATAGACCCTGTCTCCGGCCAGGGGAAAGAGCAGCTCTGCGATTCGATCTTCAACCCTGTGCATGTTGTACTCAAGACCATAGGGCAGCAAAATGGCCATGCAGGTGCCGTGGGGCACGTGACAGACAGAGCCCACCGAGTGACCAAGGGTGTGAACCATGCCGACCATGGAGTTGGAAAAGGCTATGCCCGCAAGGGTTGCAGCAGTTGCCAGGGCCAGGCGGCCCTCCCGATCCTGGGGGTTTTTGACGGTCTTTAAGAGGTGGGTTGAGATAAGCTCGATGGCCTCAAAGGCATGGGCATCGCTCAGGGGATTCTTTGCAAGGCAGGTATAGGCCTCCACCGCATGGGACACGGCGTCCATGCCCGTAGAAGCCGTGATGTGGGGGGGAAGGGTCAGGGTCATCCTTGTATCGATGATTGCAGCATCAGGGAGGAGAAACGGTGAGGTAAAGAGCATCTTCCGCCGTTTTTCGTGATCGGCAATCACGGAAACTATGGTCACCTCAGAACCCGTACCCGCAGTGGTGGGAACTGCAATCATGGGGTTCAGCCGCTTTTTTAAGGCGTTGGCACCGGTAAATGCCATGAGATCATCCGATCCATGGGAGACAAGAATATTGATTGCCTTGGCCGTGTCAAGCACCGATCCCCCGCCAATGGCGACAATGGAATCGCACCTGTGTTCCCGAAAGACCGAGGCAAGGCGGGTCACCACCTTAAGATCGGAATCAGGGGGAACATCGTCGGCCACCGGACCGAGAGCAATTTTTCCAGCCATGGCCCCGACTACCGTATCCACAAGGCCTGCACCACTCACCCCTCGATCCGTGATGATCATGGGTTTTAGAGCTCCCATGGTCGAAAGAAGGGCCGGTATCTCCTCCAGGGCCTTATGACCGGCAATGGTTTTCACGGCGCAGCAGAATTCATAGTAATCAGGCAAATACATGATTTTCTCCCTGTTTGACGGGTTCGCCTGCATGGGCATGCTCCAGGATTATCCTCAATGCCTCATTGCCAGGACCAAAGTCCTCTTTTGGGGACCATTGTGCCAAAAGTTTTTCAAGTGTTCCAAAGGAGATGTCCGCATCCCCAAGTGTCCGGGGAACAACACCCCTGGAATCGAGGAACAGCCTGTTCGTAAGCTGCCGGATCAAGGCCGGGGCCAGATCAGAGCGCTGGCCTTCAGGGGTTGCGCAAAAGATGTCAACCCCTGCAAGGGGAAGCAAAAGCCTACCCACGGCATCGCTCCTGGCTGGGGACCGTTTGATCGCAAAATAGTCGATAACCGTGGGCAAAAGCGCCCCCATGAGAAGCCCCGGCAATGTTGAGCAAAACCTGCCAAGGGTGCGGCCAAGCCTTACAGTGATGAGTTCGGGACAGTTGGACCAGATATAACCGCTGAAAGCGGCTGCTGTTGCAAGGGCTGCGAGTTCATTTTGATGGCCTGGTTTCCGGCCTGATTTTCCATAGGGTAGACGTGAGAAAAAACCGCCGGGTTTTCCCCCTGCAAAAAGGGGTTTAAGGGCAGGTTTGATGTTTTCCATCACCAGGGTGATGCCCGTTGAAGCATAGGCCCGGACCAGGGGATCTTTTGTGGTGTAGTGGGCCTCTACACAGCAGGCAAGGCTTGCCATGGCCTGGGCTGCAAGGGCTGAAACAGAGTCTGCCGCCATGAGCCTTGGGTCGATGATCACCTTGTCGGGCATGAGAAACATGGATGAAAACTCCAGGGTTTCGACCAGGGCTTCCCCGGCGGTTTCAAAGCCTGAGCCAGTGCCTGCCGGGATATAAAACATGGAATTCAGGGGTCGGTTGATCTTATTTCGTCCGGCAAGGGTTTTAAGGTTTCCATGGGTTTGAGATAGGGCCAGGTTCAATACCTTTGACAGGTTGGCTGGGGATGAGCCTCCGAGGGCAATAATGGCATCAAACCCCTTGTCCTGGTACAGGAGGGCGAGTTCTTTCACCGTATCGATCCCGGACGAGCTGTTGACTGAATCCACAATACCAACGGTAATGCCCGACTCCTTGAAGGCGTTGATAAGGTGGGTCGTCCCCTTTAAGGCGGAGATTGATCGATTGGTGACCACCAGGGGTTTTTTCGCTCCAACTGCCGTGAGTTCCAGGGGGAGGTGCTCCAGGGCGTGTTTCCCACAGCTGGTCATGGACCTGCATAAAAACCGGGTATTTAAAGGGTTCATTTTTCCAGGGTTCCTTTTACTCGATGGTCAAGTTTTAATAACCAAATCGTTTAATAGCCGATCAGGGTGCGAACATTGACCCTGGCGCGATCTACAATCTGCCGTTTAAGGGACCAGCAGGGATATCGCTTGATGGCAAGCTTTGCGACGAATTTCGGCAGAAGATAGACCTGAACAATGTCAAGAATTCTGACGACAGCACAGGCATGGGGAACCTCGCCCTCCACAAAGAGTCGGCCCCTTGCGTTTGAAACCGGGGTACTCTCCTGGAAGGTAAACAGGAGAAAAAGGGCGTCCATGCTCTTTAAGGTCATGGAAAGATCGATCACCCTGCCCTTTACCTTTGCTCCCAGATATCTCACCCGGCCCATTTCGTCCTTTTGAACAACCATCCATGGGCCGTTGGGAAATGCACCAAGCCTGAAGGTGAACCCCAGGGGCAGTGTTTGAAATTCGTTCTTCACTTGAGGATCAACCCTTGACGCTGCCTGGACCGCCCGGCCCACAAACCAGAGCATCAGATTGAGATAAATGCGTTTCAGGGGGTTGCCCCCGGGCTTGATTTCCACAAAACCTTCCATGGGAGTCTCCTGTTTTGTATTGATAGGTGTTATATTTCGCCGTGTCGGTCCTTGACATGACCCGGCAGGTCTGCTAGCAAATTTTCAGGTTAAAAACATTGTACTCCAATGTCAAGTCAAAACAAAGACGATTGTTGTCTTTATAAAACATGGTTTTTAACGATCTTAATCATGGTTTTTCCCTGGGCACGATCTCTGCGTATAAGTTTTTAACCAAACGAGACAGGTATAGTGCTATATTGTATATTTTAACCGTGGAATGGCAGGAGAAAAAAATGGGTATCGATCTATTTCAAACACTGTTGGCAGAGATGGGAAATGACTCTGGAATCGCGGAATTAAAGGCTGATGATTCAGGGTTTTACGCCATTGAGGCAGACGATATAGTGTGCAATATGCAATATGTCTTTGACACCAACTCCCTTTATATCTTTGCGGAGTTAGGCGAAATTCCAACACATCTGCTGGGCAGACTTGCCCAGAAATTTCTCAGTGCCAACCTTTTTGGCATTGAGACCGGCGGGGGAACCCTTGCCCTTGAAAAAGAGAGCCGTCAACTCATCTTTGGTTATCTGACTCACATCCCCCAGTCCCAGATCGAGGGATTTAATCTGGCAATGCAGGAGCCCAAGGTCATTGCCCACAAAACCCAAACTTAAGCGGAGCCAACCGTGAAAAGCTGCCGATTCCCCCAGGGAGAGACCATGGACGGGCTGCAAAAGGGGAGCGCAGTCAAACAGGGCTGTTTTCTATACATAAAAGGATTAGGTTATGCTATACAGCCAATGGCCGTCAATTTAGGTTTTAGATTCTTATCTCTGATTTTCGTGTTATTTTGGCAAGAGAATCAGAAATTTTTTGGTTCTGGCTTGCCCAGGTTAGGTTGTATTGGATGACAAGGAGACTGCATGAACATAAAATTGGAGCGATGGATTCTGATTAAATCAACGGCAACCAGAACAATGACAGCCCTGTTAATCTTCTGTTTTCTGTTCTTTCTGGTGCCGTCCGTCTCTTTTGCCGGTCAAGGCCCTGTAAACCCAGTAAAGAACAACGGGGCCAAATGGCGCATTGCACTGTACCAGGGCGGTGATTATGAGGACTACTCTAAGATCCTTCTGGCTACCATAAAAGGTCTTATGGAGATGGGCTGGATTGAAACCGCAAGGATGCCTGAACAAAAGAGAACCCAAAGCATGGAAAAAATCTGGTCATGGCTTTCAACAGAGGTTAAAGGCGAATATATCGATTTTATCCAGGATGGATTTTACGACGCAGAGTGGGAAGAGTCCTTGAGGAACAACTTAAAAAAAGAGCTCTTTACCAGGGTTGAATCAAAAAAGGATATCGACCTTATTCTTGCCCTGGGTACCTGGGCTGCCCAGGATGTTTCAAGGGCGAGGATCAAAGTTCCTGGGGTGGGGATTTCAATCAGTGATCCCGTGGCATCGGGAATCATAAAAAGCGTGGAAGATTCCGGGAACGATTATTTTACCGTCCGGGTGGACCCCCTGCGGGACGAACAGCAGATTCGCATATTCCATGACATTGTGGGATTTAAACGACTGGGCGTTCCCCATGAGGATTCCGTTGAGGGCAGAAGCTATGCAGCAATGGATGTCATTGAACGACTTGCAAAGGAGCTCGACTTTGAGATTGTTTCCGAATTTACCCAGGAGACAACTGTCACCTCAAAGAAAATTGCCGTGGAGAGTCTTAAAAACGCATTGAAATACCTGATAAAAACCTCGGACGCCATTTACATCCCAGTGGCTCCCAACGGTCTGACACCCGAAAGTATTTCAGACATGGTGGAAATAACCAACCGTGGAGGCATCCCCACATTCTCCCAATCAGGATCCCAGGAGGTCAAAAAAGGTTTCTTCATGAGTATTGCAGAATCGGAGTTCAAGTTTGTGGGCGAGTTTAACGCCAACACAATTGCCAGGATATTGAACGGGGCAAAGCCGGGGGAGCTGAACCAGCTGTTTGAGGCGCCGCCTAAAATTGCCATCAACCTAAAAACGGCTGAGGTGATTGGATTTGACCTTCCCGTGGATGTGCTGGTTGCGGCGGATGAAATATACCAGGAAATCGAAAACCCCTAGATGAGGTTCAGTTAAAATGAACAGAAGCTCCATACGCCCAAGGGCGATTATTCTGGCCCAGGACAGGTACGACTCTTTCTACGGAAAAACCGCCCATGGCCTGGTAAAACTTTCAAAAAGATACGAAATAGCTGGGGTTATCGATTCCACGTTAACGGGCAGGGATGCGGGAGAGATGCTTGACGGGGTTCACAGGAATATCCCCTTTTTTTCATCCCTGGCCCATGCCCTGAAAGAAACCCCGAACGTTGGAACACTGATAATAGGGGTTGCCAATGCCGGGGGCCGTCTTCCCCTGGATTATTATCCAACAATTCGCCAGGCCGTCACAAACGAGCTTGATATCGTGAACGGGCTGCACATGTTTTTATCCGATGATCCCGAACTTGTTGAACTTGCCCGCAAATTCAGGGTAGAGTTGATTGATGTGAGAAAAATTTTCAACGATCTGAGGATCTCGTTTTCAGGAAAGATAAGAGAGGTGACGGCCAAAAAGGTCGCCGTTATTGGAACCGACGGCATTATCGGCAAAAGGACCACAGCCATTGACGTGTATGACTCTTTTCTTGCAAAAAAGATCAAAACCTCGTTTGTGGCCATGGGCCAGACCGGCTGGATGCAGGGTTTTGAACACGCCATTGTCATTGACTCGATCATTCTTGATTTTCTTACCGGCGCAATCGAAGACGCCGTTTGGAAAGCGTGGAAACAGGATGATCCTGAATTTATCGTCACCCACGGAGAGGGTGCCATGCTTCACCCCTCGGATCCCGGAGGTTTTGAACTCCTAGCGGCTGCAAGGCCGGAATATGTGATACTTCAATGTGCGCCGGAGCGTAAAACCTATTCGCTTTTTCCCGATTTCCAAATGCCGACCCTTGACCGGGAACTCAAGGTAATCGAGGCCTTTTACGAAAAAAGACCCTTTGCAATAACCCTTTACACCAAGGATATGGACCGGGAGCAGGCCTTGAAAAAGGCAAGTCAGATCGAATCCAAACATAATATCTTAACCCGGGTTCCCCTTTATCAAGGTGTGGATGACATTGTAGATAAGATAGTGGGCAGTAGGCAGTAGATTGTAGGGCAATTCTTGAATTGGCGTTACGTGAATTATCATTTTTTTATATGAAACACCCCCCTAATTAAAGGTAATAGTGTCCCGTTGGTTTTTTGGTTCTTTTTTTCCCAAATAACACTTTAATTGTCGGTACAAATTGAAAGTTATAAATCGATATAAATTTTT
>JAVERV010000034.1:0-37586 GCA_034006945.1 Desulfobacterium sp. | reverse complement strand
GACCCAAAAGTAGTTGTTTAATACGAACTAAAATTTGATTTTTTAAAATGATCAATTTAATTTGAAAAAATTTGAACTTGTTTAAAATAATCAGACAATTTTTACCAAGAGAATTTGGCAATCAACACCAAGCAGACAGAGGAAGCGACAAAGGAAATAAGTGAAAAAATATCCGGGATTCAAGCCACCACTGTTGAATCTATCTCTTCCATTGCATCCATAGTAACAGTTATTAATGATATTAATGATATTGTCACCTCGGTTGCAACAGCCATTGAAGAACAGTCGGCCACCACCCAGGAAATCTCAAACAATGTGAGCCAGATAGCCGGAGGCATCCAGGAAGTCAATGAAAACGTTAGCCAGGCATCTGCGGTGGTCGGGGAAGTGACCCAAAATATTACAGAGGTTAGCCAGGCAGCAGAGGAAATAAATACAGGTAGTCACCAGGTTAATACCAGCTCCGCAGAATTGTCCAAACTGGCTGAAAATCTAAATGAAATGGTAAGTCGTTTTAAAGTTTAGATTTAGGATCTGGTAATATTTGGATTGTTATCCATAGCCTATCCATTTTAACATCTATAGCAAAATGGATAGGCTATGGGCAAATGCAAATTTATCAATTATGATAAAATGCAAAAAAATCTTTACATGTGTCAGGCTTGGAGAAGCCAACATAAATTTAACAAAAACCAAAAGAACCTTTAAGCTGATTTGTTGAATTTTCAAGATTAAAACAAGGGATATAACTCGGGCCAAAGGTGATGTGATGACGGAAATTACCCATAAAAAGCCTTGACCAGTATGGAGACAATTTATGGACAAACCTCCCATAAAATTACGAATCAGAACAAAACTTTTCATCACCTATTTTACCGCCTTTACTATCATACTCGTTGCCTCGTGGTATCTAACCTACTCACTGGTCAGCAAAAGTATGGACAACCACCTTGCCAGCCACATGGAGATGGCCCTTGATTCCATGCACGGAATGATCGTTTCTACTGCCAACAAATCCATAAAAAATCGATTGAAATCCATTGTAGACGGACAAAAAAGACTTCTTGCCCTTAACCTTGACAATGCAAAACAGGGATATGTCACAGAAAAAACGGCAAGAGACAGAGCGCTTCAACAGCTTGTAACCGAAACTATAGGCAGCACAGGCTACCTTTACTGCATCGACTCAAAGGGCATTATTCAGGCCCACCCAGATTCTGATCTTGTAGGCCAGGATCTATCTGACTACGAATTTATCAAACAGCAAATCAAATTAAAAAAAGGATATCTCGAATACGAATGGCAGAACCTCAAGGAGGAGAGCTTAAAATTAAAGGCCCTTTATATGGACTGGTTCAAGCCCTGGGATTTGATTGTATCTGCATCCTGCTACAAGGATGAATTTCCAGACGTTGTTAACCTCAAGGACGTTTCAGCACTGCTCTCCTCGGTTCCATTTGGAGGATCGGGGTTTGCCTTTATTCTTGATACTGGGAAAGGTGAGGACATTACTCCTGATTTTCAAGCCAACCCCGGTTTGGACAAATCATTGATGAAAAGCACTCCCCTGACCAGTATAGGTTCAACGTCCAGGGGTATAACCATCACCCAGACTCCAGGAGAAGTGGAACAGTTAAACCCGGAAAACAGTTTCAAAAGAAAGAGGGTCGTCCATGCCCACAGGACAATTCCGGAATATGGGTGGACGATCGTCATTGCAGCTTATCCAGATGAATTTGACAATGCCCTTCCCGGAATTAGACAGGTGTTTTTCATGACCGCCCTTATTTCCATAATCCTCATCCTTGTGGTCACCCTCTGGTTAAGCAACGGCCTGCAAAGACCTGTAAGAGAGATGGTCGAAAAATTTGAAAAGGGGAGTCGCGGCAATTTTTCCGTACGTCTTGATACTCTTGGAGCCACCCGGGAATTAAACCTCCTGGCAGGTCATTTTAATAAATTCATGGGAACCTTCGAACATTACACAAGGGAATTGGAGCTCAAGATTCTTGAATTAAAAGACTCTAAAGAAAAGATTAGAATACTTGCAAAATTTCCAGATGAAAACCCCAACCCCGTGCTGAGGATCTCCCAGGATTTCTGCCTTGTTTACATGAACCAATCGGCAAAAAGCCTTGTTCAGGGAAAAAAGTTTTTTCTGGGGGAAAAAATCCCCATGGATATGGCTAAAACCCTTGAACAGAAGCTTGACCATCAGCCTGAACAAAGCCTTGGAAAACCCACCAAGGGATTTGAATTCACCATTGCCGGAAAAATATTTTTTTTCACCATCAACCGGATATCAGATACACAGGAACTCTACCTCCATGGACTGGAAATAACAGAAAAGAAAAATTACGAGGCGCTCCTGCTGCTATCAGGTTCAGTGTTTGACAACAGCATCGAGGGGATTACCGTTACCAATGCCGACGCCATTATACAGCGGGTAAACCGGGCCTTTGAAGTGATCACCGGATATTCGGCCAAGGAGGTGATTGGTCAAAACCCCAGGATCTTAAAATCTGACCGCCATCCGCCAGAATTTTATACGGCCATGTGGAGATCCCTTAATGAGACAGGACAGTGGAACGGCGAGATCTGGAACCGCAGGAAAAGTGGTGAACCCTATCCAGAATGGCTCTCCATCAACGCCATGCATGAAGATAATGGCGATGTTTCAGGCTATGTGTCCATCTGCCATGACATGACTGAAATCAAAAAAAGCGAGGACAAACTTAAATTCAACACCTACTACGACACCCTCACAAAACTCCCCAACCGCCTTTTATTTGAGGACCGCCTTGATGAGGCGATCACGGCCGCCAAAAAGGACAACTCCATCGTGGCCGTCATCTGTCTGGATTTTGACAACTTTAAAAATGTAAACCAGAGCCTTGGCCTCAACGGAGGTGACCAACTCCTCAAAGAGGCCGGACAGAGGATATCAGAATCTTTCAAGGAAAAAATAACGGTTTCAAGATTTGGCGGAGATCAGTTCAACATCATCCTTAAAAACCTGGCAGCCCCCCAGGCCGCAGGGACTTGGGCAACCCGACTAATGGATCTGTTTAAAACACCCTTTGTTATCCAGGAAAAAGAGATCTACGTGAGCATCAGCCTGGGTATCAGCCTGTTTCCCTGGGATGGTAACCTCAGCGATGTTCTGATCAAAAATGCCGAGATAGCCATGCACAGGACCAAAGAAACCGGGAAAAACAGCTATTCCCTGTTTGAAAGCGACATGAACATAAGAATTGAGCAACGCCTGGAACTTGAGGCAAAGCTCAGGCAGGGGCTTGTAAAAAAGGAATTCAAGCTCTTATATCAACCAAAAGTTTCGGTCAAAACCGGCAAGATAACTGGAATGGAAGCCCTGATCCGCTGGTACAACGATGAAAAAGGGCTTATATCACCGGCGGATTTTATTCCCATTGCAGAAGAGACGGGGATCATAACCCCCATCGGCACTTGGGTGCTGAACGAGGCGTGTTCCCAGACCAAAGCGTGGCAGGACCTGGGATTTGACAATCTCAAAATTGCAGTAAACCTCTCTGCCGCGCAGTTCCGCAACAAAGGGCTTTTAAAAACCATCCAGAAAGCGCTTGCCCGGTCTGGCCTTGCCCCTGATTCTCTCAATTTGGAGATCACAGAAAGCCTTGTGATGAACGATGTTGACAGTGCCATTGCCACCATGAATGAAATTGCGGATCTTGGAGTCAATTTCTCAATAGACGATTTTGGAACTGGATACTCGTCCCTTGCCTATTTAAAACGCTTTCCAGTCTCGACCCTCAAGGTGGACCGGTCGTTTGTCCGGGAAATCCCAACAAACAAGAACGATATGGCCATCGCACGAACCATAATTTCCATGGCAAAAAGTTTAAATATGACAACCGTTGCTGAAGGGGTAGAGACAGGGGCGCAACTCAAGTTTATGAAGGAAAATCATTGCGATGAAATCCAAGGCTACTTTTTCAGCCCTCCTGTTCCGCCCGATCAATTTCTGACACTACTTGAACAAGATTCAAAAAAGCCGATTTAATCAGGTATATTTTTCCCCAGCCCTCAGTCCGGAAGCCATACCAAAGATCTCTAGTTAGAACCGTTCCAGATGAGGCATTCCCCATGGTGTCGGGGAAGGTGAATCTGAATGGGGATATTTTAAATGTTCAAGGCCATGGTGTGGCTGTTAACCGGGGCACCCCGGCGCTTTTGGCTGCAGCCCTCAAGGCTTGTGAGGTTCTGGAAAGGCGTGATGTTACGGCATTTCTGGTGGGGGATATAGGGCTTGGTGGAGGCAGTCGAAAACTTTACAATCATCTTGTCATCTTGCAGATCACCTTCCGGCCATGACGATTCACACCCTGGCCTTTTACTCACTATCTTCAGCCAGATGTGGACTGGCATAACCGTATTGTTTTTGCCGTGGAGGTCATGGCAAAAAAACCTCGGATGATTGCCGATGCAGGTTCCATGTATGCGGCTAAGATGAGCGATTAGACAGAGTTTTACGATTTTTTTACCCCGGATGCAGGCGAACTTGCCTTTCTCGCCGATAAGACGGCTCCCCATCCCCTTTATACACGGGGGGTTATTCTCCATGACGAAAACAGGGCCGACGAATCGGGTCTCCTGACAACCGTGGACCATCCATCGGTTGAAACAATGGAAGCCATTAGCGGAACCAAGGATCCCCTTACAGGCATAGCAACCGCCCTGATGGCAAACGATATGCCCGTGCCCATGGCCGTTGAAGTTGCCGCAAAGACGAACCGCCTTGCCGGGTTTTACGCCAACCCCACTCCTGCCTCCTTGATTGTTGAGGTGATACACCAGATCCCAAGGGCCCTTGCCGAGGTGCTGAAAAGATTTGGGGATACCTTATTTCATGGTTCAACAGTTGAGGATGCAAATCAACTTTTCAAGATTATCAATCCACATCAAGAACTACAGCGAAACAATTAAATATGACCCAAACCTGGTCGCCTCTCTTAAGACCAAGGTGTTGAGCACCTTCCGTGGAAATTACTGCGCACAGTTCTGTCCCGTCTGGGATACGGACACTATATTCAGTATTCACCTTCCCTTTATTGATCCGTTCAATTGTCCCATTAAATCTATTCTCGGCGCTGCATTTGGGTTCTTCTTTCCCGCTGTGCAAAATAACCCAGGGCGCCTTGACTTCTGCCGTAATCAGCATCCCCTTTTTCAATGCGAGCTGCTCTGCACTGTCGTTGGTGATAACTGTGGTAACTGAATAACCGCTGATAGATGTTAAAGTGACCCGGGTTTGAATATCTCCCTTTTGAAGCGCTTGAATTTTGCCGAAAAATGAATTCCGGGCACTGGTTTTGCGTGACGCCTCTCTTTCGATGAAAAGTTTAGTCACCCGTTGAATATCATCAGCGGAAAAGGATACGTAGGAGCCGGTGGGATTCAGCGTTGAGTGACCCAGCATTTTTTGGACCGCTGGCAAGGGCATGTTTCCCTGCATCAACTCTACTGCACGGGATTTTCTTATCATCTCAGGACCGCCAAGATTTTTGGGAAATCCGCAGGCTTCAGTACGTTCGTAAAACTTGCGTCGAACAAAACCAGGATCAACATCAAACCGATTTTTTAAAAAACTCCTGAAAAAAGGATCGGTAAGAATCTCTTGAATCTCGGAACAAAGCATTTTGGAGATCTGAACCCTTCGTGGATCGTTTTTAGTCTCTGAATCTTCCCTGCCGAAATCAATCGCATGTTGTTTGAAATCAATGTCCTTAGAAGGATTAAGGGAGAGAACTTCATTCAACTTTGCACCGGTATACCGTATCAATAAGAAAATGACTAAAATGCGTAGGCGGGCCAAGCGGACATCTGCACGGGGGGAATCTTCCGACCATTTTCGAAATGATTGCTCTACCTCGTCCAGTTGGGCAGAATTCAGACATAGACCTTCCTCGGGAATTGAGGCAATATGTCCCTGTTTCATACCTTTCTGCAATGCCGCCTGCTGACTGGGCAAGGGGGATTAATTATAATTCTTGAATCCATTTGTTATTCCCACCAGCTCCTTAAAGTGTTCTCTTTTAGTTTTCATTTATACCACATTTGAGAATGGAAGCCATCAGTTAAAATCTTCTTGACATCAGAATATTCATTTCGTAAACTGACACGAATACAAATTAAATCGTGTAGCTGTAAAATCTTTTGTATTGGAGGTTAAAATGATTTTTCCTACTGCTGGAATTGAAGTTGCCATTTGGATTCCGCCGCTGGTGGCGTTCGTGATTTCTTTTTTTACTTCCATGGGTGGTGTATCTGGTGCTTTCCTTCTCCTGCCATTCCAAATGTCATTTCTCGGGTATACTAATCCTTCAGTCAGCGCCACCAATCAATTGTTTAACATTGTAGCCATCCCAAGTGGAGTGTACCGCTATTGCAAAGAAGGCAGGATGGTATGGCCACTTACCTGGGTTGTTGTGATCGGTACACTGCCAGGAGTGTTCCTAGGTGCCTTCGTACGGGTTGCTTATCTTCCAAATCCGACTCATTTCAAACTTTTTGCCGGTACAGTTTTGTTTTATATCGGGTTTAGAATGGTGCGGGATTTGTTAAAGAAAAACAGAGGCAATTCCAACAAGGCCGGCAGCGAACAAAAATTTCAAGATATGGTGCGCCGGTATCGAGATAAGGCAGCAGGTCAGGGAATGGGTAACGGTGAGACTCTAAAAAAGGTAAAAGTCACCCACTTCAACTTAAAACGGATTGGTTACACCTTCTATGATGAAGCATTCGATGTCTCTTTTTGGGGTATTTTCACCCTTAGCTTTATTGTTGGCATTGTGGGTGGCATTTATGGCATCGGAGGTGGCTCCATCATCGCCCCTTTTTTCGTGACTTTTTTTGGATTGCCGGTTTATACAGTGGCTGGCGCTGCTCTAATGGGAACCTTCATGACCTCAGTGGCTGGCGTAGCTTTCTATCAGTTCATCGCGCCTTTTTATCCAGACATATCAGTGGCACCTGATTGGATGTTGGGCATTTTGTTTGGTCTCGGTGGGATGGGAGGAATGTATCTTGGGGCTTACTGCCAAAAATTCGTCCCGGCCAAGGTTATCAAGTGGATGTTAGCAGGTATTATAGTTTTTACAGCAATAAAATATATTGCTGCATTTTTTGGTTGTTAATCCAGTATGAAAGATGGAGTATTTAATTTTTCTGCAAGACAGTTCAACCACACAATTCCTTTCCGGCCCAGACCATCCCAGGTGATCTGGGATGTGATCACCTCAAAACCTGAATTTCGGCAGATCAAAACCCAATCCTCAACGGAGAGGGCCGTGAAGCGCCGGCCCTTTTCATCAAATCCGTCCCTGTCCACATCGTTACGACGGCAGGGCACGGAAAAAAAGAAGCGGCCATGTTGATTGATAAGCAGGCCCGCCCGTTTAAAGACCTCATCAATGGCCGATCGGGAGAGGTGCATGAGGGTGGCAATGGAAAAAATGCCGTCAAAAGAATCGGAAAATCGTGACAGGCCCCCGGGTAAATGAACCGTGTGGAGCCGCCCTGAAAGCTCCGGATGACGTTTAAGGGCAGATGCAATCATTTCAAAGGCCCCGTCAACACCTGTGACATCGAACCCCTGTGCCATCATGAATGCGGCGTCTCGGCCCGATCCGCAACCGATTTCAAGAAGCTTTGCACCTGGATCAAAGCAGGACAGGAGCAGGGCCTGCATCTTTTTCACATCGGCCGATTCGTAGCACCGGGTCAGATCGTGGGCATTCTTTTTATAGTAATCCATTGTAGATGTGTTTTCAGTCATGGTTCCTTGTTTACCACAACCGGCACCAAAATGAGAAACATTCTTGCCGTTGATAATTGTATTGAACTAAAGATTGTGGCATAGTATTCAAATTAACCAGATAGGGGAAAGGGATCATGAATCTTCAGGGCGATTTTGAAGGGTTGACACTTGCCAGTATTCTTCAGCTTCTTTGCAACGATCAAAAGACCGGCATCCTGACCGTTACCCGGGAAAATGAGGAGAGCCGGGTCTTCTTTGACCAGGGAACCATCGTGTATGCATCGGCCTCGCTTAAACAGGCAAGACTCGGTTACTTAATGAGAACCGACGGCATCATCTCTGCACAGCAACTTCAAAAATGTCTCCTGCTTGCCAGGGAAGAAAAGGTTCACCTGGGTAAGGTTTTGGTGGAAAAGGGGTATATCTCCCTGGACACCTTGAAGAAGTACAATACCCGACAGGTGGAGACGATACTCTATGACCTTCTTTTCTGGGAAAAGGGAAAGTTCGAGTATAAAGACGCCCGGCTCAATTTGAAAAGCATGATTGTCACCCAGCTCAATCCCATGCGCCTTATTCTTGAAGCATCGAGGAGAATCGATGAACTCTCTGTCCTGAAAAAGGTAATACCCACAGACCGGCTGGTGTTTACAATGTCGGGCAAGGTTCAAACAAAGGAAGAGATAAAGCTCAATGCAAATGAATGGCGTGTGCTTTCCCTCATAGACGGGTCCCGTACCGTACGCCAGGTGATCACGGAAAGCGGATATGACGAATTTGCCGTTTATAAAATCTTCTTTTCGGTGATTTCATCCGGGCTGATAGAACAAAAGGAAGAGGTCCACCTTAGCAACGGGGAAAACAGCACCGAATTCTCCACCATTGTCACCGTGTTCAGCGACATACTCCAGTCGATCCGGAAAAACATAGTCCAGGAACTTGGAGAAAGGGCAGATTCCCTTTTCCAGGAGAGCAAGTCCGAACTTGGGAACCCTGTCAAAAAAGTATTTGAAAGCTTTGATCTAAACCGGACAAAAAATGAAAATCTCCAGGCCATTGAGACGACCCTTGGGACCATGGATGAAATTAAGAATCAGCCAGAATTCCTCATTACAGGCTTTGTAGAATACTGTGAAAAGATATTGCAGCGGGTAGACAAAATTCTGGGAGCCGGGCCATTACTCAAGGCCATAAAAGATATTGAAAAGGTACTCGAATATGTCCAAAAATATCAAGCCGAATCAACGGGCAGGGATAAAATAGTCATTGAAATGAAAGCCATGATCAATGCCCTTGGGTCAGAGTTAAAATCCGGCAAATCCAAGCCAAAAACCCCAAAGGGTATATTTTCTCTTTTTTCATGACCCTATCCTGCCTTTTAAAATCATAGATCAGGATTCAGAGATTAAGAATCCGTGAGTTTCCCTCCCCCATAGGCCAGAAAGCCAAGGGCCGCCGTTCTAAAAAGAGCTCGGATAATATCCAGAATTTCCATGCTCATAAATGGTTCAAGTATGGTGACATAATCGGCAACAAACAAAAGAGAGACTGTGATCAGAATAAGGTTGATGAGTTTTCCGACTTTTCCCCCGGCGTACTTGAGCCTGCCCTTGTTGAACACAAAAATAATAATCAGATAAATTACCAGGGTGAAAACCGATATGATCATTTGTGCGGTCATGAATCCTCCATTAATGGATTTGAAAATAAATAATCAACCGGACAAGACCAAGCAATTATTTGTTTCCGAGTCCCAAATCTCTCCTGCCAGAATGGCTGGCAAGAATTCCCATAACTGAACCTGCCAATTGCCCATTGTCCATATTTGTCTTTTTTACCACTCCAAGAAAACAATTGCCAACAGGAAACATTAAAATATCCCGATTGTTCATCCTTGAAAGTGACGCAAATTTAAAACTTTTCCCACCCAGGGTTGAAAGCCTCTGTCCCCACAGATGTAGCAGCTTGGATAGTGTCTCCGGGGTTTCCATGTCATGGGTCAGAACATTTCCCTGGCAGTCCACCAGGAGATAATTGTCAATCCCCCTTATCCTGCCAATGGTTGAATCGTTGGTCAAGACCCCGTCAATTAAAATGCCCCGATCTGAATCATTTCTTGCCACAATAACAACGAAAAACTGGGGCTTTAACATTTGAACGGTGAAATATTTATCTCCTATCAAGACTGACACTTCCTTAATATCCGGGTACAAAGACCACCCGTCACCATGGGCATGGGTGAAGGTTTGACCCAGGGTTTCAACATCGGCCCGGGATAAAATGGCTGGCATTTGATTTTCCATCAACCCGTTTTGGGTATGGTATGAAAAAAGACCGATCACCTGGGGAAAAGAACGATTTTTTTTGAGTGTAGATTTACTGACTGGTCCGGCTTCTGGTTTACCCACAGAGTAGGCATTGCCATAGCCGCACCCCCTGCACCGAAAGACCGCCTTTCCATCCACCAGGGGCATATCTTCCAGATCATTTTTTTCTCCGCACTCTTCACAGAAAAAGATCATGGTTTTTTATGGACTTTCATGGTTTACGGAACATCGATCGTATCCTTGTCCACAGGCCTTTGGCAGCCGGAGCCTGCAGGTTGCCCTCCTCTTCTACTGTTGAGCCGGCCTCCCCATCTTCTATTGACGAATCAGCCCCTTTAACTGCCCTGGGGCCCAAAGAAGAGTCAGCGTCGTCATACCCGGAAACGGTGGAACTTGCCTTGCCAATCCCATGGACATGCCGGGCGAGCAAGGTGAGCATCTCAAGCAATGCCCGCTTCTCTGAATCGTCCTGCCACTCTTGCTCCAGCACTGAGATATCCGTTGTGAAATCCGTTAAACCCACCTGATGATTTAAACCGTCCGGGGAAATTAGAAAAGTCTTTAAACGATCCATAACAACCGGTATCCGGTTCTCTTTGCCTTGATCTTCGGTAAAAGACCTACCGCTATCCCCATCTTCATTCACGGCAAAGAACTGGACCTCGTCCTCTTCAAAGATTTCATCCTCATAATGGAAAGGAACAATGGGCTCGGAGCCCTGGTCGTCTGGCAGGGTCGGGGCCAGGGCCTGAAGTGCAGGCTCTATTTCCCCTTCCTTAAATTCCAGGTTGAAAAATTCGTCAAGGCGGCTTTCGATTTCAGGTATGGGTTCCTGCTCACCCCGCTGGGGAGTGAAATATTTAACCCCCTCCTGTTTTCGCTCCTCCCGGTCATCCGCGGTTTCAAAAAGCCCCATACCCCTGCCCTGGTCTGCCCCATTGATACCGCCGAGATGGATAGCATCCAGCAAATCGTCCGACTCAGATCCCCTGGCAGTAAAAAGGTCATCCATCATATCCCTTGAATCGGTCAAGCCCTTTTTCTTACCCACAAGGGCCGGGGTGATCTCCTGATCGTCGGGCAAGTCATGGGAAGAGGAAGCCCCACGGTCGTAAAGCCTGCGCAGGGGGGCCCCATGGGTAGTTGAAGGCGAGGATTTAACATGGGACAGGGCGGGCATCATCTCTTCTACATCCGAGTCAGGGGCTGCTACCTTGCCTGGTGATCGGCCGAGTTCCCGCTTGAATTCATGGAACCTTTGGATATCAAGCCTTATCAGCTGTTTTTTTTCGGCAATGGTCATGCCGGGATTCCGAACCATACGTTCATAGTCCTGAAATACAGAACGTAACACCCCTAGGGCGTCCCTGTGGGAACTTTCCTTGTTCCTGGCCACATACCCGCCGATGCTCAGCATCATTTTCAAAAAAGAACTGTGGATCTTATTGGATTTGACCTTTGTCATCAGTCGATTTACTACGGTATCAAAGCTTTGAAGGGTGAGGTCTGAGATTTCCCAGTCAATGGAAAGGATGACGGATTTCAGCTCTTGAATATCTTGTTCCGACACCAGGGGGATTACCGCAATACTGGATTTAAAAACCTTAAATGAGTGTAAGGCCCGGGCTAAAACTTCATCGGCAGCCCTGGGAGAAATCCCGGGGGATTCCACAAGAATTGCGAGCTCATCCACCAGGGTTCCCAGGACCAGGACAGTTTGTTCATGGGCACTATCAGGCCGGGAAGTCAGATATCCAGCTATTGCCCGAATCATTTTCACCAGATACTCCAGGTGGCGATTGCCCTTGAATAGGGTCTCAATATCTGTGATCTGTGTTTGAAGCCCATTGAGATCCTGCCCCTTGACCTTAGACTCCATGGTATTGAGAATCTGTCTGATTTGTGCAAGAGAGTTCAATTTAACCTCCTTAGAGTAGCTGGTCCTGGATGGACGCCAACGTAATGGATATGATCTTTTTCAGGGTGGGAATCACATTGCCACCGTTTACGGCGCTTGCCTCA
This sequence comes from Desulfobacterium sp., assembly GCA_034006945.1. GTDB lineage: Bacteria > Desulfobacterota > Desulfobacteria > Desulfobacterales > Desulfobacteraceae > Desulforapulum. The sequence continues at coordinate 25,439 of JAVERV010000034.1, read as the reverse complement.
AAGGCGGGAACCCGCAGGAGACCGTTCAGGTCCCTCTGTAGAACTTCTGAGGAGAGAATGGGAATGTTCGATTTTCTCAAGTCTATCTTGTTATATTGCATGACCAGGGGTATTTTAAACAGGTCAAGATTATAGGTCTCAAGATTTTCATACAGCTGATTTAAGGATTCGATATTTTTTTTGCGCAGTTCCTTTTGAACATCACCCACAAACACAATACCGTCTACCCCCCTTAAAACCAGCCTGCGTGTGGCATTGTACTTTACCTGACCAGGAACGGTGTAAAGCTGAATGGTGACATCAAATCCTCTTATGCGACCAACGTCAAAGGGCAGAAAATCAAAAAAAAGAGTCCTGTCATCATGGGTTTTGAGGCTGACCATCTCCGTCTTGATCTGATTTCTGTAGGTGTGATTTATATACTCAAGGTTTGTTGTTTTTCCTCCCCTTCCAGGGCCATAGTAAACAATTTTTATCTGAACTTCCCTTGTCTTTACATTGATGAGCGCCAAATCTTCCCCCTTGCTCCACCGTGTCGGGTAAACCTGTTCCTGCCCTGTCCAACCCTGTCCATCAAAACCTTATTGAATTCACAAGGCCACTCCGACCAATACCCGGCTGATCTCCTTGATGGTTGCGCCCACCTTGAGTCTCACCATTCCCAGGGAAATCTCCCTGGTGAACATTGAGACAAGCAGGGTGTCGTTGGTGACCTTGCTGAAATGGATACTCAGCTTTTCACCCCTATGGAACAGCAGGGAGAATTCAGATTCACCCACCAGCTTGGCCATGGCATCCACGGTGGCGAAATTACCCGCTGCCAGGGCTGCAAAGGCGGTGGAATCAAGGCGGGTTTTACCGTTGTCATGCTTGGCAATGGTATTTCCGCCCATATCCATGTAGATCACATGATCAACCCCTGCCGCAATCAGGTGGGTTTCAATCGCATGGTCTATTGCATGTAATTGATTTTTATTTAACATTGTGGAATGGTATCCCAGATCTTTAAATTGTGCAATATTTGAAGGTTATATTTTTCGAACCAGACTTGACATCATTCTGTTTGATCGGTATATCAGCTCCATCATTACCCATTAAACTTTAAAAGCAGCAAAAGAGGCAAGACCATGACAAAAAAGAACCATATACCCGACAGGGAAAGGGCCATGGCTCTTAAAGCTCTGCCCATTGCCATCAGGGAACAATTGACCCCCGAAGAGATGGAACTTTTCCTCAACGGCCAGGAGTGGCCTGAATCGTTGTTTAAAAAGCTGGAAGAGTTTATTGTCCCAACGGATTGATGCTCTCCTGGGTCAAATCACAAACCATGAGACTTCAACGCCCGCCCTTCTTGACCCACATACTCATGCTCGTCTTTACCATGATCATTGCCGGTTCCTTTCCCGTGGTTGCGGCCATCACATCGGGAATTGATTCGGCACTTCTCACCTTCTGGCGATTTTTTACGGCAACATTGATCTTTGGGTTCATGCTCCCCTTTGTAAAAGACAAAGGACCCTTTCCAGGGTGGAAGGACCTGGGCCGCTTTGCCACGGTAGGAGGAAGCTATGGGCTCTTTTTCGTCCTGATGTTCCAGTCCCTCAAGACCACCTCTCCCCTCAATACCGGCACCATCTACACCACCCTGCCCCTTGTTACCATGCTCGTTGGCACCCTTGTGGGCGAACCCTTTGAAATCCGCAGGCTCGGGGTGCTTGCCATCTCCATGGTGGCTACCATCTGGGTTATCTTCAAGGGAGATCCAGGAAGGATGCTGACCTTGAACATGAACCAGGGAGACATCATATTTTTCCTTGGGACCCTATCTCTTGCCGTTTACACCCTGTCCATGAAAAAACTGCAACGCCCAGGAGAGTCAAAGGTTTACTTCACCTTTTACTGTCTTTTTTTTACAACCCTGGTTCTCATGGCAGCGGCCATCCTAAGAACCGGCTCTCTTGCCGTTCCCGGCCCCCACACCTGGCCTGGGTTAGCCTATCTTGCCGGTCCGTCAACGGCTCTGACCTTCTGGATTCTCACCTATACGGCCACAAGGCTTGCCCCCACAAAGATTGTGGCCTACACCTTTTTAACCCCCTCTGCCGTGGCAGCCATTCAATGGGTTATGGGTGGGGCTCCTCCTGAAACTGCCGTATTTCCGGCAATTGTTCTTACCCTTGGAACGGTGTGGCTGCTTCAGCTTGACTGGGTTTCAGCCAGCAAATCGAAATCAAAATCTTAATAATCCATATAGCCTAAGCAGCAAAGGGCACCCGCAAGGGGAGCCCCTACAACCCCCATCAACTGTAACCACCCAATACCCACCACCTACTGACCACCACCTACTGTCTACTGCCTACTAAAAAAAGGGGCACCAGAAGATACCCTCCCGATGCCCCGTTTCATATCATCTAAGAACCGTTAATTTAGAGAGATTTCACCTTTTCCGTAAGTTCCGGCATGAACTCCAGGATGTCCTGAACGATTCCCACGTCAGCCACTTGGAAAATAGGGGCCTTGGGGTTCTTGTTAACGGCAACAATAAAGGGATTTCCCTTGATCCCGCCCATGTGCTGGAACGAACCGCTGATGCCCATGGCCATGTAGACCTTTGGTTTGACAGTCTGGCCTGATGTTCCCACCTGGCGGGATTTTTCGAGCCATTTTGCATCCACGATGGGCCTTGAGCAGGAGACAACGGCTTTCAGAGCCTTTGCAAGCTCCTCGGCGATCTCGATGTTATCCTCCTCCTCGATACCCCTGCCAATGGATACAAGCACATCGGACTTGGTGATATCAACGTCACCAACCTCGGCCTCGACGATCTCGATAAAACGGCGTTTGGACGTTAAATCCCCCGCTTCTGACGACTTATCCACGACCGTACCGCCGGCAGCTCCCGTTTCAATAGGTGCAAAAGCACCGGGTCTGAGGGTAATTACCGCACCCTTTGAGGTGTCACAGGTCACATGGGTTGAGACCGCACCACCAAGCTCCTGGCGAACGATCTTGAGAAGAGAACCGTCCATACCCTCAATATCCACGGCATCGGCCACATAGGCTGAATCCATTTTAATTGCAAGACCGGGGCTTAGATCCATGCCGAACGTATCGTTGGGTGCAAGAACTATAGAGCCTGGATCAAGGACGTTTACAAGCGCCTTTCTGACAACCTCCCCATTGGGATAGGCCAGGGCCTGGTTGCCGATCTTGATAACCTCTTTATAGGTTGCGGTCAATCCATCGGCAACCTTGTCAAGATCTGCTCCTTCACCAGTTACAACTGCGGTGAGAGTTGCTGCTGCATCGATCTTTTTTGCCGCAGCCGGATACTCAAGGGCGATGTCGGTGGCAATGCCTCCATGGTGGGGTATATATGCAAAAATCTGGGTCATGATCAAAGTCCTCCCTTGCTTTTGAGTTTCTCAATGAGCGTATCGATGATCTCCTCGGTGGATCCTTCGAGCATCTCTGCTCCCTCGCCAAGATCCGGTACAAAGTAGTCCACCCTTTTGACCTTTGCTTTGTCCTTGCCGATCACACCTGGGTCCACCCCGAGAGCTGCCGCACCACGAACCGGGATCTCTACGCTTGCGACCTTTCTGATGCCCCGGATTCCTACATAGCGGGGTTCATTGATACCTGTCTGAATGGAGAGAACACAGGGCAGCTCAATTTCGTTCATCTCCTGGTTTCCGCCTTCGATCTCCCTTCCAACCTTGATGGTTTTACCATCACCAACCTCGATCTTGTTGACCAGGGAGGCATAGGGAAGGTCGAGCATGGCTGCGACCATTCCGCCGATCTGTCCAGCACCTTCGTCTGCCTGGGCGCCTGTGAGGATGAGATCATAGCTGCCTTTTTCAATCTCGGACTTGAGAATGGCTGCTATTCCCCGGCCATCCGACCCCTCAAAGGCGTCGTCGCTCAAGAGCACGCCGTTGTTGGCGCCCATGGCCATTTCACGCCTCAGGACCTCTTCGCTCTCCTCATCGCCCACGGTGACGACGGTGACGCTGCCGCCAACATTATCAACGATCTGGATGGCCTCTTCAACGGCATAGTTATCCCACTCGTTAACCGAGAAAACAAGATCATCACGATCAAGATCATTGCCGGCACTGTTGAGTTCAAACTCGTTTTCAGCAGTATCTGGAACCCGCTTGACACATACCAAAATCTCCATCTCTACCTCCTTTATTGGTTCATTTCCAACTAAATGATTTTACAAGAAACCTGCTCCTAACTGGTAGGCGGTATTCGGTTTTTATTGGGGCTGTCACAAAGGGCACCCGCAAGGGGAGCCCCTACGCCCCCGTCCGCATACTGCCTACTGACTACTCCCTACTCCAAGTGCTCCTCAATCAACTCAGTAAGGTCCAGCGCCTCGATCTTGCCCTCAAAGCCCGCCACCTTGATGGCATCCTGGATATTAACAAGGCAGAAGGGACAGGCTGTAACGATCACATCGGCACCGGCCTCGGCCGCCATGTTAACCCGCAACACGCCCATGCGTGTATCTTCTTCCGGCTCATAAAAGAGCATGAGTCCACCGCCACCGCAGCAGAAAGAACGGTCCCGGTTCTTTTCAAGCTCCACCCGTTTAAGCCCTTCAATGGCGTCAAGGGCCTGCCTTGGGTCTTCATAGATTGAGTTGTGGCGGCCAAGATAGCAGGGATCATGATACACATACACCTTGTCCGGGTGAAGTGCATGTTTCAGGGTCAATGCCCCTTCCTTGATTTTTTCAACGATCACCTGGCTGATATGCTGAACCGGGGGAAGGTTTTTATAGTCGTTCTTCAGGGCGTTATAGGCATGGGGATCGGCGGTCACGATCTTCTTGAACTTCGATTCCAGGATAACCTCTGTGTTGTGGGACTTTAAATCCTGGAACAGCATCTCCTCACCAAACCGCAGCACCTCGTGGCCACTGTCCTTCTCCTCTTTGCCTAGAATGGCAAAATCCACCCCTGCCCGGGTCAGAATCTTTGCCGTTCTTCTTGCGATCTCCTGGATGTTGTCGTCAAACGAAGTTATGCTGTCCACAAAGAACAGGGTTTCGGCCGTATCTCCATTTTCAATAATTTTGACCGGGCATTCACCGGCAAATTCTTTCTCCCTTGCCCAGTCAGCCCGTTTCTTCTCCATGGTACCGTAGGGATTGCCCCTCTTTTCAAGGGCTTTCAAGGGTTTCTGCAAGGACTGGGGGACCATGCCCTCGTCAACCATGCCCCTTCTCAGGTCCACCATCTTGTCTATGTATTCAATGCCAAGGGGACACTCCTCTTCACAGGCCCCGCAGGTGGTGCACGACCAGATCTCATCCTCGGTGTAAATATCTTCAACCAGCATCTTGCTCTTATATATTTCACCGGACAGGGGATAGTTCTTGAACATCAGATCCCTTGCCTTGATGGTTATGAACCTAGGAGAGAGGGGCCGGCCTACGGCATTGGCAGGACACTGGTCAGAGCAGCGCCCGCAATCGGCGCAGGAGTAGAAGTCAAGCATGTGCTTCCAGGTGAAATCTTCCAGTTTTTTAACCCCGAAGGACTCAAGATCGTCAAGCTCGGCTTCGGTTATACCGTATTTCACGGGCTTAACGTTGCCCTTGTCCACCCGCATGAAAAGCACGTTAAAAAAAGATGTGATCACGTGGAAATGTTTGCCCAGGGGCAGAAAGCAGAGGAAAAAGAAAAAGGTGATGTCATGGACAAAATACATGACAATGTGCAGGGCCTGGAGGGTTGACTGGGAGGCAGAAATGAGCATTGCCCTGAAGATCCAGGCAAGGGAGAGGGGGGCCAGGAACTCGCTGTGGCCGGTCTGCACCATCTCAAAAGCAGCATTAGAAGCCTCAAAAAGGCTCTCGGAAATCATGAGGGTCGAGATCAGGCCAAGAACAAAGATGGCCTCGGCCGTATGATCCTTGCCATACTTTGCCGGGACAGCGTACCGCTCTGGCTTGACAATGCCCCTGCGGACGGCCGCAACAACACAGGCCACAAGTACGCCCGTTGCGGCATAGTCCTTGAAGAAATTGTAAATAAGACCGACAACCCCGTCAAAGCCGGGAACGACAAATCCGTCAAACATCCCCACAAGAACAAGGGAGGTGGAACGAATGGAGAGAACCAGAAATCCGGCAAAGATCACAATGTGAACAATGCCTGCGGTCATGTACCTTGGCTGACGGTACTGGGCAAGCCATAGGACCAGAAGATTCTTGATCCTTTCGGGAATGCGGTCCAACCGTTGGTCAGGGGCCGCCCGTACCAGGGGCGCAAGCCTCCTTGCCATGATGTAAGCGAACAGAGCAACCCCCACCACCGGTATCAGAAACGACAGAAGGGCGGTGGGGAAAAAACCAAAAACTTTAAAACTTGCGGGGCCAATCAGGGAAGACATGTTTTACCTCTTGATCGTTAAAAAGGTTCATAAATGGGCGGCATCCACCTGGAATGATGAACGCAACTTCAATTCATTAATAGACTACCTGCAATGCGTCAAGCAAAAACTCCGTTCAGCATCCATATGAAGCTTAACGGGCTTTAATTCCGTTAAGGTAAAGCTCCATCAGGGGGTCTGCCATGGATACAAGATCGTACTTTCCATCCGCTGCAACCCAGGTGTTGATCACCCCTTCAACAGCGCCCAGAACAAAACGTTTTACAAGCCCCATAAACAGATCCTGGCGCAGAACACCTTCATTCTGACCCTGTTCGATAATTTCGGTGAGAAGATCAAAATATATCTTCGAGATATCCTTGATCTTGGATGCGATATCACGGCGATATCTCACCTCGGACTGGAACACAATAGCCATATCTCGATCCTGTTGAAATTCTGTCAAATGACACAGGATCAGATTCCTGAGTTTTACATCGGCAGTGTCACTGCCCTGCACAGCCCTTCCCATGGATTCAAAGAAAAGATCACTCTTGAAGCTCATGAACTGGTAAAGGATGTCATCCTTGTTCTTGAAGTAGAGATAAATGGTACCGTCTGCTACACCTGCCTCCTGGGCAATCTGGGCGATAGTGGCTTTGTGCAGCCCTAACCTCGCAAACACGGTGCCGGCAGCGTTCAATATAGAGTAGTACTTGTCGGGTCGCTCTTTTTTTTTTTGCACTGCCATTACCTCTATTCTTATGTAAGGAACAAATGAATTATCATTCATTATGATATCAAAGATAATTTTCATATGTCAAGGAGATTATCATATTTCCCACCCAGAGTATTATTTTAATATATTCCATATTTTTCGTAGGTTACAGGGAAAGAGCACTGCGACAAATTCCTTCTGCACCATTGGTATAACAAAAAAAATAAATATGAGATATCATTCATTTTAAACGTCAGCATGGTGGGGCAACCAGTGATCCTTTGCTGAACATTGGTTGCCCCATCTGTAGTAAAACCAAAATTAGAATTGTTGATTTCTCCCATTTAGGGGTAGAAGAGTTTAAAATTTATGCTATAATCCTCGATCAATTGAAAAAGATCGATCAAATAGGGTATCAAACTTCCAAAAACCAACCCATAAACGGAGGCTGTCATGACTGCAACAAGTAAATATTCCAAGGATTTCAACCGGGCCCTTGACCTGGGAAGACCTCCAAACATCAAACAGCTCTTCCCAAATTCTAAAGCTCTGATCGTGAGCGGAAAATACATCGACCGGGCCATGATTAAAAAGGGAAAGGCCATGACCATTGCGGCTAATGCAAGGAGTGCCTTTGTTCTAAGGGGTGCGCTTATGGCAGCCCAAAGGGCCGATGCCGCCATCATCATAGAGATCGCCCGATCAGAGGGCGGGACCAACTCCTATTGTGCCGTAAGCCTGTGGAACATGGCCCGCCAGGTTGACGCCTTTTGCAACGAACTTAACATAACCGTTCCGGTGGCGGTCCATGCCGATCACTTTGGCATTAAAAAGCCCGGGGATATAGACCTTGCAAAGACCGAAATTCCTTCGCTGTTTGATGCGGGTATCACCTCCATAGCCATCGACGCCTCCCACATGCATGACGACCAGAATCTTCTGGCCAACCTCGAGCTCAACCCCTTTGTTCCATCCTGGGCAGGTCTTGAGACCGAAGTAGGAGAAATCAAGGGAACCCAGGGCCTTTCAACCCCTGAAGAGGCCCTGTTCCTGATCCAGGGACTCAACGCCCACGGCATCGTTCCCGACTGGATCGCCCTGAACAATGGAACCACCCATGGCATCGAGGCAAGCGGAACCGGAATTAACGTCGCCCTTACCCGGGAGATCCACAAGGCCCTGGCTCCCTACGCAACCTCTGGTGCCCAGCACGGAACGTCTGGAAACAGCTCAGACAGACTCAGGGACATTGCATCCTTGACCCGGACTACAAAGGCAAATGTGGCCACCGCCCTCCAGATGATCTCCTGGGGTGTTGAGGTGAACGACTATGGTAACGCCATCCTTGATGACAACGGAAACTTCATTAAAAAGGATGACCGTGGTGTGAACGACTCCGTGTGGCAGCAGATGCTTGACAGTGCAAAAAAGCTTGGCCTGCGGGCAGGTGACTTTAAAAAGCTGAACCTTCCCTTTGAAAACATCCTCCATGCCCAGCCGAAAGAGATCCGGGAAAGAATGGTCAAAGAAGTGGAAGAATTTGTCTATACTCTTTTGACAACGGTTTTCAATGCCAGGGGAACGGCATCCATTGCACTTGACGAGATACTGGGAAAAGGCTCCCACGACCCGGGACCCAAGACAAGTTCGATTGAGGACCCCAAAGATTGGACCCGGGAGCGGATAAAGGAAAAAGGAGCCATGATCACGTCGGACAAGGGACCTGAAGGAAGTTTTGACGATTAAAAAAAAAGCTTCAGGTTCTGGGATCAACGACCGATAGTGGTGTTAAGGTCAAGGAGAATTGAAAATGCAGATTCCATCATACCAGATCCGAAATGTATTGAAAAACTACAGCCGGCAGTTGAGCCAGGGCAAAATTTTAGCCAGGAACCGAACTGCCGGAAATTTCCAGGCCGACAATGTCAGCATCTCTGCCGAGGCTAAGCGGACAACGATCCTTGAAAAAGTGACAGCCACAATTGTGGACAGAATCACAACCATGGGTCCCCAGGAAGAATTTGAGCTGAAGATTACAGACCAGGTACAGCAGGAGCTTGGGCAGCGAATCAATTTCACCCCTAGGAAAGAGGACAGTTTTTCCTTTACAAGCATTGACAAGGACAATGTCAAAACCATCAAGACCCTTTCGGTTGAAGATTCACAATTTGTCATTCGCAGACTTACCGAGCTTGCACGAAAAGCCGCTGACAGCAACATGGCAACGATAAAGACAAAACCGAACATATAAAGACAAGATTAGGATAAGATGAGGACAAAATGAAAATATCCAACCAGAACACAAACCTGATCAATCAGACCTATGGAAAGAACCAGACACCGGTTCCCTCTTCCAAAGACAGAAAAAATGTGGAAAAGAGCCCAGAATCAACCCGAAACATTGACAGCGTAAGCCTGTCGCCAGCCACAAAAGACCTTCAAAAAATTGAGCAGGCAATGGGTGCTGAGCCCCCTGGGAGGAGCGAACGGGTCGCAACCCTGAAGGCTGCGGTTGAAAACGGCAGATACAAGGTTGACCCCGAGGCGGTTGCAGAACGAATGGCCGGATTTTTCATTGACAAAATTGCCTAGAAATCTTTACGCATGGCCTGCACATTTTTCCCCCAGGTCCCGGTTAAAACGTCCAAACCCACTGGCACACCCCTGTCGAAACCGCTTTAAATCAACGCCTTCGGCTATCTTGCCACCAATAGAAGAAATGGCCTATTTCTTGCTTCAACCTGATTTATGGACAACACCATAAAGGAGGCATAATCAATGATACATTCGGTAAACTCACCCCCCATGATTCCGGCAAAGGGAGTTGAGAAAAACAATCAGGACAATCAGACCACAGGCCAGGGATTTCAACAGATCCTGAACGATACAGTCGAGAAAAAAACTGCCGGACAAGACACACAACCCATAATGCAGCCCCCTGTATCTACCCTCCAAGAAATCTTTGCCCCGTCATTTGATCTTGAATCAGACCCCCTGACGACCATCCAGGGTATGACCGATGAACTCCTGGAGATGCTTGAGCTTTATACCAACGGGCTTGGCAACGATAAAAACACCCTCAGAAACCTTGCCCCCATGCTTGACAGAATCAAAGGAAATGCCGATGCCCTGGTTGAAAAGATCGGCAATATGGAAGACGCCGACCCTGACCTCAAGGAAATAGCCACCCAAAGCGCCATGCTGGCAAACACCGAATACCTCAAATTCCAGCGGGGTGACTATATATAGACCGCCTTACCAGGTTTTCCTCACCTTAATTCCCCGGTCGTGGAGGTGCTCCTTGATCTGGCGGATGGTATAGGTTCCAAAATGAACCATGGATGCAATGAGTGCGGCATCTGCCCTTCCCTGGTTCAGGACCTCCACAAGGTGGGAGGGAGTACCGGCGCCTCCTGAAGCAATGACTGGAATATCAACCGTGTCCGAGATGAGGCGGGTAAGGTTAATCTCATAACCGTCTTTAGTGCCGTCGGCATCGATTGAATTAAGACATATCTCTCCGGCCCCGAGGTCCTGGGCCTTTAAAGCCCAGGACACGGCGTCCATGCCGGTATAGGTTCTGCCCCCGTTGATGACAATTTCATAGCCTGAATCAATACCCTGTTTTTCCCCCACCTTTTTGACATCCATACCGAGCACCACACATTGATTGCCAAAGGCCCGGGCACCCTGACGAATAAGGTCCGGATTTTTTACGGCGGCCGAATTGAGACTCACCTTTTCCGCCCCTGCAAGCAGCACGGTGCGCATCCCCTCAAGAGTACTGATTCCCCCCCCCACTGTAAACGGGATAAATATGGTTTCAGCAACCTTTTTCACCACATCTATCATGATCCCCCTCTGTTCGTGGGAGGCGGTAATGTCATAGAAAACAAGCTCATCAGCCCCGGCTTCATAGTAAAACCTTGCCATCTGAACAGGATCACCAATCTCAACGTTGTTCTGAAACTTTACGCCCTTGGTCGTCTTGCCCTCCCTTACATCAAGACAGGGGATAATGCGTTTACTCAGCATGGTTTCCACCCACAAAAGTTCTTCAGTATTAAAAGTCCAGGTTCACCGCTCTTTTCAAGGTGAAACTGCGTGGCAAAAAGATTGTCCCGGCCAAGGGCCGAGGTGAACGTAACTCCATAGTCGGTGATGGCGAAAACGGTCTTATCATCGTGCGGGACAGGAAAATAGGAATGGACAAAATAAAATTCATCATCGGTTTTAACCCCATGCAAAAGGGGATGGTCCTGAACCACGGTTAAACCGTTCCACCCCATATGGGGCACCTTTAAATGGCCACCCAGAGGGACGGGCATTTCCCGGGGAAACGACTTGACACCTCCGGATATCAGCCCGAGACAGGCGGCATTGTCCTCCTCGCTCCTCTCCATGATGACCTGACAGCCGACGCAGATACCCAGCATGGGGATCCCGGCCGCAAAGGCATCGTTCATGGCAAGATCAATCCCGTCCCGCTCCATTGCAGCCATGGCGGAACCGGCAGCCCCGACACCCGGAAAAATGATCCGGTCTGCTGACTTTATCCTATCCCCATCCCCTGTGATCAGGGGGGTAAAGCCAAGATGGGAGACAGCCCTGGCAACGCTTGTAAGGTTCCCCCCTCCATAATCAACAATCGCTATCATATGCCCTCTTTGCCTCTTTCCATAAACGGTCTTTTTCGGTTCTTGACAGGTCCTTAATCCTGATCTGGCTTTGGTCCTGTGCCTGCTCCTGATGTTTGTTATGGCTCCTTGCAGCAAGGATCTCCATCAACCGGAAACGGCTTTCAAATTTATCCGTGGCCATGGCCAGGGAGATTTCAGGATGAATTCCGGCAAACCTTGCCACATTGGACAGGGTAAAAAGAAGATCCCCAAACTCCATGGCTATTTCAGCCGTGTCACCCTTTGAAAGGGCCTGGGTGAACTCCTTCCACTCCTCTTCCACCTTTTTAACTACGCCCTCCATGTTATCCCAGTCAAATCCGGATCTTGCGACCCGTTCCGAAACCTTATAGGATCTCAAAAGAGAGGTCATCCCCGAAGGAACTGAATCAAGGACCGAGGCCTGGGGCAATTTTCCCGCCCTTTTTTTTTCCTCACCTTTGATCTTCTCCCACCTTTTAAAAAGAGCCTCTTCACTGTCCAGGATCAAATTTGCATAAACATGGGGGTGGCGGCGGATCATCTTTTGCGCGCTCGCCCGGATGGCGTCGGAAATATCAAACGCCCCCTTTTCCCGATAGAGTTCAGCAATGAACACAAGCTGGAACAACACATCCCCAATCTCGTCGCACACATCAGCAGGATCATCCTTTTCCATGGCTTCGAGAAGCTCATAAGCCTCCTCCACAAGGCATTTCCACATGGTCTCAGGGGTCTGCTTTCGATCCCAGGGGCAACCATTTTCCCCCCTCAAGGTCTGAACAATTTCAACAAGACCCGTCAGACCCTCGGTGCCACGGCTCTCTTCTGTTTTTCCCAATTTTTTTTTATTCCTTTGATCTTTAACTGTAATTCGTGCTGCATGTCCCGTGCTACAAACACAGAAATGGCCTGGGACACGATTGCCACCTGGGGAGCAAGAAGGGATTCAGAGACAAAGGCCGTATTCCTTGGTAAAAGTGTTGTGATTGCGATCAGGAGAACCGCAACGATGAGAACCCCCTTTGCCCCGCCAAATACCAGGCCACACAGCCGATCCACCCACCCCAGGAATACAACATTCAAAAAATATCGGATCAGGGCCGCCAGCAGATTGATAACGACCAGGATTGCGCAAAAGAGCAGAAAAAAAGCGAGCATCTTCCGAAAACCTGGATTATCGATCCATCGGCTGAACAAGGGCTCCACCAGGGGATAGTAGGTGCTGGCACCATAAAACCCGGCAATAACACCGACAATGGAAGAGACCTCGCGTATAAATCCCCTGAAAAGGCCTCGAACAAGGCAAAATGAAACAATCACCACTATCACAATATCGAACATATTCATAATTGCCACCCCATAATTTATATGCTAAAAGGATTACCTATCAGCCAGACTGGTTTTCAGTCAAGATTTTTTATTGACCTTTTCATTAATTAGGTGCAGTCTTGGGGCTATGAAACGCATAATCCTAGCAGAGAACGATCTTGCCCGGGAGCTTTGTGGGCCCTACAACGCTAACATCACAACCCTAGCCGACACAACCGGAATAAAAATCGACGTCAGGGGAAACGAGCTTGCCTTAAGAGGCAAGGAGTCGGATGTACTGCTCGCAGAGAACATCATCGACCAGCTCTACGGGCTTGTGAAAAAAAGATACACCCTGACTCCCCTGGACATAGAATCAGCGGCCAGGGCACTCAGGCTTGACAGCACCTGCAAACTTGCCACCATTTTTTTAGACACCATTTTCACCACGGTTAAAAAAAGGCCCATCACACCCAGGAACCCAGCCCAGAAACTTTATGTTGATGCGGCAAGGAAAAATGATATCGTTTTCTCCATCGGTCCTGCCGGGACCGGCAAGACCTATCTTGCCATGGCAATGGCCGTGGCGGCATTCACCCGGGGTGAGGTCAATAGAATCGTGCTCACCCGGCCTGCGGTTGAAGCAGGAGAAGCCCTGGGATTTCTTCCCGGGGACCTTGCCGAAAAAATAAACCCCTACCTGAGACCCCTCTACGACGCCCTTTATGATATGCTACCCTTTGACCGGGTAAGGGAGTTGATCGAACAGGGAACCATCGAGATCGCCCCCCTTGCATTCATGCGGGGCAGGACCCTGAACAACTCGTTCATCATCCTTGACGAGGCTCAGAACACCTCATCAGAACAGATGAAAATGTTTCTCACCCGCATCGGCTACAGCTCAAGGGCCGTCATCACGGGGGATATAACCCAGATCGATCTTCCCCGGGGCAAGGGATCAGGCCTTATCGAGGCAAAAAGTATCCTTCAGGATATAGACGGCCTTGCCTTTGTCTACTTTACAAGGGAGGATGTTGTCAGGCACAGGCTGGTATCAAGCATCATCCATGCCTATGAACGATCATATGAACGATCAATCAAAACGGACGACACTTTGAAAAATGGCAGCTGAAAAAAAAATAGACTCGATCAATCGATTTATCGCCACCAGGCCCTCTGTTCTGGTGGGAATTCTTGTGATAACGACCCTGATACTTACCCTTGTTCTGAATCCTGAAAAGGGCAACGTAAACCTCACTTACAGGCTCGCAGATGTTGCAGACAGGGACATTAAGGCCCCCAGGGATTTTTTCATCGAAGACACAGATGCCACCGAGCTCAACCGGACAAAAACAGGCCAGTCAGTGCTTACTGTCTACGACTTTGACCCCACCCTGATCCATAAGATTTCCGACAGGTTAAGCCACTCCTTTGACCTGACCCAGAAGTTTTACACAAACGGGGAAGAGCCCCCCTCCCTTTCCACGGTCATGGCCGTGAAAGAAGAGTTTGAACGGACAATGGGACTGCCCATAAATAAGGGTGCCTTTGCCACCCTCCACCGCAACGATTTTTCTCCAGCGATCCTGGAAAAAATCCAGGCCATCCTCACGGCAATCCTCGACAACGGCGTTGTTTCCAACAAAGAGATCCTGCTCAAGGAAGAGGGCAAGGGAATTGTCTTAAGAACCCTTGGAACCAAGGATGAACGGGTGATCAACAACCTCAAAGTCTTTTACGGCCCGGACCAGGCAAAGGCAATGGTAAGAATTATTGGCGACCCCTTGCTAAAGGAGATCGACTACAACCTGTCCAACCTCATCGTTGATCTTTGCCAGCAGCTGGTCATACCCAACCTCACCATGAATCGGAGTGAAACCGAGGCAAGGGTGCAGGCGGCTGAATCAGAGGTGAAACCGGTTCTCTACAAGATCAAGGCAGGGGAAATGATCCTGAGGGAGGGCGAACGGGTGGACGAACTCCAGCTTGTAAAGCTCAAGGCCCTGGAGGGTCAGACCGACAAAAAAAACTTCCTAATGGCACGGTCAGGAACCGTTCTGGTCATCCTCTTTCTCCTGGTGGTAGTCTATCTCCTGCTTCTGCGGGACAAGAAGATCCTGAAACGACACCACAACAAAAACATCATTTTCCTGGCATCACTATTGATCCTCTTTGCCGTTGTCGCAAGCCTTGCGGCACCTTTTGCAGCCAGGGTCAACCTGGATATTCCCGTTTCAATGTCGGACGTCTCAATCTCCCTTGGCCTTCCCCTGGCCGCAGGTGCCATGACCGTGTGCCTGTTCCTCAACTTTGGAGTTGCCATCTCCTTTTCCATCGTTCTTTCCCTCGTGTGCTCCATGATTTTTTCAAACAGCATCGAGGTATTTATTTTCTTTTTTTTAAGCTCCATTACCGCAGCATTCTGGACAAAAGAGTGCCGCCAGAGGAAACGGTTCATCACGGCAGGTGTTAAATTAGCTCTCTTCAACTCGGGCCTTGCCCTGGTACTTAACATCTATTCCGGTCAGCCGGACATCGGCATCATCTCAAAGGAAATCCTGCTTGCATTTTCAGGCGGTCTCCTGGCAGGAATCATCACGGCTGGCCTTGCCCCTTTGATAGAAATCCTGTTTGACTATACAACCGAGATCAAGCTGCTTGAGCTCGCTAGCCTTGACCAGCCCATCATGCGACGCCTGATGATCGAGGCTCCCGGCACCTACAACCACAGCATCATCGTGGCAAGCCTTGCCGAGGCCGCAGCATCGGCCATTGGGGCAAGCATACTCAAGACCAAGGTAAGCGCCTTTTACCACGACATCGGAAAACTCCAGCAGCCCCTTTACTTCATCGAGAACCAGACCGACGGCAAAAATCGCCACGACAAACTTTCACCCTCCATGAGTGCCCTGATATTGATCCAGCACGTTAAAAAGGGAGTGGAAATCGCCAAGGAATACAAGCTTGGCACAGACATTATAGACACAATACGCCAGCACCACGGCACCAGCCTGATCCGCTACTTCTACAACAAGAGTGTCAAACTCAACGGTGTGGATACCGTAAAGGAGAACGATTTTCGTTATCCTGGCCCCAAACCCCAGACAAGGGAGGCGGGCATTGTAATGCTGGCCGACGTGATCGAGGCGGCCATGCGAACCCTTGAACGCCCTACCCCTGCAAGAATTCAGGGGAGAGTCCAGGAGCTGACCAACGCCATCTTTTCGGACGGCCAGTTAGAAGAGTGTGAGCTGACATTAAAAGACCTTCACCAGATCGCCAGGAGTTTCATCAAGATCCTCACCGGTATCTATCACCAGCGCATTGAATATGCCGAACGTCCCCAGGAAAACAAACCCCAGGAAAAACAGAAAGAGAAAAATGGAGCACAAGAAAATCCTGATCCAAATTCAGACAAACAGGACAAAACTGTCAAAGCCCCGGATCGTCCAAAAGCTCAGCAAAATCTTAAGCGCCTTGGGATATGAGGACCATGAGCTTTCCGTAGTCATGACCGACGACAACCATATGATGGAGCTCAACCAGACCTACCGGGGAATTGCAAAGCCCACCAATGTGCTCTCCTTTCCCATGCTCCAAGGCGAATTTTCCCAGGTTTCACCCTTTCTTCTCGGGGATATAGTCGTTTCCGTGGACACGGCCCGGAAAGAGGCGGAGGAGGCTGGCATAACCCTTGACGAAAGGCTCTCCCAACTGATGATCCACGGTCTCCTCCACCTCGTTGGGTTTGACCATGAGATAGGGGAGGATGAGGCCGTTGAAATGGAACAAAAGAGCCTTGAACTTCTGAGGCTCATTGAAACCAACCCAAACCTTAACCCGTTTTAGGGATTGCAGATAAAAGAAGCTCAACACAAATAAAATTTGCGGTCCTACCTACAGCCCCAAAGGAGTCAATATGGCACACCTTGCCGTTAACGTAGACCATGTAGCCACACTCAGACAGGCCCGGGGGGCCGAATATCCGGAGCCTGCCGCAGCGGCCCTGGCCGCAGAGGCAGCCGGAGCCGACGCCATTGTCGTTCACCTGAGAGAAGACAGGCGCCACATCAACGAGCGGGATGTCAGGATCATCAAGGAGGTGATCCGCACAAGGCTCATCTTTGAGATGGCTGCAACCACCGAAATGCTCGGCATCGCCCTGTCAGTAAAGCCCCACACGGTAACCCTTGTACCGGAAAAAAGAGAAGAGATCACAACCGAGGGCGGCCTTGACCTGATCAACCACCACTCATCTGTCAAGCAGACGGTGGAGGCGCTGAAAAGCACAGGCATCAAGGTATGCATATTCATCGATCCCGATCTTGATCAGATCAAGATGGCCCATAAGATAGACGCCGACATGATCGAGATCCATACGGGTGCCTTTTGCGACGCAAGGGTTGACCATGAAAGGGAACGGGAATTTTCAAGGATAGTGGATGCGGCAAAGATCGGCGCCAAGCTAAAACTTTCCGTCAATGCAGGCCACGGCATCTGCTACAACACCATCAAGGCGTTCCAGGGCCTCGATGAAATTGACGAGTTCAGCATCGGCCACAGCATCGTATCCCGGGCCGTTCTAACGGGCATGGACCGGGCCGTGCGGGATATGGCGGCCCTTATCCGGGACCTTTGATCCACTATCTCTAACGCTGGCACGATACGTTTATTATATCTCCCTGACCCTGCGTCGGCTCCACCTGGATGAAAAAAGCCCTATCCTTTTCTATCATTTTCAGGGTGGCGGTGAATTTAACGTCATTGTCATGCTTGAACACATAGGGACGGGTTTTTTTCCCGGCAGCAAGGGTAGCGATATTATCGGGGGTAAGGGTTTTGCCAAGGATAGTTTTCCAGATAACGAATCGGCAGTCACCGTCGTTCACCCGCCAGTTTGAGCAGCCAAAGCCTCTGTTGCCTTCGATGATCCCTCCCCTGCAAACGGGGCAAAGCGCCGGGGGGTGATCGTCGGGCAGGGTTGACATTTTCATCACACCTGGGACCGAATCTGGGGCCCAACTTGAAACTGAACTCCTGGCCGGACCACCAGGATCCTGCCCCTGTTTTTCTTTTCCGGTGTTGAAATCAAACTCAACCTTATGCGCTCCTCCATGGTCTACGATCCTGAGACAGGCTGGAAATCGCCGCTTCTTTTTGGATATAAATCCCTGGAACGGACCCGAACGCCGATACTTGAGAAGATTTGCCGCCATTTTAGACGAGATGCGCTTGCCGGCAATCTGCTTGAAGATCACAAAACTACAGCCAGGCGCCCTGCAGGCGAATGCCTTTCGACCTTCAGAAACAGGGCCGCCACAGGAGGGACAAGTACCGATTTCACTGGATGACTCGGACGCTCGTTCAAATGTTTCCTTCCCAAGGTCTGCAAGTTTCAGCTCTGCTACAGCGGCGGCAACAAAGGTTTTGATCCTGTTGAGAAAATCGAGGTTGGCCTCCTGTCCAAGGGCGATGGCGTTGAGTCCCATCTCCCACCTTGCCGTCTCGTCCGGGCGGGTCAATACCGAAGAAACAGGGCAACGCCTGAGCTGAATGATGAGATAGACCCCCTTGTCCGTGGCAATGAGGCGTTTCCCAGCCCTTGTGACATATCCCCGCAGGATAAGGGTCTCGATTATCTGGGCCCTTGTTGACTGGGTGCCGATACCCGTGTCTCCCCGAAAGATCCGGCGGATATCATCCTCTTCCACGTACCTGGAAGGGTTGGTCATATCCTTTAACAGCAGGGCGTCCGAATAATCCGGCGGCGGAACGGTTTTTTTCTCTAGGATGTCAACCTTATCGGCCTTCCCCCTGTCATCCTTTGCAAGGGGCGGAAGGATCTCTGGTTCTGCCTGGCCCCTTGAACCCGGCGAATAGACCCTTGTCCACCCGGGATCGATGGTCACCCGGCCCAGGGTCTGAAAGGTCTGGTCGGCAAGATCGGTCACCACCCTTGTGCTCTCGTAACTGAAATCGGGGTGGAATGCTGCCGCAAATCTGCGGACAACAAGGTCAAAGAGGAGGTGCTCATCCCCGCTTGCCCCGGCAGGAATGGGCTTGAACGGGATAAGAGCATGGTGATCGGTCAGTCGTCCATCGTTAAAGACCCGGGTGGTGCTAAGGCTGACCCTTCTGGGATCAACGGTTGAGAAGATATCGCCATGGGCCGTCCCAAAGGTTTTGATGATTTTTTTCACAAGATCGAGGCCGGCGGTTCCAAGCACCTTGGAGTCTGTCCTCGGGTAGGAGAGGCATTTTCGATCCTGGTACAGGGTCTGAGCAAGGGAGAGTGTTTTTTTGGCGGAAAACCCGAACCGGTTATTGGCCTCCTGCTGAAGATCGGTAAGGGAAAAGAGAAGGGGGGGCGGTTCGGATTTCTTCTCCCTTTTGACGGTAACGACAACACCGGGAGCTGTCTCGTTTTTAAGGTCAGAGACAAGGGCAATGGCCTGCTCTTTTTCAACGATCCTTGTCTCGATCCCAGAGTCCCTTTTATCACCCGGCCCCCCTTTTCTCTCCTTGAACCACAGGCCGGTCCACCTCCCCTTTTCATTGATAAAAACAACCTTTATCTGCCAGAAGGTTTCAGGGACAAAGTTTTCCCTCTCACTTCGACGGTCAACCACAAGGGCAAGCACGGCTGTCTGAACCCGGCCAACGGAGAAAAGATCCTTAAGTCTCACCGTGAGCACCCGAGTCAGGTTCATGCCCACAAGCCAGTCCGCAACCTGGCGGTAATAGCCGGCCCGCCACAGCCTGTCATAATCTTCGATGGGCCGCAGCTGTTCCATGGTGCTTCTCACCACCTCCGGCACCAGGGCCTGGCTTGTCCAGAAGCGTACAATGCGACTCTTGTCCTTGAACCCCGACTCAAGAAGAATGGTTCGGGCGATCACCTCTCCCTCCCTTCCTGCATCCGTTGCTATGACCACCCGGTCAAACTCTCCCCTTTTCAAAAGGGACTTGATAATTTTAAACTGTTTAAAACTTCGCCCAATTGGTTTATACTTAAAGGTTTCCGGAATAAGGGGAAGGGTGGAAAGCTGCCACCGCTTGAGGCCTGGATCATAATCGTCCGGTTCGAAGAGCTCCACCAGATGGCCCACGGCCCAGACAATCACATGGGTTGGCCCTTGAAAACAGCCTTCTTTTTTCCCCTTGATTCCAAGGGCCTTTGCAAAATCAGCTGCAACGGAAAATTTCTCTGTGAGTATAAGATCAACCATTGCGCTCCTAAACCCGGGCAAGTATTATGGTGATATTGTCCGTTCCACCGGATTCAAGGGCGGCATTCATCAGGGCGTCTATTTTTTCTTCAAGGGTTGTATCCGCCGTCAGCAATGTGAGAATCTCATGGCACGTCACCATTTTGTGCATACCGTCCGTAGCCAGAATCAAAAGGTCGTTTTTCTTTACTCTGATGTGTCCGGTTTCAGGGTCACACATGCCGTATCCCAGGCATTGATCAAGTATGTCACTCGAAAAATGCCCCTCTGCCTCACCGGGCTTTAACCTGCCCTCTTCCACAAGGACCCTGGCCAGGGTCTGGTCCCGGGTTACCTGTATCAACCGGTTGTCCCGTAAAATATAGAAGCGGCTGTCCCCTGCATTCAGCCAGTGAATCGTGTCAAATCTTAGAACCAGGCAAACCAGGGTCGTGGCCATGTAAGTCAAACTTGGATGAGTCCTGGCTTTTTTATCAATAAGAAGGTCGAGTTTCCTTGCAAAGGCA
Organism: Desulfobacterium sp.; assembly: GCA_034006945.1. Classification (GTDB taxonomy): domain Bacteria; phylum Desulfobacterota; class Desulfobacteria; order Desulfobacterales; family Desulfobacteraceae; genus Desulforapulum. The sequence goes on along the minus strand of JAVERV010000034.1, from coordinate 4,627 downwards.
TTGAGTTCTTTTGCCTCTCTGCCCTTATTCAAAGACTTTAAACAGGCGATTCGGTCCATTGCAATTTCAGCGGCAACATCACTTGAGACATCCCCGCCCAAACCATCTGCAACGGCCAGAACCAATGAATCGTCATCCAGAGGCCCAACAAAGTATCGATCTTCATTCACCGATTTTACAAATCCCGTATTGGTAGAGACAACAATGCTTGTGTTATTTACAACCATCGATGCCCTAGCTAAACCGTGCCCTGAATCGTCAGCCACATATTTATTCACACGTCAACTCTTTGATTGCCTGTTTCATACTCGAATACCTCTCTCCAGGATCTATCCTGCATGCTTTTTTTATAAATTTCACCAATCTTCTGGGCATTTGGGGCACCGTGATTGCGGGATCAGGAATTTCCTGGCAGCAGCGAATATGGTTAAAAAGGGCTGGATCATCCTCAGGGTAAGGCCTTTCACCGGTAACCATTTCATAGGCTGTAATCCCAAGGGCGTATATTTCACTCATCAGATCTGGAGTCTCTCCCCGAATAAGTTCAGGTGCAAGGTAGGCATAGGCACCGTCCAGGGCCTGGTCGTCCTCAAAAACCGAACAGGCAAGGCCAAAATCAACAAGTTTAATTGTTTCATCGTTTAAAACCATGAGGTTACCAGGATTGATGTCCCGATGAATAATATCCCTGGTGTAAGCATGGTCGATGGCAAGACAGCACTGTATCAGATAATTGATGGCAAGGTTGGGGGCTATTCTTTTATCCCGCTGGATTTTGTCCATCATGGATTGCCCCTCAAGATACTCCATGATAATGAATCCGGTACGGTATCTCTTGATCATGGCAAATATTTTTATGATGTTGGGGTGGTCAAGCCTGGAAACTATATCTGCCTCCTGCTCAAGCTGCTTGAGAAATTCTGAATCCCTGAACATGTTGTGCCGCATCATCTTTATAGCCACAGGCCTTTGGGTGGGAATATCCTTACCCCTGTAGACAATGCTGTATCCGCCCCGTCCGATTATATCCGTTGCCAGATATCGTCCAATGGTCCGGTATGAGGTAGGACGCCTGGAGTCAAAACGATCTGCAACAATCTCGGTTAAAAACTCCCAGAGATCAGGGTCATTTTCAGGAATATTTTCAAATTCAGATTTTTCGATGACCCAGGCTTCGATTTCAGTTTCAGCTTCAACACTGGCCATGCTGGGTTCACCGGTAAAAAGGGCGCTCATGTTAACGATGTCACCCTCACTCCTGTGGTCCACAGGATAAAGACCGTTATTTTTTTCCACAAGCACGATGCAGGAGCCGCTGCGGATAATATATGCCTCTCTGGTCTCCTGGCCCTGGACCACGAAGCGTTCACTGGCGGCAAAGATCTTAAGCTTCAAGTCTTTTAAGATGGGATTTTTCCCCTCGCAACTTTGTACGAATCTTAAAAACTTTGTCCTTAAATTTTTTGTGCCTTGTTCAGCCGTCACCATATGGAAAAAATCACAGGTCCGGCACTCTTCTCGTTTATCTGAAAAACAGCCCTGGAGCCTGTTGTTGCAAATGGTTTCGGATACGGCCCAGCAGAACCTTCCACCATTTTTACCCGAGTTGATGCCGGAAAAAGAACCGTCTGACGCCGCCGGGCACACCCCTTTTTCGGCACTGTCTTTCCCTCCCGGCTCCAACCCGCAACCCATGTACTCCCAGCAGTTTATTTTCGATTTGACCATAGCCATTCCGATTAGATGTTGGATACCAATGCTGCCATTTCTTCAAGTCGCTTCCGGTTTTTTTGGACGACGATTTCACCGTCTGCAGCAGCCTCTTCCCGATCAAACTGATCCCTTAACGTTTTTTTTTCAGTTTCAGATAATTCGGCTTGGGCCATTGGGAAGAACAGGTGATCCTCCCTGTAAATGTGGCGTTTTAAAACAGAGATAAATGATGAGAGGTTCAGTAGAAGTGTTGAAACGGCAATTTCATTGCCCATGGCATAACCGTTGAGGGATTTTTCTATTTTGGCTATGGAATCCCTGTTTAATTCATGCTGGTATCGAAGGGCCCCCATTTCAAGATCAATTTCTCCATGCTTATTCCTGGCCAGGACGCTGAACAGAAGATACTCTTCCTTATAATGGTGATATTTATCGGCATACTCCCTGAAAAATAATATTGCCAGCTCAAAAAACCTCCCAGGGGGCTGCCTGTTTTTCTCAAGGGCATCCCTTGCCCTTGAGAGATAGTCAAGGCCGTGAAGTATGTCACCGTGTTCTTTTCTCAGTCTGGATAGAGTTTCCATCGCTACTCCCGGATGGGTTATTTAATCTGCGCTCTTTTTAGTACCAATATTCAGGATAACGTCGGTTTTTTGCAAGGTTATTTACCACAAGGGCAACCAACAGCATAATGGCGACACCCAGGGTTACTGGAACCAGAACATACATAAATCCAAGGACATGGATTTTCTCACCTCCGATTACGGCTATCAATGCCGTGGCTCCGCCCGGGGGATGCAGCGTACCTGTGGCATGCATTAATGCAATGGCAGTTGCAACTGCAAATGCTGCGGCAAACCAGGGAAAAGGATAAAAAAGTTTATAGGATAAAACACCTATAAAGGCAGATAAAATATGCCCTCCCACCAGATTTCGAGGCTGGGCAAGGGGACTTCTTACCGCACCGTATATCAATACCGCCGAAGCACCAAAGGATCCGACAATAAACACCAGATCGGTGTTGTGAAAGAAACAGGAACTTATAAATGCTATAGGGGTTATCCCCAAAAAAGCGCCAATCCACGACCAGGCAATTTCTGAATACCCCACCCTTGAAGGACCTCTCTTGCCGCCCCCCTTCATTTTTTGAAAAAATAACATTGAAATACCCTTCTTTGTTTTAGCCAACACCCACTACCCACTCAAAAAGAACACAAAGTCTGAACAAGATCAGATCTGGCAATAATACCGACAAGCCTCGACTGGTTATCAACCACAGGGACCCTGTTAATATTCTTTTTGTCCATTAAGTCGGCGACCTCCAATATCGGTGTTTGTACGGAAATATTAATGGCCGGGGAGGACATGATATCTCTAGCGGTAAGATTTTTAAAATCAGCGGCGATGCACCCCTTAGTCTCAAGGCATTGTAAAACAACACGCATAAAAGAGGGTTTTTTATCATCGTTCATTCTTTTTAAAAAATCTTTTTCTGAGATTACACCTGCCACTGTTCCATCCTCTTTCAAGACCGGAACTCCCGAGATTTCATTGTCAGCCATTTTATGTACGACCTCCATAAGGGCAGTATCTTCACTTACGGTTATAACCTTTCTGGTCATGACCTGATCAGCCTTTATGGCATTTTTCAACGTTGACATGGCGTGGTCAAAGGCCGCACGATATAGCTCCATACTGTCTGAGGGCGTGATATCCAGATATCCGGGTATTTTTTTCATAGCCTCGTAGATATCATCCTCTGTGATGGATTGCCTGCACTCGTTGAGCAAACTGAATTTCATTTTCACCTCCAAAAAAATGAGAATTAAAACAGAAGCTAACACATTTTTATCACTCGTTGGGAAATATTTTTCCAATCTAAACATCCCTCAAAAATGGTGTAATTACGTTCCCTTTGGTTTCCCTGACCGGAACGGGAAACCAAAGGGGGGAAAAACCCTCAGGCAGGTCAAAACTCCCTCCGGCTTTCTTCGTTCAGCAGGGGAAACTGGCTGTCGCCTTTAGAGTAAAACTAAAATGAAAATAGCTGGCGCAGCCACACGATGAATTCATTCTTACCGTCAAACCATCAATATTAGGGCCTCAAGGCGTCAAATTATTTTACCACGAAGAACACGAAGAGCACGAAGATTCCCTTCCTTCGTGGCCTTCGTGTTCTTCGTGGTTTTTTAAAAAAATCATCCTGGCACATTTCAAGGCTGCTGCTGAAAAAACCAGCAGAACATGGCATTCTTTTTTATCTCTAACAGAATAACTTTACCCTGGGCGCAGCCAGAAGGGGCTTTTCTTTTCGTCCAAATTTGAATATGTTGAGGTTTTTTGAACTTTAAACTATCCGGTCGGGGCAGGGAAAGGCATTCGGCCAGGACAACCAATCAAACAAACCTGGGAGGATAAAATGGATAAACGTGTAGTACTGGTGGCATTCAATGGAGAGGCTATGTGTTTTGTCCATGTGCTGCTGAATGCCCTTGATATGCAAGAAAAAGGGTATGAGGTAAAGGTGGTGATCGAGGGAAGTGCAACCAAACTTGTGGAGACCCTGGGTGATAAGTCCCACCCCTTTTCTCAGCCCTACATTGAGGTCAGGGGAAAGGGAATGATAGATTGCGTCTGCTATGCCTGTGCCACAAAGATGGAGGCGGTTGAGGCAGCTAAGGCCCAGGGATTACCCCTTTGCAAGGACATGAAGGGCCACCCCAGCATTGCCGACTATATGGAAAAGGGATACAAAGTCATAACCTTTTAAGGACCGCAGATTAAACAACTAAAGTTTCCTGTAAATTAATTGATCATCTTGCTATGCAACCATGCGTAGCAAGGTTTTGACGAAAGATTTTGGGGGGGGTTGACCCGGCACAGGGCAAACCCTATAAAAATCAGAACTCAATGC
>JAVERV010000160.1:0-6169 GCA_034006945.1 Desulfobacterium sp. | reverse complement strand
GGTGGACGGGGGATCCAAGGTCCCGCATATTTTCAGAAAAGACCCCATAGAATTTAGGTAAAAGCTCAGGCCCGCCAACAATGATTTCACCCCCGTTTTTTTTGGCCTTACGCACCTGATTTCTGACCTTTGCACCAACATCACACCAGAGTTCTTCTTCTGTGTTCGGCAGGCTGCGGCTTAAACCGACCTTAAATCGGTTTGGTGTATGGGTTAGGCCGCTGTTTATTTTGGGGAGGGCAGCTCCTCCTGGCTGACGAAGCTCAAGGTGATCCGCCCTGAGATCTTTTGCCAGGTCCAATGCTGCCATTAGCAATTTTTCTTGGATATCTGCATTGTCTGCAAGAATTCCTGCGGCATCACTGTAGGGCAGAGAAACCAGTCGGGGATCAAATCCCGGGGCCGGAAAAAGAACAAGCGGCAGTATGCCCGTAATTTCATCGTGTTTTTCCAGGTCCCTGGCCACCAGGCGGAAAATCTGAAGATCATAGACCGATGCCAGGGTCTCGCCCCAGCCATGCAGGTGGGAAAAAATTCCCCAATTATTTTGAGACACATATGCATCCCATTCGTCTTTTCCAGAAAAAAATCGAATATCAATCATTTTTAAAGGTTCACCACCGTTCCTGTACAATTGTTCACTGAATTTAATTCTAATAGAAGCCTGACTTATAAATTGATCACCTTGTGGGCAACCTGCATGGCGGTTACAATGTCCAGCATATTGGTGGTCTCACCCACCTTTTTCTGGTCAAGGATATCAAAATGGGTCAGACAGGTGCCGCACACAAGGATGTGAACCCCCTGCTCCTCAAGCTCCTGAATCTTATCAAGAACAGGCGATCCTTCGATGGCGAACTTTACACCTGAGTTGACAAACACCAGCTGCCAGAGATCATCACCCATCTCCTTGAGGGTCGTAAGAAAGCTTAGCATGAGTTTTTCACCGAGTATGTCGTCACCCGTGCCAATGACCTGGGAGGCAATCATCACCATTATTTTTTGATGCTCTTCCCGGTCCATGTCAGAATCTGCACCCGGGCTTGGACCTGTTGATCCCTGCCCCGGCACATAACCATCCGGACGGGTTCCCTCAATCACCGAGGTCTTGCCATCGGTATCAACCGACACCTCAAAACCACTATGGGTCAAGAACCGGCTCACATTTTCTGCGGCGGCATCGTTGTCTACAGTCACCGAGATATGCCCGGGACTCTGCTTCTCAATCGCCTCTTTTGTCCTTAAAACAGGACCTGGACAGGCAAGCCCCTTTACATCTATACTTATTGTCATATCAAATTCTCCAAGCCCTTCCGGGCAGCATTTGCAGCCTGAAAGTCAGATTCAGGTGCAGCTAAAAAGTTGGGATGGGCTGATCAGCTGCCGGCTGCAGTCTCTAGGTCGTTTAAAAGGGCGTCGAGATCAAGGCTGTATTTTTCAGCCGTCTTTTCCAGTGAGTCAAAAAGTGAATTGCAGCAGATGCACTCACCGGCAAGGGTGTCATAGCGTTTAAAAATTCCTTGGGTGCTTTCCCATTTGGCAACAATGTCCAATACTGTCATATCTGAAGTGATGAGAGCCATTTCCCTCCTCCTTGATCTTGTTTTATTCACATACATGTCACAACCTGAACAAAGTATGCAGAATACAGGAGAGAGACCCACCATGGCAAATCGTTATTTTTTATAAACTTTATAAAACAGATAGAAATTTTCAATAGTAGATGTCGACAACAGTCATAATGTTACGGCAAAAGTAAGCGTACATCTTAATATTTACGCCTGAAGTTTCCACTTTTCTATCATCCTGTCCCATTTACCCTAGTGGTAAAGGAATATCCGGCCAACCTGGATTGTTCCCCCACCAACCAAACATCAGCAAACCAAATACTCTAGCACAGATCAATAGAAACTAACAATTTGCTTTTGTTCTAGGGCTCAGATAAGAACAATCCCACAAGGCCTTTGTTTGCAGGCCCTTTACGCTAAAGGGTTATAGCCCTTTAAAATTTATATTGTACCGGAGATTCCCATGCATCCAGCTTTTAGAAGATACTGACGGACCATAAAAAGTACTGCCCGTGCATGGCAGATACTAACCGTCCGGGGATTGTGAGGATGATCAGGGATTATGGTAAAAGCCCCCCTCTTTAACGGCTATTCTTTGGCCCCCCTCTGCCTCGGATTGAACAATACAATCAAAAAAATGCAGAGGAGATCGCCCCATGTTGGATCAATTAAAAATTTCACACAACAAAGACGGAATCAAGGACAAGGTCAGGGCATTAATACCCCAGGGTGATTTAAGTGCCTGTCTTACCTGCGGTGCATGTTCCAGTGGATGTCCTGCAACCGGTTCCATGGACATGGATCCGAGGAAATTTCTTAGGATGGCTGTGCTGGGTATGGATACGTCACTTGAACGCCATCCCTGGGTCTGGGTCTGCACCATGTGTAAACGCTGCACCGATCTTTGTCCCATGAACCTGAATATTCCCCAGCTGATCTATTATATCCGATCCCAGTGGCCAAGGGAAGAAAGACCCAGGGGCATTCTCGCCTCCTGTGATCAGCATATTCGATCCAATGGCGGAGCCATGGGGGTTCCTATAGAAGATTTCATATTCACCGTTGAAGATCTGGCAGAAGAGTGCCGGGAGGATCAGGATGCATTTAAGACCCTTAAGGCCGACATTGACAGACAGGGTGCTTTTTTTGCCCTGAACCAGAACTCCAGGGAGCCTGTGACCGAACCAGATGAACTGCTGCCCCTGTGGAAAATCCTCCACACGGTCGGGGCAGACTGGACCTACTATTCGACCATGTGGGGAGGTGAAAATTATTGTATGTTCCTAGCAGATGATCCCTCCTGGGAGCATATCATTCGAAGCCAGGCAGAACACATTGACAAGCTTGGGTGCAAAGTGCTGATAAATACGGAGTGCGGCCATTCCTTTTTTGCCCTGTGGGAGGGGCTCCAGCGTTTTAAAATTCCCCATTCCTTTGAACTTAAAAGTATTGTGGAACTCTATGCCCAGTGGATAAGAGAAGGAAAACTTCCTGTTAATTCCAATTGGAACACCCAGGGTATTAAATTCACCGTCCAGGATCCCTGCAATCTCATCAGAAAATCCAGGGGTGATTCCATGGCAGATGATCTTCGCTTTGTCATAAAAAGTGTTGTTGGTGAGGAAAATTTCGTTGATATGACCCCGAACAAGTCCAGCAATTTCTGCTGTGGAGGCGGTGGCGGGTCCCTTCAGTCTGGCTATAATGAGGAACGGCGCAATTATGGACGTATAAAGTATGATCAGATCAAGGCAACCAAAGCCGACTATATAATCACTCCCTGCCATAACTGCCATGCCCAGATAGAAGATCTCTCCCACCACTATGAAGGAGGATATTACACGGTTCATCTATGGACCCTTATCTGTCTGAGTCTTGGAGTTTTAGGGGAAAATGAACGAACATACCTCGGGCCTGACCTTGCGGAATATGGTTTGTAACCTAAAAGTTGCAAGCGAACCGCCTGGAGCGAAGTATGGCTTTTAGCTACAACGAGTTTCAACAGCAGCATCAGGAGGTGCTATGAAAGAAACAGAAGAAAAAAGTTTTTACGAACGACTGGAAAAAAAAGGGGTATCACGAAGGGATTTTCTCAAGTACTGCACAGTGATGACAGCCTCCATGGGCCTGTCGTCATCCTGTGTGGGAAAGGTGGCAAGCTCCATTGAAAAAGCTGCCTCAAGTCCGAGACCTTCGGTTGTATGGCTTCATTTCGGAGAATGCACAGGCTGTTCCGAGGCATTTTTGCGTACACCCAATGTTGGCGCCATCATCCTTGAAACCATTTCGGTTGAATACCATGAAACCATTATGGCAGCCGCAGGTCATCAGGCAGAAAAATCACTGGAAGAGGCAATCAAGACCCACAGGGGAAAATTCATCTGTGTTGTGGAAGGTTCCATTGCAACTGCCTATAACGGTGCCTATGGCAAGGTGGGAGGAAGGACCTTTCTTGAGATTGCAAAGGATGTGATTCCCAAAGCTGCTGTAACCATTGCCCTTGGCACCTGCGCAGCCTATGGCGGAATTCCTTCCGCCGCTCCCAATCCCGGCGGTTACAAGGGGGTAAAGGATGCCATTGGGATTTCCACCATCAATATTTCGGGATGTCCCCCAAACCCTTTGAACCTTTTATCAACCATTGTTAAATACCTGAACAGGGAAACCATCGAGCTTGACGAGCTTGGCAGACCTCTGTTTGCCTATGCCGAGACCGTCCACGATCGTTGTCCCAGGTTAAAACATTTTGAAAATGATGAGTTTGTGTATGAATTTGGTTCCAAAGAGGCAGAGCTTGGCTATTGTCTCTATTACATGGGGTGTAAAGGCCCTGAAACCTACAATAATTGTCCCACGGCTAAGTTCAACGACGGAACAAGCTTTCCCATCCAGGCAGGCCACCCCTGCATCGGGTGCAGTGAACCAGATTTCTGGGATACCATGACTCCATTCTATGAGGAGAATTAATTTATGGGCAAACGAATAATGATCGATCCTATTACAAGGATTGAAGGACATTTACGAATAGAAGTTGAGATTGAGAATAACCGGGTAAAGGATGCCTGGTGTTCGGGCCAGATGTTCAGGGGAATTGAAATGATGCTGAAGGGCAGGGACCCTAGGGATGCCCATCATTTTGTCCAGAGATCCTGCGGAGTCTGCACCTATGTACATGCCCTTTCATCGGTCCGGGCTGTGGAAGATGCCTGCAAGATAACCATCCCAGATAATGCCCGCATCATTAGAAATCTAATCCACGGAGCCCAGTTTCAGCACGATCACATTGTCCATTTTTATCACCTCCATGCTCTGGACTGGGTGGATATTGTGGATGCCTTAAAGGCCGATCCGGTAAAAACGGCTAAACTTTCAGCCAACGTGAGTGGAAGGCCGGAATCTTCCGAATATTTTAGAACCATCCAGGATAAATTAAAGACCTTTGTGTCAAGCGGTCAGTTAGGGCCGTTTAACAACGGTTACTGGGGACATTCCGCCTATGCCCTGCCTGCCGAGGCCAATCTCATGGCTGCGGCCCATTACATCGAAGCCCTAAAGCTACAGGCCAAAGCTGCTAAAATGCATGCCGTGTTTGGCGGTAAAAATCCCCATCCCCAGTTCCTCGTGGTGGGCGGAGTCACCTCGGTAAAGGATCTCAACACAGAAAGAATAAAAGAATTTCAAGATATCTGGAAGGAGACCAAGGCATTTGTTGATGAGGTCTATATCCCCGATCTCATGGCCGTTGCTTCCTTCTATAAAGACTGGGGTGCCATTGGCGGCAATAACGAGGCATTCCTATCCTATGGCGAATTTCCTGAAAACAGCGCGGAAAGTCAACTGCTCATGCCGTCCGGCTTTATCAGAAAGGGCCTTGGGGTAGAAAAGGTAGACGTTGACCTCATCACCGAGGATGTTACCCGGGCCTGGTATGAAAACAGTGCGCCGAGCCATCCCTATGCAGGAAAGACAGAGCCCATCAAGGGAGATCCAGCGTACAATACAGATGACAAATACTCATGGATCAAGGCCCCCCGGTACGACGGGATAACAACTGAAGTTGGGCCCCTGGCAAGGGTTCTTGTTGCCTATGGCAAAGGGGATTCCACGGCAAAGGGTCTGGTTGATCAAACCCTTAAAAAACTGGGTGTGGGTGCAGATGCCCTTTTCTCGACCCTAGGAAGAACTGCGGCCAGGGGTCTTGAAACAGTCATGGTCGGCGATGCCATGGGCAGCTGGCTGAATGAACTCAGGAGCAACATTGCAAAAGGTGACAAACGAACCTATCAATCCTGGACCATGCCGGACAAGGCAAAGGGTTTTGGCTTGAATGACGTGCCAAGGGGAGGCCTTGGCCACTGGATCGAAATCGAGGACGGCAAAATTAAAAATTACCAGTACGTGGTTCCCTCCACCTGGAATTTCGGACCTGCCGACGCCCATGGTAACAAGGGACCAGTGGAGCGTTCCCTCATTGGTACGCCCATTGCAGATCCAAAGATGCCCCTTGAGGTGCTCAGGACAGTTCATTCCTATGATCCCTGCCTTGCCTGTGCAGTTCATGTGATCGATCCCCATACCAATGAAATTTACAAGGTCAGGGT
>JAVERV010000159.1:0-6172 GCA_034006945.1 Desulfobacterium sp. | reverse complement strand
ACTGCCTTCAAGGCAGTGCGAAATACATAGGATTCCTATTCGGTGGGACACCTGATTTTTTGTATGATCCACGGAAAGGTTTATACAGCTATGAAGCTTTGCAATCAAGGCTTGCGGAAAACACATTTGCAAAAGCAGCCGGGGTTATTGACTATAATTCACCGACCCTTCATTTGGCGGGCTTGGCTCCTGAAGAGGTATATGTCCTACTTGAGAATCTGCGTCATGTTTTTGCTTCAGGTGATCCTGAAAAATATCTAATTCCAGATGATGCCCTTGCCTCCTTTCTGGAGCATTGTTCTAATAAAATAGGTGATGCATATTTCAGAACCCCTCGCAATACAATTAAAGCATTTGTCGATATGCTTTCTGTTCTGGAGCAAAGCGACACTTTAGAATGGCATCAATTGATTGCGCGAATAGATGTTGAAAACGAAATAAATACCGATATGCCTGAAATTGAATCTGAAACTGCCGATCCAGATGAACTTTCAACATTCAAGCTTTAGCTAATAAAATGACCGAATCCACAGGTTTTGATAAGCTACATAAAGGTGTGCAAAAATGGATCTGGAGCCAGAATTGGACATCGCTCAGAGACATTCAGGAAGAAGCAATCAACCCTATTTTGGATTCTGACTGCGATATTGTTATCAGTGCCTCTACGGCTGCAGGCAAGACCGAAGCCGCTTTCCTGCCGACATGCTCAAGACTTATGAAACAAAAACCAAGTGGTATTGGTATTTTATACATAAGTCCCCTTAAAGCATTGATTAACGATCAGTTCAGAAGGCTTCAAAGCTTATGTAAAATCCTTGATATTTCCGTCACCCCTTGGCACGGGGATGTGCTTAGATCGACAAAGATCAAACAGCAGAAAAATCCAAATGGAATTGTGCTGATAACACCGGAGTCTTTGGAGTCATTACTACTGAACCGTGGAAACTGGTGTTCAAAAGCATTTAATGAATTGTGCTATATCATTGTTGATGAATTCCATGCTTTTTTGGGTACTGAAAGGGGATGCCAACTTCAATCTCTTATGCATCGTCTGGAATTTTTACTCAAGCGAACAATTCCTCGGATTGCCCTAAGTGCCACATTAGGGGATATGAACCAGGTAGCCAATGCTTTAAGGCCGAATAAAAAAATACCCTGTAAAATTATTAACTCGACTACTTCCCATTCTGATTTAAAACTACAACTCAGGGGCTACCTGACTCCGGATCGACAAAATGAAAAAAGACCCTCCCCTATAGACGAGATTACATGTGATTTATATAAAACCCTCAGGGGAAAATCTCATTTGGTTTTTGCCAATAGCAGAGCCAGGACTGAAGAAATTGCAGCAAAACTTTCGGATATGTGTAAACAAGACTTGGTCCCCAATGAGTTTTTTCCTCATCATGGAAGCCTTTCAAAGGAAATACGTGAGAGCCTTGAGGCAAGGCTTCAAAAGGAAAAATTTCCGACTACAGCAGTATGCACCATGACATTGGAGCTTGGCATTGATATTGGCAGCGTCGATTCTATTGCCCAAGTAACATCTCCTCATTCGGTTGCCAGCCTCAGACAGCGCCTTGGACGTTCAGGAAGGCGAGGAGAACCAGCCATTCTAAGACTTTTCATTCCTGAAAACGAAATTACTGCAAAAAGCCATCTACTGGATCGCCTTCGGATTCACACAATTCAATGTGTTGCAATGATCAATTTACTTTTAAAAAAATGGTACGAGCCTGCAATTTCGAATAAATATCATTTTTCAACATTAGTGCAGCAAACGCTTTCTGTGATAGGCCAATATGGAGGAGTTCAAGCCCGGCAGCTATGGGTTTTACTTTGTGAATCCGGACCATTTTCATCTATTGATCAGGCTCTTTTTGCAACTTTTTTGCATTCGTTGGCTGAAAAAGATCTCATTACCCAATTAGAAGATGGTCAGCTGGTATTGGGGTATAAAGGTGAAAAACTCGTTGAACATTACACTTTTTATACAGCTTTCAATACACCCGAGGAATACAGGCTTGAATTCAACGGAAAGGCTATTGGAACTGTCCCCATAGATAAACCGCTGATCCAAGGACAACATATCATTTTTGCAGGTAAACGTTGGGAGGTTGTTTATGTTGATGATAAACATAAATTGATTACGCTTAAGAAAGCAAAAGGTGGAACTCCACCCCAATTTAGCGGTGATGGCCTCAATATACACGATATTGTAAGACAGGAAATGAAACGAATTTACAGTGAAAAGCAAACACCTGTTTATCTGAATGAGCCGGCAATGTTTGCCCTTAAAGAAGGATTCGATAATTACCATTCATTAAATCTTGATTCCAGGCAAATAATCCAAATAGGAAATATGGTCCACATTTTTCCGTGGCTGGGTGACCAAGTGACGAATACGATTACGGTTCTTCTTCAAAGGCATAGCCTGGCGGCTGATTGCTTTGCTGGAATTATTGATATTAGAAATTGTTCCATAAATGAGTTTTATAATGCGGTGAAGAAAATTATTTATGAACCCAAAATAAGCGGAACAGAATTGGCGAGCCATATTCCCGATACAGTTATTGAAAAACACGATTCCCTTCTTCCCAAAAAGATACGGGATATAGGATATGGGGCAAGGACATTTGATGTGGATGGTGCCTACAAATGGATCCTTCAAATGGAGAATATACTAAGTTCAGTACTTGATTGATTATTGAGCTATAATATTTCAACAATCCAAATGAAGGCGGATAAACCGCTTATTTGGGGTGTTCACTAATGTTGACATCAGTGTAAGTATAATGAGAGTATATTGCTTGACTTTTAGGTGTCAAGTAAAGTAGCAAGACAGATATGAAACGTGTGCGTTGGTATTTCTAATATGAATAAGTTCTTATCTTCAGAGCAGGGGAAAAATGTATATTTCAGTTAAAAAATGTTTCGATCTTGATGAAATTGTTAAATCGTTTGAAGTCGCTCTACGTAGTTTTATTTCAGCAACAATGATCACTAAATATACTACTGTTAATGATTTCGAGGCAGCACTTAAGCATTTGGAGTCAAAATTCGAATCTTGTGCTGTAATATTTTCAACAAAAAACCAAGCGAAAATTAAAAAATTATTATCCAACACTCAAGATAGATATCAAATTATTGTAGACTGTTATGAATCTCACAAAAATAACGATTATGATAATGATGTACCGTATGTCTCTGAATTGGTGGATTATATAAGCCTGTTTTTTAATGACTGTTTCATTAATCAAGACATACTCAAGAACTTCGAGTCGATAGAGAAGTTTTATTTTAACTGTACTGAATATCTATTAGTTAGAAACACTTTATCTCATCCAGCATCTACCAAAGTTTTAACAACAGAAGCAGTCTCTGTTTTGGGTTTTGTCAGAAAATTTTCTCAGAATATTGATGATAAATATTTTTGGTTTGTCGACAAACCCTCGATTTTGAAAAAGATTAGAGCTTTTCACTTAAACAGCACTCCCATGATAAAGAAGGAAAATTTGAATGAAATAGCCCTATTGCATAAAAGAGTTGTTTGCAGAGGAGAAGAGTTCAATACTCTGTCTGAATATCTTTTTGGAAAGAGTTCTCATTATCGGGTTGCAGGTTCTGTTGTCCTATTTGGGTATGGGGGGGTAGGAAAAACGGCGTTAGTTGTTGATTTTTTATACAGACTGTTAAGCCAGCTTAAGGACGATTCTAAGTATAACTATGATTTTATTTTGTTTTATACAAGTAAGGATGAATATCTTAAACAAGATCTAACAACAGGTAGCTTATATATTGACAAATATAAAGCTCAAATAGATAGTTTCGAATCGTTTAAAGCATTCCTATATAGAGACTTAGAAATTGAATCAATAGACGATATTCCCACGAATTATCGTTCTGGAATTATAGTTATTGATAATGTTGAAAATTTAGATGAAATCGAAAAAAGAAAGATATTTGAATTCATCAAACAAACACCTAGAGAAATTCAATACATTGTAACTTCAAGGAATGAAGAGCCTTGTGAAGAAAAACTACATATAAAAGAATTTAGATCGCTTGAAAAAGGTAGTGCCTTTATTCGGGAATTTACGTCCTCGGAGGGACTTGATATAGAATTACAAGAGGACGAAACTCAATCACTTGTCAATGCTTCAAAAGGGAATGCTCTTATTTTAGTTCAGTGTTTGACGGGTTTAAATGAAGGGTCAATGGGTTTTGAAGAGGTAATAGCTAATCTAGAAAATTATAAATCAAAAAGTGTCGAAATCATAGCTGATTTTATGTATAAAAACACTTTCGAAAGAGCTATTTCCGATCTCGAGAATGACGGTTACGAACCAAAAACTATTATAAGAATAATTTCGTTATACGGTGAAAAAATTGATTTATATTCAATCAGTAAATTATCTAAAAAAGATTTGGCAACATCTGAAACTGTTTGCAGCTATTTAGCAAAAAAATTAATTTTAAACAAAATTGGTGAATATTATACGGTAAATGAGTTCGCTAATAGTTTTATTTTTATAAAATTATTACCAAGTTCATATGAAACCCAAACACTTCTTTTTCGGATTCGAGACCACAAAACAAAGATGGGAGAAACACTCGAATCTCTTGATGAGAAATGTTGTGGTAATGATAAAATAAGATCCATAATGGAGGACTGGAAACCCAGAAACTATATTGATAGGATTGTTATTGCAGAAGCATTCGATACTTTTGGAAAGATTCATGCTCCTATTAAACGAAGAGACCTGACTACAATCAACAGAATACTAGAAGAATATGATCAGATTGAGTTAGTAACTAACCATCCTTATATACAGTTTCAAAAAGCCAGAATTTGTGGAAAGTGCTTGAGATTGTTTGGAAATGAGGAGCATAAAAACATGATAGGTACTATTTGTCGGTGTTATGAAGATTCTATAGAATCAATTCTGTTTTCATACCCAGCGATTAGAGGGACAAATTCACATGGAGCTGTTTTGATGTTCTATGGAATTTTTCTTGGCACAGTTTTAAAAGATAATTCCAGATCTATAAAATATTTGGAAGAGGCAGTAGACACTTTTCAAATTGATAGTGGGAAAAATTATTTTTCTGCATTGTATTATTTAACGATCAGTTGTTCCTTTAAGTGTAAAGAATCTCAAGATCCCGCATTTAAACACAAACTACAAAGAACTATAAAAAAAGTTTTAGAAAATAAAGACGACGCCGTGAAAACGGGTTTTAACGTAAACAAATATGAAAAAGAATTCGCTTCTTATATTTAACAACTATATGAATATAGTTGTCATCTCAAATCAAAGATACTTTATTTATTCATAACGGTTTTTTAGTTAAAATTCTGCCGCAACAACAATCTACAGATCCAATATCTCAGTATCGGATTGATCCTTCCCAAAAAATTGGAGACGGGGTTAAGCCAGTTTTAGCGATTGTAAAACAAAAAAAATGCTACGGGCTACGCCGCAGATTTTCGTGTTAGGCAAGGAGCAAACATGAGTGATTGGGACTTTCTTTATGAAATGAACGAGCGCGGCTATAGTCCAGATGAAATAGCTGATGCCGCTGGATCTGGAGCTGCACCTTGGGAGTGGGCGCATATAGAGAAGCAAAAAATGAAAGCCGAATGGGAGCAACTTAAAGCTCTCCGAGACACAGGCCAAATTTCACGCAAAGAATTTAAAAACCGTAAGGCACAAATATTTGGGTAACAGTTTTTGCAAATAATCGCATTACCCACGCCCAATCACAGGGGAAGAAATGGGAATTTTAGTTTATCTTGGGCTTTTTATTTTTGTTGCAGGGGGCATAGGAACCTTGATTGTCGCATTTAAAACAAGTGTTTGGTGGGGGCTTGGCTGCTTATTTATTGCGCCAGTGTCCCTACTTTTCCTATTCATGAATTGGAGCCTTGCCAAAAAACCATTCTTTCTGCAACTGGCTGGCGCTGGCATCATGCTCCTGGGTAGCTATACATAGAAGAATATGGTCAAGAGAGAGGGATGCCATAAAAAGCCTAACACAACGCTAAACCTGGTGCGACCTGAAGTCACTGATATTATTGTTAATTAATGCAATTTAACCTGCCGTATCACCGGCAGTTTCTTACCCCGGCATGCATTACTGGTAACGGTTTTGTGTGAAGCCCGGGGGA
>JAVERV010000158.1:0-6218 GCA_034006945.1 Desulfobacterium sp. | reverse complement strand
TATTAAAATACTTAAACAAAATGGCTGGTATGAGGTCGCCAAAGTTGGATCTCATATACAGTTCCGGCATCCAGAAATTAAGGGGCGTGTCACAGTGCCACACCCGAAAAAACAATTGCCGATTGGCACCTTAAAAAGTATCGAACGCCAATCAGGAATTAAATTTAGCTGAGGTGATACCATGGCAAACTATATTGCTATTGTCCATAAAGAAGCCAATACTGATTTCGGCGTCTCATTTCCTGATTTTACAGGTTGCGTAACCGCTGGACAAAGCATTGACGAAGCCAAAGATCTTGCCCAAGAGGTTCTAACCCTCCACATTCATGGAATGCTTGAAGACGGAGACAAATTACCAACCCCTTCAAAACTTGAAAACATAATGACAAATGAAGATTACGCCGAAGCTGTCGCCTATCTTGTTGTAACCGCTCCTGATGTAAAGCCACGTACAGTTAGAGTTAATATTACTGTTCCAGAAATGACCCTTCAACAAATTGATGCCGCAGCAAAAAAGCGAGGTATGTCAAGATCATCATTTCTCGTTCATGTCGCGCAAAATGCAATTCAATCGGACCACTCGCAAGTCTCCATTTGAAATCGAATTGCAGGGATCGGATAACGATGAGCTCACCTGCCAGGGCTATAGCCTCACAGGAAACCCATGAGCTGACACTTGGTGTCGGGTAGCGAACACTCACAGTCTGTTAGGTCTTCTATATCTTTTAGTAGAGAGAGGAAGAATAAAGCAGGGCCAATTAAACGACCCTGCTTTCGTAGTATAGACTACAAACCATAAATTAAAACGTGCAATTCATCTTTTGCACTCTTAAGATCTGAAGCAACACCACCAACCCCCTCTAACAACTCTTTACTTTCTGCAACTCCAATATAATTCAAATCATTTAACCACAATTGATGCGTAAAATATGTGGCGAATTCAAGTTTGTTATCAATGATGTTCAAGTCATTACCTGAAGCCCCACCAAGAATATTTAAGGTTATTGACTGTAAGGTAATGACTTTCTTTGATAATTTATCCGCATAATAGGCCTTCCCCCCGGCATCAGGAGCACGATTAAACATTTGTTGATATATTGTATCAATAAGCTCCTCACTGGAAAGAGCCCCATACCGTTCCGTAAATTCTGAAGACGTTCCAAAAGCCTCAATAATACTATCAAGACTTCCACCAGCTGCGTCAAGTCGAACAGCCCAATATTCAACGCCACCAACATCACCGGGACGACCGTAATATGAAACATAAGCTTTTTGTACCCACTCAATTGACTGTTGAGAGGGTGAGTCTCCAATCCTTCCATCACAATCCTGATCTATGCCATCTCCAGGGATTTCTGCTGCACCAGGATGAATGGTTGGGTCGTAGTCATTGCAGTCTAAATTGTTTGAAACGTACCCATATGGCTTAAAAGCTGTTTTATATGGGCTTTGTGGATCAC
This sequence comes from Desulfobacterium sp., assembly GCA_034006945.1. GTDB lineage: Bacteria > Desulfobacterota > Desulfobacteria > Desulfobacterales > Desulfobacteraceae > Desulforapulum. The sequence goes on along the minus strand of JAVERV010000158.1, from coordinate 4,758 downwards.
CGTAACCGTCACCATCATAATCTCGATAGTAGGTTGTTAACTCTGGCTGCCATATATCCTCATCCGGCGTCCATGAATCCTTATACTTATGGGTTATCTCGAAATTTTTGCCTGTTGAGATATCAGTTAAGTAGTACACGAAGGAAAACCCATTGTCGAAATAATTTTGATTCAAAGTAAAGCACCCCAATGTAGATTCTGATGGGTATAATAATCCACCGTTTAAATGTGATGGATCTGTGGTAAAATTAATTATACTGTTACCGTTTTTTAACTCTGCCTTATATAGTTTAAATTTACGAGCAGAAGTGTTGGTTATTGACAACGAAAAAGAAGATCCTGGTTTCCAATAACCCTGAATACAAACACCACTTGAAGATGGCTTTTTGGTTATCATAGATCCGTAATCTTTGCTATTATCATATATAATTGGCAAATCAATGCCATCACAATCTTGATCAATGCCATCACCTCTAATTTCAGAGGCTCCTGGATGAATGGTTGGGTCGTAGTCGTTGCAGTCTAAGTTGTTTGTGACGTATCCGTCTGGTTGATAAATTGTTTCAAAGGGACTTTCGGGGTCGCCGTAACCGTCACCATCATAATCTCGATAGTATGTTCGACCCATCTCTGGTAATACTGAATTCTTATACACATGCTTTATTTCAAAATTAACGTCTGTTAAAATATCTGTTAAGTAGTACCCAAAAGCAAATCCATCATCGTGAGTATCTATATTTAAAGTAAAGGTAATCCCTACGGATTCTGATGGTGTAAGTATTCCATCAGATAATAATGAGGGGTCTGTGGTCGAACCAATTACGGTTTTATTGTTTGTCAACTCTGCTTTATATAATTTAAAAGCACGCTTAGAATTATTTGTTATTGTCAAAGAAAAGGAGGAACCTGCTTGCCAATAACCCTGGATACTAACACCACTTGAAGATGGGGCTATGAAAATCATAGATTCATAGCCGCCGGATATGGTTCTATCGGTTGACTTATTCGCAATCGGTAGGATCGGGCTGGTCAGGCCTTGGTAAAGTTCATCTTTCGTAAGATCCCCAATCAATTCATTCACTTCTTGAGTAAGATTTCTCTTGAATTCATTTATTGCATGGTCAGTTGCGTCAGAAGCATAAACGAAGTGTAACGGAGCAAGATTTAATATGACTACTATCAATATCATTAACTTTTTCAAAGCTTCTCCTTCAAATTTAAAAATCACTGGTCCCTAATGGATTATCTTATAATTAATTACATGTAAAACTACCTTAATAATTTTCAACATTTTCTCTTAATGGATCTACTAACTTGAATGTAGGCCGTCAAGAGAAACTTAAATACTTTTCAAAAACTACGATTCGGGAAAAGAAGGGGTCCCCTTATTGATCTACCTCTGAATCATACCCCCCTATAAATTCACAGAATGCAGCCCTTGTAATCAATACAGAGCCTTAAAAACAGAGAGAAGAAGCTGACGCTTTACTTTGCCCGTATTATGGGAAGTCCTTGATTGAATTTACCGGGGATCTTGTGGGCTTTCGAATCATGTTTCCATTGGGAGAAAGTAATTGTTGGGTGGGGACAGGAACAGAAAACAAACAACAAGAAAGGATTTTAAAGTGTACACAAAAAGAATACCCCTTACCATTTTGGTCAAGGCCTGTGAGCATCTTTAGCCTTTCAACGCTCACGGCGTTTATCAACAGTTCAAATATGTTACGCATGCCATCATTCTTAGCTCCCAACCGGCTTGATGCTGCCAGAGTTGAGCTAGCCTCACGGCTCGCTCTCCAGGTCTTTCGACCAAGGGCTTCATTGTCCTCCGGGCTTCACACAAAACCATTACCGGTAATGCACGCCGGGGTAAGAAACTGCCGGTGATACGGCAGGTTAATTTGCATTAATTAACAATAATATCAATGGCTTCAGGTCTCACCAGGTTTAGCGTTTGGTTGGGCTCTATTCTTTTCAGCTTTAATCTGAGCAATGACATCATCCATGGATATCTTATCCAGCCAATTATTTCGATCTTTTGTATAATCACCTTGGCCTACAGAGAACTGGTTCAGAAATCTAATGGTGTCAACAGCACCCATTTCTTTAAATAAAATGTGAGTAGCCCTACGGCTGATTTCAAAAACTGGCTTTGCTTGAGTATTCATATATATAGCTCCATCACCAATTCGGTAGGGGACACTACCTTGGTATTTAATCCATCAAAATTCTTAGCTTTTTTCAAAAATTTGTCATCACATGTACAAAAATACCCCACTTTCGAAGCGGATGCAAATGCCAAATGTAAAGCGTCAAGCGGTTTCAAACCCGAGACTTCCAGTGTTTTCGCTAATGCTTCTATTTCTTGAGATAATTCAAGAACTTCTTTTGCAATTTTAACAATTGCCAATGAAGCTTCCTTACGATCCTGATCCGGAATACGACCAATCTCGAATAGTAACGCATCTGATGAGATAAGGTTTAAATCATCAGACTCGCACAATGATAAAATAACAAGGACTGCTTCAGCTTCAACGGCTATCCTTGGATATGATTTATCATCGAACGGTCGTTGTAAACAGCAACAATCAAGATAAATTCTCATCTTAGAACTTTCCTATTCGTTAACACATATGTTCCAGTTACCAACGCTGAAGCTCACTTTTGCCGCCTAAAAATTTGACCGAAACCGCAGACGTTTTCGGCGTCAAGTGAAGCGCCGGGTTATGTAGTAAAATAATCAATATCTATTTCCTTTATTGAGATCTGCTCCTTGATGCTCACGCCCAGGTTAAACTTAATCATCAACTGCGTTAAGCGATTCCCATCAATCAGAATAATTTTTCGATCGATAGCGGATACGAATTCATAAGCTGAAGGCGGAAAGTTGCTGGTAGTGATGAAAACACCTTTGTTGGATCGTTTCGATAACAGTGCCCCTGCGAAGTCTCGTATTTCTTTGATGGGTATGGTGTTTTGCCACCTCTTTGCCTGGAGGTAAATAGTGTCCAGCCCAAGCACATCCTCTTTGATGAGTCCGTCGATTCCGCCATCGTTGGATCGGCCTATTGCACTTCCGGCGTCTTCAACGGTTCCGCCATACCCCATCGCTAATAATAAATCTACAACAAGTTGCTCAAATTGCTCGGGCTCAATTTGTGAAATGTAGTTGAGCAGGTCTTTTGCCAAACTTTCATTGATGATTTCACTCTGGATACCAATAATTTCTTCGGGAGTCTTGTTGGAAATATCGTTTTCGTCGATGTTTATTCGAGAATTGGGGTCCAAGAAATTATCAGAAGCTTCATCTTGGTATAATTGTTTTAAAAATTTGTTGTCGATTCGATTGGGTTTTAAGGAAAGGATATTTATCCCTTCATCGGTTATTTGATTTTGACCGCGTTGCGGAGAGGACATCAATCCGTGTTTACGCAGATATGTGCAGGCCCAACCAACTCGATTATCAATCAACTTTGCTCTACCGCTTGGTATCAATTCTTTAGTTTCCTCAGGGGTGATCTTGAACTCTCGAATAATCATATGGATGATCTCCCTGGTCTTTTTGACGTCACCTTCTGAAAGGAAGTGTAAAATAGGAAGCATTAAAGTCTCGTAATCCGGTATAGCCATCAACAATCCTTCCTCTTCTTGCTCGGTTCAGATATAACGCCCAGGATCAGGTGCACAAAAAGCCAGCTCGTGTCTTCCGATTCCTGGTAAAAAGAGCCCTGGTTTTTTATGTCAGACTGAATCCTGTTGTTGGGGAATGACGCTATTTACATGAGCTGCTTCTGCGTGCAATTTCAATCCAAGTGCGGATATAACTTTAAGGATTGTGTCAAAGCCGGGGGTCCTTTCCCCGGAGAGAGCTTTGTATAGACTTTCGCGTGATAAACCGGCATCACGTGCAACCTGCGTCATGCCTTTAGCTCGAGCGATGTCACCCAGAGCCTTCGCAATAAAGGCAGCATCACCATTCGCCTCCTCAAGACAAGCTTCAAGATAAGCAGCCATTTCTTCAGGGGTACGAAGATGTTCAGCGACATGATATCGGGTAGTTATGGTTTTGGTCATAATACACTCCTATAAATTCCTTGCCAGACGCAAGGCGGTTTTGATGTCCTTGGCCTGTGTGTGTTTGTCGCCACCAACCAATAAAACCAACACCTTCTGTCTGTGCTTTTTGTAATACACCCGATAACCGGGTCCATAATCAATCCGCAACTCTGAAACGCCTTCATCTACGGCCTTAGCATCTCCCGGATTTCCAGCAGCCAATCGCTCTACCCGGGCTTGGATACGAGCCCGAGCCCGGATATCATCCAAGTTATCAATCCATTTAGCGAAGGTTTCAGTCTTGCGAATTTCAATCATCGTTCAGTTGTAGCCTCGTGGCTACATGTTGTCAACGAGAATTTTGTACAGCTAAGCATGAGCCCCACCTGTAGCCATACCCGTCGTACGTTAGCTCCCTTTCGGGCCGGATAATGTTGGGAATATTCACCTCAACCCTTATCCATCCCATTACAATATGGCATTCGCTTTTTCCGACATCCTCTACCCACTTATCTATCTGCTTACCTTGCGGTTCACTTTCCATACTGATATGGAGACAATTGGGCTTACCCTGATTCCACTGATATTACACAATGGGTTAGCGTCTGTCTATTCGCCGGGGGAATCATGGATCACGTGGGATGAAACCTGAACACCCAAACCATACCCCTTACCATTTTGGTCAAGGCCTGTCAGCATCTT
>JAVERV010000157.1:0-6228 GCA_034006945.1 Desulfobacterium sp. | reverse complement strand
CCGGAGATCGGCCCTTGACGCCCTGGAGCACCACCGGGAAAAGGGGCACCTTCTCACCGGCCTCTTCCATGCCAGCGACCAGGAAGAGGAGGAGACCCACACGATTCTCAAGACAACAGTAAAACCGCTCAATTCGCTGGGAGAAGAACAGCTCTGCCCGGGAAGCGGCATCCTTGAAAAGATCCTTGATGGTTACAGGTGATGGCTAATTTTTAATAAAATCCAGACTGTTCTTTGCCTGGGGGATCAAACAAGCAGCCATCGAACCTATCGGCATGACCGCCCTGATGCAGATATATTTCAAGGTAATCGAAGGGCAGACCGCCAACCCTGAATGGGAAGAAAAACCGGCACGCATATCTTCCAAGTTCAATGAACTCAAAGACAAGGCTCCTGCCTGGCCGGGTACAAAAAGGTAAATAGCTCCGCTTTAGAAGCCGGCAATGTTAAGCAAGGGAAAAGAAGAAAATAGAATCAGGAGTTTTAAATGAAAACCATTCGCAGTGCATGCAAACTACAACCCAAGGCCCTTGAAATAAGTGTTGGTGATCAGATCGAACAGCTGGATCAGATTATTCATGACACCGATGGTCAGGAGTACTTTAAGAAAACGTTTATTACAGATGGAATGAAGACCCTTCTTTCTAAAGGTATGGCACGCCTTGCGGGAAAATCAAACGATTCAGTGTTTCATCTTAAACAGGCCATGGGTGGTGGTAAGACGCACTTGATGGTTGGATTTGGACTCCTGGCAAAAGAGCCGTCACTCCGAGAGACACAAATAGGCTCAATGGCATATCAGTCAGATTTTGATTCGGCAAAGATAGCTGCTTTTAACGGACGGAACAATCCCCATACTTACTTCTGGGGAGAAATTGCCCGTCAGTTGGGCAAAGAGGGAATCTTCAGGGAATATTGGGAGTCCGGTGCAAAGGCTCCGGATGAACAATCCTGGGTCGATCTGTTCGATGGTGAAGAGCCCGTTCTGATCCTCCTGGATGAGATGCCTCCATATTTCCATTATTACAACACCCAGGCTTTAGGACATGGAACTATTGCCGACGTCGTCACCAGGGCGTTTTCCAATATGTTGACAGCAGCTCAGAAAAAGAAAAATGTCTGCATTGTAGTGTCGGATCTTGCGGCCGCCTATGATACCGGCGGAAAGTTAATTCAACGTGCCCTTGATGATGCTGCCCAGGAGCTGGGACGGGGTGAAGTTTCCATTACTCCTGTTAATCTGGAATCCAATGAAATCTATGAGATCCTTCGTAAACGTCTCTTTCTTTCGTTGCCGGATAAGGGCGAAATAGCAGAAATTGCCTCGGTATATGCGTCAAGGCTGGCAGAAGCGGCAAAGGCTAAAACGGTTGAGAGAAGCGCCGAAGCTCTGGCCAACGACATCGAATCAACCTATCCCTTCCATCCGAGTTTCAAGAGTATTGTGGCCCTGTTCAAGGAAAACGAAAAGTTCAAGCAGACCCGGGGGCTGATGGAGCTGGTTTCTCGTCTTCTAAAATCCGTGTGGGCGAGCAGTGATGACGTGTATCTTATTGGTGCCCAGCATTTTGATCTTTCCATCCACGATGTTCGTGAGAAGCTGGCCGAAATTTCTGAAATGCGGGATGTAATCGCAAGGGACCTCTGGGATTCCACTGACAGCGCCCATGCCCAGGTCATAGATATTAACAGCGGGAGTCATTATGCAAAACAGGTTGGCACTCTTTTACTCACGGCCAGCCTTTCAACTGCCATCAATTCCGTAAGAGGGCTTACCGAGGGTGAAATTCTTGAATGCCTGATCGACCCTAATCGCCAGGCGAGCGATTATAGGACAGCATTAAATGAGCTGCAAAAATCGGCATGGTATCTCCACCAGACCCAGGAGGGTCGCATCTATTTCAGCCATCAGGAAAATCTAACCAAAAAACTTCAGGGTTATGCGGATAAAGCCCCTCAAAACAAGGTGGATGAACTGATACGCCATCGCCTTGAAGAGATGTATAAGCCCACAACCAGAGAGGCGTATGAAAAGGTGCTACCCCTGCCTGAAATGGATGATGCAGAGGCCGTTCTTAAAACAGGACGGGCACTTTTGATTATAAGTCCGGATGGTAAAACCCCTCCGGGCGTTGTTGTCAATTTTTTCAAGGGCCTGGTGAACAAGAATAATGTACTGATCTTGACAGGCGACAAATCATCCATTGCCAGCATTGAAAGGGCTGCCCGTCATTTTTATGCGGTAATTAAAGCGGACAATGAAATTTCTGATTCACACCCCCAGCGAAAAGAGCTGGATGAAAAGAAGGCCCAATATGGGCAGGATTTTCAAACCACCGTTCTTTCCGTATTTGACAAACTCCTCTTCCCGGGTAACAGCAAAGGAGAGGATGTTCTTCGACCAAAGGCGCTGGATAGTACCTATCCATCCAATGAACCCTACAATGGTGAACGCCAGGTTGTAAAAACACTGACCTCTGATCCCATAAAACTCTATACACAGATAACTCAAAACTTTGACGCCCTACGTGCAAGGGCTGAATCCTTGCTTTTCGGGTCCCAGGATGAGGTACGCAAGACTGACCTGCTGGACAAGATGAAGCAGAAGACTCAAATGCCGTGGCTTCCAAGCCGCGGCTTTGATCAGCTATCCATAGAAGCCTACCAGCGCGGCATCTGGGAAGATCTGGGAAATGGCTACATAACGAAAAAGCCAAAGGCTAAAACAACAGAGGTCATTATCGGTGAAGAGTCATCCCCGGATGACTCAGGTACGGTTATCTTGAGAATTGATGCTGCCAATGCAGGCAATACTCCTCGAATCCATTATGAGGAAGACGGTGATGTTTCTGAAAAAAGCCAGGTACTCAGTGATAAAACCCTTGCAACTAAGGCGCTTCGTGTTCAGTTCCTTGCCATAGATCCCACGGGAAAAAATTTGATGGGATCTCCAAAAACATGGAAGAACAGATTGACGCTGCGCAATAAATTTGACGAAGTCTCCCGAACTGTAGAGCTGTTTGTAGCCCCAAAAGGGGCTATTAAATATACCCTGGACGGTTCAGAAGCTAGAAACGGAACAGACTATACGGGTCCCGTCCAATTGGGAGACGAAGAAACCATAGTTTATGTCTTTGCCGAGTGTGATGGCCTTGAGGAAAGGCGGAACTTTACCTTTCCCAAATCCGGTTCCAATGAAGTCCCCATTGTTAAAGAAACACCTGCCATCTGGTTCAGCTCGTCGCCCAAACGCCTTGACAGCTCCTCTAAAACCTATGAGGGGCTGAAGATAGCCAAAGAAAAAAACATCGAATTTGAACAGGTAATGCTGATGGTGGGGTCTGCACCAAAGGTCATCCATCTAACCCTTGGTGAAATGAGGATCAGTGCTGAGTTCATTGAAACCGAACTTGCACATTTTCAAACCCTTCTCAGCCCGGATGCACCCCTGATTATGACATTTAAAAAAGCCTACACGCCTACGGGTTACGATTTGGAGGAATTTGCAAAACAGCTCGGTATCGAGATAGGCAACGGTGAGGTAGAGCAGAATTGAGTAAAACCATAGATTTTGGAGCTCCATGTAAGTTTGGGATGCACCATTTCTACGTGGAAATTCCGGTTGCGCCCCGGGATGCGGTCTTGATTTATGAAGATTTCGGCTTTGACGGTGATGAAGCTCGCCGTGAAACCGTTGAGTGCAGACTGGTTCTGGCCCGGGAGCTTTGGACAAAAATCCGGGATGATGCCCGCCGGGACTTTAATGCCCGCTTAAAAACGAAGAAACAGAGCACCGGGAGTTGGAAAACAGGAAAGATAAGGTTAGACCGATTCCTGGGCCGGGAACTTTGCGTCCTTGGCTGGGCCGCCGAACATGCTTCACCATCCGAATGTCTGGTTATATGTCAAAAATGGATGGCTCTCCGCCCGGAGGAACGATGGTGGCTTTACAGTAAAACCTCCTCAGAGGCAGGCCGTGACGATCAGACCCAAAGGGGCTGGCGCAAAGCACTCTACTGCGCCTTGTCCGATGGAACCAACATCAGGCTGGAACCCAAAAAAAAGCCAAAAACAAAGAAACCAGAACAACTAGAGACTCCGTCTCTTTTTGATTTTATTGAAAAGGGAGACATCTGATGGCACTTGCACCATTTGAATGGAAAGATAAACCTGCCTTGATTGAGCATCTTTTCCCGGTGCAGAAGATTTCTGCTGAAAGTTTTAAGGAGCAGGAAGCTCGACAAAGCAAAACTTTAACTCCACTAGGTAGTTATTGGAAAGGCCGAAAACCACTAATTTTTAATAAGGCCTGTATACTAGGTTCATTACTTCCTGTTACAGCGAATGGGTTCCAAGATCTTGAAATATTTGAGCTGTTGATGGGAATGGATGGTAAATCCATGGCCATTCGTCATGGACGCATTAAACCGGCCGATGTTGCCCGCCGTTTAAAAGGGTTGCAAACAAGAGATTGGTTTGTTGCCAGTGAACCGGTTGGTTTACCCGATCAAACACCCTTTGACATTGAAGATTATCCGGTCGAGGCTGTACGTTCGGGGGTCAAAAGGATGGTTATACCTCGTTTGGCTTGGGCTGATACCGTTTCGGATCAAGAGCAATTGAGCGTGGAGGCAAGGGCGCTGCCTTTTTCTAATTACAAGGATAATGTTTCTAAAGCCAAACGTCCTGAAGAATTGGGCGATGAAGTACATGCACATATCTGGAAAAGAGTGAACAGACATTTGGGAACTGCAGCCAACTCCTTTCCTGAGCTCATAGAACAAATGGGTATTGCTCGCTTTGGACATCGCCCAAAAATGGCAGATGTTTTTTGTGGCAGCGGGCAAATTCCTTTTGAAGCTGCCCGTCTTGGCTGTGATGTGTATGCATCAGATTTAAACCCTGTGGCATGCATGCTGACCTGGGGGGCAATGAACATAGTTGGGGAACGCTCAGTAAATCATTTCTTTTATCAGGAACAGTTGACGGTTTTGGAAAACGTCCGCCGTGATCTGGATGCCTTGGGAGTTGAAGATGATGGAAGCGATTGGTATGCCAAAGCCTTTTTGTATTGTGTAGAGATTAAGTGCCCTGAAACTGGATGGCTCGTTCCTCTTTTGCCCAATCTCGTAAGTTTAGGACATCATGTCGTTGCTCGATTGATACCTGATCCAACTAACAAGCGATATGATATTGCGATTGAATATGTTGATGAATTGGATTCTGATTATATAAGCACAGGTAGTATTCGCTCAGATGGCCCACGACAAGATCCATACGTTTATCACGTTGTTGATGGCAAAGAGTATCGGATTAAAATACCAACAATCCGTGGAGACAATAGAAATGGTACAAATAATTTAAGGCTCTGGGAAAAAAAAGACATTATACCGAAAGAAGATGATATTTTCAGAGAAAGGCTTTACGCAATTCTATGGAGTGACTCGAAAAATAATTCCCGAAGCGCTAAGCAGGAATTCCGATCGGTCACAGACGAAGATCTAGTCAGAGAGCAAAAGATTATTGACTATGTCCGAAAACATATAGAGGATTGGCAAGAAAAGGGCTATGTTCCTGATATGATAATTGAAAAAGGGTATAATACTGACCAGCCGATTCGCGAACGTGGTTGGACTCACTGGCACCATTTGTTTAATCCAAGACAATTATTGGTTAATGGTCTAATCAATAAATATACATCAGCTAATTTTAAGTTTGCCTTCACTCAAATCTTAAATAATAATTCAAGGCTTAGCCGATGGAACGCTAGAAGTGGTGTAGGGCAAACGGCAAGCGTATTTGATAATCAAGCTCTGAATACACTTTATAATTATGGGTGTCGTGGCCTTTTGTTCTTGGAAAACTTCCTTTTGAATAAATATAAAAGTTATCCTCTCAATGCTGAGAACAATATGTTTATAACCACTCATTCTGCTGAAGATTTAAACGAAGAAAACGACATTTACATCACCGACCCACCCTACGGTGATGCGGTAAAATACGAAGAGATAACCGAATTCTTCATAGCCTGGCTTCGCAAAAATCCTCCAAAAGAATTCGCCCACTGGACCTGGGACAGCCGTCGTTCCATAGCCATCAAGGGCGAGGACGAAGGTTTCCGTCAGGGCATGGTGGCTGCCTACCGGAAAATGGCTCAAAAGATGCCGGATAACGGCATTCAGGTGCTGATGTTCACCCACCAGAGCGGCAGCATCTGGGCAGATATGG
>JAVERV010000156.1:0-6320 GCA_034006945.1 Desulfobacterium sp. | reverse complement strand
AAACCGGACAATTATGAACTGGTGGCAGTTCGACCGGACTGGCATGAACCGTCAGATCTTTTAGGGTATGTGAGCCGTATTAACGGAGAAAAATACGTGCCTACCGGCTTTCTGTCGTTTATGATCAAAGCGTGGCAGGAGGTGTTTGAAAAGGGCGGTTCCCTTTCGACAATTGGTGAAGATACCCGTCCCTTTTGGCTCTGTCTTGATGAAATGAATCTTGCACCGGTTGAACAGTACTTTGCGGATTACCTTTCAATACTGGAAACCCGAAAATGGACAGAGAACGGGTACAGTTCACTTCCCATTATCAGTGATGGGCTTGAGCTGGTTATGGCAGCTCTTGGCGAGGCTGAAGAGGACCAACTCTGGAAAGCATTCATTGATAATGGAGGTATACCGCTTCCTCCTAATCTCATTGTAGCCGGTACAGTCAATATGGATGAAACCACTCATGGATTCTCACGTAAGGTAATTGACCGGGCCCTTACTCTTGACTTTCAAGAGTTTTTTCCAAACAGGTTTGACGAGTTTTTTGCCCCCGAAATAGAGCCGAAACTGTTCGGTTTTTCCGTCTCATCCCAGGTCCGCTCACCCGGTGATCTTAGTGGCGCTGCAGCGGATTCCGATGGTAAAAAATCTATAGCCTTCCTCTCTTCTATTAACGAAAAACTGAAATCAACCCCGTTTGAACTGGCATATCGTGCTTTGAATGAGCTCCTGCTGTCAGTGAAGTGTTTCAGGCCGAAAGATGATAAGACCCTTGCGGCTGTTTGGGATGACTTCCTTATGCAGAAGGTTCTTCCCCGGATTGAAGGGGATGCGGAAAGGTTTTGTTATACCGGTGAAGAAAAGAGCGGACTGCTCAATGAACTTAAAGAGCTTATAAATGAAAAATTTGCAGAGCATCTTGACGAGGCAGGGGGGAGGCTCAAACGTCCGGACCTTCTGAATCAGAAAATAGACGGCGGTGATGCTCCGGCCTGCAGCTGTAAATCCCTTGATAAGATTACATGGATGCAGGAGCGTTTGGAGCAGAATCAGTACACATCGTTTTGGGCTTAGGTTAGGCAATGCCTGATATTTTTCATTTCCAGAGTGAACGGTGGGAGCTTGTAATCTGGACAAGAAACAGCACTGCTCCCAGAGAAGAGCTGGCCGCTGTTCTGCAAGAGCGCAGCAAGGTACTGCCGTTGGAGAGGATCTGTTTTTCTTTTCCCCTTACGGGATCCGAGTCCTGTACGTTTGAAGATAATAAACTGCCGGTTGAGGCAAAACGATCCGAGATTGAAATACCGGAACCCCTCTGCTATGAAAACCGTGACTACGAATTTGAATTCAGGTTTAAGACCGGGTATAATCCGGATAAAGACAACCCTGTCATTAACCGCATAAGTGAGGTTGAGAACAGTTTTCGAAGTGTTGGCAGCTCTTCCCGCGGCGTTATCAACTTCGGGAACAATATAGGCTGGTTCAAGCTTGGTATCCGCTACTTTGGTCACGGGCGGACGCATAGGGATACTATTTCATTCAAGGTATTTCCCACCAAGATGGATATGGAGAAGGACCTTGATGAAATCGGTAAAGTTATAGACTCGACCTATCCGTTATGGCGGTTTTCACTTGATCAGAAGACTGACTCGATATTGTCCCGTTCAAAAAAACGCCATGAGTCGTTTGAACTTCTCTGGCTTGCTCAGTTCAGGTCACTTGCCCAAGAGCTTGCAGGAGCCGTAAAACTTATTTGCCGTTCACCGCACAGTCGTCTTATCCTTAATATTAAGAGCGTTAAAGCAGAAAGAATTACCGGCAAAATTACCGGAAGGCTGGAAGAACGCATTAAAGAGACCCTCCTAGAGAAGCAGTATGATAAACGATACAGCATTGAGAAGCGAAAGCTCTCTTATGATACCCCTGAGAATCGATTTGTAAAGATGGTGCTTCTCTATTCTGTGAGGCGGCTGAAACTGTTCAGCTTCCGTGTGAGGGAGCTTGAAAAGAATCCTGAGAATGCACGTCTGTCAGAGTCGTTCTACGATGAATTATGTGAGCTTATATCACCGTTTGAAAAGCTTTCATCCGAACCGCTGTTCCGTGAAATAGGCAGTTATGACGGCAGGATGTGTGAGTCGCTTGTTCTGCACCAACGGGCAGGATATGCAAAAACATACAGCATATGGCAGCAGCTGAAACTCTATCTTGATTATTTCGGAAGCGATGCATTCGTTTCTATTCGTTCAGTAGAGCAGCTTTATGAGATCTGGTGTCTTCTGGAAGTTAGAAGACTGCTGATGGAGCTCGGATTTAATGAGGGGAAAAGCCCGAATCGACATTTAAAAACAAGCGGTTTTGAAAAGAAATTGAAAAAGGCTGATGAAATGTTCCATCTCCATCGGCCTGATGGTATGAAGGCTTTACTGGTTCATGAGCCGTCATACAGCGGTCCTAAAAAATCGGAGTTTGGAAAAATTTATTCTTGGACGACAACTCAACGTCCGGATATTTTCCTTGAAATAACCCTCCCCGCCGGTGACAAGGTTCGATGGGTGTTTGATGCAAAATATCGTATTGATAATAATGGGAATAAAAAGTGGCCGCAGACGGGAATCGATACAGTTCCAGATGATGCAATAAACCAGATGCACCGGTACCGTGATTCGCTCATATACATTTCAAAAGCAGTTGAAGACGGTGACAGAGATAAGAGCCGTCCGATTGTTGGGGCATTTGCGCTTTATCCAGGATGGTTTGATCAGAACAGTTCGGAGAACCCATATCAAGATTCAGTTGAAGCTGTCGGTATCGGAGCTTTTCCGCTGCTTCCCGGACAGGAAAATCGCTGGCTCGCAGAGTTTCTTAAAAGTCAAATCGGTGAATACAGTGAGACAAGCTATGAAGCGAAGGAGGTTGATGAACTCTATTTGCAGGAGTCTGTAAGAATTGCCCCGTATGGTATGAAACAGTATCGCCACAGCGAACTGGTTCTTGCCGCTGATATTTTTGATTCAAAGGGGAGAGCCTATGTCAGACCGTTCGAAGAAGGCGCTGCTCAATGGTATCATATACCGGAGAGCACAGTTCAGAATTATAAGATTTCACGTCATGTAATGCGTGAGATGAAGTTCTGTGCATTTTCAACCAATAGTGATGATGGCCGCAGGTGCCTCTATTTCTATCCGGTGGTATCAGTAGTTCTTAAACTGCGTAATGAGATTGATGAGTATGCGGGAGGGTCTAACAGCCGGGGTGGTGAAAGTCTCTACTGGCTGATAGAGCTGGGGAAATCATTTCAGGCGCCGGTAGCACTTGCTGCAAAGAAAAAACAACGAAAATTTAGATTTAGACTGGTTGCATTTCATGATTTTTTAAAGGCCGAATCATGGGATGATATCCCCAGAAAATATTTGAAAAATGTTTAGGTGGAGGCCTGCTCAAACATCAATAGGGAATAGGGGGGAATAGGGGTCAAACCTTGATTTTGACATTAAACATCAGCAGGAGGTTGAATAGAGGGTGGGGGTGCCCAACACTGTGGGTGTTTGGCCATGTTAGACAGATTTAATAGAAACATTCAGGCAGCAGAAACCTGGTTTGAAAAAGGCCGGTTTCTGAGATTAAGTGTCCGGGGCCCTATCAAGTTTTGGTGAAAAGGTTCATGTCAGTGCTAATGTAAAAAGGAATACCGAACCACAACATTAACCCAACTTTACGGAGTGGCAATTCCTCCCTGGGCTAAAGCACAGGGTGTTCTGGCCTGAAAAGGATGAAAAAAAGAAAACAGCGCTTGTCCCCAATAACAGCTTTACCGAGTTCCTGCTGTACACAACGCCGAATGGCAAGGTCAAGCTTGAGATTTTTTTGCGGGATGAAACCATCTGGCTTACACAGGGAAAAATTGCCCAGTTTTTTGGTGTGCAGCGTCCGGCCATCACCAAGCATCTGAAGGATATTTTTCAAAGCGGTGAATTAGATGAAAAAGTGGTTAGTTCCATTTTGGAACTAACCACTCAACATGGTGCCATTAAAGGAAAATCACAGACCAAACCGGTTAAATTTTATAATCTGGATGCCATTATCTCTGTGGGATATCGGGTGAATTCGGTCCAGGCACCCCATTGTATGGACGTAAACATTAAGCAAACAAAAGAGGCACACAAGAATGACTACTCATAAATTACCTCCTATTCATCCAGGAAAAATACTATTAGAAGAATTTTTGGAGCCAATGGGAATAACCCAGTATCGCTTGGCTAAAGACACTTCGGTTCCCCCGAGAAGGATTAATGAAATTGTTCATCAAAAAAGAGGCATTGCAGCTGACACAGCCCTAAGCCTTGGTGTTTTTTTTAACATGTCCCCTCATTTCTGGATGAACCTCCAAAGCAGGTATGAATTAGAAAAGGCTGAAGACCTGTTAGAGGATAAACTCAAAAACGAAGTTCACAGATACAAAACAGCCTAAGAACACTGTCAATAAAACAACACAATTTCCAACCTCAGGAAAATAAAAAAATGGGGATAGGTAATACACCGGAAAACGCATAAAGATTGTAATGGATTTGAACGGGGTTGCGGGGCTGATAAATAAATCAAGATTGAAGTCATTTGAATAGAGGAGTGAGCGGATGGAAGTTAGATACCATAACAGAGACAGCCGGGATGACGCCCCCCTTCCCCTGGAGGGGATAAAGGTCGTTGAATACGGCGTATTTCACGCAGGGCCGGGGGCCGGGGCCATATTGGGCGATCTGGGTGCAGATGTTATCAAGGTGGAAGACCCGGTGGGAGATGGAATCCGTTACTGGACCAAGGTGGGAGCAGTGGACATGGCCGGCCCCGATGGACGGAGCATGACCTTTGAAGTGTCCAACCGGAACAAGAAAAATATCTGCCTGGACATCAAGGAAGAAGCAGGCCGGGAGATCTTTAACCGGTTGATCCGGGATGCTGATGTTTTTATTATCAATCTTCGCAAAAGCACCATCCACAGGATGAAACTGGACTACACGTCCATTTGCGCACTCAATCCCAGGATCATTCATGCCAGTGTTTCCGGTTATGGCCAGGAGGGGCCTCTCCAGGATATCGGTGCTTTTGACCCCCTTGGTCAGGCCTGCTCAGGCTTGATGTTTGCCACTGGCGGAGAGTTACCGGCGCCCCTGCAGATCGGCCTGCTTGACCAGGCCACTGCCATCAGCCTTTCCCACGCCATACTCGCCGCCCTGCTGGCCAGGGAGCGACAGGGTATTTCCCAGGAAGTTCATGTCTCACTATATGGGACGTCATTGTGGCTCCAGCACATTAACCTGATGCTGGCCAATACCTTAAAAATAGACCCCTGTGTGTCGGCGGACCGTTCCCATCATTCTCCCCTGCGGAATGTGTTCTGCTGCGGGGATGGCAAATGGGTGATGTGCACCCACCATCCCGAGGAGAAGTACTGGAAAACCTTCTGCCGGATCATGGGTGTTCCAGAACTTGCCCTTGATCCGGAATTTACCGATGAAAAGGGGCGGCCTGTAACCTCCGATGTCCTCATTTCCCGGTTTGACGACATTTTTACCACCCGGTCCCGGGATGAGTGGATGGCGGATTTCATGGCGGCCAGGCTCATGTTTGCCCCTATCCAGAAGGTTACCGATGTGGAAAATGATATCCAGGCAAAGGCCAACGCCTATGTCCGTCCGGCTCAATACCCTGGTCTGGGTGAGGTGAATCTGCCGGGATATACTGCAAGTTTCGGAAAATGCCGTCCCGGTATCCGTACCCGGGGGGCTGACAAGGGAGAGCAGACCGACTCTATCCTTCAAGACCTGGGATATTGTGCCCTTGATATTGAGGCATTGAAAGAGAAAGGAGTGGTCCAATAGCGCTTTTACCCGGGATCGGAGGACACTTTACTTGATTCAGGCTAAAAGTTCAAAAACGAATCATGGGTATGGGGGAGATTCCCGCTGAGCAGATCATGTCGAATAGGCTGCAGGGCTTATGGAAGGAGAGACTCTGCAACTGGGCAGGCGGCCGAAAGAAAAATATACACAAACGTTAGGAATAATAAAAAAAAATGGGCATCTTTCATATTGCCTTCAAAGTAGTTTACACTTTTTGCAGTAGGCTCTTAGATTCTGCCTGTCTTTCGTGCCTTTCGTGTTTTTCGTGGTTTAAAAAGTGTAAGGTAGAAATGAAGGATGCCGAATAACCAATTGTAAAATTTTACAAGGGAGTACTTCGTGGATTATAAAATTATTGACGTGAAAATGGAAAATGAGTTTAAGGTATGCCCGTCTTGCGGATATAAAGATGGTTTTCATTCTATGTTT
>JAVERV010000155.1:0-6340 GCA_034006945.1 Desulfobacterium sp. | reverse complement strand
ATGGCAGGAGGTCCCCAAGGCCTACATCACCCTGCGCAAAGGTGCGACCACCACCAAAGAAGAGATTGTAGAGTTCTGCAAACAGCACCTGGCAAAATTTAAGGCCCCGAAAGAGATTGAATTTACAGAGTTGCCCAAGACAGCCACCGGTAAAATTCAAAAGCATATTCTAAGGGCAAGGAACCGATAAAAACAGGACCCTGGCATAAACCACCGTGGTCGATCCCTCTGATCACGGTGGATGCCGATAACGTCATCCACCTTGTCAGACATGCCCGACAATCTGATCAATGCCTTTATGGCGGCGGAAGATTCCCGGTTCCAGGGACATCCGGTCTTCGATACCTCTTCAATACGATGAATAAGGTATCTGCGGAAACAATCAAAGAAATTGTCGAACGAGCAATTTCTGCAAAAGCGGGGTAAGAACCGGCTAACCAGATAAGTTAAGGTCAGCATAAAACCGGTGAAAGCCTCGGTGGGCTGGGCTATAACTAACCTGATGAATGGTTAGAACCCAATATGCATTATTTATCTGTTCCCCTATCTTCTTTTTAATAGAGACAGAAACTCTGCTTTGTCTTTTGTAGTTTTAATTGCTTCTTTGACCTTGTTCAGAGTATCCAGATCTTCGATTTTGTTTACCATGACCATCATCATATCGATATCACCTGGAAACTTGAGGGTTATGCCTATTTCGATACCTTCTTTTAGGCCTCTAATCTCACCTCTAATCTCACCTTCATTACGTAATTTCTCAGCCAGTGTCATAATATACTCCCCCGCCTCCTTAGATATAACCTGTTCAACCATATCTTTTATTTGCTCCAATGACAGCTCGTCTTCGCTAACCACCGATGTCAGATACCGGAGAACCGTCTCCAGGTATTGCATGCCGGTTTCTTTCTTCATCAAAGTTTTGAGCAAAGATAATATATCTGGAAGCTTGTGCTGAAAGTCTGGATCAAAAACATGCTTAAACAACAACATCACCACCCGGTTCATGATCGTCCCTTTTATCTCATCGTCAGAAAAATGGAACAAGTCATACAACTCAAAGCCAAAATCAGGGATGTAACCGCTAAGCTCTCCCACTGGTCCAGTCAGCAAAGATGTAAACCTAACTGTATTTTTAGGCCACTGCCTTCTGCCGTGACAGATAAGAAGCGGTATCACAATGGGCAGGCTAACGGAATCCTCGTTATTGTGTTTGATGTGAAGACGCCAAATCTTAACCATATATTCCAGCAACTGAAGATGGACATACTTGTCGTAATAGCTCTTGTGCTCAAACAGCACATATACGGACCCGGCACTTCCATCCCTGAACTTCACCCGATACAGCATATCAGAATAATAATCCGACAGGTCTGCTTCAATAAAGCTATCCTTACAGATCTCCAGGGTGGAGAGATCCATAAGCTTCACCACCCGCTCCGGCAGGGCATTTATTATAAGACTACGAGCATTGTCAGGATCAAGGTAGTTTTCTCTGAATACCTTATCGTGGGGGTTATTTACCCCTATAGTATTTTCCTTGTCTGTCATGGGGAATTCTACCCCGGACCGGCTAATTCAGTCAACGAGTATCTTGAAAACACAAAACTCCAGACAAAAGTTTTTTATAACAACAAACACTTTTAAAACGACCTCCCCAGAAGAAACCCCTACGCTGGTGACGCTTATTGTAAAATCTTGAAAATCCAAGTTTAATCCCCATACTTATGTTCAGAGGGTAGAATATGGGAATATTCTTTAAATATCAATTGCTTTTCACGGCCCGACCCCATATTGTAAGATCTTAAATTTTGAACAAACGGAAAAAAGGAAACTCCCTGAATGCGCTCTATTTTTAAATGGGGCATTATTGTTGTTTTGATCTTCATCCTGCTGACCGCCGGTGGACTGATCGGTCTGTATGTTTATCTGAGCCGGGACCTGCCTAAGATCAACAAATTGAGAGATTATCAACCGCCCACGGTTTCCTACGTGTATTCCGATGACGGTAGAAAAATCGGTGAGTTTTACAAGGAACGCAGGATTGTCATCCCCTTGTCAGACATGCCCGACAATCTGATCAATGCCTTTATGGCGGCGGAAGATTCCCGGTTCCAGGAACATCCGGGAATTGACATTCTGTCCATTTTCAGGGCATTTGTCAAAAATTTTCAGGCCGGCACCATCATCCAGGGGGGAAGCACCATTACCCAGCAGGTGACCAAGTCCTTTCTTTTAACACCGGAAAAAACCTACAAACGAAAGCTCAAAGAGGCCATTCTGGCCTACCGGATTGAAAAAAAATTCACCAAGGATCAGATTTTATACCTGTACTTAAACCAGATTTACTTAGGCCATGGTGCCTATGGTGTAGAATCGGCTTCTGAAAACTATTTCGGTAAACACGCACGGGAATTAAATCTGGCTGAATGTGCCATGCTGGCGGGTCTTCCCCAGGCACCCAGCCGATACTCTCCGTTTCAATTTCCCGAGCGGGCCAGACAACGGCAGATCTATACCCTGAACCGGATGAAGGAAGAAGGCATGATCTCCGATATGGATTTCATCAAAGCCATTGAAATGCCCCTGGATATCAAGCCACGGAAAAACTGGTTCATGGATCAGACCCCTTTTTACACAGAACATGTCAGACGATATGTTGAAAAAGAATACGGCCCAGACGCCCTGTACACTCAGGGGCTTCAGATCCATACCGCCGTAAATATCCAACTTCAGAAGATGGGCCGGGATGCCGTCCAAAAAGGACTTTCAGATCTGGACCGCCGTATGGGATATAAGGAGCCCCTTGCCCAGGCAGCACTCCTGAGTATCGAGGCAGAAACCGGACATGTTAAAGCCATGATCGGTGGGCGGGATTTCGGGGAGAGCCAGTTTAACCGGGCCTATCAATCCCGGAGGCAGCCGGGATCCGCATTCAAGCCCCTTGTCTATGCCGCAGCCCTGGACAAGGGGTACACCACAGCCACCGTGATCATGGATTCGCCGGTGGTATACGAAGATGCCCTGAAAAACTTCATCTGGAAACCCCATAACTATGGAGAAAAGTTCTACGGATCCACTTTGTTCAGGGAAGCCCTGGTCCATTCCCGGAATGTGGTCACCATCAAAATCCTACAGGATATCGGTATTCCCTATGTAATCGATTATGCCAGAAAACTTGGGATTACCTCGGATATCAGCCAGGATCTGTCCATTGCCCTGGGCTCTTCCGGTGTTTCCCTGCTGGAACTTACCAATGCATATGCCGTGTTTTCCAATCTCGGGGATTTTATCGAACCAGTCTTTATCACCAAAATTTTCGACCGCTACAACAATCTCCTGGAGACCTCCCGGCTGGAACCAAAAAGAGTCATTGGCATGGACACCGCCTATATCATGACCCATATGATGGAAAGCGTCGTAAGATCAGGCACCGGTAAGCGAATCAGGGCCTTAAAACGACCGGTGGCCGGAAAAACCGGAACCACCAATAACCTGTTTGATGCCTGGTTTCTGGGATATACCCCGAGATATACCACCGGGGTGTGGGTGGGACTGGATCAGGAAGGCTCCCTCGGGAAAGGGGAAACCGGTTCCAGGACCGCAAGCCCCATATGGCTGGATTATATGCAGCAGGCTCTCAAGGGAAAACCCGTCAGAAAATTCACAGTTCCGGACGGGGTGGTCTTTGCCATAATTGATGCAAAAACCGGTCTTCTGCCCATCAAGGAGTCAAAAAAAACTATTGTTGAATGTTTCAAACAGGGAACGGTTCCCACGGAATATACGCCGAAATCCAGCGCAGTCACCGACACAGAGGATTTGTTCAAGCAGGGGTTTTAACGATTTTCACCAGATCTAGATTTAAAAGAGACCTATCCCGGAACCTGGCAACCACAAAAACCTGGCGCTGAAATCCTTAGAAAGCTGTTTTTGCCCCCCCCAAAGTGGGGTTTAAGGCATTAAAAGGGGGCTTCCGAAGTGATTTTTATTTAATAATAGATACTTACCAGGGTCAGACCCCGTTAGCCGTTAGGAATTATTTACATATAATATGCCTAACTTACTCACTTTATTAAACTTAATGCTTGCGGTGCTGCTGCTTGTTTATAGATAATTTGGTCTATGGAAATCACCTTAAGAACTTCGACGTTAATATACAGACCTGCTCCTTGACCATCTGTTTTTGTAAATTTGACACCTATAAATCTTTTCACCTTTTTTATACTATCGTCAACTTTTCCATTCTTCTTGAAAACATCTTCGACTACAGCTATAGCAAAGTTATGTCCTTCAAGTTTTTTTAAGTCGTCTCTAACGGCATTTAGGCCTGCTCCAGATTTTGTATTAATCTCGTCACCAATTTTAATGGGGTCTCCGTCATAATATCCTTGTTCAATCCAGTCCTTAATTTTATTATTCCCATTTTCAAAAAAACTAGTGGACCCCCAGTGCCCTGGAGCAAAAGGGTTGTCCGGATCAGCGTCATCAAATTTTCTAAAAAGCTTTCCTTGACTTTCTAAATCTGATATAAAATTTTCCGGATAATAAAAAGGAAGAAGAGGGAAAAGATCATCGATAGATCCACTAGAGGCAATTGCAGTTGCCGTTACAACTATATCTGAGTTTTTAATTCCAAAAATATTAGCAAAGAAGATTTTTCTGTTGCCTTTTAAATCAACCTTAACGGTATTGAATTCAGTACTATCTACCTTATCGAGAATAACATTATCTACTTCTCCAACATCGACTTGATTTAATTCAACATAATTATCAACTACTGATTTTATTACTGATTTTATATTTAATTGACTTGAATCCCCATCAATGTATTCTCTTGCCCCTGCCAGGGCTGCAGCATCTGCCGTGTTTTGAAGATGTCTTCTCTGATATTGCAAATATCCTACATCAACCGTAAATGCAGCTATGCCGAGAAACACGACTAAACATAAGGCAACTATTACAAGCACGGCTCCTTCTTCGTCATTACGAGTATTCTTGTTCATTTTGTTTTTCCTTTAAGATGTTTTTTCATTTCTCATAATAGACTTAGCTTTCAGCGGAAAGAGATTTTCAATCAATTTTTCCAAAAATGGCAATGGCATAACGAGATCGACAGTTCCTTCTGCAGTCACTTCTTTTGTTTTATTACCTTTTGCATCTTCCTTGTCTTTAACTTCAATTTTATTTAATTTCAATAGTAACGCTGTAGAATAGTCTATTACTCTTTGTTTTACGTCTTCATCAGTATTCCCAACAACAGCATGTCTTGCTCCTTCTCTTACTGCACTTGTCAATGTTATTTGAGCATTGAAAATAAAACCAAATTGAATAATTCCCAAAAGAAGGAGTACCAGTAAAGGTAAAATTAAAGCAAATTCTACCATTGCCGCCCCTGTTTCACTATCCTTGCCAAACATATCTTTTTCTCCTCATATGAAAATTTATAAACTGGACTTGCAAAACGGAAACATATCACATCCCGTCTGGATGATAATGGACAAAGAGTATTCAAAAATTTCTCGTTTGCTAAGAGCATGGAAGGCTTCAAACAGAACAATTTTTCCAATAAAATTCTGCTTGTTGGCATTAAGGCCATCGGGCATTAGTCGGATGGCGCTTTATCATTTCGATTCTCCTTAATTTGAAAAGAAAATTACCTAGTCGCATTATTAGAATGGATAGACTTTTTGTCAAGTAAGATTTACATCCTTTGTGAATGAAATTTTCATCAGGGTTACACCACGGTCAAAGTCCGTCTGTTTCAATGCCCGCTGCAGTTCAGACCGTGACGTCACCCGGGGATCGGACAGATACCCCATCACCTGCATGGCCGCTTCATACCCGATGGATGTAAAATAATCCGGGGTCTGCTCAAACACGGCTTCATAATCCGCCACAAAATCCTGTACGCGTCCTCCGGGTCGTCCGGATCAAAAGCCACGGGAAACATCACCGGCAGCGGGGCCGATACCCAGGCCCGGCCCATCGCCGCCTGGTTCCAGAAGTTGGGTCCCAGCAGGGTCGTCCCGGATGTCATGAAACCGCAGCTGTAAGGCAATCTGGGCCGCTGTTTCCGAATCGTCCGGAACAAACACGACATCCGCATCGATCACGGCCCGGTAGATCCGGTTTTTTTCGCAGGGTTCCCCCGGGGCCATGTCCACGAAATTACGAAACAGGTCCAGTTTCTGATATCCCCGGATCAGGGGCAGGATCAGCGAAGAAAAATCGGTTTGGTCCGGTTCATAGGACACGCCGGCGGTCACTGCTCCTTCGGATTATTCCACTGCCTGTTCAAACGCCCGGTTGAACCGCTGCCAGTAAAGGTTTTCCGGGTACA
>JAVERV010000154.1:0-6348 GCA_034006945.1 Desulfobacterium sp. | reverse complement strand
TACGTCCCCTCCTATCGTCATACAGTTTTGCCAAGATAAAACACATCGCATACCCTTATCATAGATTCATCAAGCGCATAATATCACGTGATTCTGAAAAATCCACGCAGGCTTGCCGGAGGGACACCTTCTGTTTCAATCCACGCTCCCGCAGGGGGAGCGACTATTTTTCAAGGTTAAAATCTAAATCAGGGTTATGTTTCAATCCACGCTCCCGCAGGGGGAGCGACCTCCCCGGTAAAAAACCCTGCTGCAACCGGAGTAAGTTTCAATCCACGCTCCCGCAGGGGGAGCGACCCCCATGGGCTACCACATCGTGGGCGGCTTCGGTGTTTCAATCCACGCTCCCGCAGGGGGAGCGACCACCGTTGTACTCCCCCTCTTGTGCCATGACCTCTGTTTCAATCCACGCTCCCGCAGGGGGAGCGACTTTATCCTGGAAAAAAAACTCAATGTTTTCAGTGTTTCAATCCACGCTCCCGCAGGGGGAGCGACATTAGCGGCATGCTACTGAATATTGACGACTGCTTTGTTTCAATCCACGCTCCCGCAGGGGGAGCGACTTGGATGATATGGCGCAAGAAACGCTATATCTGGTTTCAATCCACGCTCCCGCAGGGGGAGCGACAAATATCACTAAAAGAATACGGATTCGCCTGGGTAGTTTCAATCCACGCTCCCGCAGGGGGAGCGACGAGCCATTGCCTAAATTAGTAGAGCAGTACCATGGGTAGTTTCAATCCACGCTCCCGCAGGGGGAGCGACTCCATTGCAAAGATATACCCTCCATACATCGTTTTGTTTCAATCCACGCTCCCGCAGGGGGAGCGACATAGAGCCTATATCGCACTGTATCTTTTCCTTAGGAGTTTCAATCCACGCTCCCGCAGGGGGAGCGACATGTTGCGACTATTTAAAAAGGAGGTATAAAATGGTTTCAATCCACGCTCCCGCAGGGGGAGCGACTATAATTTGACCATCTTATGGAGGAAAAATAATCATGTTTCAATCCACGCTCCCGCAGGGGGAGCGACCGGGTCCTCAAGGTAGCGGGTGAGCGCTTCAATGTTTCAATCCACGCTCCCGCAGGGGGAGCGACCGTCTTCCTGTGCCCATCGGTACAGCCGGGGAAAGTTTCAATCCACGCTCCCGCAGGGGGAGCGACCACCAATAGGGGCTTTCAGCGTTTACCCCCAACCTGTTTCAATCCACGCTCCCGCAGGGGGAGCGACCTTCCATAATTGTTTGTTCCGTATAGCCATCAGTTTCAATCCACGCTCCCGCAGGGGGAGCGACGGTTTCCGCCTGCCTAAGGGTAGATGCCTACCGGTTTCAATCCACGCTCCCGCAGGGGGAGCGACTCAACAAACCCGCCTTATCATCCCCTGCCTGAGGGTGTTTCAATCCACGCTCCCGCAGGGGGAGCGACAAGGAAATTGCGATTTCTTTAGCTGTTCAGGGGGTTTCAATCCACGCTCCCGCAGGGGGAGCGACAGGTTTCCGCCTGCCTAAGGGTAGATGCCTACCGGTTTCAATCCACGCTCCCGCAGGGGGAGCGACTTGACGGCCCACCAAGGTACGTCGTCTCTCATGGTTTCAATCCACGCTCCCGCAGGGGGAGCGACGTGGTCCTTTTGATCCCCGCACACGGCGGGGTGTTTCAATCCACGCTCCCGCAGGGGGAGCGACGGTGGTCCTTTTGATCCCCGCACACGGCGGGATGTTTCAATCCACGCTCCCGCAGGGGGAGCGACATTGACGGCCCACCAAGGTACGTCGTCTCTCATGGTTTCAATCCACGCTCCCGCAGGGGGAGCGACACCAATAGGGGTTTTCAGCGTTTACCCCCAACCTGTTTCAATCCACGCTCCCGCAGGGGGAGCGACAGCGCAAACTCAAGAGCTTGATATCAATGATTATGTTTCAATCCACGCTCCCGCAGGGGGAGCGACCTGCTGGCTTTGATAGGTGGTTTCAGCTGCCTGAAAGTTTCAATCCACGCTCCCGCAGGGGGAGCGACCAAATGCTTTTGGACGCCTTTTTGGATCACTGCCTGTTTCAATCCACGCTCCCGCAGGGGGAGCGACTTCAATTGTCTCCAATAGACCCTCCGGGACCGACAGTTTCAATCCACGCTCCCGCAGGGGGAGCGACATCCACCCGCCGCTGAAACCTGGTCTCCCCTCCTGTTTCAATCCACGCTCCCGCAGGGGGAGCGACTTGCATTTCCGGCGCTGTTTACCAGCACCAAGGTTTCAATCCACGCTCCCGCAGGGGGAGCGACATGCATTTCTTGCATTGCTGCTTTTGCCATTTCTGTTTCAATCCACGCTCCCGCAGGGGGAGCGACAGGGTTACTCTCCGGCTATGGCAGAACTTAGCCGGTTTCAATCCACGCTCCCGCAGGGGGAGCGACGGGCAAGGCCGTTTGGGAGTACCCATACTCGGGGTTTCAATCCACGCTCCCGCAGGGGGAGCGACTTGACGGCCCACCAAGGTACGTCGTCTCTCATAGTTTCAATCCACGCTCCCGCAGGGGGAGCGACCTAATTGGGTGGTACTTCATGGTCAATCTCCTTGTTTCAATCCACGCTCCCGCAGGGGGAGCGACCTAACCTATGATGAGGTTAAGGAGGATTAATCATGTTTCAATCCACGCTCCCGCAGGGGGAGCGACCTTTGAGTCGCTAATCAACTGCGGTCTGCCAGACGTTTCAATCCACGCTCCCGCAGGGGGAGCGACTGTTACTATAGTAACATCTTATAATTTAAACAAAATAAATTGTCAAAGAGCGATCCTCTTTGTTATTTTTTATTTTGTAAGAAGGGAAATTCTTAAAAGTAGAAAACTTTATGATTACAGGATACTGCAAAGTTGCGAACCATTTGACCTTGAAATAAGGAATCAGTCAGACTGTGGAACGAATTTTTTGATTTTTTGAAATTCAAGCTTAGGGTTCGCAGGCCTCCTATAGGATTAACGGCCCATCGAAATCAATTGATTCTTTGGCTCCAACATGTTCGATTCTTCGTTTCCAGTTCGATCCTAGAAAATAAAACCTAAGGCTGTCCAGTTCCAGGTCAATTTCATCTATCAGCTTTTGCCTTAAAACGGTCCATTGTGCCGGATCTACAACGCATTCAAAAACTGAGTATTGAACCCGCTGTCCATAATTCTGGCATGTTTTTGCAACACGCCGCAATCGTTTTTGTCCTTTGTTCTCGATTGATACGTCATAACTTATCAGCACCAGCAAAGCATCTCTCCTGTTCTATTTCCAGATAAAGGGGGGATATCCGTCCAAATCCCCCCGGATAAATCTTGCCAGAAGCAGGGCCTGGATAAAGAAGAGGTTCCCGATCTGGACTTCCTCATTTAAAAACGGGTGAGTCAGGCTGTCCTGTTTTCTTTTCTGGTATGTTGTCAGAACTGTTTTCCGGGTCTCATCATCCATATGGACTGCGCCGGATTCCTTAATGGTAAATCCATTGGGTTTAACCTGGCCTCTGTTAATCATGGACAACACGAGCCTGTCGGCGAGAAAGGGCCTGAACTCTTCCATCATATCAAGAGCCAGGCTCGGCCTGCCCGGGCGGTCACGATGAAGAAAACCTACTGCCGGATCAAGCCCCACTGATTCCAGGGCGGACCGGACATCATGGACAATAAGTGTATAGACGAATGAAAGCAAGCAGTTCACCCGGTCGGTCGGAGGACGCCGATTCCGCCCCGAAAAGACAAAAGATTCTTTTTGTTGAAAAATAAGCTCATCAAAAACGCCGAAATACTTATGGGCCGAATCTCCCTCAATTCCCCTCAACTTTTCCAGGTCGTCTTTTTGCATCTCTTTTTGGAGGTACACTAAAAGCCGGGTTGACACCTTTTTTACCGCCTCATGATTTATTCTTTCCTGATGGTCCCGGAGGGATCGTTCAAGTACAGTCCGGCTATTTGCGATTTTTCCGGTAAGGATAAATCCTGCAACCTGTGCTGAAATGACCGCATCGTCTGCCATTCGAAACTGTTTTCTTCTCAACAGGACGTTGCCGGATACAGGTCCTTTTACCATGGCAAGGAATCGGCCATATTCGGTTAAAAAACTTATGGTAACATCTTGTTCTGCGCAGAATCCCATCAGGTATGGGCTGCACCCAATCGAACCAAAACATACGATTCCATCCAGGGTATGGATGGGAATTTGCAATACCGTTTTTTGCTCTATCCTGACTGCAACGGTTTCCCCATCTTTGGCCAGGTAGGCTCCCTGGGTGGTGACAAAAAGGGTGTTCAGATGTTTTTTCATTCAGGTTTAATCCTTTTGGATCATCCTCTTTAACCAGGATGAAACCGTTCTTTTCTTTTCAATGGCTTTGGGCAGACACAATGAGATAAACGAACAGGTATCACATTTTTTTGCGTATTTGGGCGGCGGCGTTATACCCGAGGAGATCATTTCATGAAGATCCCTGGCT
Organism: Desulfobacterium sp.; assembly: GCA_034006945.1. Classification (GTDB taxonomy): domain Bacteria; phylum Desulfobacterota; class Desulfobacteria; order Desulfobacterales; family Desulfobacteraceae; genus Desulforapulum. Next base: position 1,875 of record JAVERV010000154.1, on the reverse strand, counting down.
GTCTTTATGGTTTTGTCCCGCAAATCATCATCAAACAATACATCCAGGCGGCGTCTTGTCTTCCCATAAAAAATAGCTCCGGCCTCAATTTTGACATCCAGCATTTCTTCAAGGCATATGGCCTGGGCACAGAGCTGAACCTTGTCCGACAGATTTTTCTTGGGTTTTCCTCTTTTGTATTCCACAGGGAAAGGTATCCATTTTTCGCTCGCTGAATCCTGCCTGTGAAATTCCACCGCATCTGCTTTTCCGGAAACACCAAGAAGTCTTGATTTCAGGGGAAGGCTGTATTCAATCCTGACCCTTCCCCTGTCTATTTGATCGCCCCTGTCCACCCTTTCATGCATGACCCTTCCTTCTGCCGTATACCTGTTTTCAACCCACAGCTGTTCAATATGAATGAGGGCACACTGCCGTTTGCAGAAAAGAATGTGTTGGAGTGCAGAAAGCGAAAGATACTCTTTTTCCAGATAAGTTTTCATTTTATCTTATTCGCTTATTGTTTCTTGCCCGCTGTTTTTGGTGAATTTCATCCACAAGGACAAGGGACTCCTTCCAGGCCTGTTCACAGAAGGATGTAAATGATTCTAACTCATTCCGTTTAGGCAGTAGCTCATCCCCTTTCCTGAGCTCTCCCGCAGCATAATGGTATTCGGACAGGGCATCGATATAGGCTTTGCGCTGTTCTTTGGGGATAATGATCGGGGGCAGGCCTGCCTTTAAAACCGGAATGTTGGCAACCAGTCTGGCCAGCCTGCCGTTTCCGTCAAAAAAGGGATGAATCCTGACAAAGGAGACATGAAGGTCTACATAGGCCTCCAAAGCCCGGATTCTGTCCCCATGACTCACGTTACTGATCGTCTCTTGAAAGAGTTTAAACCAGGTTTTCATTAAAAAAGGGACATCATCCGGTGAGGCATACTCGAAAACCACCTGTTTTTCATCCACCACCCCCACCGTTGAATTGTGCTCTTTTTTCCAGGCACCTACAGGTTTGTAAACGTCAATTATCACCTGGGTTTGAACTGCCTTGTGAAGCTTGAACAACTCTTCTTCCCCAAAGGGAGACTTTTTTTCCAGCAAATCATAAACCAGATCAATAGCCCGGGCATGGCCCACCACCTCCTCATGATCTTTTAACGGTTTACCCGAAACGGTCAGACCTTCCTCCAGCACAAAGGCGGTTTCTCCCAGGGTCAGGGTATTGCCCTCAATGGCCGTTGAGGTGTGGGTCCAGAGGTTGCGCAGCTGGACCAGCAAAGCTTTTTGAAGGTCAGAATCGAGAATCTTTAAAAAAGTTAGCATTTGTCAACCTAAAATATTGGCCATAAAAAAATGTTTTTATATCAATTCTTCCAATGTTACGCCACCGCCCACACAATCATTTATAAAGTTTTTGTAACTCCTCGCCTTCTAATTGGTCAAGTTCTTCTAATTCAAGATTCTTCAATTTATTCCGCAATTCATTGGTATCGTATGTTCCGTTTTTATCTTTTTTCAATAGCTCGCGTAATGCCCCGTGAACTCTGGCGGATGAGTATTGACCGCTGGGGCTGTTGTGGTTCCACCAAAGGACTTTTATAACCTCCATGCTTCCTTCAGGTCGTGCAGAGGAAACATCGTTGACAAACAGTGTTTGTAAAGCTAATTTGATTTTTTTTGCATTTTCATCTGTAAAGGTTGTCTTGGCAGCAAGTTGCGTGTTGATGGCACCGTAGGTGACGTAGATTCCTTTATCGACGCGGTGCTTCATCCCCATTGTATCTGCTCCTTTTTTGTCCGGCTCTTTCTCATTGGTTTCAAGGTTGACACTTTTGGTGATTTGCAAGCTATCGGGCGTAATCGGCTCGAGGCTGAATGCACTCTGAATGGTTA
>JAVERV010000153.1:0-6376 GCA_034006945.1 Desulfobacterium sp. | reverse complement strand
AAAAACGTGAAGGCCTTAAAACCCTAAAAACCTTCAAACCCGACGTGGAGGCAAGCTGCGCACGCATCCTCGCCGAAGCGATCAGAAATCAGAGGCTCTAACATGGGTGAATTTAAAGAAAAAGCTCAAAGGGTAGTTGCGGATAACGATATTGAGATTGAAAATACTGACACAGCTGCAGAAGAAGTTGACGGGGAGATAGAGCCCCTTATGCAGGAGCCGTTTAATCCTGCAGAAATTAACATTATTTCCAAACCTGATATCTTGCGGAACATTATTGAACGTCTTAACCATGATGAGATCGATATGAATACCGATTTTCAGCGCCATGCTGAGCTTTGGAACAATCAAAAAATGTCCAGGCTGATCGAGTCAATTTTAATACGTTTTCCTCTTCCAGCATTTTACTTTGACGCCTCAGACGATGATAAGTGGTTGATCGTAGATGGGCTTCAACGCCTGTCTGCTGTAAAAAAATTTGTTATTGATCAAAAACTTCGTCTACATGGACTGGAATACCTCAAAGAGTTCGTCGGAAAGAAATATGATGATCTACCCAGAACTTATAAGCGGCGAATAGATGAATGTGCAGTCACGCTGTTTTTGATTCAACCAGGGACACCTGAAGCAGTTAAATATTCCATATTCAGGCGCATCAACACCGGTGGCTTAGTGCTGAATGACCAAGAAATCCGAAATGCCATGGCAAAACCTGCTGTTCGGAAATACCTGGGAGCTTTGGTAGCCGATGACTTCCTGATAAAAACCATAGGTGATCAGAGCAGACGTATGGTTGATCAGGAGATGGTTCTTCGCTATCTGGCGTTCAGATTTATGAAATACGAGGACAGCAAAAAGAACATTGCATCGTTTTTGGATGGGATGATAGATAAGTTGGAGAAATCTTCTGAATCGGAGTTGAACGAATATAGTGAATCGTTTCGCCTTGCCATTAGACGTTGCTGGGAGATCTTCAAAGATCGCGCTTTTGAAAAAAGCGCAGATGGGAACCACGCTGAACGGCGTAGGAAAAACTCAACACTCTTTGAAGTATGGATGAATGCACTCGGTAGAATTTCCAAAGAAGAGATGAAAACATTGTATGATAATCGAGAACGCTTGATACAAGCACATCTTGATATGATGGCCACGGACAATGATTACTTCCGTTCGATAACCTATTCGACACAGAAAAAAGACCATTACCGAACCCGCAGGGACAAGGTTCAAAAGCTTATTGAGGAGATTCTCAATGATTAACTTTATTCGGATACAGAGGTTCAAGTCTCTCAGCGATGCTCAATTCCCTTTGGCAGCACTTAATTTGTTCAGCGGCCTTAACGGAATGGGGAAATCAACTTTGATTCAGTCCCTGCTTCTTCTGCGGCAATCCCACGAAAAGAACACTCTGCTTAATAAAGGGCTCCTTCTCAAAGGAGATTATGTCTCTTTGGGAACAGGCAAGGATGTTCTGGCTGAAAATGCTGAAAAAGAAACAATTGAATTTACTCTGACGTGGACGGGTGAGGAGCCAACCCACTTCACATTTTGTTATGAGAGTAAGTCTGATTTACAGCCTGTAGACTCCGCCAGCACAAAAAGAGTTGGAAAGATAATTGAAAAGAATCTTTTTACCCGACAGTTCCAGTATCTATCGGCGGATAGAATCAGCCCCAAATCAGCCTATGAAGTTTCGGATTATTACATCAGGGATCTTAATTCGCTGGGCAACCATGGCGAATACACGGCGCATTACATTGCAGAGTATGGACTGACCCAGCTGTCGGTTGAAGCTCTGAAACATCCAGATTCTCCTTCACTGTCCCTTTTAGATAATTTGGATAAATGGATGTCAGAGATTTCTCCGGGAATACGAATTCATGCTGAATTACAGCCTGCCATGAATGTGGCATCGTTAAATTATGCTTTTCAGCAGGGAACTGAGATGACGGCGGATTTTAAACCACAGAACGTAGGATTCGGCTTAACATTTGTATTGCCGGTTTTGACTGCGATCCTAAGAGCGAATCCCGGTGATTTGATCATCATTGAAAACCCCGAGGCACATCTACACCCTGCGGGACAATCAATTATCGGCAGACTTTGTTCAATTGCTGCCAGAAATGGAGTGCAGTTTTTTATAGAGACCCATTCCGACCATTTTTTGAATGGCGTTCGTGTTGCGATTCGTGAAAAGGTTATTCAGACACATGAGGTAAAGGTCTACTATCTAGAACGAAGCGCCACTTCAGCCCATGAATCTCTGGTTGTAAATCCTGAAATTGATGAAAATGGTCGTATCGATATTTGGCCCCAAGGTTTTTTTGATGAAGGTGACCGTCTATTGGAGAAACTGCTATGACGGATTGTCTGGTCTTCAATCATCATTCTTTGCCGTTTGAACATCGCAATGCTGCAGAAGAGGCTGTCCCAGACTTCCTGAAAATCTGTATTGAAGCTAAAAATACGGGGCTGAAAACCGTTCTTGTCGATCAAACGATAGACGCATCATGGTTTAGGCTGGAATTGGCACCGGGGTATTTTTGGAAAAACTGGCACGATCAACACCAAAATGGAGAAACCCGGGATTTGATACGGGCATTTCGTTCGATTGCCACTCAATCCCCGTTCTTTAATTCAGACGATATTATGGAAGGTGCTGACCTGTACGAGGTTATGTTTGATGGTTGTAAGGATTATGGTGCGCTTTGCGCTGCCGCATGGCATGGCTCCCCTTTGACCAGTTTTGAAACAAGACCACCGTGGAATGATTCTCCGTTACAGGTAAACATCACCCGGATGAATCCGGAAACCACAAAAATTGAAAATCAAAATGCAGAGATTCAAAACTTTTACAGTTATTCTGTGTTCAGCCAACATTTACCAGAACTGCTTGAACAGCGAAACGTCTCCATTTCTTCAGGGAAAGAAATTGTTAATCGATTTGAAGACCTTTATCCGGGTGTGTTCCTTTGTGGCAAAGCAACACAGCAATTAAATAATTGGTCAGCATCAATTTCGATTTTAAACCAGGTCAAACGGTCGCTTCTGGCAATAAGTCAGTTCGCACAAAAATGGCAAACTCAAGGATTTGTCACCTACAGCCTATATTTTTTAAGGGAGTGTGGTCTGGCGTTTCAGGTTAGCGGAGAATCGAAAACTGTAGGAAACAATTCTGCATTGCGAAGAGAGCGAGAGTTCTGGTTACCAAGTGGACGGAAAGAATATTTTGAACAGCACGTTAAAATGTCTGCCGGATATCGGCTCCACTTCTATCCTGATAATGAAAAACGCCAAATATATGTCGGTTATATCGGACCGCATTTAAGATTAAAATGAGGTGCCCGAAATGACCATCAGACGTTTTTCATCTCGAACGGAAAGGTTGGATACGGAATTCCTTGCAGAAACCCTGAAGGGGGCATCCAAGTATTTCCGTATCGCAGGTTATTTCAGAAGTTCGATTTTTGAGCTTGTTGGTGAGGAAATCTCTCAAATCTCAGAGGTGAAGATCGTCTGTAACTCTGAACTTGACATGGCTGATTTTCAGGTGGCGACAGGACGGGGTACAGCTCTTAAAGAACGCTGGAATGAGGTTGATGTGGAGGCCGAAGCTCTCTTGAAAAAAGAGCGTTATCAGCTCCTTGACAAGCTTTTGCAGGCCGGTAATGTAGAGATCCGGGTTGTGCCTAGGGAACTTCTGTTTCTCCATGGCAAAGCCGGGGCCATACACTATCCTGATGGCAGTCGTCGATCGTTCATTGGTTCTGTAAATGAATCCAAAAGTGCATTTGTCCATAATTATGAGCTGGTATGGCAGGATGACGATGGGGAAAGTGCCGACTGGGTAGAGCGAGAGTTCTGGGCCTTGTGGAATGACGGTGTGCCTCTGCCGGAGGCCATTTTTGCAGAGATAAATCGAGTGGCCAATCGCCGGGAGGTCACTATTGAAGCGTTGCGGCCCCATGAGGTCCCGGCCGCTGCCATGGCCGAAGCTCCAATATATCGGGGTGGCGAGCAATTGCAACCATGGCAGCGTTCGTTTGTAACCATGTTTCTTGAACACAGGAAAATCTATGGTAAGGCCCGCCTGCTTCTGGCAGATGAGGTCGGGGTGGGTAAAACATTGTCAATGGCAACCAGTGCCTTGGTTAGCGCCCTTCTGGAAGATGGTCCGGTCCTTATTCTTGCACCGTCCACGTTAATGATTCAGTGGCAGATTGAAATGATGGACAGGCTGGGCATCCCCGCAGCCGTATGGTCTTCACAAAAAAAGGTGTGGCTGGGTGTTGAAGGTCAGATTTTATCCCCCAGGGGAGATGCCTCGTCCATAAAAAAATGTCCGTATACAATTGCCATTATTTCTACTGGGTTGATCATGCACCAGCGTGAAAACAATGAATTTATCAAAGAGGCGGGGATTTTACTTAAAAATCGATTCGGCACGGTTATTCTTGATGAAGCGCACAAGGCCAGGACGAGGGGCGGGCTTGGCGACAGGGCATCTGAACCTAACAACCTCCTTGCCTTTATGCAGAATATAGGAAAACGAACCCTGCATTTGATCCTGGGTACCGCAACTCCCATCCAGACTAACGTCCGGGAAGTCTGGGATCTTTTGGGAATCCTTAATAGCGGTGCTGAGTTTGTTCTTGGTGATTCATTGTCCGGCTGGCAGGACCATGAACGGGCGATTCCTATTGTGACCGGTAAGAGCCAGGTTACCTCTGAACAAGAGGTCTGGCAGCTGTTAAGAAATCCGCTGCCGCCTGCTGATGAACATCACATTGTCCGGCAGATACGTGATTATCTTGGAATTGATCCCCAGTCTTTTTTTTGTGCACACAGGTTTAAAGATCTGGACTACATGATTCAGAATATGTGGCTTTCCGAGTGCCTTGGCTCCGCTTTTTTTAAAGAAAACAATCCATTATTGCGTCACACAGTTTTAAGAAAACGAAAACACCTTGAAGATGACGGACTGTTAGAAAAAGTCGGGGTCAATACTCATCCAATAACCCGAAACCTCGCCCAGTACCAGTCTCGCTTTGTTGGTCTTGCAATTCCAACCAACACCCCTTTTCAGGTTGCCTATGAAAAAGCCGAAGAGTTCAGCAAGTTGCTTCAATCCCGGACAAAGGCCGGCGGTTTCATGAAATCGTTGATGCTGCAGCGTATCTGTTCAAGTTTTGCATCCGGCCTGAAAACTGCCCAGAAAATGCTCAGACATTCTATTTCCAATGAGAATGAGGACCAGATGGAAGAGGTGGAGCACATTCTTTCCGGGATGACTCCGGCAGAAATTGCCTGCCTCAAAGAAATAGAGACCCAGCTTTCACGGAAGGAAGCTGTCGATTCTAAGCTCAATACGGTGAGGTGGTTTTTAACTGAATTCAGAACGGATGGAAAAACATGGCTGGAGCATGGCTGTATCATCTTCAGTCAGTACTATGACACAGCGGAATGGATTGCAAAAGAGCTTGCAAAATCCTTTCAAGGTGAAGTTGTAGCTGTGTATGCCGGTGTTGGGAAAAGCGGCCTCGTCCGAGATGAACAGTTTAACAGGGTAGAACGTGAAGTCATAAAGGCCGCCGTCAGAACCCGCGAAATCCGACTGGTAGTGGCAACCGATGCTGCCTGCGAAGGGTTGAATCTCCAGACATTGGGCACTTTGATCAACATCGATCTTCCCTGGAATCCGTCCCGGCTTGAGCAGCGACTCGGACGAATCAAGCGGTTTGGTCAGACACGTAAGTTCGTCGATATGCTGAACCTTGTGTACAGCGAAACCCAGGACGAGAAGGTTTATAACGTTTTATCCGAACGTCTGCGCGATACCTATGATATTTTTGGCAGCCTCCCTGACACAATCGATGACGAATGGATTGAAGATGAACAAGAGCTTAAAGGCCGAATGAACGAATACATGCATGAAAGGAAAAAGGCTCAGGATGCTTTTACTGTGAAGTATCGTGGAACCATAGATCCTGATGCACATTTATGGGAACGATGTGCGTCTGTTCTATCCCGTCGTGATATTGTGAGCAAACTCAGCGAACCTTGGTAAAGTGTTTCCTGCTGAAGATCCGAAGATGATCTTTCAGCTTCCATTGGCATAATCTGAAATCAGTTTTTCAGCCAGATCCAATACATCCGTCGAGCAGGGTGAGAAGGAGACCCACACAATTCTCAAGACAACGGCCAAACCGTTCAATTCATTAGCAGAAGAACAGCTCTGCCCGGGAAACAGCATCCTTTCTACTGGTTTTTTTATACCTGGTCAGCAACAATATGTGGTTTTATAAAACGCCATAAAATAAAAGATATAAGTCCGCACAAGGATGCAAGGGAGCCGATATAGACTATTTTGTCCTGC
>JAVERV010000152.1:0-6460 GCA_034006945.1 Desulfobacterium sp. | reverse complement strand
GATATTCACTGGTAACTCTTTATACGATTTCCAATACGACTTTACAGTGAATGAATTCATTACATTTCCCGGCTCTTTCCTTCTCTGTGTTCTTTAAGCGCCTGTTTTGCCATTTTTTTCATCGGCCCTGGATGCTTTGAACACAAGTCTTCCCATTTCTGTTCACTGCGAAGTTCATACGCAAAAGTTCTTAATACTTCCAAAGCTTGAGCCCGGTGAGTTACACTTATGCTTTCCAAAATTTCAACAGCGGTTAATGATTCAGGGGACATTGGTGTTGCAACTTCCATGTTGATTACTCCTTAAATATTCGGGGATATTCGGGGTCTGACCCCGCTAAATCTGTTATTTTAACAAATTTGTTTTTAAAAAGTCCAGTTCTATCTCTTAAAATCCACTTTTGGGGGGATAAAAACCGGTCATGCATGCGGGGTATAAAAACGGGGTCTGACCCCAGTAAGTAGCTGTTATTAAATAGTAATCACCTCGAGAAACCCCTTTTTAATGGCTTAAACCTTATATTTCGCACTATCAGAAATAAGTTTTAGAATTTATAGAGTGAGACACCTTAAACAAACCTAAAGTATTGATATTAATACAAATAAAAAATATCTAGACTTTACCCCTCAATTGCTCTATAGTGCCACCTAAACACGTTATAAGGAGGCACTATGGAGCTATTTGAGACACGGTTCAAGCAAGTTGATGTACTTCCAATGGTCAAGCATTACATGGATGAACTTGATCTGTTCAATATTTTCACAAAATATATCCCAGCATCAACCGGTAGTCTTGCGGTTCATGCTGAAAGTCTTTGCATATTAACAGCCAATATCATATGTGACAACAAACCACTGTACAAGGTTCAAGATTGGCTGAGTAAATATTCCGATGGTTTTGTCGAAGAGCCTGTAACGGCAAAGCTTTTTAATGATGATCGACTCGGTAGATCCCTTTCGGCACTTTTTGATTCAGACCGCCATTCGCAGATGACCGAGTTAGCCGGTAACGCTATTGCAGTTCACCAATTAATGACAGATGAAATTCATAATGACAGCACAACGGTTACATTCATTGGCAAATACGATACCCCAGATCCGGATGCCGTTAAGCTTAAACATGGTCACAACAAGGATTTTAGGCCTGACTGCAAGCAAATCGTATTTGGTTTAAATATCACGGCAGATGGTCATGTCCCACTGAGCTATAAGCTTTTTGACGGCAATACCTCGGATGATGTCACCCATATACCGAACTGGAACGCCCTGCGCACGTTGCTGGAAAAAGAGGATTTTATTTATGTTGCCGATTGCAAATTGTGCAGCCAAAAAAACTTGATCCATATTGCCAAAAACAATGGTTTGTTTATAACCATCGTTCCAAAGGACCGCAAAGAAGTAAAACAATTTTTAAAGGGTCTGAAAAAAAAGGATGTAAAGTGGCAAGATGCCTTTAAAGTAGCGAGCTCACGCAAAAAGGAGAAAATGAATGTCTATAAAACATATGAATCTGAACTGACAAGACTTACAAAAGATGGCTTTAGAATTATTTTTGTTCATAGCAGTTCAAAACAAGAAGATGATGAAAAAAGAAGGCAGATAAAAATAGATAAAGCCATTGCAAAATTAGAAGCGTTGGCACCGAAATTAAACGCATATCATTTAAAAACTCAAAAAGAAATTAAGGCGGCGATTAACAGTATTTGCAAAGATGTCAAAGAGTTTATCAACGTTAAGATAGTGACAGATCGTAAGCAAATTAAAGTAAAAGTTTCTCCCGGTAGACCCTCTTTACTAAAAAGTGTGTATAAAAATAAATGGGAGTTTACCTATAGCATTCAATGGGAATTAAATGACAAGGCCCTTTTAGAAGCGTCTAAAACAGATGGGATCTTCCCTCTGGTTACAAACACGACCCTTGACGCAAGTGAGGTATTGAGAAAATATAAAGACCAGCCTTTTCTTGAAAAACGCATGTATACCAAAAAGACAGTTTTGGAGGTCGCACCTGTTTTTCTGAAAAAAGAGAAGCGTATTGAAGCCATGCTCTTTTTATATTTTATAGCCCTGATGATCGTGTCTCTCATTGAACGAAAGATTCGTATGAAAATGGCAAAGGAGGACATAAAAAAACTCCCCATTTTGCCGCAGGGCATGAACACTAAAAGTCCGACATGGAACAACATTCGATATTTTTTTCGAGATGTTCACTACTCGGAGATAATTCGAGATGGCAAATGTATACAAGCTATGGTGAAAGGGGTCAGCGCATTGCATGAAAAGATCAACCAGCTTTTAGAAGTACCCAATTGGGTGTATGGAACTCTTCAAGGTAATTGGTGGCAATTTAAGAAAACATAACTGATTTATAGGCAAATCTGACACGGATATTCAAAAATTATTTTCCGAACGAGCGAAATGTAAGGTACAAAACCCAGGTCAAACAAAAAAACTCTGGAAGAGCAATCTTCCAGGGTTTTTCTTTTTTAGACGCTTAGATTGAGTGTCTCTACACACCACCAATGGGGTCAACCTTGCCCTTATGTGGGGTGTTTCACAGGGCAATTCATGAATTGCCCTTTCGTTAATTCTCCCTACATGAATTACTCCTAAATTAATTATAGTCCCAATAGGCCTATCTTAACAACCGATACCTCACTGTTAGGATAAAAATACAAGTTAAACATTTTTTTTGTTGACAATAAAATAGTCTAACTGTATTTTTATGGAAATTGTCGTAGTTCCATCTGCAATTTTTTTACCCATCAACCTGTATCAGGCATGTGTTAACCCAAATAATATGGGAGGGGAGTCCGACATGGATGTGATTCAAACCAGAATTGATAAAAATTCCAAAGAGTACAAGACCAATTATGCGGAAATGACCGCCCTGGTAGATGACCTGCGCCTTGAACTTGACCGGGCCATGAATGAACGATCTCCCAAGGCCATAAAACGCCATGAAGAATCGGGCAAAATGCCGGCCGACAAAAAACTTGCTCTGCTGCTGGATAAAAATACACCGTTTCTCGAGATCGCCCCCCTGGCAGCCAGGGGGCTCTATGACGGCAAAATTCACAAGGCTGGAATTATCACCGGCATTGGTGTGGTCTCTGGTAAAGAATGCCTCGTCTCCTTGAACGATGCCACAATCAAAGGCGGGTCCATGTATCCCATGTCCGTAAAAAAGACCCTGCGCTGCCAGACTATTGCCATGGAGAACCGGCTTCCTTTCATCAGTCTCATGGATTCCTCCGGGGCTTTTCTTCCCATGCAGTCGGAAATTTTTCCGGATCTGGATGACGGGGGCCGGGTGTTTTATAACCAGGCCATGATGTCCAAGATGGGCATTCCCCAGATCGTGGGGGCGATGGGGCTGTGCACGGCAGGTGGAGCCTACGGAGTTGCCATGTGTGACGAGATTGTTCATGTAAAAGGACATGGGGCAATTTTCCTGGGAGGCCCTCCTTTGGTCAAGGCCGCCACAGGCGAAGACGTATCTGCCGATGACCTGGGCGGCCCCATGGTCCATTGCCGGGAATCGGGGGTCTCTGATTATTATGCCGAGGACGATGGACATGCCATTCAGATCATCCGTAAGATCGTTGCGAACCTGCCGGCCAACAAAAAATCAACCTTGACCATGATGCCGCCCAAACCTCCCCTGTATGACCCTGAAGAACTCTACGGGATCGTGAGCCCGGATCTTTCCAAGCCCTATGATTGCAGGGAGGTTATTGCCAGGGTTGTGGATGAAAGCAAGTTTCTGGAATTCAAGGAGATGTACGGCCCCACCCTTGTGACCGGCTGGGCCCATATCCATGGGTATCCAGTGGGTATTCTTGCCAACAACGGTATTTTGTTTTCAGACAGCGCCCAGAAGGCCACACAGTTCATTCAACTTTGTGATCGACGAAAAATCCCCCTGGTTTTTCTCCAGAATATAAATGGATTTATTGTGGGCAAGGCCTATGAACGGGGCGGCATAACAAAGGACGGTCACAAGATGGTCAATGCCGTTGCAACGGCGAGTGTGCCCAAGTTTACCATGGTTGTTGGGGCTTCTTTCGGGGCTGGCAATTACGCCATGTGTGGGCGGGCCTATTCCCCTAGAATGCTGTGGATGTGGCCCAATGCCCAGATCGGAGTCATGGGCGGTGCCCAGGCGTCGGATGTGCTGATCACGATCACCAATGACCAGCGCGGGCGAATGGGTCTTTCTCCCATGACCGAGCAGGAGATGGCAGCCATCAAAGAACCGGTGATGGCCAATGCATTAAAGGAGGGCAATCCCTATTACAGCACGTCACAGCTCTGGGATGACGGTATCATAGATCCAGCCAAGACCCGTGATGTACTGGGAATTGCGATTTCAGCAGCCCTTAATGCACCCATCTGGGATGATGTTCAAGGATACGGCGTGTTTAGGATGTAAGACCGGCAATTTTAATAAATCCACAGGAACAGGAAATATCATGTTTAAAAAAATTCTCATTGCAAACAGGGGCGAAATAGCCGTCCGGGTAATCCAGACCTGTAAGGAGATGGGCATAAAAACTGTTGCCGTCTACTCGGAAGCTGACAAAAGAGCCCTCCACGTGCTGGAGGCGGACCAGGCTGTCAGCCTTGGTCCTTCTGATCCAAGCCAGAGTTACCTCGACATGGACAAAATAATCAAGGCTGCCAGGGAGACAGGGGCTGAAGCCATTCACCCGGGATATGGCTTTTTATCGGAAAACCATGAATTTGCGGAGCGGTGCATAAAGAACGATATCGTCTTTATCGGTCCTCCGGTCAAAGCCATCAAAGAGATGGGAGATAAAATTAAATCCAGGCAGATTATGGTGGACGGCGGAGTTCCGGTAACTCCGGGATTCACCAGGGAGAATCTTTCTCTATCTGAAATACAGATAAAGGCCAAAGATGTCGGATACCCCGTGCTCATCAAGGCAACAGCCGGTGGCGGCGGCAAGGGAATCCGTGTGGTCAACACCCCGGAAGAATTGCCCGAGGCCTGGGAATCCGCCGCAAGGGAGGCGAAAAATGCCTTTGGAAACGGCGAGGTCTATCTTGAAAAGTTTTTTTCCCGGGCCCGGCACATTGAATTTCAAATTCTGGCAGATCATTTCGGCAAGACCATTCATTTACTGGAACGGGAATGCTCGATCCAGCGGCGGCACCAGAAAATCATTGAAGAAACTCCCTCGTCTGCCGTCACCCCCGAACTCCGGGAAGCCATGGGCAAGGCTGCCGTCGCAGCGGCAAAGGCAGCCGGTTACACCAATGCCGGCACGGTGGAGTTCCTTTTGGATGATCAGAACAACTATTATTTTCTGGAGATGAACACCCGTCTCCAGGTGGAGCATCCCATAACCGAAATGATCACCGGGGTGGATCTTGTCCGGCAACAGCTTCAGATCGCCGCCGGCAATCCTCTGACCCTTGATCAGGCAGATATCATGGCCAGGGGCCATGCCATCGAGTGCCGTATCTATGCCGAGGACCCGGCGAATAATTTTTTCCCGAATCCCGGGAATATTTCTTTTTTTAAGGAACCCACGGGACCCGGAATCAGAAATGATTGCGGGGTTTATTCGGGCTGTACAGTTCCTGTGGAGTATGACCCTATCCTATCAAAATTAACCGCCCATGGAGAGACCCGGGACCATGCCATTGCTAAAATGACCAGAGCGTTACGATCCTATATCGTTCTGGGCGTCAGAACCCCTGTCGATTTTCTTCTGGATGTTCTGGCCTCGGCTCCCTTTCAACGAGGAGAGGTTTTTACCAATTTTATTGCCGCACATTTTGCCGATTGGAAGCCCGGTCAAACGAACAGGGATCTTGCCTGTCTCGCCTTTATCGTGGATGAGTTGACAAGAGCACAGCGTCAGACAACGGTCATGAAAACCGGGATAGATGCCCTAACCCCGTTTCAGACACTGGGCAACTGGACTATATGATCTTGGAGCAAAAGGAAAATTACAAATGGAATACACCTTAGAAATCAAAGACACGACCATTGCCTGCGACCTGACAATAAAGCAGGACCGCAGCATAAGTGCCAAAATTGGCGATACTCCCTTTGATGACATCCAATATAATCGGATATCAGATCATCAGATCTGCCTTATGGTCGATGGTCACAGGGTCATGGCCTGGGTAGATGCCGGCCCCGAGGGCAAGACCATAATTCTCGGGGGTGAGCACTTTTTTATCCAGGATAAGGATCTGCTGGCCCAGACCATAACCCGGAAAAAAGGGTTGGACAAAGGCCCTTCAGCCGTCACCCCGCCCATGCCTGCGGTGGTGGTGGATGTTCTTGTTCAACTGGGTGATCCTGTGGAAAAGGGTGATCCCGTGGTGGTGGTATCTGCCATGAAGATGGAGACCACCCTGACTGCACCCCATGGGGGAACGGTTACCAGGATCGGGGTAAAACAGGGGGACAAGGTTATGCC
>JAVERV010000003.1:0-139421 GCA_034006945.1 Desulfobacterium sp. | reverse complement strand
TCGAAAAAATTGAGGCTCAACTTATTGAGCTTTCCCCCCGACTTAATCAATACCAACTTAAGACGAAAGAACAGATTGAAAAAGCTATCAAAAAGATAATCAAGGGGGCATCAGATCTCTTCCAAATTCAACTCCTTAAAGACAAACAAACAGTTCAGCGTCAGATAGGCCCTGGAAAACCAGGCCCCAAGACACAGTATAAAAAAGTGGAATCTATTTCTTACCAACTGGAGTGGGCATTAGATCTTGAAGCCATAAGAACTCTGAGTGTCCGTGACGGTATTTTTCCACTTATTACTAATACTGATATTGAGACATCAGAGGTCCTCAAATCCTACAAGAATCAACCATATCTGGAAAAAAGGATGTACACCACCAAGTCTATCCTGAATATCGCCCCTGTTTTTCTCAAAAAACCAAGACGTATCGAAGCTATGACTTTTCTGTATTTTATCGCTTTAATGATTGTCAGTCTCATGGAGCGTAATATTCGGAAAAACATGGCTGAAAAAAAAGTTGAAAAATTACCCATATTGCCCAACGGCATGAATACCAAGAAACCAACCTGGAATAACATCAACTATTATTTTAGAAATGTTCATCTTTACCTTATCGAAAAACAAGGCAAAACAATTCAAACAACCCTGAAAGGCATTACAAATATGCATGAGTTTGTATTGAAACTACTTGGGATTTCTCCCTCAGTTTATACAACAATTCGAGACCGGTGGTGGCTTTTTACAAATTCAGTTGCGCCCTCAAAAAACAAGGGTTCAACCTAATTCACCAAATCATGCGCAAAAGGTGCGAAATGTAAGATTGAACATTTGAAGAAAATATTTGGCAAAAATCAGTACATCTTCCCCCCTGTCGTTTAAGGAAGGTAACTGGATTTTGATAACCCCGATTCGATGGGCCGCCTCAAGCTGATTGCGCATCAATGACAGCGGGCTGAGGGACAAGATTAAGATCATGGTGGGCGGAGCCCCTGTTACCCAGGCGTTTGCCGATGAAATCGGTGCAGATGGATATACACCCGATGCAGGGTCTGTGTCCAAACTGGCTAAATCCTATGCATAAAATGTGCGGCCGGAGCAGAAGAAGGTTTTTTGTTCTGGCCGCATTAAACCATTTAAGGAGAACCTGAATATGTTTGAAGTCATTGGAGAAAGAATCAACACCTCCAGAAAGCTTGTACAGGCTGCTGTTGCAGAGAGGGATGGTGTATATATCATCGATGATGTGACAAAACAGATCAAGGCGGGGGCCAGCTATATTGATGTAAACGCAGGTGCAAGGATCGGCCACGAAATGGAAGATATGCGGTGGCTGCTGGATGTTTGACGAGGTGCTGATTTGTATCCAGGGAATCTTCGACAGGGAATGGAAAGCCTGCCTCAACACAGGAGATGCAGACGGGACAGCTTATAGTGGTTGAAGTATCTGGGCTTAGTATTGTGTTCATTAAAATTCTGTTGGGCCTATTGACCAAATGTAAACTTTAGGTGTTATGTTTGTGCCCAAAGTTATAACTTGCCAGGGCATAATGTAAGGTTTCCATCTGTGACAGGATAGTTGATTTTGATTGTTGTTTCTACTCTATTGACAAATAGATCATCTGCCATGGGGATAATCAGATCAAGCTGGGCAATGCACTCTCTCCATTTAGAATTTACAACCTAAAATTGATCCCCCTGATGACAATAAACAGTATGGGGGCATACTGAAAGTTATAAGTTATTACCTAAAAGTTGCATTCATGTTTTTTGATTTTAAACCAATTAGCTTTTATATTAGTTTGTTATGATAATTTTTTTCAAATATATCATTCACCAAATTGTGCAGGGTTCAAAACCAAAAACCATGAACCCTTCGGGAGCGCTATTTGACCGGATCTGCTGCGTTGCCGGGCACTTGCGGTAAACGATTACAGCTGCATGCCCGGCGTCTTGCATATCCGGCCAACTAACGCTTGCAACTTTTAGGTATTATGCTTTTATCTTTGCCCTGTTTTTATCTACCCTTTTTTTAAGGTTTAAAGAGTCTTTCGACCTACAACTATCCCAGACATATTGAACAATATGGGTCCTGTGGGTGACCCGGGCCACCAGGTCAGAGGTGACATTGGGGTCGCTAAAGATCTGGGTAGTCTGCAAATTCAAGGATAGTCGTTATGATAATAGATTTTGTGTATTCATGTAGTCTGTATCTATCTTATTGACTTCCCTTTGTACGTCGTGTTGACTCTATGGTTCAACAAAACATAACATGTAAAGCGGAGCTCGTCAGATCTTGTTGTGAATTCAGTATCTTATGGGTTTGCGGTCTCGGTTTTTTTACAATCGAAATTTGAGGTGAAAAAAAGGTGCATTGGCACATAAGTAGGTCTTAATTTTCGAGAAGTATTATTTTTGCATTATTCATGCTATCTTTCGTAACATTACAGAGATTGAAGTACAGAATCTTTATAAAAACTGTCTTTAAACGATAGGGGTGTGTAGAGTTTTAAGTAGTGTCCGTGAATTGCTGAACAACAACCATCGTGCATCCAATGGTTAACGATCGAAATTTCATAACGAAATATAGCACGCACTATGTCAGAGGGCACTGCAACAAAAGACCGTTTTTTAAAATCATCTGCTCTGGGGGAAGAATTGAGGTCCATTTCAGGTTGTATTTATTAAGGACGTTTTACGGGAAAGCAAATGCAAAAATTTACACGGGAAGACAAACAAACATTTTTAAGTTTTTTCAGCCTATGTCGAGGACTGCCCCGGGAGAGCATAAATGATATAGTAGAGATCTCAGATTTTGTAGTTTTTCCTGAAAACATGTTCATCTCAACTACAGGTGATGGATATAACGATATTTTATTTGTAATATCAGGACTACTTAGGATAAGTATGAATTCATCCTCGGGACGGCGGGTCACGGTGCTCCTCGTAAAATCCGGGGAATGTTATAATTTATTAACTCCTTACCTGGACTATCCACGCAATCTGGAAGCCCAGGCTCTTGAACCCACCCGTTGTCTGAGGGTCTTGGCAAAGGATTTTACTCCCTTTGTGGAAAAACATCCTGCTATTGTACCCAACCTGCTTCGGATTGTCGGCTCAGCTTTTGATTCCGCAAACTCCAGGATCCTGGAGTTTATGGAAAAAAGAGTAGAAGCCCGGATCAAACGTGTCCTGTCCACCCTCCACGGTAAATTTACCTCTCCCCTTCATTTTACCAGTGTCCAAATTTCCGAGCTTGCCTGTACCACCCCTGAGTCAACCCTCAGAGCCATGGGACACCTCCGAGACATGGGTATTATAGAGACTCGGCCGGGGCAGATCTGGGTCTTAAACCCCAGTGCGCTTATGGACCTGGAATTCGGCGACCTCATTATTTAATCCCGCCTCTTAACAGCAGTGAAGAATCAATATTTTTAAGCTGACCATTCTTTTTTCAAAATTTTTCCCCAACATGACCGAGATCATGGAAGCTTTTTTTCTCTCCTGTATGATTTAAACGAGGTTATCAGAAACACGTTTAAATTAGGTGTATTGATATTATCTCACCCACCCTGCCCCTGGGAGGTGAGAGTCAGGAGGCCACGTAGCGAATGGGGTAAAGGTTTTTCGACAATATCAATAAAATTAAATTATCAAACTGTTCTTATTAAGGAGTTTAACAGATGCTAAATCCATTTGAAGTTAAGGTATCAGACAAAACACTGAAGTATATCAGAACAAGGGTAAAGGAATATCCCTGGAATAATATTGAAATGCCTGATGATGGGGGGTGGCTCTACGGCACAAACATGGATTACCTCAAAGAATTCTGCGACTACTGGGTTAATGAGTATGACTGGCATAAATGGGAGGCCAAAATAAATAAATTCTCTCATTTTAAAGCGCCTGTTGATGGTATTGACATTCATTTTATAATGGAGAAAGGCAGTGGTCCATCCCCCATGCCTTTGCTCATCAGCCATGGCTGGCCCGGATCAATAGTTGAATTTCTTGATATTATAGAGCCCTTGGCTCACCCGGAACGGTTTGGCGGAAAGGAAGAAGATGCCTTTGATGTCATCGCTCCATCCCTGCCGGGATTCGGGTTTTCAGGCCGTCCCTCGCGACCCATGGGACCCCGGAAGATGGCCGAGATTTTTAATAAACTCATGACCGAGACTCTGGGGTATAAAAAATACCTGGCACAGGGCGGCGACTGGGGCAGCGTGATCTCCAACTGGCTGGGGTACGACCATGCCGACTCCTGCATGGCTATACATGTTAATTGTGCAGGCATGCGCCATGTAGACGGCCCTCAAACCCCTGAAGAAATCGCCTGGCAAGGAAAACTGGAGCGGGATCAAATTATGGAGGACGGGTACAGAACCCAACAGGCCACCAAGCCCCAGACTTTAGCATATGCCATGGCAGACAGCCCGGTGGGAGTGGCCGCCTGGATACTTGAGAAATTTAAGACTTGGTCCGACATCCAGGGTGATGACATTGAAAGCGCCCATACCAAAGACACTCTTTTGACTAATATCATGGTCTATATTGTCACCAACACCTTTAACACCGCTTCCTGGGTCTACTTTGGTCGGCGGGAAGAAGGGGAAGGTATTCTGGGTCCCGACGGTGTCAGGGGGCTTGAAGGTTGCGGACGTGTATTGGGATCTGATGGCAGACGGATTGAAGTCCCAACAGCCTGCGCCCTGTTCCCTGCGGAGATGCTGCCCTGGCCGCCCCGATCCTATTGTGAGCGGATGTATAATATCACCCGGTGGACAGAAATGGACCATGGCGGGCACTTTGCCGCACTGGAAGAACCTGACCTGCTGGTGGATGATATCAGGGCTTTTGCACGCACGCTGAGATAGGCGATAAAAAATTAAAAACTGTTCAACAGTCAACGGATTAAATTGAGACTTGTATCATTGGCGGATGAATTTAAGATAGGAGGACGCATCATGCACAACGGTTATATGGGTCAAATTTTAAGGGTAGACCTGACTTCCGGAAAATGCAGCACCGAAGCTATTGATCCAGATACAGCCAGAAAGTTTGTTGGCGGTGTAGGGTATGCCGCCAGGATATTGTTTAACGAGATAAAGCCCGGCATTGATCCCTGGGTCCTGAAAACAAGCTGATTTTTGCCACTAGTCCACTTTCGCATAATCTTGTTCCCGGGGGAGGCAGCGTCAGTGTTTGTTTTAAATCCCCCATGACCCATGCATGGGGAGAATCCAGAAGCGGGGGAAACTTCGGCCCGGATCTTCGCCGTGCTGGCTTTGATCTGCTCATAATAGAAGGAAAGTCCGAAAAACCGGTCTATCTTGAAGTGGTAGACGGAAATGCATCTTTAAAGGATGGCGCAGGGCTTTTGACCAAAGATGTGTATGAAAAAACAGATCTCATAGAAGCCCAAATGCCCGCCGACCTGAAGCATAAATCAGTTATGTGCATCGGACCGGCTGGTGAAGGCAAGGTCATCTTTGCCTCCATCATGAGCGGAGACAGGGCTGCCGGAAGAAGCGGTGGTGGAGCTGTGATGGGATCAAAAAACATTCTGGCCATTGCCGTATCTGGTCAGGCTAGGGTAACCCATGCCGATCCTAAAGCCTTTATGACGGCGGTGAAAGACGCTGTGAAAACCGTAAAGGATAATGAGGTCCGCAACTGGTTCCACGAATTCGGTACTACCGCAGACCTGTCCGGTGCAGATAAATCCGGAGATTTGCCCACAAAGAACTGGCGGTCCAATAGTTGGGGAGCCGGCACGGAATTGTTTGAATATTTCCAGAAAAACAACCTTGTACGCTCAAGACAATGTTACACAGGGTGCCCCATAGGTTGTGGAAGGGTCTGTCAAGTAAAGGAAGGCCCGTATAAAACACCTGTACATGAAGGCGGTGAATACGAAACAGTAGCCTCGTTTACGGCATTTGTCCTCAATAAAGACATGAATGCGGCTGTACATTGCGGTTACCTGTGTAACAAATGGGGAATGGACACTATTTCTACGGGTGCGGTGATTGCTTTTGCCATGGACTGTTATTCCGAAGGCATCTTATCTAAAGAAAAAGCAGACGGGATTGATCTGAACTGGGGAAATACATCCGCCCTTCCTATTTTAGTTAAAAAGATCGCATTCCGACAGGGATTTGGCGATATTTTAGCAGATGGTGTAAAGAAAGCCGCAGAAAAAATCGGCAACGGCGCCGACAAGCTGGCTATCCATGTTAAGGGCCTGGAAGGCCCTGCCCATGATCCCCGGTCAAGTAAAACTCTTGGCCTTGGCTATGGTACTGCAAGCCGCGGTATGTGCCACATCCATCCTCTTGAAGGCATGTCCTATGACAAAGGCAAAATGGATTACGGGATGCAAAAATATGGGGTCCGTGATCCGGAAAAGGTGGGCCAATGGGATGAAAAGGGTAAGGGCAAAGACACGGCAATCCTGCAGAGGGGTTTGATTTTGCCTGATATCCTGTCCACTTGTAAGTTCATGTGCTATGCCGGGATAACCCCTGAACATTGGGTCAAAATGCTAAGTGCTACCACGGGCTGGGATATTGACGATAAAGAGCTTCTCAGAGTCGGAGAACGGGTCCTCAACCTTCAGCGTATGTTTAACATCCGCGAATCTCTGGGCCGTAAAGACGATATGCTGCCTGAAAGAGTGTTTTCCATGCCGGAATTTGGTGCGTTTAAAGATGAAGAAGATTGTACCATAAAAGCCTATGACGATATGCTGGATGAATACTACGAGGCCTGCGGCTGGGATATCAGGACAGGTGTACCAAAAGAGGAGAAACTCAAGGAATTGGATCTGTAAAAACTGATAATGCACAGTCAAAAATTTTAAACTTTAGAGTTTATAGGTCATGGGCAAAATCATAGTGGTCTATAAACCTAAATGTTAAAAGTTAAGGATGTTTTGTCGAAATTCTTCAAATCCTTCAATTTGTATTTTAATTTGTTTAGGAGATAATTATGTCTGATTCCAGATCGTTTAAAGAAAGTTTCAGTAATAAAAATTTTGATCCTGTTTTATTCTGGTCAACGCTTGCAATTGTTATGTCAATCCTTTTCTGGGGCTGGTTCAACCTGGAATCTTTTGAAAAGGTTCTGGGATCAATGCACGGGTGGGTGACAGTTCAATTCCGTTGGTTCTTCATGTACTTGTTTTCTTTTATCTTGCTTTTCCTTTATTTTATTGCATTCAGTAAATATGGCAATCTCAAACTGGGTAAGGCGGAAGACAAACCAGAGTACAGCACCTTTTCTTGGATTGCCATGTTGTTTTCAGTTGGCATTGGAGCAGGCTATGCCTATTGGACCATCGGTGAGCCTCTACTCCACTGGCAGAACACGCCTTATCTTGCCGAATCTGGATCCCAGGCAGCCCAATCCGTTGGGATTGCCATCGGTATTTTCCATTGGGGATTCCATAGCTGGGGCATTTTTGCCCTGGTGGGTATGGCCATTGCCTTTCCTGCATATCGCTACGGAATGCCCCTGAATATCTCGACCAGCCTTTACGGGCTGTTGGGCGAGAAATGGTGTAATTCCAAACCTATGAAAGTAGTTGAAATAATAACCATCGCTTCCACAATTCTGGGTATATCTACGGTTATCGGGCTGGGAATTCAAAGCACCAAGGGCGCCTTTAAATACCTGCTGGGAATAGAGCTTTCCGATTGGGGGGTATATGCTTTCATCCTGGTTCTTAGCCTCTGTTTTATCTCCTCTGCTGTCAGCGGGATTAAAAGAGGGATTAAACACCTTTCAACATTAAGCATTTTTGTAGGATTTATCTGGCTGTTTTTCATTCTTTTCTCAGGTCCAACTGCCACGCTGTTAAACGGCATGTCCCAGGCAACTGGTACTTATTTTCAAAATATTATTTACATGAGTTTTTTCACAGACTATCCCAACAACGGGCCATGGCTAGGCTGGTGGACAATTTTCTATTTTATGTTCTGGGCGGCTTTTGCGCCCTTCAGCGGAGGTTTTATAGCTAGAATCTCTCGGGGAAGAACCCTAAGAGAATTTGTACTGGGTGTAACTGTTATTCCTACCTTTGTCAGTATTGTATGGTTTTCCGTAATCGGTGGTGCTGGCCAGTGGGCGGAAATAAACAAAATGGCCTCCATGGTGGAGTCCGTCAAAGTAGATTTTGGTGAATCCATCTATCTGCTGATGACCGTCTTTGACGGTGGATATGCATTTAGCTGGTTGGTGTTTTTAAGTGTTTTCATTTTCATTGTCACCACTGCCGATTCAGCTTCCTTTTTTGCCGGTATGCAGATGTCAAGAGGATCTGCTGAGCCTCATATCTCCGTAAGGGGCCTTCAGGGTCTTTTAATGGCTGGAATGGCAGTTCTCATGACCATGGCCGGCGGTCTTTCCACATACCAGATGATGGCCGTTATGGCAGGGCTGCCCATTTCCCTTCTGATGCTTTTTATGACGTTGAGTTTGTTTAAACTCATCAAAAAAGAGTATGAAAAAGAACAGGTAGACAAGCGAATAGCAGAAATTGAAGAACAAAAGATCTTGATCAGAAAGACACTTCAGACTGAGATGCTCAACAGTCCAAAATAGTTGTCAAATAGGCCAGAATTGATACATATGAGATCCCAAGCCCGATTCTGCTCTTGCCGAAATCGGGCTCAATTCCACCAAAGTCAAAACTTTATAGCCTGACGTTAGTATTATGTGTGGCCAAATTTTGGTAAAATATTTTAAAAGTGGACAATAATGTAGCAAAACCGCAATCGGAGAGAAAAATTATGGAACATGATACGAGTATTTTTTTTAAATTCCCCCTGGAGGTGGTTTCAAAAATTGATGTTGAAAAACTTCATGGGTTGACCATGGACATTTTATCCAAAAAAGGAATCCTTTTTCAGTTTGACGATGCTTGCAAGGCATTGTCAGCCTATGGTGCCAGGGTATCGGGAAATATTGCATTTATTGATGATGCCATCGTTCAAAAGGCTCTTGAAACCGCTCCAAAGAATTTCACCATTCAGGCAAGGGGCGAATTTAGACCTTTACTCATTGGGGACACCCAAAAAAAACCCGTTATTTGTCCCGGTAACGGCACGGTATTTATAATAGAGAAAAACGGCCATAAACGTAAAGCCACTATGGAAGATTTTGATAATATAACAAAATTGTGCGAATCCAGTCCCATAATGGACATGGTTGGTGCTGTTCCGGTGGAACCTTGCGATGTGGAAGAAAAAAACAGGTATCTTAAGCTAGTCCAGCATCTCATGCGTTATAGCAATAAACCCCTGATCGGGGTTGCCACGGACCTGAAAGAATCTAAACGTCTTTTTTCCATGCTGGAACTGGTGTACGGCCAGGGATATCTGCGAGATAATTCAGTCATCGCCTATAGTCCCAATCCAGCCAGCCCTTTATGCTATGATTCTCTGACCTGCCATACGCTTATGGCCTATGCTGAAAACAATCAAGTATCCATGGTTCTTTCTGCCCCCATGGCAGGACTTACTGGACCATTGAATATGCATGGTATGGTAGCGATGATAAATGCGGAGGTCCTGGCAGGGCTCTGCCTCAGTCAGGCCGTCAATCCTGGTGCTCCCTTTATCTACTCTTTCGGTGGACTGACCTCTGATATGCGTTGGGCCAACAGTATTGGTGCCGCTCCCGAAGGAAGTCTTATTAACATGGCTCTCATGCAGCTTGCCAGGTTATATAAACTTCCTTCAAGAGCTATGGCCGGAATATCAGAAGCTAAAATGGTTGATTACCAGGCAGGAATGGAGACCGCTCAAAATTATCTGACCTTGAGCATGTGTGGAGTTAAGATGGTCAATGAAACAGTGGGCGTCATGGATTCTCTGATGAGCACCAGTTATGAGAAATGGATTCTTGATGAAGAACTTTTGAGCCGTACGGATTGCCTGGCATCCGGCTTGGGCAGTTTTGACCCGAATGCTGTTTTCGATATGATTAATTCCGTTCCCCACAGTGGAAATTTTCTCATGGAAAAATCTACTTTTGCGGCCTGCAGAAATATTTGGAAACCTGAAGTTTCATTCTGGCAACCATACCATGTTTGGGAGAAACAACGGCAGGATATTGTAGAAATTGCCTATGAAAAATGGCAAAGCCGTATCGCAAATAGTGGAGAGTCAATCCTGGATTCGCATTTGGATGCCGAATTGAGTAAGTATATAGAGAACATTAAGTAGGCTTGCCTTTTACGATAACCTGGATGTAGAAATCGACGTTGTGGCCGGTTTGTAAACCATCGTAACAAATAAATAATAATATAAAAGCGTTCTCTTGTAATTGTCTCTTAGCCTAATTTTTTCGTTGTAATTAAATTACAATCCTCCAAACACTTCAGGTATTCTTGTAGTTAAAATTTTGCTAAGCCTTGAACTAAAGCTAAAAAATCTAATTGTTAGAGTTGACTTAGAGGTAAATATGACTGATTTTAATACAATGACTGAAAAACTTGTGACCTGCGACGCTGAAGGCCTTCTTCTAATTGTGCAGACCGCTCTGGATGAGGGGGTAGCCGCTCAGGATATCCTCACGAAGGGGTTAATCGCTGGCATGGATGTTGTGGGTGAAAAAATGGAAAACGGTGATATGTTTATTCCCGAGGTTCTCATGGCTGCCCATGCCATGGGCAAATGTGTCACTATGTTAAAACCCCTCCTGGCAGAGGGTGAGGCTACCGATGGTGTCAGTGTTATCATAGGCACCGTTAAAGGAGACCTCCACGATATCGGGAAAAACCTTGTTGCCATGATGCTTGAGAGCAGCGGCATGACGGTCCATGATCTTGGTGTGGATATTTCGCCCGAAGATTTTGTTGCAAAAATTACAGAAACCAATGCAAAGATTGTCTGTATCTCAGCGCTTTTAACCACAACCATGCCCATGATGAAACGCACGGTGGATGCCATCAGGGAAAGCGGGCTGAGAGACAAGGTTAAGATCATGGTCGGCGGAGCCCCTGTCACACAGACGTTTGCCGATGAAATCGGTGCAGATGGCTATGCGCCCGATGCAGGATCTGCATCCAAGCTGGCTAAATCCTACGCATAAAATGTGCGGCCGGAGCAGAAGAAGGTTTTTTTGTTCCGGCCACATTAAACCATTAAGGAGTACATGAATATGTTTGAAGTCATTGGAGAAAGAATCAACACCTCCAGAAAGCTTGTGCAGGCTGCTGTTGCAGAGAGGGATGGTGCATATATCATCGATGATGTGACAAAACAGATCAAGGCGGGGGCCAGCTATATTGATGTAAACGCAGGTGCAAGGATCGGCCACGAAATGGAAGATATGCGGTGGCTGCTGGATACCATCGGCCCGGTTTCAACGATACCACTGTGCCTTGACAGCCCGGACCCGGCCGTTCTTGAAATGGCATTTTCCATGGTGGAAAAAGTCCCCATGATCAACTCCATCAGCCTTGAAAAAGATCGTTTTAATGCCATGATGCCTTTTCTTGAGGGTAAAGAGTGTAAAATTATTGCCCTTTGCATGGATGATTCAGGAATGCCCGCTTCTTCCGAGGATATAATAGGAAGGGGGGTGTCTCTGATCGAAGAGTTGAATAAAATAAATATTCCGACGACATCCATCTATATTGATCCCCTTGTCCAGCCCATCAGCACGGATACAGGCAAGGGAACAATGGTTCTGGATGCTGTCCGGGGCATCAAGGCAAAATTTCCCTTGGTTCACATCACAGGCGGGCTGTCCAATATCTCCTATGGCCTTCCCCAGAGAAAGATCATCAACAGGATATTTGTAGCCCTGATGATGGGTGCGGGCATGGATTCTGCGATTATCGATCCCCTGGATGAGAAGATAATGGCCACCATCAAAACCGCCGACATGCTTCTTGGAAATGATGATTATTGCATGAATTTTCTTAAGGGTGTGCGGGCAGAGGCAATAAAGGGCTGATTTTCAAGTATGAAGATAGATGTAACCATTGATGAGGTCCTGGAGGCGCTTCCGGGCAGCAGACCTTTAAAAAAGATACAGGCTCCCCTGGAGCAGAGCCTTGCTGCGGCACGGAAGATATGGCGGCCCAGGGCAGTCTACAACTGGCTTGATGTAAAAAAGATCACGGACCAAACCATAACCCTTGCCAGTCCGGGAGATAAAAGGGCAGTTGCCCTTAATACGGGTTTTTCCACCCGGTTTCTTGCAAGGGCTGAAACGGTTCTGGCTGCTGTCTACACACTGGGAACCGAACTTGAAGAGTACTGCGGTTCCCTGTCTGCCAGGGGAGATTTTCTAGGTGCCTATCTTACGGATATAATCGGCCTTGTGGTGCTTGACAAGGCTGGGGAAAAGATCAAGAGACTTGCTGAAAACCGGGCTAAAACCCTTGGTTGGGGAGTAAGTCCTTTTTTGAGTCCAGGCTCGGTCCACGGATGGGAGCTTGACGATCAACCATCTCTCTGTTCTTTCCTTCCCCTGGAAACCATCGGGGTAAAGGTAAATGCAAATGCCATCCTCCTCCCCTTTAAGTCCATCTCCTGTTTAATCGGCCTGGGCCCTGACTATGCCTCCGGGCTTGTCGGCTCAACCTGTGATGTCTGCTCAAAAAAAGAGAT
The DNA here is from genome assembly GCA_034006945.1 of Desulfobacterium sp. Classification (GTDB taxonomy): domain Bacteria; phylum Desulfobacterota; class Desulfobacteria; order Desulfobacterales; family Desulfobacteraceae; genus Desulforapulum. Next base: position 126,796 of record JAVERV010000003.1, on the reverse strand, counting down.
CTGCACGATGAGAATTCATTGAGGAAACCTTCGTGACACAAAAAACTGTTCACATTCTCCACCATGGCAGAGAAATAAAAGCTGTTGCCGGTCGAAAGCTCATGGAGGTGCTGGTTGACAGCGGCATATTTTTGAGGTCCGACTGCGGAGGAAAGGGGAAGTGCGGCAAGTGTCTTATAAACGTGATCTCTCCCGAAGAAGAGGTCGGTTTGAAGCCTGCCTGCACCCTGGAGGTGACCCAGGACATGGGGATCGAAATCCCTGAGACCTCCATGTATTCCGCCCATATTATTTCCAAGGCATCGGTGAACCTGCCAGAGTCTTTCCTCCGTTCAGATCCCGGAGATGCGGATCCCCAGGCCCTGGGAATTGCCGTTGATCTTGGAACCACCACCCTAGCCGTTTATCTCGTAAATATCAGGGAGAGAAAGATTCTATCGTCCCTGTCTGTAAAAAATCCCTAGGCCCTTTACGGCGATGACGTAATGACAGGATTGAGATCAACCCGGAAACCGGGATTGCGAGTCTGTCGGTCATTAAAAACAGCCGGGGGAAAAAAATAACCCCCACCGGGGTTTGTGGTTCGGGCGTTATCTCTGTTGCTGCTGAATTGCTGAGAACCTCTGTCATGATGCCCGACGGTCGGCTGAACAAGGAGTTTGCCACGCCTGCCCTTGAGATGGATGGGGATACACCCCAGGCCTATGTTCTCGTTCCTGGTGATTCGTCTGATCCATCTAATCCATCTAATCCATTCGTGCACCCAGACCTGCCGGACACTCAAGGGGCCGTCACCTTTCTTCAGAAGGATATCAGGGCCGTTCAACTTGGTAAATCCGCCCTGATCACCGGTATTGAGTTCCTAGGCAGGGCAGCAGGTATTGATCTTCCTTCAAAGATACTCATTGCAGGGGCCTTTGGTTCCCATCTTAAAAAGGAGGACATGCTGGCGCTGGGAATGCTTCCTGCCATTGAACCGGACAGGATTGAATCCATCGGCAATGCAGCAGGAACCGGGGCCATCATGACCCTGTGCGATGAAAAAAACAGAGGAAAAATAGAGGCACTTGCGGAGGGAGTCACCGTGGTTGACCTTGCCCTGAGCAAGGAGTTTCAGGAGCAATTTATTAAAAGCCTTGGTTTTCCGGAACCAGTGTAACCTGACTTGTTTTCAACACATTCTTTCTGCCCTTTGGAGACGTGCCTGTTCTTCCTCCCACGCCTCTTTGATCTCCTGGAGCACCGCACCCACATCGGCGATCTCAGTGCTCTCCTCAAACAAACCGGTCAGTTTTTCTTCGGGGTTTAATTCTCCGCTGTCGTAGAGGCCCCAGATCTCCTTGGCGTATTGACTGCCTGCCAGTTCAGGGGCAAATCGGGCATAGTAGTCGGTGATGTTGTTAATGTCACGTTCTAACATCCTCTGGGCGTGGTTGTTTGCCGTGGCATCAACCGCCTGGGGAAGATCGATAATAACGGGGCCGGATTCATTAAGCAGGATGTTAAATTCTGACAGGTCTCCGTGTACAATTCCTGCGGCCAGCATGCGCATCACATATTTCATTACAACGGCATGATCTTCAAGTGCCTGGCCAGCGGACATGGACACATCGCTCAGTCGCGGTGCTACCTCTCCCTGATCGTCCGTGATCAGCTCCATCAGCAGTACGCCGTCAAAACAGCCATAGGGCTTGGGAGCACGTACGTCGATATCGGCCAGTCGATACAGGGCATCCACCTCAGCAGTCTGCCAGATCTCTTCCTGCTGGTTGCGGCCGAATCTGGAGTGTTTTTCCATGGCCCTGGCACGACGGGTATTGCGGACCTTCCGGCCCTCCCTGTATTGCACTGCCTGCTTGAAGCTTCGCTGCTCTGCCTCTTTGTACACCTTGGCGCAGCGGATTTCAGATCCACAGCGCACCACATATACAGCGGCCTCTTTGCCGCTCATCAGCTGACGGATGACTTCATCCACCAGACCTTCATCAACCAGGGGTTGGAGTCTTTTTGGAGTTTTCATGGAGTTATTATACCTTATTTCAACACGGGATGGAACACTAAAAATAAAGTTGCTGCAAGCCTGTCGCAATAGCCTTTATAGTTTGATGCTGCAAATCTCTGAATCATTAAGATCTCTTTTTGCCATACTTTTCGATAATAATCGTGCGATCCTCTTCGGGAATGGATTCCAGATATCTCTTCCACCCAGGACACCAATTGGTATGCCAGCGCCAGAGTTTGCCCATAAATGAAGATGGATTGTTATCAAATTTTGCCCTGAACCTGCATTTTTCACAGGAATGTTTCGACATTGAAGTTTCTCCTTTGGTATTGACCATGATTTAAACGTATAAGAGTATGCACTCGTGAGGTTTTTTTTCAACAGACAAATGGTAATTCCAGGGATTTCCATTTTTTCCAAGTTCCATAAACGGCGATGGAAAGCCCTCTTTTACCGAAATTCTGCTGACGTGGCAGTGGATCGGGGTTGAATTGTTTCAGAGGAGTATTATCTTCTTTTAAACCCTCTAACGGGTGATCGAAAATTAAAAAGGAGGCTCCCAATGTACGATAAAAATAAACTTTGTGAGAAGATTAAAAGTATATATCCCGATATCGGCCGATGTGGAATAGATATCAAGGTTGAATACGATCAAGACCAAAAGATGTGGGTCTTGTATCTTAAAAAAGGGAAACGGGAGGCCAAGCATTTTCTTGAGGAAGAGGATCTGAAAAAGTGTATGGCCGGAGAACAATGCGTCAGCCTGGGGCTTGAGGTGAGCCAGATTAAAGATTAAGTTTTTTATGTTGATGGGCCGATAGGAATGCTATGTCGATAATAAAGCAGGGCTTTTACCTGTAAAGAGGAAATTATATCATGCATAGTATCTCTTCCTATCCCGGGCCATTGGCAGGTTATGGTAATGACTCCATGGCCCACACCGGGTCAAAACAGATTAAACAGGAGTCTGTTACCGCATCCAGGAATCAAAGTATGGATCTCTCCCTTACAACCCGTGAAGGGGACGTGGTTACGATTAATGCTGCTTCATTTTCAGAGTTGGACTCCTATTCCTATGCCTACGATCAGACCGGTCGAATGACCAATGGCCGAACCTCGACCACATCGCAAATGAGCTATCGGACCATGACCCTTGAAACGGGCTCAAGCTTTACGTTTTCGGTGAAGGGCAATCTCAATGACCGGGAACTCGATGATATTGAACAGCTTGTGGCAAGCCTTGACAAGGTCATGGGGGCGATGGTGTCAGGTGACGTGGCCGGGGCAGTTGAAACTGCCCTTGGCATGGCCGATTCTGATACGGTATCTTCTTTTTCGGCGGATTTGAGCACTCAAAGTTCATACACCGTGGCAACCGAGGTCGCGCAGGAGAGATATTCCCCGAATATTGGGGCTGAGTCTTTTCCATCTTCCTTATCTTCCCTGCCTCCATTATCACCTGGTCTCACCCTGGTTGAAGAGCTTGTTAAGAGAATGTCAGAGTTGATGGACGAAGCCGAGGAGGCTATTAAAGAAAAGTTTCAGCAACCCTTCTTTCAACAACCCATTGACCAGCTTTTTGCCAAGCACCTGAAAGCCTCGGATTCGTCTAATCATAAGACCCCGGCAATCAGGTCTTGATCAGCAGCGCCTCCATAAGTCCGATGCGGTTCTCATGGAGGTTGGCCGTCATGGTTCGGCCGAACTCTTTGCCGTTGTTTCCGAAAATGATGTGGGGACCAAGGGGGCGGGGAGGATCTCCTTTTTTCGGGGCCGCCGCCAGCACCTTCTGCCACCATTTTTTTGCCTGATCGGTTGCATCATTGATAAAATCAGGGGTAAAACCCGTTTCCGCGGCCAAGGAGGTGAGGTGTTCCCGGGTCTCAAGAAACGAGATCAGGTGGGAGTTGGCCCAGGGCACGGGCAGATGAATCTCCTGGTTTTCCTTCTGGACTATTTCATGGAGAATCAGCCGCCCGCCGGGCTTTAAAACCCTGTAAAATTCGTTGAATGTTTTTTGTTTGTCCGAAATGTTCATGAGGGTGTGCTGGCACCAGACAACGTCAAAGGTGCTCTCTTGAATGTCAAGATCTTCAAGGTCCCCCTGGATAAACGAGACCCTGTTCTCGAGACCTGCGGCCCTGGTGAGCATCCGGGCTACCCTTACAAAGGCCTCCACAAGATCGATGCCCGTTACAGAACTGTTGAAGTGTTTGCTTAAAAATCGCGAAGATCCGCCGATGCCGCAACCTGCATCTAGGATTTTATCCGTTGATGCAAGGCCGCAGCGTTCGCCCAGGGTCTGGGTGGCCAGGTGCCCCCCGGTGTGGAGCTGGTCAATGATCGAGATCTCCTTGAGCTCAAGGCGGTCCGGGTCTTTGCCTGCAAGTTCAAGGGCCGCCCTTATTTTGAGTTCAAGATCGTCTGAGCTGTAATGATTTTCTATGTTCTTGTCCACTTGGGCTCCCGTTTTGCCTCGAATGCGGCAACTCCTTCCCTTGCATCATTGGTGGTGCAAAGCTGGGTGAACATCTCCCCCATGTAGTCCAGGGCCTGGTGATAGGGCAGGTCGGACATGCCGTAGATACCCTTTTTGCCGCACTCCACTGCAAGGGGGCTTTTTTTTGCGAGTTTTCCGGCAAATTCCATGGTGGCCGAATCCAGCTGATCATCGGGAACCACCCGGTTTATCATTCCAAGGCGCTCGGCCTCTTTTGCATCGATGATATCCCCCCCAAGAACCATCTCCAGAAGTTTTTTCCTTGATACAAGGCGGGAGAGGGGAACGCCGGGTCCAAGGCAGATGAGTCCCACATTGATGGCCGTGGTTCCGAACTTTGCACTTTCACAGGCAATGGCAAGGTCTGCGGCAAAAACAAGGCCCGCACCATTGGCAATGGCATAGCCCTTTACCGATGCGATCACAGGTTTTCTCATCTTGGCAATTGTCTTGTTGTGCTGGTCCATTTTTGCGATCATGGCCCTTAGTTCCCCAGGGGATTTGTCTTTAAATTCTGCAAGGTCGATCCCGGTTGAGAAATGCTTTCCAGCAGCCTTTATTACCACCACCCTTACCTCGTCGTCCCCGTCAAGGTCTTTGAGGTAACGGTTCAAGAGGGTTGCAAACCCCAGGGTAAAGGTGTTTTTCTGTTCCGGTCTGTTCAGGGTGATCGTTCCCACCCCGTTCTCTTTTTCCATTAGAACCGATTGTTTGTCAGTCATGGAGCTCCTTATGGATCTTTTTTTGATAGTTGATTTTCAGGATTGAAGTTCCTCCATATTGGCAAAAAAATCAAGGACTTCGGGGTTTTTCAGGGCGTCCTTGTTCTTTACCTCCTGGCCGTGGACCACCTTTCGAACGGCGAGTTCCACCTTTTTCATGTTAAGGGTGTAGGGAATATCGGGAACTGCCAGTATTTTGGCCGGTACATGGCGGGGGGAGGCGTTTTGCCGTATGTCGGCCTTGATCTTTTTAACGAGCTCATCGTTAAGTTCAATCCCTTGTTTAAGCTTTACAAACAGGATTACCCGCACGTCATTGTTCCAGTTCTGGCCGATTACAACGCTGTCTTCCAGTTCTGGCATCTGTTCGAGGCGGCGGTAAATTTCAGCCGTGCCGATACGCACACCTCCAGGATTCAAGGTTGCGTCGGACCGGCCGTACATGATTACCCCGCCCCGTTCGGTGACTTCGATAAAGTCTCCGTGGGCCCACACGCCGGGGTAATCGAGAAAATAGGCGGCCTCATACCGTGAGCCGTCATCATCGCCCCAGAAGCTGATGGGCATGGATGGGAAGGGGGCCGTACACACAAGTTCACCTTGTTTGCCCACAACTGGTTCTCCCTTTTCATCATAGGCAAACACCTTCATGGCAAGGCCCCTGCACTGGAGTTCGCCGGCATAGACAGCTCCCATGGGGTTGCCAAGGGCAAAGCAGCCGTTGAGATCAGAGCCGCCTGAAATGGATGCAAGCTGAAGGTCTGATTTCACCTCGTCGTAGATGAATCCAAAGTCTTCCTTTGACAGTGGAGAGCCGGTGGATAGAATCGCCTTCAGGGTTGAAAGATCAAAGAGTTTACCAGGCTTTACGCCTGCGTTCTTGAGAGCCGCGATATAGCCTGCACTTGTTCCGAAAACCGTGACCCGTTCTTCCTCGGCCATCTGCCAAAGGGCATCTGGGCCTGGATGAAAGGGGTTGCCGTCAAAGAGCACCAGGGTTGCTCCGGTGGCAAGGGATGCCGTGAGCCAGTTCCACATCATCCATCCGCAGGTGGTGAAATAAAATATGGTGTCTTCGGGTTTAAGGTCGGTGTGCAGCACAAGCTCTTTCAGCTGATGTAAAAGCACCCCGCCAGCACTCTGAACCATGCACTTGGGGAGCCCAGTGGTGCCGGACGAGTACATGATGTACAGGGGATGGTCAAAGGGGAGCTGTTCAAATTCTATTGCAGTTGCCCTGGTGTCCTTGAAGTCATCAAAAAAAATGGAGTTGGGAATGTCTGTGATATCGGGTTTATCCTTGACATAGGGAATGACCACCACCTTTTCAATCGAGGGCAGCTCCTTTAAGATGCCTGCAATCTTTTCAAGGCTGTCCTGGGGTTTGCCCTTGAAGAAATATCCGTCGGCCGTGAACAGCACCCTTGGCCGGGTCTGGCCGAACCTGTCAAGCACCCCCTTGATGCCGAAATCAGGCGAACACGATGACCAGGTTGCGCCCATGCTCGTTGCAGCTAACATGGCAATGATCGCCTCTGGCATGTTGGGAATAAAGCCAACTACCCGGTCACCGGGTTTTATCCCGGCCTTTTTAAGGGCCGATGCAACGGCGGCCGTTTCAAGGTAAAGCTCGTTAAAGGTCAGGGTTCGGCGAACCCGGTCTTCACCTCGAAAGATCAGGGCCGTGTGATCGTTACGGTTGCGAAGCAGGTTTTCGGCAAAGTTGAGCCGGGCTCCGGAAAACCAGGTGGCCCCTGGCATTTTTTTGGGGTCGTCGATAACCCTGTCATAGGGGGTTGATGATTTTATATCGAGAAATTCCCACGCCTTTGCCCAGAACAGTTCAAGGTTTTCAACCGACCACTGGTAGAGATCCTCATAGGTCTGAAAATCTGTACCCTGATCCCTGTTGACCTCCTGCATGAATTTAAACATGTTGGTGCTTTGGATACGTTCTTTTGATGGTGTCCATAAAAGCTTTGCCATTGCTTTCTCCTGTTTAGGTCATTGGGAAACTTCCGTCGAAACATCACTGTGCGAGTCTCGATTTTAGAGCCCCCTTTGGTTTTCCTGACCGGAACATTCAAAACCAAAGGGGGAAAACATTTAAAAAGAGTCAAAGTGACCTCCGACGTTTTGCGTTCCGGTTAGGATAACCAAAGGGGGCGGGATGAGACTAATGCCCACCCTGTACCATCATATTTCAATGTTCGTTGTGGACGTGAGCCATTCCTCGCTCTTGCCATGCCGGTTATTCGTAGAGCACGGCAAGGATGGTGGCCCTGCCGTTCTTGCCCGTGATAAGGTGGGGGGTGGTGGAAAGGTAGTAGACCGAGTCCCCTGGCTCGAGTTCATAGGTTTCTCCCCCGATGAATAGTTCTGCCACACCGTCCAGAACATAGATGAACTCCTCTCCGTTATGAACGGACACCTCCTTGTCCGGGTTTTCTTCAAGCTGGACGATCAAGGCCTCCATGTGGCGTCCCTGGACCTCCGGGGCGAGGCTCATGTACGAGTAAATGTTTTTCTGTTCCTTCTGGGAGGTTGATCGTGAGATCTTTTTCCTCTCGTTTTTTCGGGTGATGGAGTAGAGTTGGGAACCAACGCCTGAGACAAGTCTGCCCAGGGCTGAATCAAGGGCCCTGGAAAGCTTCATAACCGTTCCCAGCTGGGGTTGAACTTTCCCGTTCTCAATGTCCTGGAGGCTCTGGCTGTCAAAACCCGTGAGGTTTGAAACCTCGTCAATGGAGAGTCCTTTTTTCTCCCTCAGCTTTTTGATGCGCAACCCCACCTCATCGATCTCACCCGGGGCTGGGGGTTTTATTTCACCGGTGAGATTTTCAAAATAGTCTACGTTTATGTGGGGCATATTCTTATCCTTTTCCATTGTCCCTCCTGGGTCTGTTTTGTTTTATTCCCAACCTTGGGGCAGCAGCTGCCCAGGTTTCTCGCCAAGTTTTTTCTTAAGCTTAGCAAGGCCCGGTCTTGCAAAATGCATGTGACCCTCCTTCAGGGTTCTGCCGTTAAGGACAGCCTCGCTTCTGAGGCGTCTGCCCACGGTCCTTTCAATCTGTTTTCCGAGCCAAAGAACCCGATCAACGTCCCAGCCATGCTCGATTCCCATCTCGTCGATCTGCACCAGGGTGTCCTCCAGGCAGACAAGGCCCACATACCTTGGGTCTTCGTAATAATAATCCCCAGTGCCTTTTATCGGGCAGTCGTCAAGGAAATTTGCAGGCTGGCCCCCAAGGCCTCCAAGGGTTGCCTCAAAGTTGATGATTCCAGCCTGGAGGCAGGCAAGAATCGAGGCTGAGGCCATGCGTTTTGTCTCGTGGAAATGGGCGATGTGGAGCCTTGGATCGGGCATGGCGTCGAGGACCATGGAGAAGTAGCGGTAAACTTCAGCTGCCGAGGCACTGCCGTCGTGGTCTGCGTGCTCCACGTCATGGGCTCCTATATCGAGCCAGCGCCTGGTAAATTTCACCGCATCCTTCATATCGGTTGCTCCGCCTATGGGGCTGCCCCATATGGTGCTCACGGTGCCGCACATCTTGATGCCGGCGTCGTTGCATTTTTTGATCGATCGTTCGGCCTCCTTCCAGTAGTTGGGAAGGGTGGTGCCAGAATTTGCAAAGTGGTGCTCTTCTTCGGTGGATACCATCATCAGGATGCGGTCCGGTCCAATTCCCTGTTTTTTAAGCTCGATGGCCCTGTCAACTGCGGGTTCCCTTATTGTAATGCAGGTGAGGGAGATGTCGTTGGTGTCGATTCCTCTTTTTTTACATTTTTTCTTGAACAGATCCCCCCGGAGGTAGGTCAGAAGTTCCTCTGCATCTCTGAATTGGGGCATGAGATAGGGGTTGCCAAGATTGGTCACCTCGATGTGGCGGCAGCCTGCAAAGATGAGTTCCTCCAGGTAGAATTTTTTGGCGTCCGTTGATATGAACTTCTCCTCGTGCTGGAATCCGTCCCGCACGGTGATATCTCCGATGGTCACTTTCCTTGGCATTTTTGGAAAGATTTTCCAGTAATCATACTCTGTCATGGTCGTTGTCTCCAAGTGGTGGTTTTGTGTCTGGCCGCCAGGGCCTGGAGGCCCGGAGGAGGCAGGGGTAAAGGGGTTGCTCCGGCCCAAACGAGCTAGAACCTGAAGTTTCCAAACGACGGTTCTCCCACGGGTTTAAGCATGCTCACCTCAAATCCCATGGCAAGCCACTCTCTTATTTCGGAGAACTTCAACACCCTGTCGGTCAAAAGCCTTGCCCCGCAGTAAAAGGGATGGGCCTCACCGTCGTACTTGTCAATCATTTTCTGGCGGAATGTCTCCTTGTCCTCTTCGGACATGGGTTTGCCCGACCGTTTACCCTTGGCCTCTTCAATGGAGAGAAGCACCCCGCCGGCGCTCTTGCCGCTCATCACCGAGGTTCTTGCCCGCATGGTGGAAAAGAGGAAGTGGGGCTTATAGGCCCTGCCGCACATGCCGTAGTTGGCGGCCCCGTTGTCTGGCCCTAGCACCAGCTGAATCTTAGGCACCTGGGCGCAGGCTGCGGCCCTTACCATGTCTGACCCGTATTTCCCTATTCCCATGTGTTCTGATTCAGACCCCACCATGAAGCCCGGTGCATTCTGGATGAAGAGCAGGGGAATTTTTTCCTGGGAGCAGCGCACGATGTACTCGGTTGCCTTGCGGGCGGCCTCGTAAAAGATGATGCCCACCTTGTTGGATGCAATCACCCCCACGGGCATTCCCTTGATGCGGATCTTGCCCGTGACGATGTTGTCTCCCCTTCCCGGTGCATAGTTCTCCTTGTACTCCTGAAAAACACTTCCATCGGCAAGGGTATTGATGATGCTCTTTACATGGATTCCCTGGGAGTCCGAGACCGGCATGAGGTCGTAGATGCTCTGCTGGTTCACGGTCGGTTCCTCGGCCTGATATCTGTGAAGGTTGACGGTCTGGGGTTTCTCCATGGAGAGAATATCCCTGATCCTGGCAACGCCTTCGGACTGGTCAAAGCAGAGGTGGTCGGCACCGCCTGAAATTTCCGTGTGGGTCCTGGCGCCGCCCAACTCTTCCGCAGTTATAGTTTCCCCAAGGGCCATTTTCACAAGGGGGGGACCGCCAAGAAAAGAAAAGCTCTGCTGGTCGATCATGATGGACTCGCAGGCCATGAAAACAATGTAGGCGCCGCCTGCTGTGTTGCCCCCTGTGCTGAGGGTTATCTGCTTCAACCCCTTGGCCGACATCTTGGCCATGTTGTAAAATAACGAGCCAAAGTGCTGATCGTCGGGAAAGACTTCGATCTGCATGGGCAGGAAGGCCCCGCCGGAATCTGCGATATAAACGCAGTTCAGCCCGCAGGTGTCGGCAATGGCCTGGGCCCGCATGTGCTTCTTCAGGGTGATGGGGAAATAGGTGCCTGCCTTGACTCTGGAGTCGTTGCCTATGATCATGGTCCAGTTGCCGTGGATCTTGCCGACCCCTGTGACGATGCCGCCGCAGGGAACGTCTGGTACTCCAGGATAGTTCATGCCAAAGCCTGCCAGCATGGAGAGTTCGAAAAATCGGGTGCCGGGGTCGATGAGCTCGTTGATCAGCGCCCGGACCGGGCGTTTGTTTTTTTTTGCAAGTTTATCAACAGCCTTTTGGCCCCCCGGCCAGGTGGCCTCATACTGGCGTTCTTCAAGCTTTAGTTCTTCGTTCTCCCAGTGCTCTCTGTTTTCACCCATGACTTATACCCCTCTGTAGACTGGCTTGCGTTTTTCCCTGAAGGCGGTCAGCCCTTCGACTCTGTCTTTGGTTGGAATGGTGACCCGGTAGGCGTTGGATTCAATGGCAAGACCCGTTGCAAGATCGGTTTCAATGCCCTGGTTGATGGCGTATTTGGCCATTTCAACGGCAATGGGGCCGGTCTCCTTGATCATCTCGGCCATGGCGAGGCATTGGTCGAGAAGGTCCTGGGGAGCACAGATCTGGTTTACAAGGCCTATCTCAAGGGCCTCTTTCCCATCTACCCTGCGGCCGGTGAAGATCAGTTCCTTTGCCTTGGCAATTCCTATTATCCTTGGAAGCCGCTGGGTGCCGCCTCCACCCGGAATGATGGCAAGCCTTGTTTCGGTGAGTCCCATGACGGCCGTTGTTGCGGCGATTCTGATGTCGGAAGCTAGGGCAAGTTCTGTCCCTCCGCCAAGGGCTATGCCGTTGACGGCTGCGATTACGGGTTTACTGAAATTCTGGATGGAGGTTAAAAGATTCCTGATGGTCAGGATGAACCGTTTTACCTCGTTCTGGGACAGGGAGGCCCGTTCTTTGAGATCCGCACCTGCGCAAAAGGCGCGATCCCCTGCACCCGTGATAATCAGGCACCGGATGTCGTCCCGGAACGTAAGGTCGTCCACGGCACTGCTCAACTGATTGAGCATGGCAAAGTTGAGAGAATTCATCGCCTGGGGCCGGTTCAGGGTCAGGATAGCAATTCCGGGTTCTTCTTGTCTCAATATTAGATCGTTGCTGGTCATAGGCGTATTTTTTACTCCATATCGGTTTTTATGTATGACACCATATGGCGGTCTCGTTTTAACTGGCCGAGGTGTAGGGGCTCCCCTTGCGGGTGCCCTTTGTGCCTGAGGCTTTATTGTGGCCGCCACAAAGGGCGACCGCAAGGGTCGCCCCTACATTATTGGACTCGGCCAGTAAGTTAAGCGGAAGTACCCCTTGATTCGGCAAGTTTTTCAGTTGCCTTATCCCTGAGCTTATACTTCTGAATCTTGCCGCTGGCCGTGGTGGGGTAGTCGTCCACAAAAAAGATGTATCTGGGTATCTTGTGATAGGATATCTGATCCTTGCAGAACCCTTTGATCTCTTCGGCTGTTGCAGTGTCACCGGGTTTAAGCTGGATGAATGCGGCAACCTCCTCACCGTATTTTTCGCTTGGAACGCCCACCACCTGAATGTCTTTGATTTTGGGGTGGGTGTAGAGGAACTCTTCTATCTCCCGTGGGTAGATGTTTTCACCACCCCGGATGATCATATCCTTCATGCGGCCGGTGATTTTGCAGTAGCCGTTTTCATCCATTTCTGCAAGATCCCCCGTGTGGAGCCAGCCGTCCTTGTCAATAGCGTTCTTTGTGGCTTCTTCCATCTTGTAGTACCCCTTCATCACATGGTAGCCCCTGGTGCAGAGTTCTCCCTGTTTTCCCCTTGGCATCTCATCCCCCGATATGGGATCCACGATTTTGACCTCAACATTTGGAAGGGCACAGCCAACAGTGGAGGTCTTGATCGCGAGGCTGTCGTTGTCCCTTGTCTGGGTTATGCCCGGGGATGACTCGGTCTGACCGTAAACAATGGTCATCTCGTCTGCCCCCATCTCCTTGATCACCTGCTTCATAACCTCGATGGGGCAGGTGGAACCTGCCATCACACCTGTTCTCAGGGAGGAGGTGTCATATTTGTTTTTTTTCATCTCTTCCAATTCAGCTATGAACATGGTGGGAACACCCAGGAGGGCGGTGCATTTGGACGCCTCCACGGTCTTTAAAACATCCACGGGATTAAAAGCCACAACCGGTGCCATGGTGGTTGCCGAGACCATGCAGGTCATGGTCCCGATCACGCATCCGAAACAGTGGAAAAAGGGGACCGGTATGCACATGGCATCGTCTGAGGTTAATTTCATGCACTGGGCCATGCTTTTTGCGTTGCCGATGAGGTTGGTGTGGGTGAGCATCACCCCCTTTGGAAAACCCGTGGTGCCCGAGGTGTACTGCATGTTGATCACGTCGTCGGGCTCAAGGGTTGCAAGTCGTTTTTCAAGATCTGCGTCTGATACGCTCTTGCCCATTTCCATGATGTCGTCCCAGTTGTACATCCCGGGAACTCGTTCTTTCCCAATATGTATAAGGTTTTTGAGGAAGGGGAGTCGCTTGCAGTGGGTTTTGCCGGGTTCTGCATCTTTCAACTCGGGGCATACCTTGTTTATGGTCTTGATGTATTCGTCGGGTTCCCTTACCCCGCTTAGAAGGATCAGGGTGGTTGAATCGGACTGCTCCAGAAGATATTCAAGCTCCGCACTCTTATAACTCGTGTTCACCGTTACAAGCACAGCTCCCATACGGGCGCTGCCGTATTGGGTGTAGACCCATTCGGGAACGTTGTTGGCCCATATTGCGATTTTTTCGCCCCGTTTGATTCCAAGGGCCATGAGGCCTTTGGCCACCTTGTTGCAGACCTCTCTGAACTCTTTGAACGTGTATTTTATGCCAAGGGAGTTGTACTCGAGCCCGCTGTTGTCTCCAAAGTTTTCCGCCAGGATGTCCACAATGTTGCCGATGGTTGTTTGGCCGACCTTGATTTCCGGTTTCTGCATTTCCTATGTCTCCCAAAAAAAATTAATGGTTAAGGCCCATGATTTGATCATGCCCCTATACGGCTCTAACATCCAATATATCTTGAAATCACCAGTCTCTGCACCTCGGAGGTGCCTTCGCCGATGTCAAGGAGCTTTTGATCCCGGTAGAATCGTTCCACGTTGTACTCCTTCATCAGGCCGTAGCCACCGTGGATCTGGACGGCATGGTTGGCAACCCTTCCCATCAGTTCCGAGCAGTAAAGCTTTGCCATGGCTGCCTCACGCTCAAAGGCCCTTCCCCTGTTCCTCAGCCAGCACGCCTTGTACATGAGGTTGCGTGCACATTCGATCTCCATTGCGCAGTCTGCAAGCTTAAAGGCAATGGCCTGGAATTTCGAGATGGGCTGATTAAACTGATGTCTTTCCCTTGCATAGGCAAGGGCAAGGTCGTAGGCCCCCTGGGCTCCGCCAAGGCCCATGGCACCGATGGAGAGTCGTCCTCCGTCCAGGGTCTTGAGCATCTGGTGGAATCCGTCTCCTCTCTTCCCCAGGATGTTTTCTTTTGGTACCCTGACATCGTCAAAGTAGAGTTCGGCCGTGTTGGATGCCCGCCACATCATTTTCCTGTGCATGGGAACGGCCTTGAAACCCTTTGTGCCGGCCTCAACGATGAAACAGGTGTATTCTGGCTTGCCGTTTTCCCTGACTCCGGTCTTGGCCTGGACAGTGACACCAAGGGTCATGTCGCAGGCCGCATTGGTGATGAATATCTTTGATCCGTTGATCACCCAGTCGTCGCCGTCCTCTACGGCCGTTGTCTTTGAACCGCCGGCGTCGGAGCCTGCCGTGGGCTCGGTGAGTCCGAATCCCCATAATTTTTCCCCCCGGCACAGGGGGGGCAGAAAGCGTTGTTTCTGCTCTTCAGTTCCAAAATAGTAGAGGGGCCCGATTCCAAGGGAATTTCCTGCGGCAACGGTTGCGGCCTGGGAACCGTCAATTCTTGCGACCTCTTCCACGGCAATGATGTAGGATAGGTAATCCATGCCCTGTCCCTCATACGCTTCGGATACAAACATGCCAAAAAGACCGATTTCTCCCATCTTTTGAGTCAGCTCAACGGAAAATTCTTCGTTTTCGTCAAGCTCTCCTGCCATGGGGGCAATCTCTTTCTGGGCAAATTTTCTCACCTCTTTGCGGATCATCTCCTGCTCTTTTGTAAGGTCAAAATCCACCCTGCCTCCTCCTTATCATTTTTGGTTGTTTTTTTATATGAAACTCCCGCCGAGCTTGCCGCCACAAAGGGCGACCGCAAGGGATCGCCCCTACACTGGCCTCGGCTTCTTTTATCGAGTTTCATCGTTCGTTGTGTCCGCCAGGACATGGGTGTTTTATATGAAACTCGCTTCGAAGCGCCATAGGTAGCGGAGTTTCAATATTCGTTGTGGCCGGATGCCTCCCTCGCTCCGGCCGTGCCTGTTATAAAAAACTCCCACAGAACAGGCTGCTGGCTCCCGTCTGCTGTTATCGAGTTCCCTGCTTTGATTCCTTGCTGGTCAATTTTTTGTTCCATCAGTTTCGAGTGTGAAAATGTAAGAGTTACCCCTCCCCGAACGAGCGCTCAGTCTACTTGTGAACTGATACTATATTTAATGATTCAGATTTGTCAAATGTTTTTTGTTAACCTTGACAATAATGGCTGGCTCATGTATCAGAAAACATGACCGAGCGCTCGTTCAATCCGGCCGGTCATTGATGGTGTTAACATTTAACAGGAGAGAAGTAGAGTTTGAAAAAAGGAGAGACAATAAAATTAAGGGAAATCCAGGTCGGAGTCCCGACCCAGATAAAAAACCCTGAACTTGTGCTTGAAAGAAGGCGTCAGATCGTTGATTCAACGGTGCATCTCTTTGTGGAGCACGGCTACCACAAGACCACCACCAGGATGATCGCAAAGGCTGCGGGGTTTTCCATTGGGAGCCTGTACGAATATGTGGGGTCTAAGGAGGATGTACTCTATCTTGTGTGCGAGGCGATCCATGCAGAGGTGGAAAGGGCCGTGGGAGAGACTATCTCAGGTGAGGTGAGGGGAAAACAAACCCTGGCTGAGGTGATCCGGGAGTATTTTATCGTATGTGACTCCATGTCCGACCATGTGCTTCTCATGTACCAGGTAACCCAGTTCCTACCCAAAAAATGGCAGTCCCGGGTCCTTGAAAACGAACTCAGGATTACGGATATATTTATTCAGGTGATAGAGAAACTGTCGGGCAAAGCCGATTTCCCTTTGATACAGACAGAAACCGTTACCATGCTTGCCCACAATATCTCTGTTCTTGGTCATATGTGGGCTTTCAGACGCTGGGATCTTGCGCGGCACTTCACCCTTGACGAATACATAGGCTATCAGACTGATTTTGTTCTTGGACGTTTACTTGCCTAAAAATAAATAGCTGTTAGCGGTTAGCTAAGAGCTAAAAGTTAAATAAGATATGGGGTAAGGGGTTTTGACCCCCAGATCAAATATACAAAAAGGAGATAAAATGGAGCAGACAACAGACATTTACAGGGCTGAAAATGCCGTGCGGGTCGTTACGGCTACTTCTCTTTTTGATGGTCACGATGCATCCATCAACATTATGCGAAGGATGCTCCAGGACTCGGGTGTCGAGGTGATTCACATCGGTCACAACCGGTCGGCCAGGGAGGTGGTTGAGGCTGCCATCGAAGAGGATGCCCAGGGTATTGCCGTTTCAAGCTACCAGGGTGGTCATGTTGAATTCTTCAAGTACATGGTGGATCTGCTGAGGGAGAAGGACGCCTCCCACATTAAGGTATTTGGAGGCGGCGGCGGGGTCATCGTGCCTGAAGAGATGAAGGAGCTCCACAACTATGGCGTCACCCGGATCTATTCACCGGATGATGGTGCCAAAATCGGTCTCCAGGGTATCATCAACGACCAGATTCAAAAGATGGATTTTTCCACGGTGGATCTTGGACGACTTGACTATGAACGGCTTACGGTTGACGAAAAGTATGTTACGGCAAACTTCATCACCGCAGTTCAGAACGCCAAGAATCGAAGCGACGGTTCCCTTGGGGGAATTCTTGAAAAACTCGTCAAGCTCAGGGGCGATCGGAATCCGCCGGTAATAGGTCTTACCGGGACGGGCGGTGCCGGTAAATCGTCCCTCACCGATGAGATAGTACTCAGGATGCTCATGGACCTGAAGGATGTCAATATTGCCATTTTGAGCTGCGATCCCTCAAGGAGAAAGACCGGGGGTGCTCTCCTTGGAGATAGAATCCGCATGAATTCCATCGAGACAGGACGGGTCTACATGCGATCCCTTGCCACAAGGGAGGCCCACTCCGAACTTCCGCCCTCCCTTAGCGAGGCCATCGAGGTGGTCAAGGCCGCAGGTTACGACATCGTCCTTGTGGAAACAGCAGGCATCGGCCAGGGTGATTCCAGGATTATCGATCTTGTGGATCTTTCCGTGTATGTGATGACCTCAGAATTCGGTGCGCCGTCCCAGCTTGAAAAGATAGACATGTTAGACTACGCCGATATCGTAGTGATCAACAAGTTTGAAAAAAGGGGCAGCGAAGACGCCCTGCGGGATGTTCGAAAACAGGTCCAGAGAAACAGAAAGGCGTGGGATATCAACCCTGCAGAGCTCCCTGTATTCGGAACCATCGCCTCCAAGTTTAACGACGACGGGGTAACGGCCTTTTACCATTCTATTCTGGATGTTCTTGCCAGTAAAAAGGGCGTGGTGTACGAATCTGGCATCGAGAGGAGTGACACTAAGATCTCAACCTCAAAAACCATCATAATTCCGTCGGAAAGGACCCGTTATCTATCCGAGATTGCGGAAACCGTCAGGGCCTATCACACGAAGACCGACGAGCAGGCAGACGCCCTTCGAAAACGATGGCATCTTGAGGAAACGGAAAAAGAGATCAAAAAGGCCCTGTCCGATGATGCAGGGGGTGACGATATCGGAGCCATGGTGGAGATCTTCAAACGCTCCATCGAGGAGGCAGGCGAAAAGATAGATCATGAGACCGACGATCTTATCTCCCAGTGGGATGGAATAAACAGGGCCTACCACCAGGATGAGCTTGCCTACACGGTCAGGGGAAAGGAAATACGCCTTCCCCTTTCAACAGTGTCCCTCTGTCATTCGAAAATTCCCAAGGTATGTATCCCAAAATACAAGGATCCCGGTGAACTTTTTAAATGGATGAGAAAAGAGAACGTACCGGGCAGTTTCCCCTACACGGCCGGTGTCTTCCCCCTGAAGCGGGTGGACGAGGATCCCACCAGGATGTTTGCAGGCGAAGGCGGTCCTGCCGATACCAATAAACGGTTTCTGATGGTATCGTCAAACTATCCTGCCAAGAGGCTCTCAACGGCCTTTGATTCGGTGACCCTTTACGGCCAGGACCCTGACACCCGGCCCGACATCTACGGCAAGATCGGCACCTCCGGGGTGAGCATCTGCACTCTTGACGATGTCAAGGTCCTCTACAGCGGGTTTGACCTTTGTTCGCCAAACACCTCTGTCTCCATGACCATCAACGGACCGGCCCCCATGATGTTAGCAATGTTCATGAACACGGCCATTGACCAGCAGATGGATAAGTTCCGTAGGGAAAAGGGCAGGGAACCCTCCCCGTCCGAGGCTGCCGAGGTCCGTCAATACGCAATTTCAACGGTCAGGGGAACGGTCCAGGCCGACATCTTAAAAGAGGACCAGGGCCAGAACACCTGCATCTTCTCCATCGAGTTTGCTTTAAAGATGATGGGAGATATCCAGCAGTATTTCATAGACAACTCCGTGGGAAATTTCTACTCGGTCTCCATCTCCGGCTATCACATCGCAGAGGCAGGCGCCAATCCCATTACCCAGCTTGCCCTGACCCTGGCCAACGGGTTCACCTATGTGGAGTACTATCTCTCCCGGGGCATGGATATCGACAGCTTTGCCCCGTCGTTGTCATTTTTCTTTTCCAACGGCATGGAACCCGAATACACGGTCATGGGAAGGGTGGCGAGAAGGATCTGGTCCGTTGCCATGCGTTACCTCTACAAGGGTAAGGAGGGTTCCCAAAAGCTCAAGTACCACATCCAGACCTCGGGGCGATCGCTGCACGCCCAGGACATCCAGTTCAACGATATCCGGACTACCCTCCAGGCCCTGTGCGCGGTGTACGACAACTGCAACAGCCTCCACACCAACGCCTTTGACGAGGCCATCACCACCCCGTCCGGCGAGTCCGTGCGGCGCGCCCTTGCCATCCAGCTCATCATCAACCGGGAGTGGGGTCTTGCAAAGAACGAAAATCCCCTCCAGGGCAGCTTCATCGTGGACGAGCTGACTGATCTTGTGGAAGAGGCCGTTTTGGAGGCCTTTGACAGCATCACGGAAAGGGGCGGGGTGCTCGGCGCCATGGAGTCGGGGTATCAGCGGGGTAAGATCCAGGAAGAATCCATGTACTATGAGCTTAGAAAACATTCGGGTGACCTTCCCATTGTGGGGGTCAACACCTTCCAGGACCCGGACGCAGACTACGATGAGATCATGTCCTGCCTGGAACTTTCCAGGGCCACCAACGAGCAGAAGGACGATCAGCTCAAGCGCCTTGCAGCCTTTAAGGAACAGCATGGCAAGGGCGCCTCGGATGCAATTGTGAAACTGCAGAAGACGGCCCTTGAGGGCGGTAACGTTTTTGCCGAACTAATGGAGACGGTCAAGTGCTGTTCCCTCGGAACCATTACCCAGGCTCTTTTTGATGTTGGGGGTAAGTATCGGCGGAATATGTAAGGGCAGCTGTCAGCTGTTAGCATTTAGCTGTTAGCAGTTAGTCGTAAGTTAAAAGCTGATGGCTACTAACGGCTGATAAATTAATGCCCTAACAACCAACAGTCAAAAACTAACAGGCAAAGGCTAACAGCTAATAGCTAACAGCTTAAAGCTAACAATTCATCCCCGGGAGAATGCGTATGAAAAAGGCAGTGATTGTAAGTGCGGTAAGGACCCCGCTCGGCAGCTTTGGCGGCTCTTTGAGCAAAATAGGGGCCACAGATCTGGGTGCCCATGCCATAAAGGCGGCCGTAGAGCGGGCCGGGATCGATAAAGAAGCCATTGACGAGTGCATCATGGGAATGGTCCTGCCCTGCGGATATGGTCAGAACCCAGGCAAGCAGGCCGTTGTCAAGGCGGGGCTTCCCTGGGAGGTTGAGGCCATCACCATAAACAAGGTTTGCGGTTCTTCGTTAAAGGCCGTGATGCTTGCAGCCCAGGCCATCAAATGCTCGGATGCCGATGTTGTGGTTGCGGGGGGCATGGAAAACATGAGCATGGCCCCCTATTACATGGAAAAGGCCAGATGGGGCCATCGCATGGGACCCGGCACCATCCAGGACCACATGGTCCATGACGGGCTATGGGACGTTGTGAACGATTTTCACATGGGCATTTCCAACGAACTTTGCTCTGAACGCTGGGAGGTGACCCGGGAAGATCAGGACCTTTTTGCCGAACAATCCTACCGCAGGGCGTGTGAGGCAGTTAAGGCGGGCAGGTTTGTGGATGAGATAGCCCCCATTTTAATTCCCCAGAGAAAGGGAGATCCAAAGCTCTTTGACACGGACGAGTGCCCTAAGGAGACGAGCTATGAGGCCCTCTCTAAAATGAAGTCCGCCTTTAAAAAAGATGGTTTCGGAACGGCCGGCAACGCATCTATAATCAGCGACGGGGCATCGGCAGTGGTGGTGATGAGCGAGGAAAAGGCCAGGGAGCTTGGCTGCACCATCCTTGCGGAAATAGGTGCCCAGGCCTCCTTTGCCATTGACATGAAGTACGTTCTCATGGCACCTATTTATGCCATCCCAAAGGTGCTTGACAAGCAGGGGATCACCATCCAGGATGTGGATCTGTTTGAGATCAACGAGGCTTTCAGCGGCAGCTCAGCGGCCATTAACAAGGTGCTTGGTCTTGATCCTGAAAAGGTGAACGTCAACGGCGGGTCAGTGGCATTGGGCCATCCCATCGGTGCAAGCGGGGCAAGGGTCTTGACCACGCTGATATATGAGATGCAGCGCCGGGACTTAAAGACTGGTCTTGCATCCCTCTGCCTTGGCGGCGGCGAGGCCGTGGCAATGGTTATTAATCGATAAAAGGAGATATCATGGATATTGAGCAATTTGGCGTCATCGGATCCGGCCAGATGGGCAACGGCATCGCCCAGGTGGCTGCGGCAAGCGGCCTCAAGGTTCTGATGAGCGACATTAAACAGGAGTTCTGCGACAGGGGCATTGCAACCATCACCAAAAATCTTGACCGGAGTGTGTCAAAGGGACGGCTTGATGGGAAAGAGCGGGACGCCATCCTGGGAAGGATCACAACAACGACAGATCTGGGTGATATGAAGGCTGTCGATTTTGTGGTGGAGGCGGCCGTTGAAAGACAGGATTTAAAATTCAAGATCTTTGAAGACCTAGATAGCTACTGCAAGCCCCATACCATACTTTCCACCAACACCTCGTCCATCCCCATCGGCAGAATAGCGGCCCGGACCAAGCGGCCGGACAGGGTGATCGGCATGCACTTCATGAATCCCGTTCCCGTGATGAAGCTTGTGGAGGTTATAAGGGGGCTGCCCACGTCCGAAGAGACTTTTCAGGCCACCTGGGCACTTTCCGAAAAATTCGGCAAGACACCGGCCGAGGCCAACGACTATCCGGGCTTTATAGCCAACAGAATTCTGATGCCCATGATCAACGAGGCTGTGTTCTGCGTTTACCAGGGCGTGGGTAAGGTTGAGGACATTGATACGGTCATGAAGCTTGGCATGAATCATCCCATGGGACCCCTGGCCCTGGCCGATCTCATCGGGCTTGACACCTGTCTTGCCATCATGGAGACCCTGTACGACGGGTTCAAGGATTCCAAGTACCGGCCCTGTCCCCTTCTCAGAAAATACGTGGAGGCGGGCTGGCTTGGCAGGAAGACGGGCAAGGGTTTTTACGATTATTGATTATCCAATCGAAGTAAATTTCATATAAAAAACCCACATGTCCTCACGGACACAACGAAGTATGAAACTTGAATCAGGACTGAATTTTGTCTCTTGTCTCAAGTTTCTTGCCAATGGAGATGACATGGTTGAATACACAAGGGGAGTTCCAGAGGCGGAATTGAAACCCAGGATTGCGGCGTTTCAGAGTCTCCTCGATCAAAGGGGTGTTGATGCTGCAATCATCATCCAGAAGTCTGATTTTTTCTATCTCGCCGGCACCAATCAGCAGGGCTGGCTCTATGTCCCAAGCCAGGGTCAGCCGCTTTTGATGATATTCAAGGATTTTTCCAGGGCCAGGGCTGAATCCTCCCTTGAAAGGATCGTCGACCTTGTCAGCCCGAAGAAGATCCCGGCCCTGCTTGAAGAGTTTGGTTACAGAAAACCCGCCACCCTTGGCATGGAGCTGGATGTCCTTCCCGCAAATCTTTTTTTTCAGTATCGTTCGATCTTTGACAAGGCCGATATTGTCGACATCTCCACGGAGATCAGAACTGTCAGGGCCGTAAAATCACCCTACGAGATCGCCATGATCCGCCGGGCCGCAGCCATGTCAGACAGGCTTGCCGCCCGGGTGCCCGAGCTCCTGGAGGAGGGAAAAACCGAAGTTTGCCTTGCAGGCGAGCTTGAAGCCTACGCAAGAAGCCTCGGACACCAGGGCCTTGTAAAGATGAGGTTGTGGGGCAGCGAGCTTTTTTATGGTCATCTCTTGAGCGGTGCTTCGGGTGGAGTTCCAAGCTATCTCTCCTCGCCCACCGGCGGGACAGGTACCTCGCCCGCAACCGGCCAGGGGGCGGGGCATAGGAAAATCGGTCGCAATGAGCCGATCCTCGTTGATTATGTGTTTGCCCTTGATGGGTACATGTCCGACCATGCCAGGATCTTTTCCATCGGCAAACTCCCCGACGACCTGCTCAAGGCCCATGACGCCATGCTGGAAATCCAGGAAACAGCTAGGAGGGAAGGTCTGCCCGGTGTTGCGGCAGGCGATCTCTACGAGATCATGATTGCAGCGGCCAGAGATCGGGGATATGCAGATAACTTCATGGGGGTAGGGGATCGAAGAATACGGTTTACCGGCCACGGGATCGGGCTTGAGCTTGACGAGTTCCCCTTTATTGCAAAGGGTCAGACACTTACCCTCAAACCCAACATGGTGATCGCCATGGAGCCCAAGGTAGTCCTGCCGGGCAGGGGCGTGGTGGGAATCGAAAACACCCTGATTGTCACGGCAAATGGTCTTGAATCCCTTTCCTTTATCAGGGAGGATGTGGTTGTTGTATAGAGCAGATCATGGCTGGGGTGTCGGCAATACCTGGGAAAAGCATCATGGCAAAGCATAGATCCGCTGCTGCCCTCAACCTGGCAATCTTTTTCTTCATGTTCGGTGTAGGCATGATCGTCCCGCTGTTGCCTCGCAAAATCATCGCCCTTAACGGTTCTTTACAGTCTGTGGGTTATCTGGCATCGGCCTTTGCCGTGTCGTTTGTGCTGCTTCAGTTTCCCATGGGGCGACTAGCAGACCGGTTCGGTTTTAAAAGGTTCCTCCTGGCAGGTTATTTTATCTGTGCGGCATCCGGGCTCTTCTACTGCTTTTCAGATACCCCGAAGATGATCTTTTTAGGACGAATGCTCCAGGGTATTGGGGAGGCGCCTATGTGGGCCCTTGCCCCCGCCCTTTTGTCCATTCTTTATCCAGGCTCAAAGGGCAAGGTTATCGGGTTCTACAATGCCTCCATACATCTTGGCCTGACAGGGGGAAGCGCCGCTGCTATTCTTGTGACGGCATTTTGGCTGAACAACGAATCTTTCCTCCTGTTTGCCCTGACAGGAGCTCTGGGGTTTTTCTTCATCCTTGTTGGGGTCAGGGAGCCCGTTCGGAAGGCTGCATTAGAAAGCCAGGGCAGCATAGATCGAGAGGCGTTGATGGCTCTTTTCAAGGATCCTTTGACCCTTGTGGTGTTCGGCGGGATCATTCTTTACGGGGCGGGTTATGGCATCTTTATAACTGTTTTGCCAGGTTTTTTGATCCAGGATGCTGGGTTTTCGCCCACGGAGGTCGGATGGTTTTTCATGCTTTTTTACGTTGCCATAAGCCTTTCCCAGGCCATCACCGGCCCCATATCCGACAGGCACGGGTCCTGGAAGACAATGGTTTCTGGTTTGATGGCGGTCGCCCTCGGGGTTTCGATGTTTTCCGGCAGGCAACAGACATGGGCGCTCTACGCATGGCTTTTTGCTGCAAGTTTCGGGCTTGGAGTCTTTTGCGTGTCTGCCCTTGCATGGTTAAACGACCGGGTGGGTGATTCGCTCAAGGGAACCGTGTCCGGCACCTTTTACCTTTTGTGGGGGATTGGATATTTCCTGGCCCCTCCTTTTCTTGGATCAGCTGGCAGGGTATTGAAAACCTCCACCGGATTTTATCTAATGGCCCTGTGCTATTTTTTCCTGGCGTTTCTTTTGGGCACAGTCCATTATCGGCGTAAATCTGGGCCTGGAAAAATATAGGGTCTGGATATTTGCCATAAGCTTGCTTCGATCCGGCCAGCGGCGGCGGGTGTTAAATCCATTTAAAAGGGCAGAGCCAACTTAATGACCCTGCCCTTTTAATTGTTCGATAATCTTATTACTGTTTTTTTCTGTTTACTCCTGCAAGACCGAGAAGGCCAATACCAAAGAGGAGCATTGTGGCTGGTTCTGGGATGGGATTACTTGGTGGAGTTACAACAGGACCGGTTCCGACATCTATCAAACTTCCGTCTACCCCATCGGTAAAATCAAAATAATTGTCATAAGGATCAACATCTAATAGTGAGTATATAAGCTCGTTAGTGTTCAACAAACTATTATAAAGACTGCTCAAGATTGTTGCCTCGTTAGAGTAAAAGAACCCAGTGTTTAACGCATTGTCTTGGAAACCGTATTCTGTTGCATAACTAGTTAAACCACTGCTGTCCGTTCTGTCGGTAAAAACATCAGAAAAATTACCAAAGTCAGTCCCATTTAACTGCAATGTATTCATATTCCAATCAAAATTACCGGAAGCAGTATCTCCATCAAATAAAGTTAGACGAACTGCTGCCTCGTTTATTCCACCACCCAAAGCACTCATAACTGATGCATCGAAACCCGTTTGGGTACCGATAGTACCAGGATTTGTAGTAAAAAATCCTACATAGAGGCTGGACGCAGCTAATTGCGATACAACTCTTGCTCCATTTGATCCAACCAAATCAAGCACTATTCCGCCAATTTCTGTTACACCTGCTGGTAAAAGACCTTTACTGGTTAAAGAAGTCCTGGTAATCGTTGTAGCATTTGCTACTCCGCACAATAAAAACATTCCAATCAAAATTCCAACAGTTTTCTTCATCATAAGTATTCTCCTATAAAAAGTTGTAGCAAAATAGTCCATTTCAATGTTTGAGATTTAATTGAAATTAACTATGGATATAAACTAAACTACACACCGACTAAAGTCGGTGGGTTTGAATCAAGCACTGAAAGTGCGGATACGGGTCTCAGACCCGTTGATTAATACTCCGTTTTAAAATTATCATTTTTGCGAGGTTCAAAATGATGCTCAAGATAATTTATGATCATATCCTCAGTTATTTTACCAGAACTTACACAAAAATAACCACGAGCCCCAAAATGCCTCCCCCAATATCGTTTCTTCAATACTGGAAACTCTTCAAACAGTTTGCTGGCCGTTCTCCCTTTTATCCTGCGCATTATTTCACTGGGTGCCATTGTTGGTGGAGCAGACACAAATATGTGAACATGATCTTTGCTGACTACTCCCTTGATGATTCTTATTTCAAAATGTTCACACGTTTGCCGAACCAACTCCCTAACTCTAAGGGCTACATCACCTGTAAGTACCTGGTAACGATATTTGGTCACCCAGACAAAATGATACTCAATATTAAAAACAGTGTGACTCCCATATCGATAATCCATAAACACCTCCATCAAAGTGTTCTACAACTATCATAAGGGAGTGATAAATCTATCCGCCTAAAGGCGGAGGTTTTAACCTTTGAAAAAGACTAATAAAGCAATATCCATGCCATCAGTTTAAACCGCATAAGGTCTAAGTAAAAGGGAGTGTGTGAAAATCATTACATGTTTTTCATTATATTTTTTACATAGTTATAGTCATTTTAGTATATAGAGAAAGGGTGTTGAAACCGTTTCTGTTCTTATGACTTTATCAAGGCACTTTATCTTTTACCGGGTGTTATTGTTTCCGAGAATGACCGGATCGGCGGTTCAGGTGCTAATTTCATTGTGGAATGGACCGCTGAAACAGCGGTAAATCCGTCCATTGTCGAGACAATAATGATAGGCACATAGAATCAGCAGGGAATCTCTTTCACATCCCGGGGGCAGGCTCTTCTTTCTCCGCCTGTCCGATGACGCCCATCTCCTTTAAATCAAAGTAGAGCTCAAACTCGTTATAGATCTTGCCCGGTCGCCATTTGCCGTTAAATTCAAGGGTGGGAACGACCCAGTCGTCGCCCCCGTTCACTTGGATGACCTTTTTAACCGCTTCGTCGGGTTGTTTCTCTATCTCAATATATTTAAATTCGATTTTGTTTTTTTTCAAATATTCAACAGTCTTTGTGCAATGGGGACACCAACTGGCAGAATAGATTTTTAGCATGGATAGTCCTTTTATTTAATCTACGGTTCTTAATTTCAATATTTTGTTAAGGGTGGCTTTCTTTATCGCCTTTTTATCTGAAAATTGCAAGTTTCAGATTTTAATCCGTGGTCCAAAGGGCTTTGTGACTCAAAAAATCTTCCGCTTGACATAAACCAGGGCTGGGGTTTATTGTTTTTAATAGCAGTTCAATCATTTAAAATAAGACAACGCCATGAGAATCGCCGTATTTTCGGACATTCATTCCAATGTGGAAGCGCTTGAGGCATTTATTGAGCACGCTGCAGTCCGGCGGATCAACCGCTATATCTGCCTTGGCGATATCGTGGGGTATGGGGCCAACCCCAACTCCTGCATCAGCCTTGTGCAAACCATGCCGGAGATTCGGTTTATTGTCGGCAACCACGACAATGCCGTGACCGGAGGGGGCCACAGGATGGGCCTGAATGCGGCCCAGGCCATGTCATGGACAAGGATGCGTCTCTCCCCTGAAAGCCGTGTTTTCCTGAAAGGCTTGAAGGAGAGTATTAAAACAGGTGATCTGTTCTTCTGCCATGCCAACCCCTGCGGGGTTTCAGACTGGTACTATATCTCAAAAAAAGCGTTGATCTCCCGAACCTTTTTTTTGACCCGGGCCAAAATTCTCTTTGCCGGCCACACCCATTCGCCAGCCGTGATTACCCGCAAAAATTTTCTTTGCGTCTATATTCGCAAACCAGAAAACCGATCTGTGGTGCCTGTGGCAAGGGTCAACCGTCAGATATTCAACTGTGGCAGCATCGGCCAGCCAAGGGATGGAGATCCCCGGGCCTCCTACCTTATTTACGACACCGAGCGACGGGTAGTTGAATTTCACAGGGTGGCCTATGACCATGAACGGGCCGCAAAAAAGATAATATCTGCAGGGCTTCCCGAGGCATTGGCTTTGCGTCTTTCCCTGGGTAGGTGAGCATTGCCCCCCTAATTGACGATCAATGGACTCCCCTTTTTTTTGCATTGTAATTCTGAATTCAAGGGTTATTGTTTTATGATTGTTCAGTCAGAAACTCACTCTCACCTGAAAATTGCAAGCTTCAGGTTTTCAGGTGCTAACGCTAAAAGGGAATTATACAATGGATTTAAAAGATTATTTCAAGAACATCTCCGGAACCGGTATACTTTCAACCGCCGACAATACCGGCAATGTCGACGCAGCCGTTTATTCTCGTCCCCATTTAATTGAAGACAGGTCCCTGGCTTTTATCATGAGGGACCGGCTCTCCCACGCCAACCTTCAATCCAATCCAAGGGCTGTTTATCTATTTATTGAACAGGGAAAAGGCTTTAATGGGAAGAGGCTTTACCTTACCATGACAAAAGAGGAAAAAAACCCTGAGCTGATTGCATCCCTGCAACGAAGGGATCAAAATACGACAACCGATGGAGATAGATTTC
The DNA here is from genome assembly GCA_034006945.1 of Desulfobacterium sp. GTDB lineage: Bacteria > Desulfobacterota > Desulfobacteria > Desulfobacterales > Desulfobacteraceae > Desulforapulum. The sequence goes on along the minus strand of JAVERV010000003.1, from coordinate 99,033 downwards.
TTGTATATTTTACCATAGACAGGGAGCGTCCCATTGTTGGTGATTTTTTTGAAGAGTAATCGGGGATGAAAAAAAGAAATAGGGCTGACCTGAATCGGCCCTATTTTTTTGGAGAAGTGTAAGGTCTTTAGCTGTTGCTTTCATGACCAATCCAATCCAAATTAAATTAAAGTTTATACTATAGAATATAGACAGTTAAGATTATTGCATCAGTACAGAAGGTTGATAGGGGATCTGTTGCCCGTTTCCAAAACCTGGCAGCCTTCCCAGCAGGTCGTTTCTAAGGGCGGTTGCGTCCCTGTAGCGGCTCCCTGTATCCTTCTCAAGGCAGGTCATGATAACCTGTTCCAGTTGAGCCGGGACTTCCGGCATGATTTTTCCGGGGGGTGTCACTTTTATATTTATTTCAACATCCATGGGGAAAAAGCTGTTGTCCTGGTAAAAGGGCAGGCGGTTGACCGTGAAGAGGTAGAGGATGATCCCAAGTGCCCACACATCGCTTGCAAGACAGGCCTTTCCTTCAAACTGTTCGGGCGGCATAAAGTTCAGGGTGCCCTGGGGCTTATTTCCCGGTTCCTTCCAGGCGGTCTTCTTTGCACTGCCGAAATCGAGCAGTTTTAACCTGCCGTCTGATCTTACCATGATATTGTCGGGTTTAATGTCCCTGTGCATTATCCCGTGGTCATGGGCATAGGCAATTACCGAAAGAAGCTGCAAAAAAAGGGCCTCTTTTTTTCGAGGCGATGGAAGAGTTGTCAGAAGTTCGCCCAGGGTCACGCCTTGTACATACTCCTGGATCAGAATGAACCTGTTGTTCTCCTTGACCACCTCAATGAGATGAACAATATTGGGATGGTAAATAAGGCGCTTGAGGACGGCTGCGGAACGAAGGGCATTGACGTTCATCTCCGGGGAGTGGGGGATTTTGGCAACTGCTTTTTTTTCTGTTTTTTGATCCTGTACAAGCCAGATCACAGCGTCTCCGCCTGTGGCTATCTTTTTCACTGGTATCCAGCGGTTGGAAATGGGGTGTCTGTCCCAAATGGCAAGTTGAGATTTTGGGGTAAAAAAACTTACCCCTTCCCTGATATATTTCATGATTATCTGCCAGGCATCCCTGCCAGCTTCTTTGCCCCTGTCTTGCCTGTCGTAGTTGCCGTCTTTGTCCTCCTGGCGGGTCTGCAAGATGGCCTGACCACATTCAAGCAGCACATAAAACCGCAGGGCAAAGCTGTCCTGATCAAGGGGTGTTATGATATAATCATCCGCACCTGCCCTTGTGAATTTATTAATAAAGGGCAGCTGAGGTTCAGGTGCAATCAAAAGCAGGGGAACCGGAATTGTCAGGGCCTTTTTTATGGAATGGATCTTGGCAATGGTCGCTGTGTGATCATGACCAGAGTGAAGAATTACAAGACAGATCTCCTCACCATGGATCAATGGGTTGCCATTTCCGGGTTTGAACTGCTTCACAGACACCACATTGATCTCAAAGGAACGGGTCAACCGCTGGATGAGCAACTCCTCCTCCTCGTCGACGAGGTCAACCATCAGAATGGTTTCCGGTGTCATCTCTGTTCCTTGTTTACTTAAGTAAAAATCTTGGCCTGTTCGGTTTTGATCGATATTTTACTCTGTTTAGTGTTTTATTTCTATTGAAAAAAAATTGTGACTGATATAGTTAATTTTATAGGGCTTGATCATAATTGCCGGGTTGGGGCTGGACCACCCTTAAGCTTAAATCTTCCATTGCCGGGCCACCCTTTTTAAGAGCAATCAGCTATTTCGTTCAAGTTATTAAATCTGCGATTCATATAATCTACATGTCCTTACGGACACAACGAACTAGGAAACTCGATAGAATAAACCGAGGCCAGTGTAGGGGCGATCCCTTGCGGTCGCCCTTTGTGGCGGCCAGCTCGGCGGGAGTTTCATATAACCGGCACGGCCGGAGCGAGAGATGGCATCCGGCCACAACGAACATTGAAACGCCGCCAATACCAACGTTTCGGTGGGAGTTTCATATAAAGGATTAATTTAAATCACAAGGAGGATGTATGAAAAAGGAAATTTGTACCTTGATGGTGGTCTTGTTTGGGCTGGGGATATGGGTTTCCCCGTTACATGCGGGGGAGAGTCCTTTTTCCTTACGATTATCCGGATACGGCGTACCGAGTCTTTCAGGGGATGCAGGTGAAGGAGACAATGCGCCCGGGTATGATGATGCCTTTGATATGGGTCTGGGATTATCGGTTGAAGGTGTATATCGACTGAATGAAAAATTCTCCCTTTTACTTGGCCTGGGATATGAATCCCATTCAGGAGAAACATACAACGACATATCCTTTGATGATTTTAAAGCCATGCCGGTCTATGTTGGTGCGATATATCAATTTACCGCTGCCAGGTCCGGATGGATTCCCTACCTGAGGGGGGATGTTGGAATGGTCAGTCTGGATTCCGTGGATATCTCATACCTTGGCACCTCAATTGAATATTGGGACAGCTCATGGGAACCCATGTTTGATTTCGGTGTCGGTGCAGAATATCGTAGGAATTCTCTGGGATTTTTTTTGGAAATAAAGGCGAGATATATGGATTCTCCTTCTGCATCTCTTAGGCCGTTCTCTGATTCGGATGCCAACTGGAGCCTTCCATTATCTGTGGGCGTTTCCATCTATTTTTAGACCGATTTATCCAACAGCCACAGACCTTTAATTCATGAAATTTGATGATCGAGTAAAAGGAGAACAAGATGAATCAAAATCCACAAAAAGGCTTTTTCTGTCCTTTAATTCTTTCCGCCCTTTTTATGATTATGGTATTAATAACCAGCCAGGCCCATGCCTTAAACTGGGTTACCGGCATAAAAAACACCTTGAATCCTATTGAAACTGAACGGGATGATAAGGGGGTCTGGTTTATTAACGGTGACGAAACTGCCCCCCTGTACGATGTGTTTAAAGCCATGGGTTATGCTGTGGCAACCGACAGGCTCTGGCAGGCAGAAAAATACCGGCGTATGGGCAAAGGTACCCTGTCTGAAATCTTTGGTCCCAGCCAGCTCGCCTCTGATATTAAAGTCCGGACAACGGGTTATTCTCTTCAGGAGTTTATGGATGGGTTTAACGCCCTGGACCAGGAATCAAAGGACACCATTAACGGATATGTGGCCGGATTTAACCGACGAATAGCAGAGGTCAGGGCAGACCGGAGCCTTCTACCCTTTGAATTCAAGGCTTTAGGCGCATCCCTTGGCATTGATTTTGTCCCGGCAGACTGGACAGTTGTGGATGTTCTTGGCTGGGCCGTTAACATGCTCCGTTTTTTTGACGGCGAAGCAACCGGTCAGGCACAGATTGACAACTTTGCCCTTTTTCAGGAACTTGGTGCAAAATTTCCCCAATCTTATCAGATGATGTTTCAGGACTTAAGGTGGACCAATGATCCCGATGCAGTTACTTACATACAGGGTGATCTTACGCTCTCCCAGGTTAAAAAAAACAATCTGCCCATGAAGGCAAAAAATCAGTTAAAGCTTCCTTTCCAGGCCGATTTTAAAAAGATTACGGCATTAAATGGCTATGATTTTCAAAAAATATCTCAAAGAATGAGACAGAAAAATCAGGAGATTGCAGCCAATTTGAAAAAAATAAACGCCTACGTCAAAATGGGGAGCTATGCCTGGGTCGTGGCTGGAAATAAAACAAAATCGGGTAATCCCATTCTTTATTCAGGCCCTCAAATGGACCATGCCTTTGATTTTTCAGTTCCATCCATTGTGACTGAAGGGTCTATCAATGCCGGTGGGTTGAATATATCCGGGATGACCATTCCAGGCATGCCGGCAATTGTCATCGGCAGAACTCCCCACCATGCCTGGTCCATGCAGGTGGGCCATGCCCACACCCTTGATTATTTTCTGGATGATCCATCTAATATGTCTCTTAATAGAACAGAAATTATAAAGGTCGCAGGTCAAGAGGATGTCACACTTCCGGTGTACCGAACCCCCCATGGGCCGGTTATCAACAGTGATCCCGTTATTTCATGGAAATATTCCCACTGGGGAAAGGAATTCCAGGTTATTAAGGCATATCTGGATCTTGCCCGTGCCCAGAGCATGGATCAATTCGGCAAGGCCATCGACCAGGTTACCCTTTCCCAGCACTATTGCTATGCAGACAGGGACGGAAACATTGCCTACTGGATGTCAGGGTATGACCCTGTCCGCGCACCGGGTGTTGACACAAGGTTTCCCCAGCCAGGTGGTGGTTCGGCAGAATGGCCCCTACCTGTCACGTACAAGGCTATCTCCACGGATCGCAATGCAGCCAGGGGATTTTATAGCGGATGGAACAGCAAAGCCAGTCCGGTCTATGGGAATGCTGCAAACAACCCCTCTTATTTTTTTGGTCCTTTTCACCGGGCCCATGTCCTTGAAGACTACCTGTCAACCCATGATAATCTGACATTTGAGGAGGTCAGGGATCTGGCCCTATACATTGCCACCACCGATTCTATCCGAACGGAATTTCTTGCCTCGGGCAATGACACATACGGTGATGGGGGAAATCCCTGGAAATATGTCCGGTCAGACTTTATGGCAGCCGTGGCATCTGCCCCGACCATTGCCCGGAATAATATCATTGCCCTGTTGGAGAACTGGGACGGCCATTTTGTAGACGGCGGACCAGGGAACTGGGCCTTTGGTACAGACCGTTCTGATGCCTGGATATTCATGAATCAGTGGATAAGTGAGGTGCTTAAATTAACCTTTGAAGATGAGCTTGGCGCTGATCAGAACAGGATCGTACTGTTTAATGTTCTTCTCCACGGCCTTGCAGGGTATGAGACCCGTATCACAAATTTATACAACTGGTTTCAGAATAAAACCGATGGATCCGCCCCGCAGACGGCCCATGGGATCATTCTCACCGCCCTTGATAACACCCTTGCCACCCTGGGATCCCAACCCTGGGGAATTGGAGAGAGAGGGCAGATCACCTATACCCATGAAATGATCGGACAGGTCCATGCTCTTCCAACCTCTTCCAGATCCACCTATGCCCATTGTGTGGAAATGGGAGCCCAGGGTCAGGTCAGAGTTGAAAGCATGCTCCCCCTGGGTCAGTCTGGAACAATTTTGATGGATGCCCAGGGACACCCCGTGTTTGATCCAAATTATTTCAGCATGTCGCCCATTTATGACGGTTTTCAGCACAGGTCTTTCCCGTTAAGCAATTAATATAACATGGTCTGGCCCTGCCTGAGAGCAGGGTCAGACAACGCCTAACCTAACCAATAACATCGTGAATGATCCCAAGGGCAAAGTCAATATCTTCCCTTGTCACCACAAGGGGAGGCGCAAACCTGATGATATTCTCGTGGGTCTCCTTGCATAGGAGGCCCTTGTCCTTCAGCTGTTCACAGTATCTCCTCGCACTTGTCCTGCCTGGAACAAATTCAAGCCCTATCATCAAGCCTCTGCCCCGAACCTCTTTTATCCATGGATTCTTAAGCGTTTTTAGTCCCTCCAGGAAATAGTCGCCCATGACGGCTGAATTTTCGATCATGCCTTCCTTCACAAGAACCTTCAGGGCCGCCCTTGCAACTGCACAGGCCAGGGGGTTGCCGCCAAAGGTGCTTCCATGTTCCCCGGGGTTTAGAACGTCCATGATCTCGGTGTTGGAAAGCACCGCAGAAACAGGGTAGAGTCCGCCGGACAGTGCCTTGCCTATGAGGGTCATATCCGCTTCAATTCCCTCGTGCTCTTCGGCAAGTAATTTTCCCGTACGGCCAAGACCCGTCTGGATTTCGTCCAGAATAAGAACCACATTATTTTCCGTGCAGATCTCTCTTACCTCTTTCAGGTAACCCTTTTGCGGAATGACAACCCCAGCCTCCCCCTGGATGGGTTCAACCATAAATGCGATGGTGTTTTCGGTAATGGCGTTTCTTAAAGCCTGTGCATCGCCAAAGGGGATGCTCTTGAACCCAGGTGTGAAGGGGCCGAATCCATCCTTTGCCCCCCTGTCAGAGCTAAAGCTTATGATGGTGATGGTTCTGCCGTGGAAGTTGTTGTCGCACACGATGATCTCGGCCTTGTTGTCGGCAATTCCCCTGGTCTTGTAACCCCATTTCCGAACGGTTTTTATGGCGGTTTCAACGGCCTCGGCACCGCTGTTCATGGGCAAAACCTTATGGGAGTGGGTCAGTTCACAAAGCTCCTGGTAAAAAGGCCCCAGTTGATCATTTCTAAAGGCCCTTGATGTCAGGGAAAGCTTTTTTGCCTGTTCGGTCAAGGCCTTGACAATCTCAGGGTGACAATGGCCCTGGTTCACGGCGGAATAGGCGGCGAGGCAATCCATGTAGCGTTTGCCATCCACATCCCAGACCCATATGCCTTTTCCCCGGGTCAATACCACATCCAGCGGTTTGTAGTTGTTTGCGCCGAGGTTTCGTTCTATTTCAAGATAATCCATTTTATTTATCCTGTTTGTTTGATACTTTAATTTTTAAATCCATCTGTTTTTGTTTAGATATACTTTTTGAATGTACGGTGAGGTCATTGCTGAAAGTAGTGCCCCATAGTCCATATGGAAGCGGATTTCATCGCCCACCTGAAGGTTCATTTTTTTTAGATCCATTACAATGTGATCGCTGCTTGCACCCAAAACTTCCATATCCCCCATGGGAGTCAACCCGCTGATGAGCACATCCTGGCGGCCGATTTCCACAATTGCCCTTGTTATGGTTCCCCTGTCGACAAAGCTAGGGGTATTTCCAAAGGCATCTGTGGTCATGGTTCCCCTTGGCAGCGACTCTTTTTCTTTTACCTCGATCACCTGGGCAACAAGGGATATGGTGTCTGTCTCAAGGAATTCAACCCTGGCGTAACCAACGGTTTCACGCCCGGTAAGGATCATCTCACCGATCCTCAAATTGTTGATCCTGCCGATTTTGTCGGTTGATTTCACCCAATTGTAATTGGCAGAATTCCCCCCTGAAACAATATTAAAATGAATGTTAAACCTCTGTTCAAGATCCTTTGCGATGCTTGAGAGTTGATCCATCTTCGCCTGGTCCGGAAGAATTCCTCCGATGCATCCAAGGTTGGTGCCGATGCCGAGGATTTTAACCCCGGTTAAGGGCATGATCTTTAAAAGAGTCTGCTCCAGATCCCGGGGAAGAATGCCCTCCCTCAAATCCCCGAGATCCACCATTAAAATTATACCGTGGATTTTGTTTTGATCCCTTGCCTCCAGGGAGAGTCTTTCAATAACAGAGATTTCTGAATTAACGCTTATGTCTGCATACTTTACCACATCTTTTATCTTACCCATGGAAGGGGTTCTGATCAGGGCAAGTGAGGCGCCAATCCCGGCATCTCTTATCCTTTTAAGGTTCTCAATCCTTGAATCTGCAAGCAGCTTAACTCCTGCTTCCACCATTGCCCTGGCAATTGGCGGGCTTCCAAGGACGCCTTTGGTCACGCACATCATGGAGATGCCCTTTTGGTCAAAAAAGGATTTTAACCGTTTTGTGTTCCCATGTATCTTTTTAAGATCAATCTCCACTCTGGGAGTTTTTTTTTCAATTTCATCGAAACTTGTCATTTGCTTTGTCATAACTACTGCGCCAGCTGCAGCCCTGGAACATAGGCCTTTTTTTCGATGATGGAGATGATTTTAGCCACAAAAAACACCATGAGGGTGTAAATAATGGCCGCAACCACATAGGATTCAAAGTATCGATAATTCATGGAGCCGGTAAGGTCGGCCTGGGCCAGGAGTTCTGGAACGCCAACGGCAAAGGCCACCGAGGTGTATTTAAACATGTAAATGATCTCGTTTGAGGAGGAGGGGATCACAAGCCTCAGCGCCTGGGGTAGGATTACGTACCGCACCGATTGCCATTTACCAAGCCCCATGGCCCTTGCGGCAACCATCTGACCGGGCTTGATGGACTGGATAGCCCCCCTGAAATATTCGGCCTGATAAACAGAGGTGTTGATGCCAAGGGCGAGGCCTGCGGCAAGTATGGGTTTTAAAAGCAGCCCCATGTCCCCCAGCCCGTAATAGATAAAAAAGAGCTGGAGAAGACAGGGGGTTCCCCTTAAAAATTCCACATAGGCGGTTACCATCCAATAGACGAATTTGCTGGAATATACCCTCAGCACCCCCAACACCATACCAAAAATAATGCCGACGGTTATGCAGACAACCGAGAGTTGAACGGTGACCCATGCGCCGGACAGCATGTCCGGTAAAATTTTAATGGCATAATTAAAAAAACTGACCATTTATACTAATTCTCCTGATCTCCAGTTTCCCAACATAGAAGCTTGCGGGTAAAATAGGGGTTTGCGGGCTATTCCAGGTTCACAAAGTTGCTCAAAAAGAGTTTTGTCCGATCGTGCCGGGGCCGTTTAAACATTTCCTTTGGATCACCCTGCTCCACAATGACCCCCTGGTCTATGAAAATCACCTTGTCAGCAACGGACCTTGCAAATCCCATCTCATGGGTGACGACAATGGCGGTCATCCCATCATTGGCAAGGGCCGTCATAACGCTTAAAACTTCGCCGGTAAGCTCTGGGTCGAGGGCAGATGTGGGCTCGTCGTACAGGATAAGCTTGGGTTTCAGGGCAAGGGCCCTTGCAATGGAGATCCTCTGCTGCTGACCGCCGGAGAGCTCTGCAGGGTAGGATTTTATTTTATTCACCATACCCACCCTTTTAATCTCCTCCATGGCAATCTCTTCTGCTTCTTGTTTGGATTGACCCCTTACCCGCAGGGGGCCGAACATGACATTGTCAAGAATTGTGAGGTGGGTGAAAAGGTTAAAGTCCTGGAAAACAAACCCCATGTCTGCCCGGACGGTATTAAGGTTGATCCCAGGACCGTTTATATCAACACCTTCCAGCAGAATTTCTCCTGTGTCGGGTTTTGAAAGGTGATTTAAGCAACGCAGCAGGGTACTTTTTCCGGAACCTGAAGATCCTATCACGGCAAGGGTCTCTCCTTTTTTTAACTCAAACGAGACATCCTTTAAAACCTCATTGTCAACAAATCGCTTGGTAAGATGTTTTACTTCAAGAATGGTTGCCATTAAAAACTCTAACTCCTTTTTTCAAAGCCCGGGACCCATAACCTGTCCTCTAATTTATAGAAGAAGAATGTGCCTATTCTGGTCAAGGTAAAATAAAGAACACCCACAAAAAGATAAACCGCGGCTGTATTGCCGTAGGTATAGGCAATTATATATTTGGCGTTGCGCATGATTTCAACCACCCCGACCACATAGGCAAGGGAAGTATCCTTCAGCTCCGAGGAAAATTCATTTGTCCAGGGACCGATGGAGAGCCTCACCATCTGGGGAAGCACAATGTAAAGGATAGTCCTTGGTCTGCTCAGCCCCATTGCCTTGGCAGCCTCCATCTGGCCGGAACTCACCGACAGGATGGCGCCTCTGAAGATCTGGGATTGAAACGCCGACGAGCAGAGCCCTAGGGCTATTATGGCCGCAACCATGCGATTGAGGTCAAAGGGAAGATAGAACACAAGAAAGAGAAGAATAAGCTGGGGAATGGCCCATAAAAATTTTCGCAGGGTGGTTGCCAGAAACTTTAGAACGGGGTTGCCAAAAATTTCAGCAAGGGCAATGGCAAGGCCGAGCACAAGCCCCACAGACAAAAGCCCTGCAAGAAGCTGGAGTGCCACCAGGGTTCCCTTTGCAAACTGGGGAAGCTCGGATATGAGTATCTTTATAATTTCCATAAAACTGTCCAGTTAGAAACTTTTGCTGTTCCACCTGTAAATGATTATCCCGAACCGGAAATTGATCATCCCGGCCGGGATATTACCTCATTTGTCTAGCCTACCGGGCCTTTGCGTTTTACTCTTTGCAAAGTTTTTTATAGTCCACCTGGTAGGGAACTTCCTCAACCGAGGCCCAGGGCATGTATTTGCTGACAAGTTCCGCAAGCTTACCTGAAGCATAGGCTTTTTTGATGCCCGAATTTATCTTTTCAATCAACCCATGGGGGTCTCCCGGGGTTACACCGTAGGCATTGTAATCAAAGTGAAGGGCCTTACAAACGTACTTCACATCCCTCTTTGCATCGATAAACCCTCTGGCTGTTGGTGAATCAACATGGAGTGCGTCAAGCCTGCCAATTTCAAGCTCCTTAATTCCCAGTTCAACCGACTCGTAGGGCTTTATCTTGATGTCAACGCCCTTGTCCTTGAGTTCTTCCTTAAGCCACCTGTATCCGGTGGTTCCAGCCTGGGCCCCCACAGTGGCCCCCTTGCTCATTGCCGTGACACAGTTTAAGCTGGAGTCTGCTTTGACAAGTGTCCAGTAGTCAATTTTCCAATGGGGCAGGGCAAAATCAATAACCTCATCCCGCTGGCATGTATAGGAGAGCCCCCCTGCAAGAATGTCGATTTTGCCCCTGGAAAGAGCGGCAATGATGGCAGACCAGGGAATATCGGCAGCCTCGACTTTAAATCCTTCCACCTCGCCTATATACTGGAAAAGTTCCCAGTCAAACCCCTTTATTTCTCCCTTCTCAGCCCATGTCCAGGGAGGGAAAGCAGCATCAATGCCAAGGGTGTAAACCGGAACATCACCGGCATGGGCCGTAGCATAGCTGAAACCGCTGAAAACCAACAAGCCAAATAGAAAAAACAGTCCTGGAATTGCTTTTTTGAATTTAAACATACTCTCTCCTGAAAATTTAGGAGCGTAGATTCAATAAATTGGGCAGAAATAACGCCGAATTTTGGTTCATGTACAAGGCGCATTAAATGTCCAATAGCATGCTTATTGGGGCTTTGATGCAACGAAGTAGATGGGTCAAAAGGGAAGTTATTTCGTTCAAGTTATTTAATCTGCGGTCCTTAGGTTAAAAGAAAAAAACTTTTCGATACAATAAGTTATTTTATCTGCCATGGATTGTCCATATGTTTTTTAATATCTGAGAGGAGTCAATGGTGCTTGCAATCCCAGGCAGTATGGTTTAATTTTGCGTGTTGAATCTATTATAAAGCGGGAAATCAATATGTTACCTTAACGAAAATGATGGACAGGGAGTTTTTCAGTATGGAAAACATACGTTCGGGCGTGATTGTTGCCCACCATGGAATTGCCGTGGATATTTTGTTTGATTCGGGTGAACGACGCATGGTAAAGGTCAAGCGGAACTCGGGTCATGTTGTGGGCGATAGGATGATCGTGAAAGATCATGGTTTGACACGCTTACCCCGAAGGACAGAGCTTTGCCGAAGAGACTCCAGGGGAGGTGTCCGCATCGTGGGTGCAAACCTTGACGTTCTTGGCATTGTTGTTTCTTCCCTTCCCCTGTCCCCCCTTGGATATATTGACCAGGCAATTGTCACCGCAAGGCAGGCGGATCTAAGGCCGGTGCTCGTGATGAACAAGAGCGACCTTGGATCCTCCAGGGATTTCATTGTCGAGACAAAAAATATCTACCAGAATGTTGTTGAAATTTTTGTGGTCAGTGCGGTCACAGGTGCAGGGATCGATGATCTGGTATCCTTCATAGGGCAGGGAGAGGGGCTGAGAAGTTTTTTTATCGGTGTAACAGGGGTTGGTAAGAGTTCTTTGCTCAACACCATCTGCCCCACCCTGGATTTAAGGATAGGTGAGCTTTACGAGGCTGGCCGCAGGGGGTGCAACACCACCACGGTCTCTACACTTCATTCACTTCCGGGCGGCGGAGAACTCGTTGACACTCCAGGTTTTAACGAGTTTGGGCTGGTGGATGTTTCCCCCCTGGATCTGGCTGGATATTTTCCCGGATTTGAGGGGGCCATGGACCATGGTTTTTGCCGTTTCAGAAATTGCCTTCATCGCACCGAACCTGGTTGTGCCGTTATAGAAGCTGTTAAGAACAAAAGGATTTCCGAGGAACGTTATTTAACCTACCTCAAAATTTTAAACATAATTGAAGCTGGAAAAGCCAGGTTTAAGACTCGGAGGTAGCTTGCAGCTGTTAGCTTTTGGCTGTTAGGACATTAGCTTATTGGCCGTTAACAATCAGCCTTTAAATTACGATTAACAGCCACAAAGGGCGACCGCAAGGGATCGCCCCTACACTGGACCCGGCTTGTTTTATCGAGTTTGATTCTTCGTTGTGTCTGCCAGGACATGTGAGATTATATGAAATAGACCGCCAGGGGAGGAAAGCCGTTGAATTCAACTGAGCTGTAGCTGCTGGTGTATGCGCCGGTGGACAAAAAATAAAGCCGATCACTTATGGCAAGGTTCAGCGGGAGTTGGTATTTAAAGTTTTCATACAGTATGTCGGCGCTGTCGCAGGTTGGTCCTGCAATGACAACGTCTTCCAATTCACCAGTTCTCCCGGTATAGATGGGGTATTTGATCGCCTCGTCCATTGTTTCGATCAAGCCGGAAAACTTGCCCACATCCGTATACACCCATCGATGCAGGGCTGTCCTTGATTTTCTTGAAATCAAGACCACCTCGCTGACCATGACCCCTGCATCCGCAAGAAGAGAACGGCCCGGCTCCAGGATTATCTGGGGCAGATCATCACCAAAGCTTTCGGCAAGAAAGCGGTTGATTTCAAGGGCGTAGGTTTCAAGGGCATTGGCCTTGGACAGATAATTTGCCGGAAATCCTCCACCCAGATTGATCATCTCAAGCTTTATGCCATCCTCCTGTTCGAGTCGGTCAAAAATGCCCTTTACCTTTCCAATGGCGGCATCCCAGGCACCAATTTCACGCTGCTGGGACCCTACATGGAAGGAGATTCCAAAGGGAACAAGTCCCAGATCCTTTGCAAGTATGATAAGATCCATGGCCATGTCCAACTGGCATCCGAATTTCCTCGACAAGGGCCAGTCCGCCGTGAGTGAACCTTCGGTCAATATGCGGACATAAACCTTTGACCCCGGGGCAGCCTTTGCAATGTTGCGTACGTCTGCCTCAGAGTCGGTTGCATACATGCGCACACCCTTATCAAAGAAATATCTTACATCCTTGCTCTTTTTTATGGTGTTGCCGTAGCTGATCCTGTCGGGGGAGATGCCAAGGGAAAGAACCCTGTCCAGCTCATAGATCGAAGCTATGTCAAAGTTGACATTCTTGTCCCGCATCCTGGTGAGAATCTCTATGGCTGGGTTTGCCTTTACAGCATAATATATGCTGGCATAGGGAAAGACATCGATCAGCTCTTTGAGTTTACGATCGACCGTTGCCATATCAACGACCAGAAAAGGGGTCTCCTTGTTTTCAGAAAAGGCTTTGATTCGTTCAAAGGTCCCGGGGTCCATATATTCATCAAGTGGTAGGGGCATTGTATCTTTTTCTCCAGTTTTTTTATTTGGGTTTCTATGAAAATTGGTATGGGTTTTGCCAAGGTGTTGTCAAGCGTCCTTATCATGATTTATATGTTTGCGCAATAAAACATCGGCATTTTCAACAATTCTAATTTTTATTTTGAATTAGAGGCGACATTTCTGGGAATCCCACCGAAACTGTTAAAGGTGTTTCTATTTTATGAAAATATGGACAGTAGAGCCCCCTTTGGTTACCATGACCGGAACATTGAATTACTGTGGCACCTTTCCTGCTGTTGCATTAAAGATCAGATTGATGTAAAAATGTTCTATGAAAAAACTAAAAGAAAAGACCCCCGTTACCCAGATAAACCAGGTGCGAAGAAACCAGGTGAAGGCAACCCTGACGCTGACGATCCTGGTGTTGATCTTCTGGTTCGTTGTCGCTGGATGCAGCGATGGTGGCTCGACCCTTGAACAGGAGGTCAAGACCTACCCCGAAACTTTCAGCTTCATGGATGTCGGCATTAACACTTCTTATTCCCGTCCGTTGAGGCAGCAACTGGGCAATCTACTCGGTGGCGATGCCATCCAGAACAACAACACCATCGAGCTTGAGATTAACAGGGAAAATTTTTTACAGGACTACTTCCCTGCTTTTTATTCGATCAATCAGGCACTCAACACCCCTCCAAGGGAACGGGTCGAGCATAAATCCATAAAGTTGATGTACCGTTATGCGCAAAAAAAAGGTCTTGCCTTTGATTATGTCGAGTTTTTATTTTCTGAGTACACCCTGAGCCCTTTGCTGATAAGGGTATATTTTAAATTCGACAACCTTGGCATTGATCAGACGCTTACGGAGAAATATGGAAAGCCTGTATCCCTGGACTGGGATAAGGACCAGCCCCATTCGACTTCCCTTGTTTGGGAGAAGAACGGTGACCTTATGATCCTTTCCACCATTCCCGACCAGCTGGGGCGGCCTAATTACCAGATAAATATCTATTTTAAAGACAGATTAGAGGATTTTATCAAAACCGAATTTGACCTGAAGCAGAGGGAAGAGGAGCAGAAGCCGGTTGAGAAGAAGGTCTTTTGATGGTTCCTAAATGAAAGGAGAGTCCCATGCCCTATGTAAATATTAAAGTCACTAACGAAGGGGTCACTGCCGATCAAAAGGCCGAATTGATAAAGGGTGTTACCGATCTTCTTGCCCGGGTCCTTGGAAAGAATCCGGCAACCACCGTCGTTGTCATAGAAGAGCACGATACTGATAACTGGGGAATAGGGGGGGAAACCGTCACCGTCAAAAGAAAACGTTCTGCTTAGATTTTCTGATACAGCCTTGTAAATATTTGTTGCAAATTCCGGTCGTTTCAAATAGTTGTGAACAGTGTTTTTTAAGTGAATCATTAATTGTAACATCGTTTACCATCTACCTGCTTAAAGCGTAGGATTGCCAAGGACAAAAGGAGTGAGCGTGTATAAAGAAGGTAAATCGGAAAAAAGAGCACCATCATTGTCAGGGCAAAGTATCGATCAATGTTCCAGCATGGCCAGGGATACAAGCCTTAATAAACAGACCGAAGAGCAGCTCCGGCTGAGCGAGGAGCGGTTTAAACTGCTGAGCGAATGTGCCTCGGACATTGTTTATACGTTGAACTGGGACGGGGCTTTTTCCTATGTTAATCCTGCCTGGAAAAGGTTGCTCGGCCATGATCCAGACGAGGTGCTGGGAAAATTTTTCATCGATTTTGTGCGGCCCCAGGATGTTGTACTCTACCGGGGCATCTATAAAAAGATCAGGGACGAAAAAGACGAGGTGGTTGATTTTACAGGTACCCTTGTGGCAAAAGACGGCACCTCCCGACATTTTTCGTTCAGCGGGTCTCCCCTGTTTGACAGCCACGGCAACCTGGAAGGCATGGTAGGACAGGTCCGAGATATCACGGAAAGAATTGCCATGGAAGAGGCCTTGAGAACGAGTGAAGCCCGTCATAGAACGGTGCTGGAAGCCTCCCCCGACCCCGTGGTCGTCCGGGATATCCTTCAACGATTCACCTATGTCAATCCTGCCTTTACCCGGGTTTTTCACTGGACCCTTGACCGGTGTGTCCTGGGACAAATGGATTTCATTCCCCGGGACAAGATGGCCGAGAACGCCGACCTTGTGGAAAGAATCAAACGGGGCGAGTCTTTTTCCGGCATCGAGACCGAGAGGCTCACCAGGGACGGAAGCACCATTGATGTGTCCATCAGTGGGGCCGTTCTGTTTGACAGCAAGGGCCAACCAGATGGAAGTGTCACCACCCTTCAGGATATTACAGAACGTAAGCTCAGGGAATGCGAACTCCAACAGGTTGCTTACAATGATCAGCTTACAGGGCTTCCCAACCGGAAATCCTTTTACCTTATACTTGATGGGATGATCCAAAAGGGGTTTCGCAGGTCCAGTGATATGCCGTGGGCCCTGATGTTTCTTGATTTGAACAAATTCAAGCAGGTAAATGACACACTGGGCCATGATGCAGGGGATGAGCTTTTAAAATCCGTGGCAACGAGGCTTCAGGGGTGTATCAGAGAAACGGATCATCTGTTCAGGCTCGGTGGAGATGAGTTCACCATTTTGGTGATGAACTGCGATGATGCCCTAAATGTGGCAAACGTGGCTCGCAAGATCAAAGCAGCTCTTAAAAAATCTTTTCCCGTCAAGGGGCATGAAATCTATACATCTGCAAGCATTGGGATCAGCATCTATCCGGAGGATGGGTGGGATGTGGAGGTGCTGGTCAAAAATGCCGACATGGCCATGTATGCGGCCAAGGAGGGGGGGAATGACTATCAGTTTTTTACTGCCGAACTCAACATCAGGGCCCTGGAGCGCATGGCCATGGAAAATGATCTGAGGTGTGCCGTGGAAAGGGGGCAGCTGGAACTCTACTACCAACCCCTTGTGGATTGTGCAGGGTGCATGACCGGTGCCGAAGCTTTGCTGCGGTGGAATCATCCCAAAATGGGAGTTGTTTCTCCCGTAAAATTCATCCCCATGGCTGAAGAGACCGGCGATATCGTTGCCATTGGTAAATGGGTCCTTGAAACAGCCTGCAAGCAGGCCAGGGAATGGCAGGAGGGGGGAGCCCGTGATTTTTTTGTCGCAGTGAACCTGTCACCACGACAGTTCCGGGAGCCAGACCTTGTGAAAACAGTTCTCGATATTGTTACCTCGTCTGGGTTGTCACCCAAGAGTCTTAAACTTGAGATCACCGAAGGCAGTGTAATGAAGGATCCTGAGGCCTGTGTGAAAAAAATGGAGACCCTCAAGAGAAGGGGTATTTTTTTTTCCATGGATGACTTTGGAACTGGGTATTCGTCGCTCAGCTATCTGAAACGATTTCCCATAACCACCCTTAAAATAGATCGCTCGTTTATTATTGATTCCATGAACAACCACAATGACCGCACGATTATAAAGTCCATCATCTCCATGGCAACGAGCCTTAATATTGACACTGTTGCCGAAGGGATAGAGACCAAGGAACAGCTGGAACTCTTGACCGGACTTGGCTGCAAAACCATGCAGGGATATTATTTTGGACGTCCCATGAAGGTGGACGCAATGCAATGCCTGCTCAAACAGTAAATGGGAGAATGCCCAGGACAGTGACATGGTCATCCTGAATTCCATATTCCCGCTGTTCTGTCTTATTGCCCTTGGCTGCCTGCTCAACCGTTTTAATGTCACTACCGGGGCTTTTTTTGCAACCTCTGATCGCCTGGTATATTACATCTTTTTCCCGGTCATGCTCTTTTGGAAGATCAGAAGGGCAACTACCGACGGCGGCGAGAGTATCAATTTATGCATGGCCGTCATTGCTTCCATTCTCGTGGTGTACTTGTTGAGCCTCGGAGCAATCGGATTGTTCGGGATTTCAAGTTTCCAGGCAGGCTCTTTTTCCCAGGCATGCTACCGGTTTAACACCTACATCGGCATGGCCATTATAATAACCACTCTTGGCGAACCAGGGGTTCGTTACTTTGGCATCCTGATCGGGTTTGCCATCCCCTTTGTCAATGTGCTGGCCGTTTCCACATTGGTATGGCATTCGGGCAAACAGGGATCACCAGGGGATACAGCGCATTATCTTCTGAGGACATTGATATCCAATCCACTTATTCTTGGGTGTGTCGCAGGGATTTTGTTCGCTAAGTTCAAGCTCAGCTTTCCCGTCTTTCTTGACAACACCTTTCGCATGATGACCTCGGTGACCTTGCCCCTTGCCCTTTTGTCCATCGGTGGGTCATTACGTCTTGTGGGACTCAGACAGAAGGCAGTAATCTCTTTTGCCGCAGCTCTGTTGAAGATTGTCATCCTGCCGTTAATTGGGTTTTTGTTCTTAAAGCTGTTTTCTGTGTCAGGGGTTCCATTTAAGGTGGGTATGATTTTTTTTGCCCTGCCCACCTCCACGGCCATTTATGTTCTGTCTGCCCAGCTGAGCAGCGATACCGAGCTTGCCTCTGCCGCCATCATGGTATCGACTGTCTTTTCGTTCATCCCCCTGTCCGTTGTCCTGTTGTTGTAAATGAGGATAACCAAATGATCAAATCATGAAGGATCAAATCATGTCAGAATCGCTAACAAGCATATCTGAAAAAGCAGGTACTTCACCGGGCACCCTGGTGCATATAGGTGAGCGAAGGGCCGAAAAAACCCGGATCAGAATCATGGATTACGATGTCGGACAAATCCGGGAAAAGGAGGTGGAAGAGATTGAGGAGTGCTTTCCCTTTAAAGAAGAGCCCACCGTAACCTGGATCAATATCGACGGCCTCCACGACGTTGGGCTCATCGAAAAGATAGGCCGTCACTTTGATGTCCACCACCTCATCCTTGAAGATATTGTTCACTGTGGAACCCGGCCTAAAATTGAAGAGTTTGATACCTTCACCTTTATCGTGTTCAAGATGCTCGACTATGACGAAGAGACCGATGGGATAGTTGACGAGCAGTTCAGCATCATCCTTGGTCAAAACTTTGTTCTCTCGTTCCAGGAACGGGAGGGCACGGTGTTCAACCCCCTGAGGGAGAGGATCAGAAATGCAAAAAACCGGATCAGGCGAAAAGGTGCCGATTACCTGACCTATGCCCTGATCGACACGGTGGTGGACAACTACTTTCTCATTCTTGAAACCCTGGGCGATAAGATAGATGAGCTGGATGAAGAGCTTTTGACCTCCATGGCCCAGGAGACCTTTCAGGCGATCAACAGAATGAAACGAAAGCTCATCACATTGAGACGGGCCGTCAATCCCCTTAAAGAGCTGATCAACACCGTTCAAAAGGAGGAGTTTGATCTTATAAATGAGAGAAACGTCATTTTTTTCAAGGATATCCATGACCATGCCGTTCAGATCCAGGAGACCATAGACACCTTTCGTGAGCTGACCTCCGGGCTCCATGACATCTTCTTGAACAACGTCAACAACCGCACCAACGAGATCATGAAGACCCTGACCATAACGGCCACCATCTTTATTCCCCTTACCTTTGTGGCAGGCATCTACGGCATGAACTTCAAGTATATACCCGAACTTGAGTGGCGCTGGGGTTATTTTGGCTTCTGGGGCCTCATCATCGGGATCGTCGGAATCATGTTCTGCTATTTTAAGCGGAAGAACTGGTTTTGAACGCATCACAATCGTATTTCATCTGTGGTTCTTATTAATTCAGCGCATCAATCAAGCGCTGAAAGGCGTTGTTAAGTGCCACAAAGGCATCCTGGGTGCCTCCCCTGTCCGGATGGCAGGTCCGGGCAAGCCTCCTGTACCGTCGGGTTAGATCCCTCCGTGTAAGCCCGGTTATTTCGTTTCTCTGGATTTTAAAAATGGCGCAGGCCTTGTCCAGGTTGAATTCACGTCTGGGGGCGGCGGGGGGACGAAAAGAACGGTGTCGCTCCATGAATTGCCTTGCAAAATCATCCAGCAGAGTGGAGTCAAGGTACTCCTGGTCGTAAAAAAAGATCAGATACCTCACCAGGTAGGGGTGGAGGGTTGATCCAGGGGGTTCGGAATCGTTTCCGAACATTCGTTCATTAAGGGTGCATATTTCATCCAGGAAATAACGATCTACCCTGTCTTGGTCCAGGGCCTGGGGCATTTTTTTAGCAAGAATGCCGCCAAAGAAGCGCTGGAGGTCAAACGAGATAAAGAGGTAAGACTTAAGTTCATTGTGATCAAGAATTTCCTCGTGGCGGATAAAGTATTGTTCTATTTCATCCCTGCATTTACCTGAAAGGCCCCCCATGATCTTTGTCGGCATTGCGGCAACCGGGCCCTGGTCTCTAGTACCAAATTTAAGGTAGTGGAGTCTTCGCTTGTCAAAGTCCAAGAGGGATCGGTCAAGGGCTCCCTCCTCCTCCAGGGTCAACCTGATGGTTTGTCTTGATCGGTTCAAAAAGACCTCCACTGCCAGCCGGATTTCCGGATCAAGAAACGGCATGAACAGAGTTTCAAGAAGATCCATATCCACGTCCACATTCAGTTCTTCCAGATGATCCACAAGGGTTTCCGCCATATGAAAGGCGTTGCCACCGGGGTATTCAATAAATTTGGACGGATCATGGCCAAGGTCTGCAAGATTCTTAAAGAAGAGGGTTCCATCCTGCTGACGGCAGGTTTGACGCAGGGTGTACCTGGGTTGTCCCCCTGGGACAGATTTTGCGATATACATGCTCATACCTTTTTTTATGGGTTTAAAGGTCTTTAAGAATACAGGAAAAATTCATGGGATAAAAGAAAAATTGGACTTGACAAGCGGCCTGACAAACAGTTCGATAATTTTTTGGTCATGTACCTGCACAATTTTGTGAATAAGAAACTTGAAAAAAATCATCATAACAGGCTAAGATGAAAAATCAATCGGCTCAATTTTAGGTGTAAAGTTGTTTACGTTTAAAAAGAGGAGGGTACCATGGCTAACTTTACAATTGGCGGCAACCCGGCAAAGACCTCGGGGAAATTACCCCGGGTTGGAGAAAAAGCGCCTGATTTTTTGCTTACACGAACGGATTTGACGGATATTTCGTTAAAGGATGTGGCAGGAAAAAGGGTGGTGCTCAACATCTTTCCAAGCGTGGATACATCGGTATGTTCCACTTCGGTCCGTCGTTTTAACAAAGAGATCAAAAACTATGCAGATGCCCTTGTCCTCTGTGTCTCCCTTGATCTGCCCTTTACCCACAAGAGGTTTTGCGAAACCGAAGGTATAAAAGATGTAATCCCTGTATCAGAGCTCAGAAACAGGGAGTTCGGCCGGGACTATGGCCTTAGAATCGTTGACGGCCCCTTTGCAGGGCTTCTTGCCAGGGCCGTTGTGGTGATTGATCAACAGGGAACGGTTGTTTTTTCCATGCTTGTGCCCGAGCTTGAAACCGAGCCTGATTATGGGCGGGTTCTGGCGGTTCTTGCAAAGACAACCATACCCCAGGAGGTCTGTACCCAGACCTCAACTGCAGAACATTCAAGGCCCAACGAGGAGGATGAACCCTGTGATGACGGAAGGGCAGGATGAGATATAGAACCGAGAAAGATTCCATGGGGACGGTTCAAGTCCCCGTGGATGCCTATTTTGGCCCGACGACCCAGAGGGCAGTTGATAATTTCAAGATCAGCGGCCTGGTGTTTCAACCTGTCCTGATACGCATGCTTGCCCTTGTAAAAAAGCACGCATCCCTTGTGAACGCACGACTTGGCCTGTTGGAGAGAGGGCTTTCAACGGCCATTGCCGCTGCAAGCCAGGAGATCATTGACGGTGGGCTGTTTGATCAGTTTGTGGTGGATGTCTTCCAGACAGGCTCCGGGACTTCCACCAACATGAACATGAACGAGGTCGTTGCCACAAGGGCAAACGAGATTCTAACCGGCGAAAAAAACGGAAAGACCCCTGTCCACCCAAACGATCATGTTAACCTTGGCCAGTCCAGCAACGATGTAATCCCAACCATGATCCACATGGCTGCCCTGGTCGAGATCAACGCCTCCCTGATTCCCGCCCTTAAGCTGCTTTACAGGTCGCTTTCGGAGAAAAGCACAGCCTTTTCTAAAGTGGCCAAGATCGGAAGGACCCATCTCCAGGATGCCGTTCCCATGACCCTGGGCCAGGAATTCTCAGGTTATGCAAGGCAGATTGAGCTTGCTATTAGAAGAATCAGGACAGCATCCCAGAATCTTTGTCCCCTTGCCCTTGGTGGGACAGCCGTTGGGACCGGTGTCAACACCCATGGGCATTTTGCCCAGGGGGTGATCAAGGAAATATCCCTGGAGACCGGACTTTCCTTCCATGAGGCCGAGAACCATTTTGAGGCCCAGGCTGCCCAGGATGCTCTCCTGGAGGTTAGCGGAACCCTGAAAACCATTGCAGTGAGCCTGTTGAAGATCGCCAATGACATCCGATGGCTGGGAAGCGGCCCAAGGGCGGGCCTGGGGGAGATTACCCTTCCCTCCCTTCAGCCGGGGTCGTCGATCATGCCGGGAAAGGTCAACCCGGTGATCCCGGAGGCGGTGATCCAGGTGGCGGCCCAGGTGGTGGGCAACGACACCACCATCACCATCGGCGCCCAGACTGCCCATCTGGAACTCAACACCATGCTGCCGGTGATAGGTTATAACCTGCTGCAATCCATCGGGCTCCTCGCATCGGCAGCGTCTCTCTTTGCTGAAAAATGTATCCAGGGTATTTTGCCAAACATCGAAACCTGCGGGGCCAACATCGAACGAAGCCTTGCCATGGCAACCTTTCTGGTTCCTCATATTGGCTATGACAGGGCCGCAGAGATAGCAAAAAAGGCCCATGCAGCAGAAAAAACAATAAGGCAGATCCTTGTCCAGGAAAATCTGCCTGAATCCTATCTGGACCTTTTTGTAATAGGAAAAGACAATTTATGATATTTACAAACAATCGGCTGAAAGGCTTCTCCCTGGTTATGTTCGTTGTTTGCCTCACCTTTGTTGTGCCGGCTCTGGGTCTGGCAGAGGCTAACCCGGGCTTTGGCCGCTGTGCCGATATTGAGGACGACCTGCTCCGCCTGCAATGCTACGATGAAATGGCCGGAAAAGAGCCGTCTGAGACAAAAGAACTTGAAACCTGTGTCGTTATTCCACCAAAAAAATTTTCCTATCTGGAACGTCTCTGGGAGTCTGACTCGGATCCATTCCGGGGTAAACTTGCCATCAAGTCTCATCGTTCCAGCTATATTCTTCCCTTTTCCTATAATTTTTCCCCCAATCGTGACCCCATCAGGGAGGTTTACCCGGACAGGGACACTCGCGATGCCGAGGCTGCCTTCCAGATCAGCCTTAAAACCAAAATCTGGGAGGATGTTATGGGCAGGAATATGGATCTGTGGTTCGGGTACACCCAGCGTTCCTTCTGGCAAGTCTACAGCTGGGACGATTCCGCCCCTTTCCGGGAGACAAATTACGAACCTGAGCTTCTCTTAAACATACCACTGGATTTTGACCTTAGGCTGATGAGTCTTAAAACGATCAATTTCGGGTTCAACCACCAGTCCAACGGAAAGTCAGAGCCCCTGTCCCGGAGCTGGAACAGGATTGTGGCAAATTTCGGATTTGAGCGCAATGGCCTTTTTTCAAAAGACGACACTCTGGTATTAGAAATCAAAACCTGGTATCGGATACCAGAGAGCGACAGCAGTGACGAGAATCCCGGTATGCATCAATACCTTGGTTACGGCGAGATCTGGACCTCGTATTTCCGGAACCAGCATAGATTTGCCATGATGGTGAGAAACAATCTGGACTCTGACGATAACCGGGGCGCCCTTCAGGTCGAGTGGAGCTTTCCCCTGAACAAGCGGATCGGCGGCTACCTGCAGTATTACGTCGGGTATGGCGAAAGTCTACTCGACTATAACCACAGCGTTAACCGTGTGGGGCTGGGGTTCATCCTCATGGATTGGTAGTGATCTTCCAGGCCAACAGGTTCATCATTCACCAGGGGTTGAACGAAAATAGTGGCGCTGAAACCAGAAGGCCACATTAACCAACCCGATCATGACCGGCACTTCCACCAATGGTCCGATAACAGCGGCAAAGGCCGCACCTGAATTGATACCAAAGACGGCTATTGCCACTGCAATAGCCAGTTCAAAGTTGTTGCTCGCCGCAGTAAAGGCCAGGGTTGTTGTCTTGCTGTAATCCGCTCCGACTTTTTTCCCCATATAAAATGAGACTAAAAACATGATTACAAAATAAACCAGCAAAGGGATTGCAATCCTCACCACATCCATGGGAATCTGAACGATCAGGTCCCCTTTGAGGCTGAACATCAGTACGATGGTAAAAAGCAGGGCAATCAGAGTCAAGGGACTTATTTTGGGCACCACCTCTGCATGATATCGTTTCCGGCCCATGATTTTTACGCCGACAAAGCGGGTCAGGGCACCTGCTGCAAATGGAATACCAAGATAGACAAATACGCTTTTGGCAATCTGGGTAATGGTGATATCAACGACAATCCCTTTCAAGCCAAACAATGGGGGTAACACGGTGATAAAAAACCAGGCATAAACGCTGAAAAAAAGAACCTGGAAAACACTGTTGAAAGCAACCAGACCGGCAGCATATTCGGTATCTCCTTTGGCTAGTTCATTCCATACAATGACCATGGCAATACAGCGGGCAAGACCAATCATGATCAATCCCACCATGTACTCGGGGTATCCCCGGAGAAAGATAATGGCAATGAAAAACATCAGAAATGGGCCAATCACCCAGTTCTGGATTAAAGAAAGTCCCAGAACCTTTTTGTTGCGGAAAACATCCCCCATATCTTCATATCTTACCTTGGCAAAAGGAGGATACATCATCAGAATCAGTCCGGCAGCAATGGGGATATTGGTTGTCCCTACAGTGAAAAGATTGACAAAGTTTTTGATGCCGGGAACCAGCCAGCCAGAACCGATCCCTAAAGCCATGGCAGCAAAGATCCATAATGTCAGGTAACGATCCAGAAAAGACAATCCTTTGCCAACGCCTCCCCGGGATCCAGGGGTGGGACAAAAATCCTGATTAGCATTCATAATTGTCTCCTTTTTTTGAATCAGTAACTTAATCATTAAAATGAAACTGTTTCATATAAGCATCTAATCTGTTTTTTTGGTCAACCCTTAGGGGTTTGCACTCTTCAGCACCCTTGGCTCCCTGGGCTACCAGGGTGGCAAAGACCATACAGGTGGGCTGGCCGCATTCCCGGCAATTGGTCTTGGGTAAAAGCTTTAAGATTTCCATGATCCCGGGCCGGGGCATCCCGGTATAACATGGATCTATGGTGTCTTTTTTTTCCCAGGAATCATTAATTTCATTTTTCAACCATTCAACAATTTTTTTCGCCTCTACCTCATCTTTCAGGGCATTGACGGCAATTTTTTTACCATAGACCGTGATCAGTTTTCCCTGGGCACGGAAGGTGACCGCCGGTAGGTCTTTTAAGTATTCGAAACCACCCAGGGCTGCATTCAGATAAGGCAGTGCATCACTCACATCCTGGTGCAGGTGGGCAAAGCAATGGATCCCCTTTGCATCGGCCCGGCATTTAGATTTAAATATTTCAAGATCATACCCTTTGAGCAGCATTTACAACTCCTTTGTCCTGCCCACCGCGTAACCGATGATCAACGGGACAGATGCCATGTTCCAGGGTGAACAGTACACTGATCATGCCCCAGGCAAAACACCCGATTGCGGCAAAGTAGGTCCCGCCTGAA
The DNA here is from genome assembly GCA_034006945.1 of Desulfobacterium sp. Classification (GTDB taxonomy): domain Bacteria; phylum Desulfobacterota; class Desulfobacteria; order Desulfobacterales; family Desulfobacteraceae; genus Desulforapulum. Next base: position 73,919 of record JAVERV010000003.1, on the reverse strand, counting down.
ATCCATTAAACCGTTGTGCAGGTTCTCGATTTTCCCAAACATCAATTGATACGATATCAGCCGTTTTTGTGTGGGTCTTTGCAGGCTTAACAAGAGTGGTCTTTTAACGATGTGCTGCCATAGGTTTTTTTACTGCTCGCCTCTCTTATCTAAAAAGCTTCTGTCATAACCCCTTTTATATATATCGATGTAATCGAATATAACGATATCGATTTGTGTGTCAAGATGTTTCTGTTGTTTTATTATCCGATCATTTGATATGATTAAAAATTATATCAACGGGATTCTTTTTCTAAACTTTGTGTTCTTGGTTTTTGTCCTTATCATTTTTAACGGCGCACTCTCTTTGTCTGTGGCCGATGACAACCACGAAGAAAAGAAATGGTACCAAAAAAGTCTGGATCATGATGACGAGAACGACAATGACAGACATCGAAAAAGAAAACATAAACGAAATAGAGATGATGATCACAACAATAGTTATCTTAGACAAGTCAATAATCCGACCTATGAAGAAGAATGTGGTGCATGTCATTTTGTATATCAGCCAGAACTGTTACCCTCGGCTTCGTGGGTGAAAATATTGGGAAATCTTGATGATCATTTTGGGGAAACAGTTGAACTGGACGATGATTCAAAAAAGAATATTGCAGCCTATTTAAAATCCAATAGCGCAGAATACAGTTCGGCAAAAGATGCTGTTAAAATCATGCGATGTTTGAGGAACCAGGTTCCTTTAAGAATTACAGACATCCCATATATCATAGAAAAGCATCATGAAATTTCTCCAGATATTTTAAAACGGAACTCCATTGGATCTTTATCGAACTGCTCAGCCTGCCATATGACTGCTGAAGAGGGAATTTATGAAGATGACAATGTGACCATTCCTAAATCATAACCCGAGAGAAAGAAAACCATCTGATGACCGCTCTGGTGCAGATGGGCAAACCATGAACTCTTTTGTAATGAGTTTAGCGGCATCAGGTCGTAACAAACGGATAAATGATAAAATAGATGCCCAAAAGGCCAACCAATGTACCGGATCCCTTGCGAAACCACGTGCCGGCTCCCTGCCAGGCGATATTTTCCATAAGTTTTCTGACTGCTGCGGCCGAGCTGCCGGCAATGGCAATGGGCAGACAATGCCCAAGACCAAAGAGGACGATCAGAACAATCCCGGTCATCACCTGTTCCTGAACGGTAATGACGGCCAGTATCGGAGCGATGAATCCAAAGGTGCAGGATCCGGAAAGAATACCGTAGGCAAGTCCCAGAATAAAGGCGCCGGTCAACCCTTTGACGTTGAGCCGGTACAAAAGGGAACCGGACATGGAGCATTTTTCCACACCGAGCATCCCTAAAGCCACCCATATCAAGATTCCTCCGATGAGGATCTGCCAGTAATTTCCCACATCCCCCAGCATCCGGCCTAAAAGGGCACAGATAGTCCCGATAACGGCAATGGTTAAAAACAGGCCCATCGTAAAAAGGAGAGAATAAAGCCCTGCCTGCCTGGGGTTGATCATTTTGTCCTGCCCCCCGACGTAACCGATGATCAGCGGGATTGATGCCATGTGGCAGGGGCTGAACAATACACTGATCATGCCCCAGACAAAACACCCGATTGCAGCAAAATAGGTGCCCCCCGAAACCCATTGGTTTATCGTTAAAAAAAGTGTGTCCAGCATAATAACTATCCTTTATCTCAGGTCCGGTTTTTGAACTCCCATTTTGTTCATCTGTTCAACAATGGATTTTTCATCCAAAAATCCAACATGTCGATAAACTTCTTCCCCTATTTCATTAAAGAAAATCTGGGTAGGGATAGCTCTTATTTTAAAACGTTGTGCAGGTTCTTGATTTTCCCAAACATCAATAAATACGATATCAGCCGTTTCTTTGTAGGCCTTTGTAAGTTTAACAAGAATTGGTGACATCATTTTACAGGGGATGCATTTTTTTGCCCCAAGATCAATCATGGTCACCCTTCCTTTGGCCGGGACGTTTAAATAATCCTCTGCAAAGGCAGATGTCGTGAAAAGCAGCATCAACATTACAACCAACACACTTAACTTTTTCAGGGTTTGCTTCATCATTTGGTTTTCCTTTATGCTGCTATAAGTTTGTTTTTGATTCCAAGACTTTTCCTGATCTGGTTCTATATGGTCATTTAACGATGTGTTAAATTTTTTGATGCCTATTGCTTTTTAACGACGTCATGACGATCAACACTTGGAAGAATTTGATTTAAATCCAGGGGGTCCGATTTTAATTTGAAAGATTTTGCCATGTGTCATCTTGTTCGTATCGTTAAAGTAGAATATAATGCTATGGAAATTGTGTGTCAAGATGTTTTTTGTTGTTGTGTCTTAAATAATTCCTTAAGAGAAATCTGGCCTTACCTGAAAACCTTTTGGAGGAGTACGTCAAAAACAGGTGATGGATTTGGGTAAATTCAAGTTGCTGGATCATGTCCTTTTATTGTGGTAAAAAGGGATGCTTGATCAAGGGCAAGCCCGGCTTGATCCGTTAAGCAAGAGGCAAAAAAACAAAAAAGAAGACAATGGAAACCTTATCAAAACAGCTAATTTCAAGGTTCACAATTGCTGGAAAAACCCCCAATTGCCCCTTGAGCACCACCTGAAAGGAGAATCTTCCCATGACCTTATCAAAAATGATGATGCGTACCTATCTATATCTGAGGTATTTTTTTCATAAAACGACCGGAACCGGAAGCTTTGGGTCAGACCGGGCCGACTACATTCTGACTCCCTATGAAGAGAGTGAAAATCTTTTAAAAAACGCTCTGTTTCGCCACCATGTCAAGCAATTCCACGAATCATCATGTTCCGTAGCCTCGGTGGTCAATGGAATCAATGCGATTCTTGATAGAAGGGGTGTAAAGGATTTTGTTCCCATTACCCAGCAGCAGATCCTTGAAAGGGTAAGGGCCGGTCACTGGAAGGAACGCATGGGCGAGGACGGTCACAATGGACGACGGGGGCTTCCCCTCATGGTGCTTGCCCAGGTGGTGGAGAAGAGCCTTGAGGTTTATGGGATAAACTCTAGGTTGATTGAAGCCGTCGAGGCTCAACCCAGGGGAAGACGATCCAGGTTCATTCGGAAAACCCTTGAATCCAGGCTGAAACAGTTTGAAAAAAGGGGTGACTGTCTTATCATTGCCCACTTTGATCAGGGCAGTTTTGTCCGGGAGTTGAATATTCCCCACATCTCCCCGGTGGGCGGATTTGACGTGGAGACCGGCAAGGTGACCATTCTGGATGTGGACCCGTCCCAACCCCACCCTTATCAGATCAGTTTTGACACATTTTATCGGGGTATCTCCACGGATTATAACCATGCGTTCAGGCCTCTTGGATTCCGTAGGGGCGGTTATATCTTCATCGATCTCTCTGCTGCTTGATGATCGAGGCCAATGTTGGGTATTAGGGTTGGGGTTGGGTTTGGTTCTTCAACCCAATATAAGATAGGCTGTCAATTTTCCACCATTACCCTCTATTCCCAAGGATTGACACCCGGAATTGCATGGTGTAATTTTTGCCAATTCCTATAAATTCTATGTATTACAGCGCAGGAGTACGAATTTGAAAATTATCATCGTTGGGGCAGGGGAGGTGGGATATCACATTGCCAGCCGACTCGCCTTTGAGAGTAAAAAAGTGGTGATCATTGACAATGATCCGGACGCTGTCACAAAGGTTGCCGAGAACCTGGATGTTCAGGTCATCCTGGCCTCTGGCAGCTCACCCAGGGTTTTGTCCGATGCCGGCATCAGGGAGGCCGAGATACTTCTGGCCGTTACAGACAGCGACGAGGTAAACCTTGTGGCCTGTTTGACCGCCAACCTTCTTTCTCCGACTACCAGGAAACTTGCCCGCATCAGGGGTGCGGGCTTTGACGACTTCCACGAGGTGTTTAAAACCGAAGCCCCTTACATTGACACGGTTATCAATCCGGAAATAGAGGTGGTCAAGAGCATCCAGAGGCTCATGCGGGTGCCGGGTGCCGTTGACGTGGGCGAGTTTGCAGAGGGAAGGGTCAACTTTGTGGGCATCCGCCTTGACAGACATTCGCCCATGTCAGGGGTTCGTCTTTTGGATTTTTCCGCAGTTTTCGGTGAGGCAAGGCCCTTGATTGCGGCGGTGGTGAGAAACGATGAGCTCATTGTGCCAAGGGGGGAAGATATTCTTCGACCCGGGGATCTTGTCTATTTTATCAGCGAGAAGAAACGCCTGGCCGACACGGTCAAACTCTTTAGTTCCAGGGAATACCCCCTGAAGCGGGTGATCATCGTGGGGGGCGGGCGTATCGGTAAGCGCCTGGCAGATGCCCTTGAACACGAATCCATCAACACCAAGATCATCGAGTTAAACCTTGAGCGCTGCAATGTGCTTTCAGAGAAGATGAACAAGACCGTTGTGCTTCACGGGGATGGGTCGGATCAGAAGCTGCTCTTGGAGGAAAATGTGGGGGACACCGATGTGGTGGTGACCCTGACCCACGATGAGGAGAAGAATATTTTAATTTCCCTGCTTGCTAAAAACCTGGGGGCCAAATCCACGATCACCAAGGTGAGCAAGTTCAGCTACTTTCCCCTTATAACCGCCATTGGCCTGGAGAAAATGGTCAGCCCGAGGCTTTCGGCCACCAGCTCCATTCTCCAGGAGATTCGAAAGGGAAAGATCCTTTCGGCCGTTGCCGTGCTTGGTGAGGATGCCGAGGTGATCGAAGCCGTTGCCCTTGCCACCTCGAGAATCACGGGCCGCCCCCTGAAAAAGCTCTCGTTTCCCAAGGGAGCGCTTCTTGTATGCATCATTCGGGATGATGAGATCATCATTCCGGACGGGGACAGCGTTGTGGTGCCGGACGATAGAATAATACTTTTTGCCCAGCGCCACGCCGTTAAAAGGCTTGAGAAGCTTCTTACGGTCAAGCTGGAGTTTTTTTAATGCGCTGGTCCTATGTTGCCAACATAATCGGTATCCTTCTCGTTTTTCTGGGGCTCTCCATGGCTTTCCCCCTGGCGTGCAGCCTTGTTTACCAGGATGTGAGCCTGAAAGCGCTGATTGAATCCATGGCCGTCACCGTTGCCATGGGCATGGTGCTTTTTTTCGGATCAAAACGGCCGGGCATAGATTACATAAGCCCAAGGGAGGGGATGGCCATCGTTGCCCTTGGCTGGACAGCCATGGGGCTTGCCGGTGCACTTCCCTTTTATTTTGACGGCGCTTTTCCCCATTTTACCGACGCCTTTTTTGAATCGGTATCCGGGTTTACCACCACGGGCTCGTCCGTTGTGACCAATATCGAGGGTCTCTCCAGGAGCCTTCTTTTCTGGCGAAGCTTTATCCAGTGGCTCGGTGGCATGGGTATCATTGTTTTGAGTATTGCCATTCTGCCCTTTCTGGGGGTGGGCGGGATGCAGCTGTTCAAGGCAGAGGTGCCGAGTCCAGTTCCGGATAAGCTCACCCCGAGGCTCAGCGATTCAGCCAAGATCCTCTGGTATGTGTATATCTTGATATCGGTGGCCGAGGTGATCCTTCTCTTTGCCGGAGGCATGGATCTATACGACGCCATATGCCATACTTTTACAACTATGCCCACCGGCGGGTTCTCAACAAAAAACACTTCCATGGCCCACTATGACAGCGCCTATCTCGACTATGTGGTGCTTGTGTTCATGGTCATTGCCGGCATTAATTTTTCCCTGCATTACCAGCTGATCCGGGGCAGGACCCTTATCTTCTGGCGGGATTCCGAATGCCGGTTTTTCCTCGGGCTCTGCCTTGTCCTCTCCATCGTGATCACCCTTAACGTCCACGGTACGGTTTATGACACATTTGGCAAGGCCTTTCAATACTCCTCGTTCCAGGTGGTTTCCATTGTGACCACAACCGGGTTTGCCACCGCTGATTACCAATCCTGGCCGGGGCTTAGTCAGGCCATTCTTTTTGTATGCATGTTTATAGGTCCCTCGGCAGGTTCCACTGGCGGCGGGATGAAGTGTGCCAGGATCATGGTGTGTTTTAAATATTGTTACCGGGAGCTCTTTGTCCTTGTCCACCCGAAAGGCATTGCCCAGGTCAAGCTGAACTCCGCCGTGGTGCCAGATTCCGTACTCAGGAGCATCATGGGCTTTCTGGCCCTTTACATGGGGATTTTTATTGTTTGCAGCCTTGGCCTTGCGGCCCTTGGAATGGACATGGTCTCCTCGTTTGGAGCTGTTGCCACCTGTATCGGCAACATAGGGCCAGGGTTTGGAACCGTGGGACCGGTGGATAATTTTGCCCACGTTCCAGCTCTTGGCAAATGGCTTCTCATCTGGTGCATGCTCCTGGGGCGCCTTGAGATCTATACGGTGATCGTTCTTTTTGTGCCTGAATTCTGGAAAAAATAGAGTTTTCAAAAAAAGGTGTTGACAAAAGGTCCATTAACCTATAAAAATGCGTTGTTTTTATGAGGGCCGTTAACTCAGTCGGCAGAGTATCTGCCTTTTAAGCAGAGAGTCACTGGTTCGAGCCCAGTACGGCCCACCATATAAGAAATGATGTTGCGTCCCCATCGTCTAGCCCGGTCCAGGACACCGCCCTTTCACGGCGGCGACAGGGGTTCGAATCCCCTTGGGGACGCCATTTTTTTTTATTTTCACCATCGTTAAGGCTCTTATGTGTCCCCAGGATACTAATGAGCCTTTTTTGTTTTTCCGTTCCCGGCTCTTTTTCCCCTTGGAAGAATAACATATTGCGACGTTTCTTTGATGGGCGACGTTCTGTTAAGGACCTGCTGACTAAATCTCCCACCCATACCCATGGAATAGAGGTCCGTCTGGAGAATGGCCTTGTGGGGAGGGTCAAAATCATTCACGGTTGATGTATCGGCCAGGAGTGGTGCATATCTGTTTTCGTCGTGTCCCACGAGGCAATTTGTGAATTGTCCCTACGGTGTCGGCAGCGGTGTCGTTAGCCACCGTATAGGATAAAACCGAAATGAGAATTACTGAAAATATGTTGACTCGATTGCGAGATTTTAGTATAAATCTCACGATGAGTAATTATCCATGGGGACGCCATATTCTCCCCGGCAAGCAAAATCGAAATGCCCTGGGCTGTATTTGTCTGCTCCATGGTTTTTTCGATTTTTTTTGTTTGGGGTGTGGCAAAATCGCCCGGGAGCCAGGTGTTTCATCTGGTTGATGGGCATAAGGTCCGCATTTTAAGTAAGATGAATTTAGAGTTTAGGTTGGAGGTTTTACCGATGAAACCCGTTGTTGCCCTTGTAGGCCGGCCCAATGTGGGGAAATCCACCCTGTTCAATCGAATCACCCGGTCGAGAGACGCCCTGGTGGATGATTTTCCCGGAGTCACCCGGGACAGGCATTATGTGGACGCCGTGTGGAATGAACGGCCCTTTACCCTTGTGGACACGGGCGGTTTCCTTCTGTCTGACGAGGATTTTTTTGCCAGAGAGATCAGGGGTCATGTGGAGTCGGCCATAAAGGAGGCAGATATCATCGCCCTGGTGCTGGACGGCAGATCGGGTATTTCACCGTTTGACCGGGATCTTGCCGATATTATCAGGCGCACCGAAAAACCTGTATTCTTTCTTGTCAACAAGGTGGAGAACCATAAACAGCGGGAAGATCTCCTCGAATTTTATTCCCTGGGCATTGAAAAATTTTATCCCATGAGCGCCGAGCACGGCATTGGGGTCGAACCGTTTCTAGATGATATGGTGGAGCTTTTCCCGGAACCTGAGCTTTCTGATGAATCAAAAGATGCTGCCGGGGTTGACGAGATCTGCATTACAGTAGCAGGAAGGCCAAATGTCGGTAAATCATCGCTCATCAACCGGCTCTTTGGTGAATCCAGGCTGGTGGTCAGCGAAATTCCAGGAACCACAAGGGATTCCGTGGATCTTGCCCTGGATCATAACGGCAAACGATTTCGACTTATTGACACGGCGGGCATTCGGCGTAAGGGCAAGGTCTCCCAGAAGATAGAAAAATTTTCTATCCTTAAATCCCTTAAGAGCCTTGACCAGTGCGACGTTGCCCTGATCCTAATCGATGCAGCAGAAGGGGTCACTGACCAGGATATCACCATTGCAGGCTATGCCCAGGACAGGGGGTGCGGTGCGCTGTTCATAATCAACAAGTGGGATATTGTTGGTCATGATCAAAAGGATCAGCAACGGTTCATGGAGGATCTTAGAAACAAGTCAAAGTTTCTGTCGTTTGCCCCGGCCATAACCGTGTCGGCCCTTACCGGCCTGCGTACCCACAAGATCCTTTCCATGGTGGAAAAGATATATGATGAGTACGCCTATAGAATCAACACCGGCCTGTTGAACCGGATTGTCGAGGACGCTATTTTTCGGTCCGAACCTCCCATGCACAAGGGAAAACGGTTGAAATTCTACTATGCCACCCAGGTTGCGGTTAAACCGCCGACCATTGTCTGCTTCGTCAACTATCCGGAGGCGGTCCATTTTTCCTACCATCGTTATCTGATCAACCAGATCCGGGAGATGGCTGAGCTGGGCAGTACTCCCATCCGGCTCCTGTTCCGGCCCAGGACAGGCAAGATCGATTTTTCGGCAAAGACCAAACTTGCCCAGAGGATAGTAGAGAAAAAAGAGAAAAAGATCACCCGCCGCAAAAAAGAGCGTAAGGAGCAGAGCCGGAAAAAGCGGGTCAGGGATTCAAAGGGTTAGCCCCATGGATCTGTTCGATCTCCCGGATAACAAGGAGGGGAGCCTGTTTCGACCGCTTGCGGACAGGATGAGACCCCGGAGCCTCGACGAGGTCGTGGGCCAGGACCATGTGGTGGCCAAGGGTAAAATCCTCCACAGCGCCATCACCAGCGATCGCCTTTTTTCAACCCTCCTCTGGGGGCCGCCCGGTTGCGGCAAGACCACCCTTGCCGGTATAATTGCAAGGGGGACAAGCTCCCATTTTATTCAGCTTTCAGCGGTTCTTTCCGGAGTCAAGGATATCAGAGGCGTTATTGCGACGGCAAAGGAACAGCGCCGCATCCGGGGGCGAAGAACCATCGTGTTTGTGGACGAGATCCACCGGTTTAACAAGGCCCAGCAGGACGCCTTTCTCCTTCATGTGGAAACAGGGGCCATCGTCCTTGTGGGCGCCACAACGGAAAACCCCTCGTTTGAAGTGATTCCGGCCCTTGTCTCAAGATGCCGGGTGATCACCCTCAACCGCCTTGGAGAAGAGGATATCAAGACTCTGCTTGAACGGGCCGCAACAGATAGGGTCAGGGGACTCGGTGCGCTCAACCTTGTTTTTTCATCGGAAGTTCTCGATCAGATTGCCGCAGCTTCCGACGGTGACGTGCGAACGGCCCTTGCAACCCTTGAGACAATCGGAGTTTATGCGTCAGCCCAAAAGGGTTCTGAGCCCGGCAGCTCATCCCGGACGATTACCCCCGAGGATGTGGCGGCTGCCGTGGAAAAAAAGGCTCTCCATTATGACAAGTCGGGCGAAGAACATTTCAACCTTATTTCAGCCTTTCACAAGAGCCTCCGGGGAAGTGATCCAGATGCTGCCATCTACTGGCTTGAAAGGATGTTGGCAGCAGGAGAAGACCCCTTTTATCTGATCCGCAGAATGGTAAGATTTGCCACCGAGGATGTGGGTGTGGCAGATCCAGGAGCCCTTGGTGTTGTCCTTGATGCCATGGAGGCCTTTCGTTTTCTTGGATCTCCCGAAGGGGACGATGCCCTTTTTCAGGCCGCAGTCTACCTTGCAACCGCTCCAAAGAGTAACAGCGTGTACATGGCCCACAAAAGGGTGAAAAAAAGGGTCGAAGAGACAGGGAGCCTCCCTGTTCCCCTCCATGTGAGAAACGCACCCACCGCCCTGATGCGGGATATGGGGTACGGCCGGGGGTACAAGTATGCCCACGATCATAAGGACGGATACGCTGCTCAGGAGTATCTTCCGGACCAACTCTCACAAGAACGGTTCTATCTGCCCACGGACAGGGGGTATGAGTCCGTGGTCAAGAAGCGCCTCGATGCCTGGATCGCCTTGAAAAAAAAATAGATGTTACAAATCCACACATCTATTCAGAGCACCTGTTTGCCGGATCTTTGATGCCCGCTTCAACCCTGCGTAAAAAGTCTTTTTTATTTTTTCCCAACTCACCTTTTAAACTCAGGTAGTTGAAAGCATGACTCGTGTTGAGTATGCAGTTGCTCAGGTCATCGTCTGTATTATCTGTCAGGGAGTACAATTTCTTTAAAATCTGGGTTGAGGTACATGGCTGCAACCTTTTTCTAAAGTCTGTGCGACTATTTCTGACCCTGGGGTCGTTTCCAGTGTGAGAGGGGAAACATATCACTTCCTTTTCATGGGGAGCCATGCGATTTATCAGTTTTGTTGACTCTACAGCGTACCTTTGACTTTTTTCTGGGTCATTCCAGGCAAACCCAGCAGAAAAATCCCGGACAAGTCAATCCCTGGTCGGTGACATTTCTGATCGGCCCAAGTGTAATCGTCCTGAATCGCTCCTTTGTTGCACTCTTTGAGAACCTGTCTGCCAGGTGAAGCATCGCTCTCTGTATTCGTTTTTTTCCTGTTCATCGAATTGATCATAGGTTTGTTCGCAGAGATTTATCGTCCCCTCCCGGGTGATTATCAGGACCGTTGAACATCGGGTTCCATAGGTGGGGCTTTTGATGAAGATGGGTGCCAGCATCCGTTCTTTTTCTATGCCCACTCCGGTGTCTGGAAGTTCGCCATCATTGGGTTGTGCTCTTTCCTTTAACAGGGGAAAAATGGCCTGGGGGGTTATGTTGTTCCCCCGGGCCAGAAGTTCTTTAAGGGCCTTTTTCCCCCTTGCCACCTTGGGCCAGGGTGTGTTGAGAAGGTGGTTGCTCAGCCCGTGGTATCCCGGAGAAAGCCTCGTAACCCTGTCTTTTATGTTAGAAAACCAATAGAGGGAATTTTGATCGCCTGCAAGGAGGTTGAATCCATTGAATTTTTGTGCCCCTGGTTTAAACCTGTTCAAGAAGGTTGCCGCATCCAGGTTGGATTCAAGAAAGTCGGTTACGATCTTCCCCCTTGACGGTGCATTTTCCCTTTGGTCCGACGGATTACGGAAGTTTGTAATGGCTGCAAATCGCCCGTTTCTTGTTACCCCGAGCCAGGTTCCGCCGGCCTTGATGTCCCGTCCGGCAACTATTCCTGATTTGTTTTTCCAACGGTGCATGGCAAGTGTGGGTCTGTCCAGAAATTCGTCACGGTTGGAGGCGATGATCAGGCGGTTTGTGGGGTGATTTTCCCAGGCGGCAAGGATCAGGCACATGGTTGTTAATCCCTTGTGTTTAAAATCTGTTTTTGCTATGAGTCTTATAGTAACTCGGTCAGAAAGATTGTCGTTGACGGAATTTCATCGTTTGCTGCGGCCGAGATCTATACCTCGTATCCCAATTTTATTGTTAATCAATAGCGTATAAACAGGATAAAAGCAACGACCAGGAGGCTTGACATGAAAGATGTTGTGATCGTAGGGGGTGTGAGAACACCCGTTGGTTCCTTTGGCGGTTCGTTAAAGAGCGTGTCTGTTGTTGAACTTGGCTCCCTTGTTATGAAGACTCTTTTAAAACGTTGCGGGGTAAGACCGGTGGCGGGTGAGAATTTCGGACCAGATGCTCTGGACGGCCAGGGCATGATCGACCTTGAAAAAAAGGGGTATGACTATGATGATTCCCTAAAACCCCTTGTGGTTGACGAGGTGATCATGGGCAATGTGCTCCAGGCTGGCCAGGGCCAGAATACGGCCCGTCAGGCAATGATAGCCGCAGGTATGCCCCGTCAGACAACGGCCTTTACAGTGAACAAGATCTGCGGGTCCGGCCTCAAGGCCATTGCTCTGGGTGCCCAGGCCATCCTGTCCGGGGAGGCAGAGGTGGTGGTGGCAGGCGGCCAGGAGAGCATGAGTAATGCCCCCATGGCTCTTCCCAAGGCCCGGTGGGGCCACCGCATGGAGCTTACCGGCAAGGGTGAGGTTACTGATCTCATGGTGTATGATGGCCTTTACGAGATTTTCTATGGCTACCACATGGGGCTGACGGCCGAGAACATCGTTGCAAAATACGGGATTTCCCGCCTGGAGCAGGATGAGCTCGCATTCATGAGTCACACAAGAGCACTTGCCGCCATCAAGGATGGCACCTTTGCCGAGGAGATCGTCCCTGTTCCCGTGAAGGTCAAACGCCAGGAGACCCTTGTGTACACGGATGAGCGGCCCATGGAGACAAGCCTTGAAAAACTTGCCAAACTCAGACCCGCATTCACAAAGGACGGCAGCGTCACCGCAGGCAATGCTTCGGGCATCAATGACGGGGCCGCAGCTGTGCTTTTGATGACCCGGGACAAGGCCGAGAAGATGGGGCTTGAAATCCTTGCCTCCATAAAGGGTTTTGCCGCAGGCGGTCTTGACCCTGCCTACATGGGGCTTGGTCCTGTGCCTGCCATTAGAAAGCTGTTGAAGCGAACCTCCATGACCATTGCCAATATTGATATGATCGAGCTTAACGAGGCCTTTGCGGCCCAGGCCATCGCCTGTATGAGAGAGCTTTGCCTTGACGTTGAAAAACCCAACGAGCTGGGAAGCGGCATCTCCCTTGGTCACCCCATTGGATGTACTGGTGCCCGTCAGATGGTCACGGCCATCAACCAGATGAAGAGAAAAGGATATGGCACTGGGCTCGTCTCCATGTGTATCGGCGGCGGCATGGGTATGGCCATGATCATCGAACGGTAGCAATCAGAATTGTCGGCTGAATTTTCCTTTACTTGAGACCGCTCAAGTGGTAAAAATAGGTTGATTTTTTTTAATAGAATAGGGGGAATTTAGTATGGATATCAGCAGAAAAGTAGGTATTATGGTTTTTACGGCAGTGCCTGCCATCGTCGGAGGCGGGATCGTATATCATTTTTTTGGCAGTTTTACCCAGGTGATTATCTATGAGGGGCTTCTTTTCCTTACAGCCCTGGGGTTTATGGGTAAATAATTCCATGGAACCGAGGGAATCCGGGGGGGCGGCAGATACCGACCATGGTGATTCCAGCTGCCAGACGCCCTTTGAACGGGGCGTGTTCTTTTTTTTTCTGGTGCTGTTTACCGCCTCCCTGATTCTGGTCTGTTGGCTTTTTTCCCCTTTTTTTGCCACCATTGTTCTGGCTCTGGTGGTAGCGGGTGTTTTTTCTCCTGTCAACACCCTTCTTGGGAGACGTCTCAAGCCGACCTCTGCCTCCATGGTAACCTGCATTGTTATTTTTTTTGTGGTCCTGGTACCGGTGCTCTTTTTTGTGGGCGTTCTCTCCAAAGAGGCCTATGACCTTTATCAGGAGGCAAAGAGTGCCGTGCTGAGCAATCAGCTCAAGCAGGTTCTTGAGAATACCCGGGTCCTGGAGCGGGTAAACAACCTGCTGGTCACCATGGGGTTCAACATCTCTTTTTCCTGGGAAGAGTTGGTCAAGCCCGTTTCAGAGCTTGGCCGGGTGGTTGGTCTTTATCTTTTCCAGCAGGCAAGCTTCATAGCCTCCAATGTGTTTAAGATCATTTTCTACTTTTGTCTTATGCTCATTGTTGTTTTTTATCTGTTCATCGACGGAGCCAGGTTTGTCGATTACATCTTTGAGATTTCCCCCCTTGCAGACAAGGACAACGAAAAGCTCTTCTGCAAATTCAAGGAAATGGCCGGGGCCGTGCTTGTGGGCAACGGCCTTGGCGGATTAATCCAGGGTGTTGCAGGTGGGGGGACCTTTTACATGCTGGGGCTTGCATCTCCTTTTTTATGGGGGGTGATCATGGGTTTCCTGGCCTTTCTGCCTATTCTGGGAATAGGTGCTGTGTTGATCCCAACGGGCATTATTCTCATGCTTAAACAAAGGGTGGCAGCCGGGATTTTTGTTCTGGTCCTGTACGCCATTCTTTCCTGGGGGGTTGAGTACGTTTTTAAACCAAAGATTGTCGGTGAGAGGGTAAAGATGCATCCTCTGGTTGTGTTTTTTGCCGTTATTGGAGGGTTGCAGATTTACGGAATACTGGGGATCATCTACGGACCCCTGATCATAACGTTGTTTCTGACCCTGGCCGACATCTATTTTGTAAATTTCCAGGCCATTGTGGAACCTGACCGAGTTAAAGGGAATATTAAGAAGGATAGTTCATGCTAAATCAAGATATCAGCAATACGATCAGCATCGAGACGGAGATGAAAAAATCCTACCTCGAGTACGCCATGAGTGTAATCATCGGAAGGGCGCTGCCCGATGTTAGGGACGGGTTAAAGCCGGTTCACCGGCGGGTTCTTTTTGCCATGCGCGAGCTTAGAAACGACTGGAACAAACCCCATAAAAAGTCGGCCCGTATTGTGGGAGATGTCATTGGTAAGTACCATCCCCACGGTGATTCGGCCGTGTACGACACCATGGTTCGCATGGCCCAGAACTTTTCCCTTCGTTACATCCTTGTGGACGGCCAGGGCAACTTCGGGTCCGTGGATGGCGATTCACCGGCCGCCATGCGTTACACCGAGGTAAGGATGAAGAAGATCGCCCACGAGATGATGGCTGATCTTGACAAGGAAACCGTGGATTTCATTCCCAACTACGATGAGACCATGGACGAACCATCGGTGCTTCCAACAAAGTTTCCCGCTCTTCTGGTCAATGGATCATCCGGTATTGCCGTGGGTATGACCACCAACATTCCTCCCCATAACATAGGAGAGGTAGTCCAGGGGCTCGTGGCTTTACTTGAAAACCCGGAGATAACCATCGAGGAACTCATGGTTCACATACCCGGTCCGGATTTTCCCACCTATGGTATGATCTACGGCCGAAAGGGTATCCATGAAGCCTACACCACGGGTCGTGGAATCATAACGGTTCGGGCAAAGGTGGAGGTGGAGGTCAACTCCAAGACAAAGGCCGAAACCATCGTTGTGACCGAGCTTCCCTACCAGGTGAACAAGGCAAAGCTTGTGGAAAAGATAGCAGAACTCATGCGGGCTAAGGTTATCGAGGGTGCCGCCTATGTGAGGGACGAATCCGACCGCCAGGGCATGAGGATCGCCATCGGCCTCCGGCGGGACCAGTATGCCGAAGTGGTGATCAACCAGCTGTACAAACACACCAATCTTCACACAAGTTTTGGCATCATTTTTCTTGCCGTTGTAAACAACCGGCCCGAGCTTTTTACCCTGAAAGAAATGTTAGAGCAGTTTATAAACCACAGGCGGTCGGTAATTATTCGACGTACCTTGTTTGACCAGAGAAAGGCATTGGAGAGGGCCCACATCCTTGAAGGGTTGATCAAGGCCCTGGACCACCTTGACGAGGTCGTGGCTCTGATCCGGGCATCAAGATCGCCTGACGAGGCCAAGACAGGTCTTGTCGAACGATTTGAACTTACCCCGATCCAGGCCCAGGCCATTCTTGATCTGCGCCTCCAGCGCCTTACAGGGCTTGAACGGG
The DNA here is from genome assembly GCA_034006945.1 of Desulfobacterium sp. Taxonomy (GTDB): domain Bacteria; phylum Desulfobacterota; class Desulfobacteria; order Desulfobacterales; family Desulfobacteraceae; genus Desulforapulum. The sequence continues at coordinate 58,390 of JAVERV010000003.1, read as the reverse complement.
ACAAGATCAACGATGAGTATGCCCAGCTGTTAAAGGATCTTGCACGGTATCAGGAAATTCTGGACAGCGATCAGGTGGTAAGGCAGATTATTAAAGACGAACTCCTGGAACTCAAAGACGAGTATCAGGATGCACGTAGAACCGAGATCGTGGAGGCCACGGGCCAGATCAACATCGAGGATCTCATTGCCGAAGAGGACATGGTGGTAACGGTCACAAGAAGCGGTTATATCAAACGTAACCCCGTAACCCTCTATGCGAGTCAGCACCGGGGGGGCAAGGGGAAGACCGCCATGGGCACAAAGGACGAGGATTTTGTGGAGCATCTGTTTGTCGCCTCCACCCACCACACCTTTTTGTTTATCACCAACCTTGGCAAAGTATACCAGTCAAAGGTGTACGAGCTTCCCATGGCTGGCAGGACAAGCCTTGGCAAGGCCATTGTGAACCTGCTCAACTTTGAAGAGGGTGAAAAACTTGCAACAGTTTTGACCGTTCCTGAATTTGTGGAGGACCGGTATGTGGTCATGGCCACAAAGCTTGGCAGGGTCAAGAAGACCGACCTCATGGCCTATTCAAGGCCGAGATCCGGCGGGCTCATTGGTATTAGACTTGCCGATGATGACGAGCTTATCGCCGCAGGCATAACCGATGGTGATACTGAGATTTTTCTTGGCAGCGAAGGCGGCAAGGTGATCCGGTTTAACGAAACCGATGCCAGAACAACGGGTAGGGGTTCCATGGGTGTCATAGGCATGCGAATGGACGACGGTTCGTGTGTGGTTGGCATGGAGGTGTTCAACCACGGCCGAACCCTTCTCACGGTCACAGAGAACGGCTATGGCAAGCGGACCCTGATTGAGGAGTATCGATCCCAGATTCGCGGCGGTAAAGGGGTTTTCTCCATTCGGACATCCGAACGTAACGGTAAGATGGTAGCCCTGCTTTTGGTCGATGACGAGGATGAACTCATGCTCGTGACCGACGGGGGAAAACTGATCAGAACCGGCATACGGGATATCTCGGTGATCAGCCGAAATACCCAGGGGGTAAAGCTCATCAATCTGAGTCCGGGCGAGAAACTCATTGGCGCAGCAAGGCTTCCCGAGGAGGAGGATAAGGAGGAGGAAGAAGAGGCTCCAGAGTTGACCGGACAAGGGCCGGAGGGGCAGGAAGAGGCATTGGAAGATTCACCTGAAGATAGGTCAGAAGATACACAACAGGATCCCTCAGATTCCGGGAGGAGCCATGAACCAGACGACCCAGAGGAGCCAGGATCAGGATCAGAATCAGAATAAAGGGCATCGCCACCGCCTGAAACAGCGGTTCCTTGCCAATGGGCTTGCAGGTTTTCTTGACTATGAGGTGATCGAGCTTCTTTTGACCCTCAACACACCGAGAAAGGATTGCAAGCTCAGTGCAAAAGAGCTGTTATCCAGATTCAAGACTCTCCAGGGAGTGTTTGAGGCAAGTGTGGAGGAGCTGAGCCGGGTTCAAGGGGTAGGGCCTTCAAATTCCCTGGGTATCAAGCTCGTCAAGGAGGTGTCTGACCGCTACCTGGAGCATAGGATTCGATCAAAAACATTGCTAAAAAATTCCCGGGACCTCTGGGACTTTCTTGAACAGTTCATCGGCCATCGACCAACCGAAGTTTTTGTGGGAATCTTTCTGGATGCAAAGAACCGGGTGCTCGCAAGCGAGATCCTGTTCCAGGGCAGCCTCTCCTCTTCGGCTGTCTATCCCAGGGAGGTGATTGCAAAGGCTTTGGAGCACAGGGCTGCTGCCTTGATATTTGCCCACAATCATCCGTCCGGGGAGACCTCTCCCTCGCCGGAAGACCTTTCCATCACCCGACGACTTTTTTTTGCCCTGGCCCATGCTGGTATAACCGTTCATGAACACCTGATCACCGGGGGTGAGGGGTTTTACAGTTTCGCAGACCAGGGCCTGATTGCAGAATATAAAAGGGAGTTTGACATTCAACATGGATAAAAAATCCCAGGCGGACCAGACAAAATCTGACAGTTCAAGACCTGATTGTTTCGGGACCCTTGACAGGGTCTTTCCCATGACAGATCGAGGTTTGCGTGAAACACCGGATGAGTGCATGTATTTTTGTCCGTGCAAGACCGCCTGCTTAAGGAGTGCCATGGCAGGTGCCCAGGGGGTGCCGGTCCAGGAGGAGATCATTGAGAGAAGCGAACAGGCGGGCATGATCGGCTTCTTTGGGCGCTGGTCACGGAAAAAACTGCTGTCAAAGAGAGAATAACGCAGCTGTTAGCTATAAGCTAAGGACTAAAAACCAACAGTTAACAGCTTCATATATAAAAAGCCTCAAGGAGGTTTTCATGCGAACAGTTAAGGATTTAGATTTTACCTCAAAAATCGTTCTGGTGCGGGTGGATTATAACCTGCCCATGGATGAACACGGCAAGATTGCCGATGACAACCGCATCAGGGCCACCCTTCCCCTGATCAATTATCTTATGGAAAAAGGGGCGAAGATTGTGCTCGCCTCCCACATGGGGCGTCCAAAGGGCAAACGGGTGGAGGCTCTTTCCCTCGAACCTGCTGCAAAGAGGCTGGCCGAGCTTCTACCCCGGGGCACAGCTGTAAATTTTATTGACGATTGCATCGGGCCTGAAGTGAAGGGGAGGGTGGCAACCCTTGAACCTGGCCAGGTGCTTGTCTTGGAGAATCTGAGGTTTTATCCGGGGGAGGGGGAAAATGACCCGGAATTTGCCCGTTCACTTGCCGACCTCTGCCAGGTTTACGTGAACGATGCCTTTGCAGTAAGCCATAGAAATGCGGCCTCGATAGTTGCTATCACCCAGTTTGTTGATGAGGCTTGTGCAGGCTTTCTGCTGGAAAAAGAGGTGAAATGTTTCACCGATTCCGTTGAGAATCCAGCAAGACCCCTTGTTGCCGTGATCGGTGGAGCCAAGGTGTCGAGCAAGCTTGGGGCCCTTGAAAACATGCTTAACCATGTGGATTCCCTTTTGATCGGTGGAGCCATGGCCAATACCTTTTTAAAGAGTCAGGGGTATAATTTAGGGGCATCCATGGTTGAGGATGAGCTGGTTGAAACAGCTGCTCACATTGTTGAGACAGCAAAAAAAAGGGGGGTCGAACTGACTCTTCCCGTGGATCTCCTAGTTGCAGATAAATTTAAGGTTGATGCAAGAACCCAGATGGTGAAAGCTGCAAAAATTCCCCAGGAGTGGATGGCCCTTGACATTGGCCCTGAAACGAGCAGGATTTTTGAAACGGCTGTGAAGGATGCCGGAACCATAGTCTGGAACGGACCAATGGGGGTGTTTGAGATGGAACCCTTTAGAGCAGGAACCCAGAAAATGGCCGATGCTGTTGCAGGTTCAGGGGCTTTTTCCGTTGTGGGTGGAGGAGATACGGGGCTTGCGGTGAATATGTGCGGGGTTGCGGATAAAATCAGCTACGTTTCCACCGGGGGTGGCGCTTTTCTTCATCTCATGGAGGGGAAAAAGCTCCCCGGAGTCGTGGCTCTGGATAAAAAGTAAAAGGAAGGATGATGTTTTGTTGCCAACGACACGGGTTAAGCCGCAAGGATAAGCTCAGGCGGTCCTATTATGAGCTTTTGAGGGATGAACTGGATCAGTTCATCCTCGGGTATGCCCTGGTGGATTCCTACGAAAATTTTTCCCGCCAGAAGATCGATTATCCCTTTGTGGAAACAAGGGAACTCAAACCCAGGGCCAGAATCCCTTCGGTTGAGTTTGAGCTTCAGAACTCTTTTCTTGTGCTTTTTTCAGAGGCGGTTGTGGATCAAATCCATAAAAAGTATATCCGCTATTTTGACATCAACAAAACCACAAAGACCAACCTCATGGAGTACCTTGATTTTCAAGAGGAAGAGTCCTACCACCGGAATCTCAAGTTCATGGATACCACGGGTTTTTTCGATTTTATGCGGACCCTTCTTCCTGTGGACTATGCCCTCTTGATCCAGAGGGAATTGCGCACCGGAACCATTGACCGCTATGCCCTGACCCACTTTCATGTCAGGGTTGACTGGCCCATTGCCGATGCTGCAGAGGATCTTGCCCGGGACCTTCGTTATATTTCCAAGGATCTTTACGAAAAGGGGGATAAGTATGCGGAGAACATCCAGAAGAAGTTTTTCGAATACTATGGCATGCCCCTGCTTGCAGGCGGCAGAAGAACCGCCGCCATTGTTGCGGCCCAGTATTTTAGGAAGATCCAGGGAATAACAACGGTTTATGTTGGCAGCAGCGAATCAAGGGCACTTCTGAGAATCGATGAAAACGGAATCTCAAAGTCCATTCTCATGCGGTTTACCAGGGAAGAGGTGGCTGAAATGTCAAAGTCCGCCGGTATCTCCCAGGCAAGCTTTACCAGGAACTACGTGGTGGCAAAGGAGAGCAAGCATGTGGTGTGCATATTTAACGTTGTCTATGCATATACCCCCCATGCCCTTCCCCCGGAGGGTGGCCGTTTGCGGGAATTAAAGTTTGACATAAACTGGCTCACCGTGTCAGAGGAGCAGATCCTTCCCAAGCCCACCGTGTGGAAACATCCTCCTATTCCCGTCAAGATCATTTATTCTGGACAGCAGACCTGATTTCCCCGTTTTTTTTGGTCTGTTTTTCGGGATGACAGGGTCGGTTATCCACAAGGGCACCCGCAAGGGGAGCCCCTACACTACTCCAAGCAAAGCTTGGATAGCAGTCTCCAGCTGTTCATCCGTAAAAGGCTTGTGCAACAGGGTATTAATTCCTGTCTGGGCAAGATAATTGTTGCTGATACCAGCTTGATGGCTCTCCGTATCTATTTCGACGAAGTCGCTCTGGGTAGTGATCATTATTATGGGTAGCTCCTTTTGGGTGTATTTTCGCCTGAGTTGTCTGGTCAGCTGGATGCCGTTTATTTTGGGCATATTCAAATCTGTTATCAGAATGTCAGGTTTCTCAATGGAAATTGCAGTGATGGCTTTTTCAGGGAATTCAAAGGCAGTGGGACTGTACCCGAACTTGATTAGTTTGTTCTGGTAGAGTTTGAGCATCATCTTTGAATCGTCCACCACATAAATTTTCAGAATGTATTTTTTCTTTGATCTTGTGTTTGTTGCAGATGGTTTTTTTTCTATCTTTTCTTCCAGGGCAGCGGCAATGCTCCGCCTGTTTTTTAACCGCAAGATCTCTAAAAAGTGGTTTTGGGTGGCAGGGTCTGCCCGGTTTGTTACATGATCAAAGGCAAGCCGTATAAACGACTCTTCATCCAGAAGAAAATTGAGTATATTGTCTGCTTCGGCGTCAATAAGTGCTGCCACCGCACTAAGGGCCGTGCCATCCTCCTGGCGTACGATGTTTTTAAGGCCCGCCACCAGCACCCTGGAAAGATTTTTATCCACAGCCCTGGCCGCACTCATCCTCACCGCCTCCACTTTGTCTGAAAGCCCTCCTGCAAGGCAGATTGACGATTTTGCAGATGGTATTCTTTCCAGGGACTCGTAAAGTGCCTGGCGGATATTGGGATCCTCTGGCTGAATGTTGATCAGGTCTATCAGAAGGGGAAGGGCAGATTTATCACCGATATACCCCAGGGTGGTCACCAGGTGAATCATGTAATCGGATTTTACATCCCGGGCGGCCGTGGTCAAGGTGGGGACAGCCTTGTTTCCGATGGCGGTGAACTGATCAATTGCCGCATCCCTTATGTCGGTAATGGGGGATTCCAAAAGTCGGACAAGAGAGTCAAGGGCATATTGATTTTGAATGGTTGCAAGGGCTTCGATGGCCACCAGGGTGGTGTCATTGGAGGTGTTTGTTTTTGATTCTCCAGGGGTGGTTATGGTGTAAAAAAGGTTTTCCACCGCAGCATTGGTGCCCATCTCCGCCATGGCAAAGATGGCTGCGTGACCGATTGCCGGGTCTGGGTTTGAGCAAATCTGGGCAAGGAGTGGAAGGTATTGTTCAAGTCTCATGGCACCTAGGGCCTTGGTTGCGGCGATTATAACCTCCCTGTCGCCTTTGGTTTTATTCTTTGAAGTAAGGATCTGGGCAAGATCCGGGGCCGCATCCAAAAGCATGAGGTCCCCTGCTGCCTGGATAAAGACCAGGCGGCTTTTTTTATGTTCGTGATGGATGTAACTTACTACAAGGTCGGTTCTGCCGTAGGATTTTTCCAGAATGAGTTCGTAAAGGGCCTTGTTTGTTTCAGGGTTTGAAATTTCAACTTTCAAAAGATGCTCTAACAGGGGAAAGGCCAGGGATTCAGGGGCTCGTCCAAGTGCTGCAAGGGCCTTTTGCTGGATGGAAACATCGATATTGCTGTCAGATGCAAACTGCAGCAAAGCCTTGGCCTTGACAATGTCCCGGGCCTTGATGCAGAAGTGAAGTTCGTCCATGAATTCTTTTGAGTCAATCCCGGCCACGGCTTGTTGCTCCTTTGAATTTCCGCCCCTATCATAATTGTTAGCAATTAGCTTTTAGCTAACAGCCTCCCTTCTACTTCAACCCATAAAAAACCGATTTAAGATATCTCTGGGGGGTGAAAAGGTCACATTCATTGGTAAGGGATTCTGTGGACCCGATGATCAGATAACCGTCCGGTTCAAGGACTTTAGCAATGTTTGCGTAAATTTTCTTGCGGTCTTCAGGGGTAAAGTAGATCATCACATTTCTGCAAAGAATAATGTCAAATTTTCCAAGACCGATAAAGGGTTTCATCAGGTTCATTTTTTTGAACTGGGCCATGAAACGGATCTCGTCCTTGATTCGCCACCCATCCTTGTCTGGATTGAAAAAACGGGTGAGACGCCCTGGATCAAGGCCCCTGGCAATTTCAAACTTGTTGTACCAACCGTAGCTTGCCTGGGCAATTGCCGCATCCGAAATATCGGTACCAAGCATTCGGATGTTGTACTTCAAAGGAGTTATGCCTATTTCTGTGAGGGCCATGGCAATGGAATAGATCTCCTGACCGGTCGAACTTGCTGCGCTCCACAGCCTGATGCTTGGCTTTTGTATGCTTTTGTTTTGGGTTCGTCTGTCTAGGAGATCGGGTATTATCTTATGCTGGAGCAATTCAAACGGGGCCTTATCCCTGAAAAAATAGGTTTCGTTGGTCGAGATCGCATCGATAATCTTTTCATTTATTTCCCCCTTGAAATCGGCCTTGATTCTCGTTTGGAACTCCGTGTACGAGAAGCACGCAAGCGACTCCATAAGGGGGCTTAACCTCGTTTCCACGAGGTATTCTTTGCCTCTGGCAAGGGCTATTCCTGAGATGTTTAAAATATGCCTGGCAAGAATATCAAATTCTGTTGGGGTGATCTTGATCATTGGACTCTAACGCTCATCTGATTACGGTTTTGGTTATCCTGTCGGCTATTTTATCCAGGGGTGCAACAATGTCTGCAAGTCCCGATTCAATGGGCTCTTTGGGCATTCCATAAACCGTACAGCTCTCCTTGTCCTGGGCTATGATGATGGCGCCGTTTTTTTTCATAAGGGCAAGTCCACGGGTACCATCGGATCCCATCCCGGTCATGATCACGGCGGTAGCCCTTCCCACGTAGTGTTCGGCAATGGATCGAAAAAGGTAGTCCACCGAGGGTCTGCATGAATTCTCAGGCGGATCATCGGTTATCCTTATGTTTCGACTCTGGCCGTCAGGGCCTGCTACTATTTTCATCTGAAGTCCACCAGGTGCGATATATACGGTGTTGGGCATAAGCGCTTCACCGTTTACCGCTTCCTTGACTAAAAGGCTGCATTTTGCGTTTAAACTTTTTGCAAGGGATGCGGTAAACAAGGGCGGCATGTGCTGAACCACGAGGATGGGAACGTTGAGTTCAGGTTTGAGCCTAGGCATCATTTTTGCCAGGGCATTGGGACCTCCTGTGGAAATGCCGATGGCCACAATGGCTGACGGAGTTGTTCGTTGCCGGACATAGGGAGGAGGAGAGGGGATCTTTGGCGCAAACGCCCCGGGAAGCGGAGGAGTTACTCTGTGGGGGGCTCGTTGTTTTAATCCGGTTTGAATCTGGCGGTGGCGTTTGAACGCTGCAATGATCGGCTCTAGTGCTTTTCTTACCTTTACCAGATTCTCGGCCATTGTTCCGGAATCAGGCTTGCCGATGAAATCAAAGGCGCCAAGTTCCAGGGCCTTAATCGTCATTTCGCTGCCCCTGTGGGTCAGGGTACTCAGCATGATGACCCCGGGCGCATCGGTGAATGTTCGAATGGCTTCGAGTACCTCTATGCCGCTCATTTCGGGCATTTCAATGTCCAGGGTTACAAGGTCAGGCTTGAGGGTTTTAATCTTGGACAGGGCTATTTTTCCGTTGTGGGCCACACCCACAACCTCTATTCCAGGTATCTCTTTGAGGACATCTCCGATGATTTTTCTGTATATAATGGTGTCGTCCACCACAAGAACACGTAGTAAATCCATTTACTCTTTTAAAACCTCTTGAATGTCAAGGATCCCTACCAGGTTGGATTCTGTCTTCAGCACACCCCTGAAATATTTACCCTTTACGCCGTTCATGTTGGAGGGAGAATGTTCGATTCGGTTCATATCTGCCGTGACTACATCGCTTATGGAGTCAACCATCAGGCCGATGTGCTCTTCTCCAGATCGGACAATGATATTCCGGTTGGTTTTTGACTCCTCAATCTCTGAGAGACCGAGCTTTTTGCCAAGGTCCAGGATGGTGACAATTCTCCCCCTGAGGTTGAGTATCCCCTTCACATATTCCGGTGCCTGGGGAACGGTCGTTACATCTGAGGGTTTGTTGATCTCCTGAATGTTCAAGATATCTATGCCGCAAAGGGCCTGACCCACATAAAATGTGGCAAGCTCCATGTTTTTGGGCGCTACCGTGTTTGCTGTCTGGCTCATGGAAATCGGTTCCTTTTTTGTCGGTGTATGCAAGAAACTTGAAACAAGAGACAAGAAACAAAGTTCAGTCCTAATTCAAGATTCACCGTTCGTTGTGCCCGCAGGACATGGGGGTTATAGGAAACTCGCTTCGACCGGCAGGCGGAAACGGGCGTTACCCTTCCCTCATTCTCGCAGGCCGTCCGTGGCCTGCTCCGAGGGAAAAGGCAACTCCTTGGACCTCGTGTCCACCGTTGCCTTTTAACCCGCTCAGGGCAACGCCCGTTCCCGCCTGCCTTATGCTGTCGAGTTTCAACCTTCGTTGTGTCCGTCAGGACATGTGAGTTATAAGAAACAGCTTTTAGCTCTTAGCTAACTGCTAACTGCTAAAAGCTAACAGCTACCTTATGTCCGTAAGGACATAAGGTTTAAAGGGTCAGATAATTGCGGATCACCTTCATGAGGTTTTCCCGGTCAAGCTTGATCTCATAGGTATCTATTCCCACCTTTTCTCCTTTTGTAATGTGAGCGCCACTTGCCAGGGAGGTCAGTGCTATCACGGTAAAGTGGGAGAATTCCGGATGGTTTTTTATCTGTCGTGTAAGTTCGAACCCGTCCATGTTGGGCATCTCAAGATCCGTTACGATGATGTCGATTTCATCCTTGTGGGTGTTGAGCAGATCCCAGGCAATGGCTCCGTCTTCGGCGGTTATAACCTTGTAGCCTTCTTCAGTCATGAAGTTTTTTACCTGGTTGCGGAAAAAGGCGGAATCTTCTGCAAATAGAATCACCCTTTGTCCGTCCTGACGCATCTCAGCTGCCGCCTCTTTTTCTTCGAGGAACCAGTCTGGATTCAACTCCTTGGCCATTTGGAAAATGTCGACCAGAAGGGTAGTATGACCATCGATTATCATGGACCCGGATATGCACTTCTGCTTGAGGGTGGAATTGTCAAGATTCAGAAACACCTCCATGGCATCCACGGGTGGGCTGACCATGAGACCCAGCTCTCGCTCCTTTACCTTGAATACAATCACCTCCTGCTGATCTCTTGGGGCAGGGCTTTCCAAGGGGAGTACCTGGGCAAGTTCGTAAAGGGGAAGAGCCCCGCCCCGGTACTGAACCACCTTTTCCCCTCCCACACGTTCGATGTGGGTGGCAGCAATCCGTTCGATCCTCTGCACAAGGTTGAGGGGGGCTGCAAAATATTCTGTTTCGGTGTTTTTGAACAAAAGAAGAGACGCCTTTTCCCGGGCCATCTCCTTTGCCGTTCGGGCTTCCCTTGCGGCTTTGGCAGTTCGTTCTGTGTCTGCAAGGGTTGTGAGTTCCGCCATCTGGGCAAGGTTTGCGACATCCAGAATAAGCGCTACCTTGCCGTCGCCCATTATGGTGGCACCGGCATAGCCTGTGCATCGTTTTATGTGTCGGCCAAGGGGCTTTACGACGATTTCTTCCGAATCCTTGAGCTCATCCACCACAAGTCCGTACTTATAAGCACCAGCTGAAACAACGGCGATGTTGATGGCACTTGCAGCATGGAATCTCCTATCTGTCCCCTTGCGCTCAAGGAGTTGTGACGGTGCATCGTTGTTCAGGGGCAGACCTGATTCATTCAGGCGGGTCCCCCTTCTATCGAAGATGGAGTTCCTTCTGTCCAGACGTTCTGTATCGTCAGCAGGATCGATAAAGGTTTTTTCAATGCCCAGGAGCCTGGCCAGGTCCAGGAGGGGCAGGAGGTTCCCCCTGAGGCGGACCACGTCCGCATCTCCCACCTTTTCTATTCTTTCCTTTACCTGGGCCGCAGGAATGCGGAGCAGTTCGTCCAGGTTAACCTGGGGCACGGCATATTTTTCATTGGCCAGGGATATGATCTGGCTCGGAATGATTGCAAGGGTGAGGGGAAGTTTGATTTGAATGATGGTCCCTTTGCCCGGGGGGGAATCAATTTCAATGATACCACCGAGCTTTTCAAGGTTGGTCACAACCACATCCATGCCGACTCCCCTGCCTGAAACATCCGTGACCTTTTCTGCCGTTGAAAAGCCTGGCAACAGGATAAGCTCAGCTTTTTCCCTGTCCGACATTTCCAGGACCTGCTGTTCGTTCAGGAGACCCTTGGCCACTGCAACCCTGGAAATGCTTATCGGATCGAGACCTTTGCCGTCATCGGCAATGGTTATGTTTACCTGGCCTGCGTCGTGGAAGGCCTTGAGTGTGATTGTTCCGGTCCCGGGCTTACCCTTTGCCATTCGTTCATCGGGCATCTCTATGCCGTGGTCCACCGAATTTCGGACAAGATGGGTCAGGGGGTCATTTATGGACTCCAGGATCGTCTTATCAAGCTCAACCTCTTTTCCCTCTATGACAAGGTTTATGGATTTCCCAAGTTGCCTTGAAAGATCCCTCACCACCCGGGTAAATTTGCTGAATATGCTTGAGATAGGCTGCATTCTAGTCTGCATGATGGTTTCCTGAAGTTCGGAGGTGATCATGTCGATGCGTTGACTTGCAAGTTCTGTTGCCTTGCCGTTGGATGAGTTGATTCCCTGAACCAGCTGGTTCCGGCTAAGCACAAGTTCGCCTGCCAGGGTCATTAGGGTATCCAGAAGGTTGACGTTGACCCGCAGGGAACCGGTGGCTTTTGATTGTGCGTCAGCAGTTGCGGGTTCCCCAGAGTTTTTTTCCTCTTCTGCCTTGGCGGTTGCGACTTTCGACATGATTTCTGTCTGTTGCCTTTGAACGGGCACAGCTGTTTTTTCAATGGCCGGTGAAACCGGGGCAATCGTCATCTTTTCCATCTGTTCTTTTTTGGACATGGCCTGGGGATAAGAATGAACATCCAGGGTTGGAACGATTTTTATCTCCTCGTCAATAATATGGATGGAAGAAGCTTCAAGACCAAACAGGGTCTCAGCCATATCCGGCTCGATGATTGACGAATAAAGGATCTGAAGGGGGATTGTTTCAAACAATGCCGATTCACCAAGGTGGCCAACGGATTTAAAATCAATTCTCGCGTCTATTATCACGCCCGTCTTCTCGAGGGTTGTGATGAGTTTAAAGGGGGTCGTGTCCTTTTGGTGAATGTCGGAGACAAGGTCATACTCCACAAGAAAAATAAAATGCCCCTCCTCCCTCTGCCGTTCCAGATCTGACTGGGAAACCTGGGAGAAGACCCTTCCGTCGCTGAGATGGATATCAACCAATGTGTCGGCTGTTTCAGGTTCTTCAACGGTTGCCTGGGGCATTTCATCAACAGCTGGCTGGGGCTGGGCAATTCTGGACAGCGCATCGATATGGTCTGACACATCCTGGTCATTGCTCGAATGTATGTTGTTCATAAGATTCTCGAGCTTATCAAATCCTTTGAGAAGGGTGCTGATTCGCTCAGAAGTCGGCGCAAGTTCCATGTTTCGGATCAGGTCCAGGACGTTTTCCAGGCTGTGGGCCAGATCTTTGACAGTGGTTAGTCCCATGAAGCCTGCACCGCCCTTGATCGAATGGGCAGCCCTGAAAACATTATTCACAATATCTATGTCGATGTTTTTCCCGCCCTCTTCAATGGTTAAAAGGTCGTTCTCTATGTCGGCTAGATGTTCCAGGGATTCTTCGATATACATCTGCAGGGTTTCATCGTCTTCAAACATGATGTCTCTCCTGAATGGTTAGGTGAACAAGGTTATGAATTATGGCAAGGCAAATAGTCGTTATTATAATAGATTGCACGGAGCATACACGGAAAAGCATAAAATATCCAACAAAATTGTGTAACTGGATTTCATGGTGGATTTCAAGCCATTTTTTTTTGACCTGGGTTGGGGAAGCTCCACTACTTATTTGTTTTTATCTCAACTTTCGGTGACTCTATCTATGGTTCGGAATTATTTCAAGAAAGTTGAACTATTGTTTTTCTAACAATCCCCCGGCAAGGTGCGTCTATTTCGAGTACCAGCGTTGAACGGGTGTTTGGTTGAGCATGGTCAACTGACGTCATGTTTTTGTCCAGTGTTTGCGTAACAATGGTTTGTGGATTTTTTCCGTGGGGTGTGAGGATCTCAATGATATCGCCCGGGGAAACCTTGTTTTTGATTTCAACTCTAATCTGTTTTTCCCCGGGCGAGTCAAGAATCTTACCGATAAACCCATGGATCATTCCCTGCTTTAAATTCCCATAGTTGGGAAGAGTCTGGTCTGGGTCGTTAAAGTAAAAGCCCGTGCAATAGCCTCGATTGTAGAGCTGCGCGAGTTCCAGTCTCCATTCTGGGGCAGGAGAAAAATGGTCAGGGTCAGCCGTATAGGTGTCAATGGCGGTTCGATAGGCCTTTACCACAGAGGCCAGGTAGTTGATCCCCTTCATTCGGCCTTCGATTTTAAGCGAATCGATTCCAGCCTCGACAAGTTCGGGGATATGATCGATCATGCAGAGGTCCTTTGAGTTGAACAGGTATGATCCCCGGTCATCCTCCATGATTGAATGAAAGTTGCCTGGCCTCTGCTCTTCGACCACCGAGTAGTTCCACCGGCAGGGGTGACTGCACAACCCTTGATTGCTGTCCCGCCCTGAAAGGAAATTACTCAGCAAACAGCGTCCGGAATAGGAGATACACATGGCCCCATGGATAAATGTTTCGATTTCAAGGTCCGTGCGCCGTTTTATCTCCCCAATCTCTTCGAGGGTCAGTTCCCTGGCAAGGTTGACCCGCTTGACCCCGGCCTTTGCCCAGAAGTTAACCGCATTGCAGTTGGTCGTGTTTGCCTGGGTGCTTAAATGAATGGGGATTTGGGGAATGATGGCCGTGGAAAGCTCGATAATGCCTGGATCGGCAATGATGATGGCATCCGGATTGAGGTGCCCCAACCGTTCAAGGTAACGGGCGATGGCGGCCTGCTCGGGGTTGCGTGAATAGATGTTGCAGGCAAGGTACACCTTGACACCGACACGGTGGGCAAATTCAATCCCCCGGGTCAGATCCTGGTCGGTAAAGTTGCCTGAAAAGTTTCTCAGGCTGAACTCTTTGCCTGCAAGATACACGGCGTCAGCCCCAAACTCAACGGCAATTTCAAGCTTTTCAAGGTCGCCTGCAGGGGCGAGAAGCTCTGGTTTTTTCATAGTTGAAATTTGAACAGGGCCGCCCCTTGTTTCTTGTCTCCTGTTTCAAGTTTCTTGTATGGTGCCCCCGGCAAGAATCGAACTTGCGCACATGGATTAGGAATCCAATGCTCTATCCACTGAGCTACGGGGGCGTACTCGTACCTACTCGACAAGAAGTTTCTGGCCAGGGTAGATCTTGCTGCTCGCAGACAGATGGTTCAACGAGAGCAGACGATGGAGAGTCATATTATATTTTTGGGCTATTGTAAAGGGATTATCCCCGGATTTTACAAAATGGGTGGAAGTATTTTGGGTGGTGGTAGACTTGGCTGGGATTTTAAGCTTTTGTCCGATGTAAAGGGTGGAGCCCTTGAGGTTGTTTGCCGCCATTATGGTTTTGGTGGTGGTTTTGTAGCGTCCGGCAATGAGCCAGAGGTTGTCTCCCTGTTTTACCTGGTAGTTGACCGTCTGGCCGGTGGAGGTGGGGCCTTTACTTCCCCTTGCGGCAGGTTGCGGGGAGCTGGTGTCTGAGCTTGGAACCTTGAGAACCCTTCCCGTAACAATAACGCATTTTTTTGTAATGTTGTTGGTTGCCACCAGGCTCTGAACAGATGTATTGTAGTGTTTTGCAATTGCTGACAGGGTTTCTCCCCGTTTGATCTTGTGGTAGGCGTAGCGTGTCGTTGGGGTGTATGAAGAGTTTATACCGTCTATCTTTGCAAGAAACATATCTGCTTTTTCAGTTGGAATTCTAATCTCATACTCTTCGGGCGGTACAAGGGCGTACCTGAGTTCTGGGTTCAGGTCCTTGAGAAGGACGGTGTCGACCTGAATTTCCCGTGCAATATCTTTGAGCTGTATCTGTTTGTTTATGGTACAGGTTCTATATTCAAAAGGTTTTTCAATCTGGGTAGGCTCGATCTTGTATTTCTCCAGATTTTTCATGATGTGGATGGTTGCAAGGAAACGGGGGACGTATCTGGCTGTCTCCCCTGGCAGTTGTTCGTAGAGATCCCAGAAATTGTCAAGGTAGTTGATGTTTTGTTTTCTTATTGTCCTCAAGACCCTGCCTTCTCCGCAGTTGTAGGCTGCAAGCACAGTGGCCCAGTCGCCGAACATGCTGTGCAGTTCTTTGAGATAGGCAATGGCGGCATGGGTCGATTTGACAGGGTCGAGGCGTTCGTCAACATAGTAGCTGCGCTTGAGGCCGAATTTATAGCCGGTCGAGGGAATAAACTGCCATAATCCCAGGGCTCGTGCAGGTGAAAGTGCCCTGATTTTGAAGCCACTTTCAATGAGGGGGAGCCAGGAGAGTTCTTCGGGAATGCCTGCCTTTTTCAACTCAAGGGCGATAAATGGCTGATACCTGCCTGCCCGCTCCATGGATTGAGTAAAAAACTTTTGTTCCCTGCCGGTCAGGAGGTCGATCTCTTTTTGGACATAGGCATTTAGGGTTATGGGGATCGCGTCGTGGCTGCCTGTGACAACGATGTTTCTGGATGCATATATTTCCAGTATCCGCTTGGAGATCATGTACCTCAGGTCCTCTTTTTGCTGGTTGAAAAGAGGATGAGCGGTGGTGTCAAGGTCAAGTATGGTTGAATAGGCTGTATCAAGTTCGGCCAGAGCGTTTTCGAGTTCCCCCTTTTCCCACAGCTCCTGGGCTGAGTTGCAGATTTCCAGAGCCTGGTCGATTTTTTCCTGGGTAATGTTCCTTTTGGATGTTTTTTTCAGAGAGTTGGTTTTTGAAGAGGTTGGTTTGGATGAAATAACGGTTGGGGTAGTTTTCTGGCCTGGCTTCCAGCGAGTGGAAGAGTGGGGGTCAAGGGGAGCTGCCTGTTCGATTGTCCCGGACACTGGATTGACAGCTGAAGGACCGGTTTGAATTGCTGACTGGCAGCCCATGATGACAAAGGGTATTATTATGAAGGATTGAATTTTTTTCATGGAGTAATTATATATCCTGAGATTTAGGGTTGAGGTAATACAAACTGTTCAACGTCACATGAATATAGAATTAAGGGGGGGGTGTCAAGCATATATCTTCGAAATTCATGGGTGGACCAGGGATGTTTGAGCGTTGTTTTGTTTGAAAAACTGATAGATGTAGAAAATAGAAGTAAACGGGCTTAAAAACCAGCTAAAGGCCAATATTGATGTTTTATTTGTTTTAATCACCTGTGGTTGGTTTTTTTCGGGGTTGATAAACAGAAGGTCCTCTGCTATTATTCGCCGGTCTTGTCGTGAAAGGGTTTGTTTTACGGCACGCTTAAGCCGATATAGCTCAGTTGGTAGAGCATCTCACTTGTAATGAGAATGTCCTCCGTTCGATCCGGGGTATCGGCTCCAGTAGTAAAAAAGGTGGGGTTCCCGAGCGGTCAAAGGGATCAGACTGTAAATCTGACGGCAGAGCCTTCGGAGGTTCAAATCCTCCCCTCACCACCACTAAAAGTTCATGTAGGAGATCTTGCCTTGTTTAAGGTTTGAGGTCGCATACTGCATAGAATGGAGGCTTCTTAAAAAGGCGAGTGCCGTGCATGGGCCCTCCCCTTAAATGAGCGGGAGTAGCTCAGTTGGTAGAGCTTCAGCCTTCCAAGCTGAATGTCGCGAGTTCGAGCCTCGTCTCCCGCTCCATCCCTTCTATGCAATCAAGAGATAATTGTTTAACTGTTTAAAGTCAAGGCCCATGTAGCTCAGCAGGTAGAGCGCTTCCTTGGTAAGGAAGAGGTTCAACGGTTCGAATCCGTTCATGGGCTCCACTTTCTTGTGGCAAGAGGGTAGTTTAAGCATGATCACAGGTGCAGCCCAGATGGATGGCGCCATTCTGATAGAATAATAATTCAAGGAGTTTCAAGTGCCCAGAGTAAACGTGACTCTTGCATGTGCAGAGTGCAAAAGAAGGAACTACACAACGACGAAGAACAAGCGAATAACTCCTGATAAGCTTGAGTTTGAAAAATACTGCAGGTTTTGCAAGCGACACGTGACTCATAAAGAGACGCGCAAGTAAAGATCTTACGGGCAGGAGCTGCCCATGTAATGTCTGCGGTTTTTGATGCAGGTCAGTAGCTCTAATTGGTAGAGCGCCGGACTCCAAATCCGGATGCTGGGGGTTCGACTCCCTCCTGACCTGCCATCATTTTTAAACCTGGCCTTTGGGCCGAACTAAGGTAGGCAGAACCAGGAGATATATGGCACGGTTGCAAAAAAAGAAATCAATATCTGAAAAAAGTAAAGCAAAGGTTAATGAAGGGCAGTCGTTGTCCCCGGAGGACGGGAGTAAAGGGTCTGAACGCCGCATTAAACCGGTTTCCCAGGCTGTAAAGCCAAAGGCAGTTCCTTTAACTAATCTTGCAGCCGGCAACGAAAAGTTCTATCATAAAGCCATGCGGTTTTTTCGCGAGGTCCGTGTTGAGCTGAAAAAAGTTACCTGGCCAAATCGGAAGCAGACTGCCGGCTCAACCGTGGTCGTCATCATCCTCGTTTTTATTATCGCTTCGTTTCTGGGCCTTGTAGACTTTGGGCTTTCAAAATTAGTTCAGATTGTCCTAGCTTAGGATAGGGAGTTGATAGTGTCTTTTAAGTGGTATGTGGTTCATGTCTATTCCGGGTACGAGCAGAAGGTTAAGCTTGCCCTGGAAGATAAAATTGCCAACTCTGGATATGCAGACCTTTTTGATCAGGTCCTTGTTCCCACCGAGCATGTTGTTGAACTTGTAAATGGGAAAAAGCGGGAATCTTCACGTAAATTTTATCCGGGGTACATTCTGCTGCGCATGGATCTCAACGATGAGACATGGCACATTGTCACAGGTACGCCAAAGGTTACGGGGTTTCTGGGGGGCAAAAATAAACCTGCCCCAATTTCAGATGCAGAGGCCGCTGCCATTGTAGAAAGAATGGAACAGGGCAAAAACAAGCCACAGCCCAAATATTATTTTGAGCCGGGAGATGACGTGCGGGTGACGGACGGACCATTTACAAATTTTAATGGGACGGTTGAGACGTCAGATCCAGACAAGGGAAAGGTAAGGGTACATGTCAGCATCTTCGGACGGGCAACACCTGTTGAGCTTGACTTTGTCCAGGTCACAAAGATTTAAATTTCAAAACTTTAAAGTGAGTGTCAGGAGTAAATAACATGGCAAAAAAAGTAATGGCGCTGATCAAACTTCAGGTAGAGGCCGGTAAGGCAAATCCATCACCGCCGATTGGACCTGCACTTGGTCAGCATGGCGTGAACATCATGGATTTTTGTAAGGCTTTTAACGCCAGGACCGCCAATGATGCAGGCTCCATAATTCCGGTTGTGATTACCGTATTCCAGGACCGATCATTTACCTTTATCACCAAGACCCCACCGGCATCCATGCTCTTGAAGAAAGCGGCAAAGATCGGCAAAGGCTCAGCCGTTCCAAATCGTGATAAAATTGGAACGGTGACAAAAGACCAGTTAGTTGAGATTGCTACGCTCAAGATGCAGGATTTAAACGCTGCCAACCTTGAGGCAGCGTTGGATACAATTGCCGGTACGGCCAGAAGCATGGGTATCGAAGTAGTTTAACCGTTAAAGGAGTGAGTGATATAAAATGCCGAAGCACGGTAAAAAATATACGGAAATGTCTAAAAAGATCGACAAGCAGACTCGCTATGATTTCAATGAGGCTTTAGAGCTCTCACTCGCTTCATCCTATGCAAAATTCGATGAAACGGTTGATATAGCAGTCAGGCTCGGGGTTGATCCAAGGCATGCAGATCAAATGGTCAGGGGTACGGTATCCCTTCCCAATGGTCTTGGTAAAGAGGTAAAAGTTCTCGTGTTTGCCAAGGGTGAAAAAGAAAAAGAAGCTTTGGATGCAGGCGCCGACTTCATTGCGGATGAAGAGACCGTGGCAAAGATTCAAGATGGCTGGTTCGGGTTTGATAAGGCAATCGCAACTCCCGACATGATGGGAACCGTGGGTAAGCTTGGTCGAGCCCTGGGCCCCCGTGGGTTGATGCCCAACGCAAAAACCGGAACAGTGACCTTTGATGTTGCAAAGGCTGTTGAGGAACTCAAGGCAGGCAAAATCGAGTTTAGGGTTGAAAAGGCGGGAATAGTCCATGCCCCCGTTGGAAAAGTGTCCTTTGGTGCTGAAAAACTGGTGGAAAATATCCGGGCCTTTATCTCTACAATCCTGGCCCTTAAGCCTGCTGGAAGCAAGGGGACCTATCTTCAAGACATAACAGTTTCAACAACCATGGGTCCCGGCGTAAAAATAGACCCTGTTTTAATCAAGTAATAAGGCTATCTGCCTTTTACTGATTGTTCCATGTTCCGGCTGATGAAGCGGTTAGCTAAGAGCTAACAGCTAAACGTAGCTTAAGAAGGGCATGGAAACATAGGTATTAATTGTCTGTCCAAGACAGTAGGTGCACATCCTGTATGTGTATAATCGGCGATGCCGGCCTGCCTAGACAGAAATCTGTTCTGGCACTGTTGGCACCTCTGAAAAAAATGTTCTATCTGGAAAGGAGGTGTAGTTTATTGAAATTATCTAATAAAAAAGAATTAGTAGCAGAATTTGCGGGTTGTCTCAGGGATACCCAGATCTCAATTCTTATGGATTACAAGGGGCTCAACGTCGAGTCCATGACTCAGCTCAGGGCTGAATTGAGAAAAGAAGGTGTGCGCTTGGCCGTTGTCAAGAATACCCTGCTAGGAATGGCATCCAAAGGAACGGATACCGCTCTGATCAAGGATTTCTTCAAAGGCCCCAATGCAATTGCAACATGTGCGGATGATCCTGTTGCTCCTGCAAGAATTCTTGTCAAGTTTGCCGAGGCTAATAACAAGCTCGAGATCAAGGCTGGAGCCATGAATGGCAAAGTCCTGACGGTTGAGGATATTAAGGCACTTGCAAAAATGCCGTCCCGAGAGGTTCTTCTCTCCCAGCTCTTATCCGCCATGAATGGTGTTCCAACCGCAATGGTAAGGGTGCTTTCCGGCGTACCAAGAGCATTTATGACCGTTCTGAATGCCATTGAAGAGCAGAAGGAAGCAGCCTGAACACCAGCAACGACCAGACAACGATTAAAATAACGATATATGACTCTTTACAGGGTTTTTTAAGGAGATAGTAATGGCTGATATTACAAAGGACGATGTAGTTGAATTTATAGCGAATATGAGTGTTCTTGAGCTTTCTGAGATGGTGAAGGAGCTTGAGGAGAAGTTTGGAGTTTCTGCAGCAGCACCGGTTGCCATGATGGCAGCAGGTCCGGGAGCTGAGGCTGGTCCTGCCGCTGAAGAGCAGACCGAGTTTGACGTTATTCTCGAGGCTGCTGGTGACAAAAAAATCGCCGTGATCAAAGAGGTTCGGGCCATTACAGGCCTGGGACTCAAAGAGGCAAAGGCCCTTGTTGACGAAGCACCCAAGCCAGTTAAGGAAGGAATCGTAAAAGAAGAGGCAGACAAGATCAAGGAGCAGCTCGAAGCAGCCGGTGCCCAGGTCTCTGTAAAATAGTTGGTGGGATGCCAAACTATTGAAAAAATTCGAAGTTGTATTAACTCGACGCGGGGGCACGGCCTATACGGCCATGTCTCCGCTTTCACGGTTATACTAAAGCCATATTTGGAGATACCATGACCGGGAGCCTTTTGGCAAACAAGCGCATACGAAAAGAATTTGGCAGTAAGAGCAGGGTTGTTGACATTCCAGATCTCATAGGGATGCAGCGCACCTCTTTTGAACGTTTCCTCCAGAGGGATGTATTGCCCGAAGACAGGCAGGATGTCGGGATTCACCTGGTATTCAAGTCTGTTCTTCCCATTAAGGATTTTACAGGTACTTCATCACTAGAGTATGTTTCCTATTCCTTTGGTGAGACAAAACATTCTGTGAAAGAATGTATCAGCCGAGGAATGACCTATGAAATTCCCGTAAATATAACTGTCAGACTCGTTGTTTATGATGTGGACAAGGATGCAGGTGTGACCTCCATCCGGGACATCAAGGAGCAGGAGATCTATTTCGGTACGATTCCGTTGATGACCAAACGCGGTACTTTTATAATTAATGGTACTGAGCGCGCTGTTGTCAGCCAGCTTCACAGGTCTTCAGGCGTGTTTTTTGACCATGACAAGGGAAAGAGCCATTCCAGCGGAAAAATAATTTATACCGCTAGAATTATTCCTGTCAGGGGGTCCTGGATCGATATGGAAATTGATCCCAAGGATATTGTTAATATCCGTATAGATCGGCGTCGAAAATTTCCAGTTACCATCCTTTTCAAGGCATTCGGTTACACTAACGAAGATATTCTTAGCTTCTTTTACAAGCGAGAGCATATTGTAAAAAAAGATGGTATCTGGTTCAAGGCTTTTAACCCGGAGAACCTTAAACGAAACCGGGCAAGTTTTGACATCCTCGATCCTTCTACAGGTGAGGTGGTTGTAAAAAAGGGACGGCTTTTTACCATGCGTGCCTTAAAGCAGCTCCAGACAGCCGGTCTTACCTATATACCCGTAGATGAGGATGATATCATCGGTCGGGGTGTTGCCTCTACCATTGTTGATCCTGAAACACAGGAGATTCTCGTAAAGGCAGGGTCACTCATCGATGAAGAGATGATCGAAACTATCAATCAGGCTGGAATCAACGAATTCAACATTCTTTATGTTGATTCCTACAGTTCGGATTCCATGCGCAAGACCCTTGCCGTGGACAAGGTTGTTGGCCGTTCTGAGGCTCTTATCGAGATCTACAGAAGACTGAGACCTGGAAATCCAGCCACCCCCGAGGTTGCCCAGGATTTCATCGACAACCTGTTTTTCAAGCCTGCCTATTACGATCTTTCCAACGTTGGCCGCCTTAAGATGAACCACAGGCTGGGCATGTCAACGGGGATTGACGTAAGAACCCTTCGAAGGGAGGATATTCTGTTGACAGCTGCAACTCTGGTGGACCTTAAAGATACCCAGGGCGCTGTGGACGACATTGACCACTTGGGAAACCGTAGGGTAAGAGCCGTTGGAGAGCTTTTAGAGAACCAGTACCGCATCGGTCTTGTGAGAATGGAAAGGGCAATCAAGGAGCGCATGAGCATGCAGGAGGTTGATGCCATGATGCCCCACGATCTTGTGAATCCTAAACCTGTTTCAGCGGTGGTTCGGGAGTTTTTCGGCACAAGCCAGCTCTCCCAGTTCATGGACCAGACCAATCCCCTGTCCGAGACAACCCATAAGCGACGACTCTCGGCCCTTGGGCCGGGTGGACTCACACGGGAACGGGCAGGATTTGAGGTAAGGGATGTTCATCCCTCCCATTACGGCAGGATTTGTCCCATTGAAACACCTGAGGGACCAAACATCGGGCTGATTGTATCCCTGTGTACCTATGCCAGGGTCAATGACTTCGGCTTTATCGAAACTCCCTACCGGATTGCAAAAGACGGTGTGGTCTCAAAAAAGATAACCCATCTTTCTGCATTTGAGGAAAAAGAACACCCCATTGCCCAGGCAAATGCTGTCCTCGACAATGACGGTAACCTGGTCAACGATCTTGTCACCTCAAGGGTGGGAGGAGAGTTTGAGATGGTCAACCGCAACGACATAGAGTTCATGGATGTCTCCCCGAATCAGCTGGTCTCCGTGTCTGCGTCGTTGATCCCCTTTCTTGAGAACGACGATGCCAACCGGGCACTCATGGGGTCAAACATGCAGCGCCAGGCGGTTCCGCTGATCAAAAGCGAAGCTCCCCTGGTGGGCACGGGTATTGAAGGTGTTGTGGCAAGGGATTCGGGGGTTGCCATTGTGGCTGAACATGACGGCATTGTGGTTGATGTGGATGCCCGTCGCATTGTTGTCAAAAACAGTGAAACGGGTGCTGGTTCTGATGACAGCACAGTGACCATCTACACCGCATCCAAGTTTGCCAGGACTAACCAGAATACCTGCTTTAACCATCGGCCGATCGTCAAAAGAGGTGACCATGTAAGGCGAGGCGATGTCATAGCTGACGGGCCTTCAACCGAGATGGGTGAGCTTGCCCTTGGAAAGAATGTTACAGTGGCCTTCATGCCCTGGGGGGGATACAACTACGAGGATTCAATCCTTGTGAGCGAACGCCTTGTAAAAGAGGGGGTTTACACCTCGGTCCATGTGGAAGAGTATGAGGTCGTTGCAAGGGACACAAAGCTTGGCAAGGAAGAGATCACCAGGGATATCCCCAATGCCGGTGAAGAGGCGTTAAAGGATCTGGACGAGAGCGGTATTATCCGCCTTGGGGCCGAGGTCAAACCCGGCGACATCCTTGTGGGCAAAATTACCCCCAAGGGCGAAACCCAGTTAAGTCCCGAGGAAAAACTCTTGCGGGCAATTTTTGGTGAAAAAGCAGGAGATGTCAAAGATACCTCGCTCAGGGTTCCCCCGGGAGTTGAGGGTGTTGTGATCGCTGCAAAGGTGTTTTCCCGACGGGGGCTGCCCAAGGATGACCGTACACGGCAGATTGAGGACCTTGAGATTGAAAGGCTTGAAAAGGACCGGGATGATGAGATTAGGATCATCACGGCAACCATTCACGAGCGTATTGAAGGTCTGCTAAAGGGGCATCAGCTTCTGGTACCGGTCAAAAGGGGAAAAAAGGTCGTTGTTCCGGCAAATACAGAGGTAGTCGATGGCCTCCTTGCCGGAATTGCCCTCAGTGACCTTATGAGCTTGACCGTTGAGGACGCAGAACTTACGGAAACGGTCCATGTGACCCTTGAAAAAGCCGAGCAGGAGATTAAAAAGGCCAGGGAAAGTTTTAACACTCTGGCATCCCGATTTGAAAAGGGAGATGATCTGCCTCCGGGTGTGCTCAAGCTTATAAAGATCAACGTAGCCATGAAACGGGTGCTTTCCGTGGGTGACAAGATGGCCGGCCGTCACGGTAACAAGGGTGTTGTTTCAAGAATCCTTCCAGTTGCCGATCTTCCCTATTTTGAAGATGGAAGGTCCGTTGATATGGTGCTCAATCCGCTCGGTGTTCCCTCCAGGATGAACGTCGGTCAGATTCTCGAGATTCATCTCGGGTGTGCTGCAAGGGGGCTTGGTCGACAGATAGATGATCTTATCTACGAGAAAAAGACCGACGAGCTGAGGTCCAGGATCAAGAGGATTTTTACAACTCCCCTTGGGAAACCAGGTGTCAAGGCGGTCAAGGACAAGACCCACTACGATTTCGACGCCCACTACACCGTTGACGAGAACATGGAGAAAAGGACCAACGAAGAAGAGGTCGAATTTGTCGATGCCATAGACCGGATGGATGACACGGAATTCATGAAGTTTGCCGCAAGGTATAAAAATGGAGTCCACATGGCAACCCCTGTTTTTGACGGTGCGGAAGAGAGCGAAATTAAGTCGTTGATCAGCTATGCCGGTCTTGATGTGTCGGGTCAGTCGATTCTTTACGACGGGCGCACGGGTGAGCCCTTTGATAAGCCCATTACCGTCGGCATCATGTATATGCTGAAGCTCCATCATCTTGTGGATGACAAGATCCATGCCCGGTCCATCGGTCCCTACTCGCTTGTGACCCAGCAACCCCTTGGCGGAAAGGCTCAGTTTGGAGGCCAGCGCCTCGGCGAGATGGAGGTTTGGGCCATGGAGGCCTATGGCGCAGCCCATGCTCTCCAGGAGTTTATTACTGTAAAATCGGACGATATGACGGGAAGGACACGCATGTACGAGAAGATCGTGAAAGGGCAGAATGTCCTTGAACCTGGAATGCCTGAATCTTTCAGGGTTCTTACCAAAGAGCTCCAGAGTCTGGGCCTGGATATAAACCTTTTAGAGGGAAAAAAATAAGGAGAAGATATTGGAAACCATATACGACTTCTTTGCCAAGCCCAAAGATCCCAAGATTTACACGGGTGTTCAAATAGGAATTGCATCTTCAGACCAGATAAGAGAGTGGTCTTTTGGCGAGATCAAAAAACCTGAAACCATAAATTACAGGACCTTCAAGCCAGAACGGGACGGTCTGTTCTGTGCCAAGGTGTTCGGCCCCACCAAAGATTACGAGTGTAACTGCGGAAAGTACAAGCGCATGAAACACCGGGGAGTAATCTGCGAAAAGTGCGGGGTTGAGGTGATTCAGTCCAAGGTGCGAAGGGAGCGCATGGCCCATATTGAGCTTGCCTGTCCCGTTTCCCACATATGGTTTTTGAAGAGCCTGCCCAGTAAGATTGGGAATCTTCTTGACATTACCCTCAAGAATCTTGAAAAGGTCCTTTACTTTGACTCCTATGTGGTAATTGATCCCAAGGATACAGGGCTTGACAAGCTTCAGCTTCTGTCCGACGAAAAATACCACGAGGCCATTGAGCTTTACGGGTTCGGGTCGTTCGAGTCTGGAATGGGGGCTGAAGCGATTCTTACCCTGCTTGAAGAGGTGGATCTCGAGGCTGTTTACCAGGAGTTGAGAGAGGAGATCGGAACCACCAAATCTGTTGCCAAGCGTCAGAAAATGGCAAAGCGGCTTAAGGTGGTTGACGCCTTCCGAACCTCGGGTCAGAGCCCCACTAAGATGATAATGACGGCGCTTCCGGTTCTACCGCCTGATTTAAGGCCGCTTGTTCCCCTCGAGGGTGGCCGTTTTGCCACAAGTGATCTCAACGATCTTTATAGAAGGGTGATCAACCGGAACAACCGCCTTAAACGTCTGGTGGACCTGAACGCTCCCGATATCATTGTCAGAAACGAGAAGCGAATGCTTCAAGAGGCTGTGGATGTCCTGTTTGACAATGGACGCCACGGCAGGGTGGTTACTGGAACCAACAAGCGGCCCTTGAAGTCTTTGAGCGATACCCTCAAGGGTAAACAGGGAAGGTTCCGTCAGAACCTGCTTGGAAAACGGGTTGATTATTCGGGCCGTACGGTCATCACCGTTGGGCCGGATCTGAGGTTGCACCAGTGTGGGTTGCCAAAACAAATGGCCCTTGAGCTGTTCAAACCGTTTATCTACAATTATCTTGAGCAGAAGGGTCTCGTCTCAACCGTTAAAAGCGCCAAAAAAATGGTTGAGCGGGAAGAGGTGGAGGTATGGGATGCACTTGACCATGTGGTCAGGGAATATCCCATCATGCTCAACCGTGCGCCAACCCTCCATCGCCTCGGGATCCAGGCGTTTGAGCCGATTCTGATCGAGGGAAAGGCGATTCAGCTTCATCCCCTTGTGTGCCCTGCGTTCAATGCCGACTTTGACGGTGATCAGATGGCCGTTCATATTCCTCTTTCCCTTGAAGCCCAGCTCGAGGCACGAATACTGATGCTGGCCAGCAACAATATTTTGTCGCCGGCCAATGGAGAGCCTGTGATCGTTCCCACCCAGGATATTGTTCTTGGCATTTATTATATGACCCGGGGGGTTCCGGGTCTGCCTGGTGAGGGCAGCCGTTTTGCAAGCACAGCCGAGGTGAGGTCTGCCTTTGATGCCCGGGCGATTGGCCTCAATGCCGAGATCAACGTTCGTATTGACGGTAAGATGCACGAGACCACCTGTGGCAGGATTCTTCTGTGGGAGATCATCCCTGGTGATACGCTCCTCAACATGAGCCGGATCAGGGTTGCCGATCGGGAAACAGCTGCTGAAGCCCTCCAGGCACTTAAAGGCGGGGAAACCTTTGACCATGTGTCTGGACAATATTCGGATAAGTCAGCTGGTGCAAAGACGGTTACCGGTATTCTTACCCGCAAGGAGTTTAAGAATATTTTCCAGGTTTCAGAGATCAAGGCAGAGCAGCTCTACGGCTTGACCAAAGGTCAGTTTTCCGACGTGATCGAATCCGGCGGGTATTACAACATATTCCGGGTGGATCAGCGGGAGACCACCATTCCGTTTCACCTTGTGAACCGGCTCATGACCAAGTCTGCGGTCAGGGAACTTGTGGATTACGCCTACCGGAACATCGGCATCAAAGAGACCGTGGTTCTGGCCGACAGGCTCAAGGATATCGGATACAAATATTCGACCCTTGGAGGGCTGTCAATCTGCATCGATGACATGATCATCCCTGACAATAAATGGGAGATCATCGAAGAGGCACAGCGAAGTGTAGTCGACATCAAAGAGCAGTATTCCGAGGGGCTGATCACCCAGGGTGAAAAGTACAACAAGGTGGTTGATATCTGGGCCAAAAGCACCGACGATATTGCCGATGCCATGATGGAGGTGATGAAAAACCCCGCAAGTTCCAAGAACTATAAGGGACCCAAGGGAGATATCCTCAACGCCGTATATATGATGGCTGACTCAGGTGCCAGGGGCAGCAAGGACCAGATGCGCCAGCTTGCAGGTATGCGAGGTTTGATGGCCAAACCTTCCGGGGAAATCATCGAGAACCCCATCACCGCATGTTTCCGTGAGGGGTTGACGGTTCTCCAGTATTTTATTTCCACCCATGGTGCCAGAAAGGGTCTTGCCGATACAGCGTTAAAGACGGCCAACTCCGGCTATCTTACAAGAAGGCTCGCCGATGTTGCCCAGGACTGTGCGGTTTCCGAGGACGACTGCGGAACCTTGATGGGTGTCGAGGTGGAATCCCTGCTGGAGGGTGGTGAGGTGATCCAGAGTCTTGGGGAGCGTATCCTCGGCCGGGTAACCCAGGAGGATGTAAGGGATCTTTACAAGGACGAGATCATCGTCGAGAGAAACGTCGAACTTGATGAGAACATGGTTGAACGTATCGAGGCCGCAGGTGTCACAAGCGTCAAGATCAGGAGCGTTTTGACCTGCAAGGCCAAGACCGGTGTGTGCGCCCGCTGTTACGGCCGTGACCTTGCCTACGGAAAGACCGTGGATATAGGCCAGGCCGTTGGCATCATGGCGGCCCAGTCCATTGGTGAGCCTGGAACCCAGCTGACCATGAGAACCTTTCATATCGGCGGTACGGCAAGCAGGAAGGTCGAGGTTGCCGAGATCAAGGCAAGGGTCGCAGGAATCGTCAAGCTCAACGAAAATATCCAGATCGTCACAACGGCCGAAGAGAAGCAAATTGTCATGAACCGCAAGGGTGGTGGGTTTTCCATTGTGGGCCCAGAGGGAAGAGAACGTGCCAAAGATGACATCATCTACGGTGCCACCCTGCTTGTAAAAGAGGGTCAGGAGGTTGAGGTGGGTGACAGGATTGCCGAATGGGATCCCTTTACAACTCCCATCATCACCGAGGTGAGCGGCAGGGTCAGGTATGCCGACATTGAGGCGGGTGCAACGGTTCAGGAAAAGATCGACCAGGTGACGGGTAAGGTGAGCCGAACCATCATCGAGAGTAAGGTTGCGGATGTAAGGCCTAGGATTACGTTCAGGGACCAGGAAGGTAAGGGTGTAAAATTGCCCGGTGCAAGTGCCGTTGTCCGCTACTTTCTCCCGGTCAACGCCATTCTCCTGGTGGACGAGGATGATCAGGTCATGGCCGGTGACATCATTGCAAAGCTTCCCAGGGCTACATCCAAGACCAAGGATATTACCGGAGGGCTCCCCAGGGTGGCCGAGCTTTTTGAGGTGAGAAAACCCAAGGAACCCACAGTTTTGACCGAGATCGACGGATACATCACCGTGTCCAAGGGAACCAAGGGCAAGCAGAAGGTAACAGTAACGCCCACGGATGTGGGTGAAAAAAGGGAGTATCTCATTCCCAAGGGCCGTCATGTCTCCGTATACGACGGCGATTATGTCAAGGCGGGTGAACAGTTGATTGGCGGCAGTGCCAACCCCCAGGACATCTTGAATATCAAGGGGGAGGTAGCCCTGGCCCGCTACCTGGTGGATGAGGTGCAGGAGGTTTACCGTCTCCAGGGAGTAAGGATCAACGACAAGCACATCGAGGTGGTTATCGGTCAGATGATGCGCAGAGTCAAGGTGATCGATGTCGGAGATACTGATTTTATCCCGGACGAGCAGGTGGACCGGGCAAGATTTGCCGCAGCCAACCGGAGCGTAGTGCAAAAGGGCGGTGAGCCTGCAAGGGGTGAGCCCCTGATCCTCGGTATCACCAAAGCTTCCCTTGCAACGGACAGCTTTATTTCTGCGGCTTCGTTTCAGGAGACGACCAAAGTTCTCACAGAGGCCAGTATGCAGGGGCGCCTGGATGAACTCAAGGGATTGAAGGAAAACGTGATCATGGGACGGTTGGTTCCGGCTGGCACGGGTTATGAAGCGTACAAGGATATTGCCATTGAGGCTGGGGAGGGTGTGGCTGTTTAGCTAGTGCCATTCCGCCCCCTTTGGTTATCCTGTTGGTTATCCTGTTGGTTATCCTGACCGGAACCGTAAAACGTCGGGGGCCGTTTTGACCCTTCTTAAATGCTTCGACCCTTTGGTTTTGAATGTTCCGGTCAGGATAACCAAAGGGGGCTCTACAGTCGAGACTCCAGGAGTGATGTTTCGGCGGGAGTTTCGGCTGGAGGGAGAGAGACAACCGACCACAACGAAGAATGAAACTCGATAGTCGTTAGCTGTTAGCTAAAGGTTAATAGCTAACAGCTAATAGCTGAAAGCTTTGGGCGGGAGTTTCATATAACCGGCACGGCCGGAGCGGGAGATGGCATCCGGCCACAACGAATATTGAAACACCGCCAATAACAACCCTTCGGCGGGAGTTTCATATAAACCGGCACGGCCGGAGCGAGAGATGGCATCCGGCCACAACGAACATGAAAACTCCTCCAATAACAACACTTTGGCGGGAGTTTCATATAAAAAAGAAACAAAAAACTTGACAAAATGAATGCTTATGTATAATAATCTTACATTTTGTCGCACAGGATGATTCGAAAACATTCGATAAGGAGCGTTATTACGGTATGCCAACCATTAATCAGCTGGTTAGAAAAAGTAGAAAAAAGACCAATGCAGGAGACAAGGTGAGTACCCCTGCACTTAAGGGCGGCCCTCAAAAACGAGGTGTGTGCACCAGGGTTTATACATCCACACCCAAGAAACCCAACTCAGCTTTAAGGAAGGTTGCAAGGGTAAGATTGACAACGGGTCTTGAGGTGGCTGCATATATCCCAGGCATGGGCCACAATCTTCAGGAGCATTCGGTTGTTCTTGTCAGGGGGGGGAGGGTAAAGGATCTTCC
Organism: Desulfobacterium sp.; assembly: GCA_034006945.1. Taxonomy (GTDB): domain Bacteria; phylum Desulfobacterota; class Desulfobacteria; order Desulfobacterales; family Desulfobacteraceae; genus Desulforapulum. The sequence continues at coordinate 28,311 of JAVERV010000003.1, read as the reverse complement.
TGGTGTCCGGTATCACATAGTGAGGGGCACCCTAGACACCCTTGGCGTTGAAGATAGAAAACAGGGCAGGTCCAAGTATGGAGCAAAACGGCCCAAATAATCAAAATGTTCGGCATATGACTTTGCCTGGATGTTTTTGAATCAAGATTAGGAATTGGTGGATACATGGCGAGAAAAAAAATAGTATCGGGGCATTTAAAAAATGCCGGTAGCAAGGACGAACACATTTCGGTGAAGTTCGTCAACTGTATCATGCGGGACGGCAAAAAGAGTGTTGCGGAGAAGGTGTTCAGGGAAGCCATGGGGATTGTCGAGGAAAAGATCGGCGAGTCATCCCTTAAGGTTTTTGAAAAGGCCATCGGTAACATTCGACCTTCTGTTGAGGTTAAGTCTAGGAGGGTTGGAGGGTCGACCTACCAGGTGCCGACTGAAGTTAAGTCTTCTAGGCAGACAGCCCTTGCCTTCAGGTGGTTGCTTCGTTTCAGTCGAACCCGATCTGAAAAGGGGCTCTCCAACAAGCTCGCAGCTGAACTTCTCGATGCCTACAACGAGAGGGGCGGTGCAGTGAAGAAAAAAGAAGATACACACAAGATGGCAGAGGCCAACAAGGCTTTTGCCCACTTTCGTTGGTAAAACAGCAAAAAAAGAATATCCTGTTGATATATCAGGGAGGGAGAGTTTAAGATGGCTAAAGAAAAATTTGATCGAACTAAACCCCACGTTAACATTGGCACTATCGGTCATATCGACCATGGTAAGACCACACTTACCGCTGCAATCACAAAGCATGCAGCACTTCTGGGCCACGGCACGTTTGTCGCCTTTGATGACATTGACAAGGCCCCGGAAGAGAGAGAGAGGGGAATCACCATCTCCACCTCCCATGTGGAGTACGAGACTGAAAACCGTCATTACGCCCATGTGGACTGCCCGGGCCATGCTGACTACATCAAGAACATGATCACTGGAGCGGCTCAGATGGACGGTGCCATTCTGGTAGTATCTGCAGATGACGGTCCCATGCCCCAGACCCGTGAGCACATCCTGCTTGCCCGTCAGGTTGGTGTTCCAAGCATTGTTGTTTTTCTCAACAAATGTGACATGGTTGACGACGAGGAGCTGATCGAGCTTGTGGAGATGGAGCTCCAGGAGCTTTTGACCAAGTACGATTTCCCCGGAGATGAGACCCCCATTATCAGAGGGTCAGCACTCAAGGCCCTTGAATCAGACTCTTCTGAAGATGATGCAGCAAAGCCCATCCATGAACTCTTGAAAGTTCTTGATGAGTATGTGAAGGAGCCTATACGTGACACGGACAAGGATTTCCTCATGCCCATTGAGGACGTTTTTTCCATCTCAGGTCGTGGAACCGTTGTAACAGGTAGGATCGACCGCGGCATCATCAAGACCGGTGAAGAGGTTGAGCTTGTTGGTATTCGCGAGACCACCAAAACCATCTGCACGGGTGTTGAGATGTTCCGTAAGCTTCTGGACGAAGGAAGGGCAGGCGATAACGTTGGACTTCTTCTCAGGGGTACCAAACGTGAGGCTGTTGAGCGTGGCCAGGTTGTTGCTAAACCTGGAACAATTACTCCCCATACCAAGTTCAAGGCTGAGATTTACTGCCTCAGCAAGGAAGAGGGCGGACGGCACACACCTTTTTTCAGCGGTTACAGACCCCAGTTCTTCTTCAGGACCACCGACGTGACAGGAGTTCTTACCCTGCCCGAAGGTGTTGAGATGATCATGCCTGGCGATAATGCGGCCATCGAAGCAGAACTGATCGCTCCCATTGCCATGGAAAAAGAGCTCAGGTTTGCGATAAGAGAAGGCGGACGTACCGTCGGTGCCGGTGTTATCGGTGAAATAATCGAATAGGCGAGAGAACGAGACTGTTATGATAAAGACCAAAATCAGGATCAGGCTAAAGGCGTACGATCATAAGCTCCTTGACCAGTCATCCATTGATATTGTTGACACCGCAAGGAAAACGGGTGCAAAGGTGGTGGGACCAATCCCTCTGCCCACAGAGATCAACAAATTCTGTGTTCTGCGTTCCCCCCATGTGAACAAGAAATCACGGGAGCAGTTTGAGATCAGAACCCATAAACGTCTGATGGATATTATGGAACCCACCCAGCAGACCGTGGATGCGCTTATGAAGCTTGATCTTTCACCAGGTGTTGATGTTGAGATAAAACTATAGCCAAGAGATCAGGAAGTTATCATGTTTAAAGGAATATTAGGAAAAAAAATCGGCATGACAAGCGTGTACACAGCAGATGGAACACTTGTCCCCGTGACCGTTGTAAAGCTTGGTCCCTGCGTGATTACCCAGGTCAAGGCCAGTCAGACCGACGGTTACGATGCCCTTCAACTGGGGTTTGATGAGCGACCGCTTTCAAAGTGCAGCAGACCCAAAGCCGGTCACTTCGCCAAGAGCGGTTCCACTGGATTCAACGTTGTCAGGGAATTTCATGTGGAAAGTTCGGACGAGTTTGAACTTGGTCAGACCATCGGGCTTGAGAACTTTGCCATTGGCGATAAGGTCAATGTGTCAGGGACCTCAAAGGGCCGTGGTTTTGCCGGAACCATAAAGCGTCACGGATTTTCCAGAGGTCCTGAGACCCACGGTTCCAGGAATCATCGTAAGCCTGGTTCCATCGGTTGCTCTGCCTGGCCTGCACGTGTTGTAAAGGGTAGAAAAATGCCCGGTCACATGGGAGTTGACAGGAAGACCGTTAAGAATCTTGAGATCATCGATATCCGTCCAGATCAAAATATCGTGATGATTAAAGGACCCGTACCAGGCTGGAAAACAGGAATCCTTGAGATCCGAAAGGCCGTATAGTTTAATCGGCGCAATGTCTGTGTCCATGGATGACGCAAGGCATGTATTAAACCGGTTCAAGCTGAATCCGGTAGACAAGTTTGTATTGAGCCCCCGGGGTCAATACTGTTTTTAAATGCGGCCGTGGGTATTGCAACGATTCTCGCAGTGAAGCACGGTCGCTAAAGTTAGATGAGGAAGGATATGGCTGCTGTAGATGTATTGAACAGGTCGGGTGAAAAGGTCTCTGAGACCACTCTTGCCGACGAGGTATTCAGCATTCCTGTAAAGAAGAGCGTGTTGCATGATGTTGTAAGGATGCAGCTGGCAAAGAAAAGGAGCGGAACGGCCAAGACCAAAGGCAGATCCGAGATCTCCGGGAGCACCAGAAAACTTTACAGGCAAAAGGGAACCGGTAATGCACGTGCCGGCTCCGTAAAATCTCCCCTTAGAAGGGGCGGCGGGGTTATCTTTGGACCCTCTCCACGCTCCTATGAGTACTCTATTCCCAAGAAGGTAAGGGCTTTGGCCCTTAAAATGGCGTTGAGCGCAAAGCTTGCCGCAAGCGAGCTTTCAGTTATTGACACCTTTGCAATGGATACGATCAAAACCCGTGATTTTGATTCCATTATCGATCGTCTGGGGCTTAAAAATACCCTGATCGTTATTAATGGAGAGGATAGAAATCTTGTCCTGTCCGCCAGAAACGTTCCAGATGTGAAGGTGATTCCCACAGAGGGGCTGAACGTGTATGACATTCTCAAATACGACAACCTTCTTTTGCTTGAGTCGGCAATCAAAGAAATTGAGGGGAGGTTTACAAGATGAGAGAGTATGACATCATAAGACGTCCCGTCAATACGGAGAAGACCACTCTGCAGAAAGAGACAGACAACCAGATCACTTTTGAGGTCGCAAGAGACGCAAACCGGGTAGACATTAAAAACGCAATTGAAAAAATTTTCAATACCAGGGTTCAGGCCGTTAAAACCATGCAGGTTAAGGGAAAGGTCAAACAGCGTGGTAGGATCGTCGGCAAGAGACGCAATTGGAAAAAAGCCATTGTCAAGCTTATGCCTGGGCAGAGAATTGATTTTTTTGAAGGTGTTTAAAAAGAGGTAGACATGTCAATATTAAAGACAAAACCGACATCACCCGGAAGAAGAGCTCAGGAATACCATTCCTTTGAGGAGATCACAAAGACCGAGCCGGAAAAGGGTCTTCTGGCACGGCTGAAAAAGACGGGTGGTCGTAACGCACACGGTAGAATAACCAGCAGACACAGGGGTGGCGGAGCAAAACGCCACTATCGTATAATTGATTTTAAACGGGATAAGGATGGGATTCCGGCAAAGGTTTCTGCCATTGAATATGATCCCAACAGAAGCGCACGCATTGCCCTTCTTGTTTATGCCGACGGTGAGAAGAGATACATTCTTGCACCAAGAGAGATCAATGTAGGTGATACCATCGAGACAGGGCCCAACGCCGACATAAAACCCGGTAACTGCCTTCCTCTGGAGAATATCCCCCTGGGAACACGTATTCATAACATAGAGCTCAAGATGGAAAAAGGCGGTCAGGTCGTTAGAAGCGCCGGCGCCTTTGCCCGTCTCATGGCCAAAGAGGGCAAATACGCCCAGGTGCTTCTGCCCTCGGGTGAAGTTCGTATGATTCACCTGAAGTGTAAGGCAACAATAGGCAGGGTCGGCAATGAAAAGCACGCCGATCTCAAGCTTGGCAAGGCAGGTCGATCAAGATGGCTCGGTCGTCGTCCTTCGGTCAGAGGTGTTGCAATGAACCCCGTGGATCATCCCATGGGTGGTGGTGAGGGTAGATCTTCAGGTGGCAGACAGCCGTGTAGCCCGTGGGGTATTCCCACAAAAGGCTACAACACCCGGACGAACAAGAGATCTGATCAGTACATCGTTAAAAAAAGAACTAAAAGGAAATAATAGGTGATCTGATATGCCAAGATCGTTAAAGAAAGGCCCGTACATCGCCCAGGAGCTTTTACAAAAGGTGCTGGTTGCACAGGAGACAAGAAGCAAAAAGGTGATCAAGACCTGGTCAAGGAGATCAACCATATTTCCAGACATGGTAGGACTTACCCTTGCTGTGCACAACGGTAAAAAATTCGTCCCGGTTTTTGTAACTGAAAACATGGTTGGGCATAAACTCGGTGAATTCTCACCCACCCGTACCTTTTACGGGCACGCCGGTGATAAGAAATCTAAGATGAGATAAACCGGCGGGTTTAAAAGCTAAAGGATATTCAAATGGAAGTTAAATCAGTTACCAGATATGTCCGTATCTCACCGCAGAAGTTACGTGGCCCGGTGGATGTGATCAAGGGACAAAAAGTTGAAGATGCATTGAACTTGCTTAAGTTCATGCCCTTAAAGGCCGCAGAAATTATCGCAAAAGCCCTAGGTTCTGCGGTTGCTAATGCCGAGCACAACCATGAGATGGATGTTGACGATCTCAGGGTGAAGAACATTATTGTTGACCAGGGTCCGACGCTCAAACGTTTCAGGCCCAGGGCCAGGGGACGGGGAGCAAGGATTCTGAAAAGATCCAGCCACCTCACTGTAATTGTCGATACAACGGTCTACTAAAGGGAGGGCAAAGGCTTGGGCCAGAAAGTAAATCCAATCGGATTAAGATTAAACATCGTTAAAACCTGGGATTCCAGGTGGTACGCAGATAAAAACTACGCAGATTTCGTGCTTGAAGACTTTAAACTCAGAGAGTTTCTGAAAAAAAAGCTCTTCCATGCGGGCATTTCAAAGATTGAGATCGAGCGTTTCACAAAACGGATCAGGATCAGGGTTTTTGCCGCAAGACCCGGTATTATCATCGGTAAAAAGGGCAGTGAAATAGCCCTTTTAAAGAAAGAAATCGAGCAGATGATCACCCCTGAAGTGCTGATAGATATCCAGGAGGTTCGTCGTCCTGAGATCGATGCCCAGCTTGTAGCCGAAAACATATCGGCCCAGCTTGAACGTCGAATAGCATTCAGGCGGGCCATGAAGAGAAGCGTTTCTTCGGCCATGCGGTTTGGTGCCCAGGGTATCAAAATCATCTGTGCCGGACGTCTGGGCGGTGCCGAGATGGCAAGAACCGAATGGTACAAAGAGGGCAGGATTCCGCTGCACACCCTGAGAGCCGATATAGATTACGGGTTCACCGAGGCAAACACCACCTATGGTGCAATCGGTATCAAGACTTTTATCTTCAAGGGTGAAGTTTTGAATGCGGAACGAAACGTGAAAGCGTAAATGAGTCAGTCAGGAGATAAATAAATGCTGAGTCCTAAGAAAATGAAATACCGTAAGCGGATGAGGGGGCGCCTCAAGGGCAAACCCTGCCGGGGGACTGATCTCACCTTTGGTGATTTCGGACTTCAGGCAGTCGAATGCGGTTATATAAATGCACGTCAGATAGAAGCAGCTCGTATTGCCATGACCCGTAAGATCAAGAGAACCGGAAAAACCTGGATCAGGTTTTTTCCGGACAAGCCGGTCACCAAAAAGCCGGCTGAAGTCAGGATGGGTAAGGGTAAAGGTCCAACTGATGCATGGGTTGCGGCCATCAAACCCGGCAGAATTCTCTACGAAATGGAGGGAGTTCCAAGGGAGCTTGCCCAGGAGGCTCTCCGTCTTGCCGCCCATAAACTTTCCGTAAAAACCAGATTCGTGGAAAGGAGATAGGCAAATGAAGACAAAAGAGATTAGAGAGATGAGCGCCCAGGAGATCCTGGATAAATTGACAGAGCTGAAAAAAGAGTTCTTTAATCTGCGCTTTCAGCATGGTGTTGGTCAGCTTGAGAATACAGCCATTCTCCCATCCATTCGCAAGGATATTGCAAGGCTTATGACCGTCTGCCGGGAAATGAATTTAAACATTAGCTAATTTGAGAAAAGTTGCTGCCATGAATGAAAGAGGAAGAAAAAGAGTACTTTTAGGTACAGTCGTATCTAATAAAATGGATAAGTCCGTCGTTGTCCAGGTGGAGCGTCTTGTTCAGCATAAGGTATATAAAAAATATATCAGGAGCCATAAAAAATATGCAGCCCATGACGAGGCCAAACTGTGTCAGATCGGCGATATGGTCAAGATAACCGAGTCAAGACCTTTGAGCAAAACCAAGAGATTTCGCGTCAGTGAGATTGTCAAAAGGGCAGTTTGATTTGAGAGGAGTTGAAAAATGATTCAGACCGAGACAAGACTAACTGTAGCAGACAACTCAGGTGCCAAGGAACTGTATTGCATTAAGGTTCTTGGTGGCTCAAAGCGGCGTTATGCCGGTATTGGCGATATTATTGTAGTCTCTGTCAAAGAGGCCATTCCCAATGCCAAGGTGAAAAAGGGCGATGTGGTCAAGGCTGTGATCGTGCGAACCAGAAAAGAGGTTGCAAGACCCGATGGTTCCATGATTCGGTTTGACGACAATTCAGCCGTTATTCTCAACGCTTCCAACGAGCCCATTGGAACCCGAATCTTCGGGCCTGTAGCCAGGGAACTTCGAGCCAAAAAGTTCATGAAGATCATTTCCCTTGCCCCCGAGGTGCTTTAACTGCTCGGTTTTTGGAGAAACCCATGGAAAATATCAAGATAAGAATTAAAAAAGAAGATAAAGTCAAGGTGCTTACCGGCAAGGACAAGGGGAAGATCGGTAAGGTCCTCAAGGTGCTCAGAAAGAAAAATCGTGCCCTTGTGGAAAATATAAATGTGGCAAAAATCCATCAGAGGCCGACCCAGGCAAATCCCCAGGGCGGAATTGTTGACAAACCCATGCCTGTGGACTGTTCGAATCTCATGATCATGTGCAACAGTTGCGTCAAACCTGTAAGGGTTGGCATTAAGCAGCTGGAGGACGGGAAAAGGGTGAGAGTCTGCATGGGCTGTAATGAGCAGATCGATGCCTAGCCTACCCGGAGGAATAAAATGACAACTCTTAAAGAGATGTATGAAAAAGAAATAGTACCCGGCCTCAGGGAAACCTTTGGTTATAAAAACCCCATGGAAGTGCCAAGGATTTCCAAGATAGTTCTGAATATTGGACTTGGTGAGGCCATCAACAACATAAAACTGCTCGATTCAGCTGCCGGGGACCTTGCCTTGATCGCAGGTCAGAAACCGGTGATCACCAAGGCAAAGAAATCCATAGCCGCTTTTAAGCTCAGGGAAGGTATGCCCATCGGTTGCATGGTAACCCTGAGAAGGGAGAAGATGTACGATTTTCTCCAGAAGCTCGTTAACATTGCCCTTCCCCGCGTCAGGGATTTCAGGGGGATTTCGGGTAAGGCCTTTGATGGTCGCGGCAACTACAGCCTTGGTATCCGAGAGCAGATCATTTTTCCCGAGATCGATTTTGACAAGACCGACAGCATCAAGGGGTTGAATGTATCTATTGTCACCACGGCCAAAACCGACAAAGAGGGCAAAGAACTTTTGAGACTGTTTGGTATGCCCTTTAAGAACTGATGGTTTTTGATTTAATGCAGTCGGGGTTGGCTCTTTTTATCCAACCTCGAAGCTACCTATTGTTAGCAATTTAAGGAGGGTGATTTGGCTAAAAAAAGTCTTATCGCAAAGGCGGCAAGAACTCCAAAATTTGGTGTTCGGGCTTACAATCGATGCCCCATTTGCGGACGACCCCGCGGATTTATTAGAAAAGCGGGTTTATGTAGAATTTGTTTTCGGGGTCTGGCATCTGCCGGTAAACTTCCCGGAGTGACTAAATCAAGCTGGTAAAAACAGGCACAGCCTTTTCCCAAGGATAGGTTCCTGCTGGAATAAAAGGTAACGTTCAGGAGAAAAATATGGCAATGAGTGATCCAGTTGCGGACATGCTCACCAGAATCAGAAATGGTGCTAAAGCAGAGTTTGCCAAGGTGGATATCCCCGGGTCAAAGCTGAAGTTGGAGCTTGCCCGGGTGCTGAAAGAGCAGGGGTACATTAAGAATTACAAGTTTGTCGAAGATGGAAAACAGGGTATTCTTCGAGTTTACCTGAAGTACATGGCTGACAAACCGGTTATTTATGGTCTTGAACGGGTGAGTAAGCCCGGTCGCAGGATGTACACAAAATCAAGGGAGATCAAATCGGTCTTAAATGGCCTTGGCATATCGATACTGTCCACATCCAAGGGTTTGATGACGGACAAGCAGGCTAAACAAGAGAATGTGGGCGGCGAAGTCCTCTGCAACATCTGGTAACATTGGAGGGATAAATGTCACGAATAGGTAAAAAGCCGATCCAGATTCCCGAAAAGGTCGAAGTGAGTCTCAAGGGAGATCAACTCTCGGTCAAAGGTCCCAAAGGGAACCTTCACCGTGGTCTGCATCCGGCAGTTAAATTGGCGATAGAAGATGGTGTGATCAATGTTTCGGTTGTCGATGATAGCGATAGAGATCTGGTAGCCATCCAGGGACTGTTCCGGTCATTGGTGGCAAACATGGTCATGGGTGTGTCTGTCGGGTACGAGAAAAAACTCGTTTTGAACGGTATCGGATACAGGGCCGAGGTTAAGGGCAACACAGTCGTGCTCAATGTGGGTTATTCAAATCCTGTAAGTTTTGATCTGCCCCAGGGTATTTCCGCACTTGTTGAAAAAAATACAACTATTTCTCTGTCGGGAATCGACAAGGAGATTGTGGGTGAGACTGCAGCAAGAATCCGACGGATAAGACCACCTGAGCCATATAAGGGCAAGGGGATCATGTATTCAGACGAGCGTATTATTAAAAAAGCCGGTAAGGCTGCAGCTAAATAATGAAATCAGGAATAGACTACTATGGCAAAAATATCCACAAGGCTTGTTGCAAGGCTTAAAAGACAAAAGAGGATCAGGAAGCGGATCACCGGGACTACGGAGCGACCAAGGCTCTGCATATTCAGAAGTTCGGTCCATATCTACGCCCAGGTCATTGACGATGTTACAGGGTCAACCCTGGCATCGGCGTCGACACTGGACAAAGATTTTAAAGAAAACAATGAAAAGTCGGCTGGAAAGGATGCGGCTACGGCCATCGGACGTTTGGTCGGTGCAAGGGCTATTGAGAGGGGAATTTCAAAGGTTGTCTTTGACAGAAATGGATTTCTCTATCATGGACGGATAAAAGCACTTTCAGACGGAGCTCGGGAAGCCGGGCTGAATTTCTAATAAGGAGGAGTTCCCTTGGCACAAAATAAGACGGAAGAGAGCCTTTTGATCGACAAGGTTGTAAAGATCAACAGGGTCGCAAAGGTTGTAAAGGGCGGTAGAAATTTCAGCTTCAGCGCTTTAGTTGTAGTGGGCGACGGTGCAGGCAGCGTTGGCTACGGCCTTGGCAAGGCTGGAGAAGTACCCGAGGCAATCAGAAAAGGCCTTGAAAAGGCTAAGAAAGCAATGACTAAGTTTTCCATACTTGACGGGACGATTCCCTTTGAGACGCTTGGAAGAGCCGGGGCGGGTCGAGTAATGTTGAAACCTGCTTCCCCGGGTACCGGTGTTATAGCAGGTGGAGGGGTTCGTGCGGTTCTTGAGGCAGTCGGTGTTACAGACATCCTGACCAAATGCATCGGCACCAACAACATGCACAATGTTGTCAGGGCGACCATGGCCGGACTAAAGTCACTTGAAACCAGGGATGAGGTAGCCAGACGCCGCGGCCTTCGTCCTGAAGACATTTAGGAAAGGGGCTTGAGATGTCAGGTAAAATAAAGATTACACAGATTAGAAGCCTTGTGGGCCGAACGGAAAAACATCGCAGAATCGTCCGGGCCCTTGGTTTAAAAAGAATGCATATGACGGTTGAGCATGCTAATAACCCTGCAATTTTGGGCATGGTTAAGAAGATACCTCATCTGGTTACCGTGGAGGAGGTTTAAATGAAGCTTCATGAACTCTCACCCTCAGAGGGGAGCCGAAAGAACAGAAAACGCGTGGGAAGAGGACCTGGTTCAGGCATGGGTGGTACCTCAACCCGTGGCAATAAAGGCCTTAAACAGCGCTCTGGTGGCAAGGTAGCACCTGGATTTGAAGGCGGACAGATGCCCCTTCACCGTCGTCTACCAAAACGTGGGTTTAAAAATATCCTTGCAAAGCGTGTCCTCATTGTCAATGTCTCCGACCTTGATAGGTTTGAGGATAAGGCGACCATCGATGCTGTTGCCCTTAAGGGTAAAGGCCTGATCAAGGGAGTGTTTGACAAGGTCAAGGTGTTGGGCAATGGAGAGGTGACCAAGGCCTTTGCCCTGAAGCAATGTCTTGTGAGCAAGAGTGCCAGGCAGAAGATCGAGGCTGCCGGCGGGTCCATTGTGTCATAACGATGAATTATAATCTGAATCATAATCGAATCTGAGGCCCTATAAATGATTGAGCGCGGATACCAGAACATATTCAAACTTCCTGAGCTTAAACGGAAGCTTTTGATTACATTTGCCTTGCTGTTTGTCTACCGGGTGGGGGTTCACGTTCCTACCCCTGGCATTGATGGAGCAGCCCTGGCCTCTTTTTTTGATAATGCCCAGGGAACGCTCTTTGCGATGTTCAACATGTTTTCAGGAGGGGCTCTGGACAGGCTATCTGTGTTTGCCCTGGGAATCATGCCCTATATCAGCGCTTCAATTATTCTCCAGCTGATGACGGTCGTCATTCCCCATCTTGAACAGTTGTCCAAGGAGGGTGCCCAGGGTCGCAAAAAAATAACCCAGTACACCCGGTACGGAACTGTTGTGCTGAGTCTGATCCAGGGATTTGGAATAAGCGTGGGTCTTGAGAGCATGGCATCCCCGTCAGGAGCCCCCATTGTGATGTATCCCGGCTGGGAGTTTCGGCTGATGACGGTGATTACGCTTACCGCAGGTACTGCTTTTATTATGTGGCTGGGCGAGCAGATTACGGAACGGGGGATTGGAAACGGGATATCTTTGATTATCTTTGCCGGTATTGTTGCAAGGATGCCCATTGCCATTGCCAACACTCTTCGCCTTGTGACAACCGGTGAAATGGGGGTTTTTGCCCTGATTATCCTGGTCGTTCTCATGGTTGCGGTGGTGGCTGCTATCATATTCTTCGAAACAGCCCAGCGAAGGATACCGGTTCAGTACGCAAAACGTGTGGTGGGCAGGAAGATGTATGGGGGTCAGACTTCCCATCTTCCGTTGAAGATCAATACGGCAGGTGTGATACCGCCCATATTTGCATCGTCCATCATAATGTTTCCGGCGACCATTGCAAACTTCATAGATCTTCCGATTATGAAGACGGTGGCCTCAGCCATGGATCCCGGCAGTATTTTCTACAATCTGATATTTGTCGGATTCATCATTTTTTTCTGCTTCTTTTACACGGCTGTTACCTTTAATCCCGATGATGTGGCCGAAAACATGAAGAAAAACGGTGGGTATATTCCGGGTATCCGGCCGGGTAAACGAACGGCCGAGTACATTGACCGGGTACTGACCAGGATTACCACAGGTGGAGCGATTTATGTATCCCTTGTGTGTGTCCTTCCCACCATGCTGATGACAAAATTCAACGTGCCCTTTTATTTCGGTGGGACCGCACTTCTCATTGTTGTTGGTGTATCCATTGATACGGTTTCCCAGATTGAATCCCACCTCATCACTAGAAACTACGAAGGGTTCCTGGGAAAATCCGGCACTGTCAAGTCAAGGCGCTAGATCTATAATTGATCCATCTTTGATGGCAATGGTGATTGACATGGCGACAAACAATAGATACACAAAGGAAAATTAAAAATGGCAAAGGAAGAACCCATAAAGGTTGAAGGAACGGTGCTTGAAACTCTACCCAATGCTATGTTCAAGGTTGAGTTAGAGAATAAGCATCAGCTGCTTGCACATATTTCGGGTAAGATGAGAATGCACTTTATCAAGATCCTGCCTGGTGACAAGGTTACAGTTGAAATGTCACCCTATGATCTCAGTCGGGGCAGGATTACATACCGCTATAAATAGAACCAAGGTCTCCCAAAACCATCGGGAGTAAACCCAGGAGTATTATAAGATGAAAGTCAGAGCATCTGTAAAAAAAATTTGTAAAGATTGCAAGATTATCCGCAGGAAGGGTGTTATTAGGGTGATCTGTATCACTAAACGTCATAATCAGAGGCAGGGATAGGGGGGAACAGCGTGGCAAGAATTGCAGGCGTAGACTTACCGAGAAACAAACACGTGGAGATCGCTCTAACCTATATCTACGGCATCGGCAGAACCCGATCCCAGCAGATACTTGAAAAGGTTGGGATAAATCCGACACTCAAATCTGATGCCCTGACAGAAGAGCAGGTCAACGACATCAGAAAGGTCATTGACAGTGATTTAAAGGTTGAGGGTGAATTGAGGACCCAGATTTCCATGAATATCAAGAGATTGATGGATCTGGGATGTTACCGTGGCCTTCGTCACAGGCGCTCATTGCCTTGCCGTGGCCAGCGAACCAGCACCAATGCAAGGACAAGAAAAGGTCCCAAACGAGCTGCTGTCACTAAGAAGAAGTAGGGATAATCTGGGTTAATTTTAGCCCTACCAATCAGGAGGCATTGCTAAGTAATGGCAAAAAAAACCAAAAAAACCGTTACCAAAAAACGGGTAAAGAAAAATATATCGTCTGGAGTGGTTCACATCCAGAGCACGTTTAACAACACCATTGTCACGATCACCGATGAGATTGGAAACACAGTTTCCTGGTCAAGTTCTGGTATTCAAGGCTTTAAGGGTTCGAGAAAGAGTACTCCGTTTGCGGCAAAGCTTGCCGCAGAAGATGCCGGAGCAAAGGCAATGGAGCACGGAATGAAAAATGTCAGTGTCTATGTCAAGGGTCCGGGCGCAGGTAGAGAATCAGCCCTGAGAGCCCTCCATGCCCAGGGATTCAATATCTCCTTTATAAAAGATGTTACCCCTGTTGCTCACAACGGATGTCGACCCCCGAAAAGAAGAAGGGTCTGATCGTTCGTTTATTTCCGATCCCCGGGCCCGGTAACAGGCCCCTGGGGATAGTGTGAAAAGATTTTTAAAGGAGGAAGACGTTGTCACGTTATAGAGGATCTGTCTGCCGTCAGTGCAGACGCGAAAATATGAAACTGTTTTTAAAGGGTGATCGCTGCTTTTCAGACAAGTGCAGTTTTGACAGAAGGGGCTATCCCCCGGGCCAGCACGGTCAAAGGCGCATGAAGCATTCCGATTACGGCATTCAGCTGCGTGAAAAGCAGAAGGTGAGACGAATTTATGGAATTGGTGAAAAACAGTTCCGTCTCATCTTTGCCAGGGCCGACGCCGAAAAGGGCATAACCGGTGAAATCCTGTTGAGTCTGCTCGAGCGCCGCCTCGACAATGTTGTCTTCAGGCTTGGTTTTACAAGCAGCAGGACCCAGGGGCGTCATTTTGTCCGGCACAACCATTTTACCGTGAACGGTAAAAAGGTCAACATTCCCTCGTATCTTATCAAGGGTGGGGATGTGATTGAGCTCAAGGAAAAAAGCAAAAAAGTCCAGGTCATTACAGATTCTCTGGATACGGTTGTCCGCAGGGGCGTTCCCCAGTGGTTAGAGCTCGACAAGGACGGTTTTAAAGGCGTTGTAAAGGGGATACCTGCCAGGGAGGATATCACTATGCCCATACAGGAACAGCTGATCGTAGAGCTTTACTCCAAATAACGGTGGATGAAGTTTGGCCGTAAGATTATACCAGGAGATAAACAATGTCATCAGATGAACTTGTATATATGAACTGGCGTGAGATGATCATGCCCGAAAAGGTTGCACTCACCACAACCTCCACATACGGCAAATTTGTATGTGAGCCCCTTGAAAAAGGGTATGGAATTACAATCGGTAATTCCCTCAGAAGAATTATCCTCTCTTCACTTTACGGGGCAGCCATTGTTTCTGTTAAATTCAGCGAAGCTCTCCATGAGTACAGCGTGATTTCAGATGTGAGGGAGGATGTTTCTGAAATCATCATGAACCTTAAAGAGGTCAAGCTTAAGCTTGATACTCCTGGAGACAAGGTTCTGACGATCAATGTCAAGGGTGAAAAGGTGGTCACGGCTGCCGATATTGTAAGCAAGGACGGCAGGGTCGAAATTCTTAACCCGGAGCAGCATATTGCAACTGTTTCCAAGGGCGGCGAATTGATGATGACCATGCTTGTTAAAACAGGAAAAGGCTATGCCCTGGCAGCTGCCAACAAGGATCCTGAAGCACCTGTTGGAACTATACCCATTGACAGTATCTTTACACCGATAAAGCGGGTCAAGTATGTTGTGGGTGCCTCCAGGATAGGTCAGAAAACCGATTATGACAAGCTTACCATGGAAATCTGGACCGATGGCAGTGTCACTCCTGAAGATTCTGTTGCATATGCGGCTAAAATTCTGAAAGAGCAGATGAATCCTTTTATCAACTTTGATGAGGATATCGAGCCTGAGCAGGTTGAAAAGGAACACGACGGGGCAGCCAGGAGTTTCAACGAAAACCTGTACCGAAGTGTGGATGAGCTGGAGCTGTCAGTAAGAAGCTCAAATTGCCTTAAAAACGCTCAGATTCTCAAGATCTATCAGCTTGTTCAGAAAACAGACAATGAAATGCTCAAAACTAAAAACTTCGGAAGAAAATCCTTAAATGAGATCAAAGAGGTACTCTCTTCCATGGATTTAACCCTGGGCATGGATCTGGAAGGATTTGAACCTCCCGAAGAGGATCAAATTAAGGAAGGAGAATAAAATTCCCCATGAGACATAGAAAATCAGGTGCGAAATTAAACCGCACATCAAGCCACAGAAAGGCCATGTTCAGAAATATGGTCACTTCTCTTTTTAAGCACAGCAGCATCAAGACAACCGAGGCCAAGGCCAAAGAACTCAGAAAACTCGCAGACAAGATGGTAACCCTTGCAAAAAAAGGTGATCTTCATGCCCGGCGTCAGGCCTTTTCCATAATCAGAGAAAAGGATGTCGTGCATCAGCTTTTTAATGATGCAGCGTCAAAGTTTTCCTCAAGACAGGGCGGTTACACAAGAATCACCAAACTCGGGCTAAGATCCGGTGATGCAGCCCCCATGACCACCATCGAACTGATTTGTGATGATGTTTAAAAACCAGGGGCAATGATCTACCTTTTATCCCCTTGATCGATCACATACCATGAATAAAAAAAGACCCTGGCAGGAAAGTTTCCCTGTCAGGGTCTTTTTTTGCAAGAAATTTTCTCTGAACCATGAACCATTTAAGGTGAACTTGTTAACCAAGGCTACAGGTGCGCCCTACCCAGCCTGGAATGCCAAGGATCCCAGATGATTATAACGGGTGGCTCGTATTATGACAAAGGCATTTTTTCTTTGCGTTTTTGGATTGATACAGGCGTTGATCTGCGAGCTTTAAAAGATTAGAGTACGTCTTTATCTTCAGACTTTCAATTGACGCAGTTCCCCAGGAAAATTTTATGGCGTGATTTTCTTGATTGATCCTCAGCGGTTGGTCAACCAGCAGGGTTTCGAGCCTTTGTATATATCTTCCAGCTTCTTTGCCTGTTGTTGAAGGCAGGATCACGACAAATTCGTCGCCTGCAAATCTTGCTACGATGTCGGTTGTTCTTTTTGCATTTTCAAGTTTTTCGGCAAAATAGACCAGGGTTTTGTCCCCCTGATCATGGCCAAAGGCGTCATTGATAGCCTTAAAATGGTCAAGGTCAAGGAAAACAACAGACAGGGGAGAATCATAACGCATTGAGCGTTGAAACTCACGCTCCAGAATGGTTTCCATTACCCTTCGGTTTAAAAGGCCCGTGAGGACATCGTGGAAAGCCAGGGTCCTGAGTTGCTCATGGGCCGCAACGTTGGACAGGCAAAGGGAGATCTTCAAGGCAAGACGGGCCAGAAGATCGGTATCGATTCCCGGCATGAAACGGTCCCGGGAGTGATCTCCCTGGTTCAAGCTTCCAATGGTGATCCCGTCAAGAAAGATAGGCGCTATGGCAATTGAGCCTAATTTATAGCTTGATTCTGGTGGAAGCAGGGGGGCAAAACGTTCCAGATTCTGATTGGCAAGAAGGGGCTGTCTGCGGTGGCCGACCAGGGCAAGAAAGTCTTTCTGTGGTAAAAAACCGGTGCTTGACTTTAAAATCGTTGAATCTTCCATTGCCAGGATCTGACAGGCAATTTTACTCTCCTGAACTATAGATATCCAGACGTGGGGAATCAGAAAGGTTTGACTGATCTTGGTTAAAAGCTGTTCGAAAAAATCCCGAAAGTTCAGGACGGTGAGGACGCTTGTTTCTATGTAATGGAATTTTTTAGCGACCTGCTCGTTGGCCTCAAGCTGTGCAAGAATAGTCTCTGGAATATTCATAACCTCGGTCTGCCGATATAATCAACCTCCAATGGAAAACATCTGACTCTCTATTCTCTTTGACTTGTCCGTTCCCAGGTTGTGTGATTTTGGTTTGTTCTGGATGCTTTTCAGGATTATAGTTTCAAGTTCCCGGTCGCTTGCACCTTTTCTCATGGGGGTAAGTATATCATACTCAAGGTTGTTGAGAAGACAGGGTCTGAGGGTCCCGGTTGAGGTGAGTCTCAGGCGGTTGCATTCATGGCAGAAATGGGAACTCACAGGCGAGATAAACCCTATTTCGCCCGGGGAACCGGGCAGTTTAAACCGCCTTGCAGGTCCGTCATTCATGTCTCGTTCAACTGAGATCAGCTGCCCAAAGGCATGTTCGATCCGACGTTTTATTTCGGGGATCAGAATCTGCTGTTCTGAGTCCACATCGGCATTGCCCATGGGCATGTATTCGATAAATCTTACATGGACGGGATACTTGAGACTCAATTCTGCCAGGGCCTCGATTTCGTCGTCGTTGACTCCCCGCATTACCACGGTATTGAGCTTGATCGGTGAGAATCCCTGGTCCATTGCAGCCATGATTCCCTTCCGAACCTGGTGGAACAGGTCTTTGCCCGTGATCTGTCTGAATCGGTTGGGAACGAGAGTATCCAGACTTATATTGATCCGTTTGAGCCCGGAAGCCTTTAATGCCCGGGCATTTTTTTCAAGGAGAATCCCGTTTGTTGTGATCGACAGATCCTGGATCTCGGGCATTTCCGCTATGCTTTGGATGAAATCCACAATTCCCTTTCTAACAAGGGGCTCACCTCCGGTGACCCGCACCTTGGTGATGCCAAGTCGGCAGGAGATCCTGACGATCTTCAGGATCTCCTCATAGCGCGCAATATCCCTGTGGGTGAGCAGGGAGATCTGATCCTTGGGTACGCAATAGCAACAGGCAAGGTTACACCGGTCTGTGACCGAAATACGAAGGTAGTTTACCTTGGAGGTGAAGTTCATTGAGCGGTCCTTTGACTCTTCTTGACATGGGCTACAATGGCAGAGACAAGACCTGGAATGGTGAAGTCCGTTGCAACAATGTCCGGGGTTATTCCAAGGTCGGCTGCCGTGTCTGCGGTGATCGGTCCGATGCAGGCGGCAATGATCCCGGGTTCTAATTTCAGGAGTCCTGTTTCGTCGATAAGGCGCTTAAAGTTCCTGACCGTTGAAGAACTCGTAAAGGTAACCATGTCCACCTTGGATTCGGCAAGGAGCCTTGCAAGGATTGCCTCGTCAAGGTGTTCGTCGATGGTCTCGTAGGCCGTTACCTCAGTTACCTGGGCCCCCATTTTGTCAAGCTCTTCAGGAAGGATGGTTCTGGCCTGTTTTGCCCTTGGCAGAAGAATCCGCTTTCCCTTGATCTGAACCCGGGCGAATGCCTCCACAACCGATTCAGCCACGTAGGTGCTTGGAAGGATATCTGAAACAATACCGTGAAGCCTGAGTTCGGCTTTGGTTGCAGGGCCGATGGAGGCAAATTTAAGGTGTCCCAGGGCCCTTACATCCATGTCTGCATTGTACAGGGTGGTAAAAAAATGTTTTACCCCGTTCACAGAGGTGAATACCACCCAGTCAAAATCGTCCAGGTTGTTAACGGCATTGATCAGGGGCGCAGAATCCCGGGGGGGAATTACCTTTATGGAGGGGATTTCAATGCACCGGGCCCCAAGGATGGTCAGCTGTTCCACAAGTTCGCTTGCCTGGACTCTTGCCCTTGTCACCACTATGGTCTTCCCAAGGAGCGGCCTTGATTCAAACCAGCTCATCTTTTCCCTCAGCGCAACTACGCTGCCCACCACAATAATGGCTGGTGATTTTAACCCCGCCCTTTTTACATCATCCACAATGGTGTCAAGGGTCCCTGTTACCGTCTCCTGGAGGGCGGTGGTTCCCCAGCGGATCAGGGCCACAGGTGTAGTGCCTGCCTTGCCTGCCGCAATGAGGTTGCCTGTGATGCTGGAAAGATTTTTAACCCCCATGAGAAAGACCAGGGTGGAGTTGCTTTTGGCAAGACACTCCCACTGAATGCTGCTCTCCTGTTTGAGGGGGTCCTCATGGCCGGTGATGATGGAGACTGAGGATGCGTGTTCCCTGTGGGTCAGGGGGATGCCGGCATAGGCCGGGGCTGCAATTGCCGAAGTTACGCCCGGGACGATTTCAAATTCCACCCCTGCATCGATCAGGACCTCTGCCTCTTCGCCACCCCGGCCAAAGATAAAGGGGTCCCCTCCCTTGAGCCTTGCAACTGTTTTTCCCTGTTTGCCAAGGTCAGCAAGAAGTTTGCTGATCTCATCCTGGGTCAGGGTATGGTCTCCGCCCTTTTTCCCCACGTAGATGATTTCGGCATCAGGCCTTGCGTATTTCAAAAGTGCCGGGGCTGCAAGGTAGTCGTATACGACCGCATCGGCAAGCCCGATGGTTTCCATGCCCTTGATGGTTAACAATCCCGGATCTCCCGGGCCTGCACCGATCAGATATACTTTGCCTCTTTTTTTAGCTGTCACCTGTGTAAATTCTCCAAAAGTTTGTCGGCTCCCCTTAAAAGAAGGGCCTCGGCAAGGTCGATCCCTGCCTGTTGGGGGTCGTTGGCTGTGCACGAGATCGACTCTTTGAGTATTGTTCCGCCGTCCTCAGAGGCGACAAGCCCCGTAAGCGTCACCCGGCGGTCGGCGAGTCTTCCAAAGCAGGCAACCGGGATGTGGCAGCTTCCTTCCAGGCGTCTTAAAAAGGCGCGTTCACCTGCTATAACCGTGTGTGTCTCCCCATGGTTGAGGGCCTGAAGTATGGGGGCAATTTCCTCATCGTCCTCCCTTGATTGGATGCACAGGGCACCCTGGCCAACGGCGGGCAGCATGATTGTCTCGTCAAAGTACTGGGTAATAACCTCCTTCATGCCAAGACGGATCAGACCGGCTGCGGCAAGGAGGGTTGCGTCAAATTCGCCTGCGGCAACTTTTTTGAGCCTTGTTTCAAGGTTGCCCCGTATGGAGGCTGTCTCAATGTCAGGCCTGGCATGTTTGATCTGGGAGGCCCTTCTCAGGCTGCTGGTCCCGATCCTTGCCCCTTTTGGAAGCTCGTCAAGGGTGAGGTTGTTGTTTGAGATGAGAACGTCAAAGGGGTTTTCCCTTTCAGGAACTGCACCAATTACAAGGCCCGGAGGCATCTCCCCCGGCATGTCCTTCATGCTGTGAACGGCGAGATCAATGGACGATTCAAGCAGAGCCTTTTCTATTTCCTTGACAAACAACCCCTTGCCACCCACCATGGAGAGGGGCCGGTCAACGATCATGTCGCCGGTTGTCTTGATGACCGTGATCTCCACTGAAACAAGTGGAAATAACCGTTCGATTTCAGCCTTTACATGGTTGGCCTGCCACAGGGCCAGCTTGCTTCCCCGGGTTCCAATTTTGATTGTTTTTTCCATGGCTTAACTGCTGGTGCATGAGGAGCAGCTGGTTGCGGCGCATCCGCTGCACGCAGATGCGGAAGAAGCGGTCACAGCGGGCTGACCGGAAGAATCAATGGATTTCGAGACAAAACCGCACTTGGAGATCAGTCTTGCCAGGTCAAGGCTCTTGCACGACGGGCAGGCGGGTTTGTCACCCCCAAGGACTAAAGTCTCAAAGCAGTTGTCACAATTGTTGCATTTGTACTCATATATTGGCATATTTTAACCTCGATTTTCCTAATGTTATTCTTAATAAAATAAATTACTATACAGGTTTTATCCCTGCTTTGCAAGACAGGGAAAACCCCTGCCACGGTGAATTCATTCTAACCTTCATCCTATTTGTTTCAGGCCTTTAAGCCCGCCAAATTATTTTACCACGAAGAAGCCCTTACTTCGTGGCCTTAGTGCTCTTCGTGGTTTAAAAAAAATCAAATCAATGTAGTTTTATCCAATGTTGATGATAACCGTTTAAATTTATTTTGTAATTTATCAAGAACGAGGTTGCCCTGAAACCCCTGCAGTAGTTCGAATTTTATTTTTTATGTTCAACAAGGGGATACCGACTGTCGCCCCCCGCGTTGACCCCTGAAAAATTAGCGGACGGTCAGTATCATTGTACAGATTGTTTTTTTTAATTCAGGGAGATTGTTTTGGCATATATCAAAGATGATTTCATGGTCTACCTTTTCATAATGGTGGGAAATGATATCTCTAAATCTCATGATATTGCGCCAATTGATTTTCGGGTAGTTTTCCAACAATGTTGGGTTCCCCTTATGAACCTTTTTCAGCAGTTCCCCAATAACTTGAAGTGTCATTGCAACTGAGTCAAGAATCAATACACCGTATTCACTTGATACGAGATCATCTGGGGCGTTTATTCCAGAAAAACGCTTTGTGATGACATCAATGGCTTCTGAAATGAGGTTCAGGTTCTCCAAGAGAATTTCTTCAGGCATAAATGATCTCTTTTTCAATTCGTTTTAAAAAATGACTTTCAGCTCTGTTTCGTTTTCTTACAATTTCAATTTTTTTATTAAACCTGTTTTCCATGTGAATCTGAACGCTTGCCAGCCACTCGAAACGAGGTTCAATAAACTCAACAAGCAGATCAATGTCGCTGTCTGAGGTCTGTTGGTCCTTTGCATATGAGCCGAACAAACCTATATTGACAACTCCAAAGTTTTCACTGAGAAATTTCTTATCGGCCTTGATCCGAAATAGGATTTCTTCTTTAGACAATGTTGTTTTTTGATTTTCCAAGGATCTGCTGCTCCAAGTGGTGTTGATTTGTATCTGCTATCCTACTCTGAAACAGTAATTCTATCAATAACTTTCAACCTGTGCCGACCATTCACAACCCAACACCCATTACCTACTGCCTACTGTCTTTCAATAACCCCGGCAGCAATAAGGGGGATCAAAAGCTCATGGTGGCCGACGATGCTGTAGCCCTTGCCTCCCTTGAGGGTGGGGCGGTTGACCACGTTGGTCATGGGGCGGTAGTGGCGGATGAAATCAAGGTTCACCGTGGTGAAGTTTTCCGGGGTGTGCCCGAGGTTTCTGGCAACGGTAAGGGCCTTGAGAAAAACCTCGGGTAAAATCACGGCCGATCCTGCATTGATAAATACCCCATGCTCAAGGTTTGCCACCATTGCGGCAAAGATTCTGAAGTCAAGGTGGGAGGCGGCACCGCAGGCTGCGGGATCAAATGCCGGATGCATGTGAATGATGTCGGTCCCGATTGCAACATGTACGGTGACTGGGATGCCAAGGCGGGCACCGGCTGCCGTCAGGCTTTGATCTCTGAAGGGCATTTTTTCGTTGTTGATGAGATCACCCACGGCCCTGCCAAGTCCCTTGCCCTGTTCGGCCGCCTCTCGTATGGCTCGGCCAAGGAGGACAGACGTCTCTTCGGCCATGCCGAATCCGCCGTCTCCGATGGCTGCGGCAACATCCTCCGAGGTTTTTCCGGTCAAAGCAACCTCAAGGTCGTGGATAATCCCGGCCCCGTTCATGGCGAGCATGGAGATGAGTCCCCGTTCCATGAGGTCGATGAGGATGGGGTTGAGGCCCACCTTGATTACATGGGCACCCATGGCAAGGCAGATGGGTGCGGTCTTCTTTTTTGCAAGGGCCAGGGCATCAATGACTTGAATAAGATCTCTGCCGGCAAGAATGGATGGAAGGGTGGTGAGAAATTGGGCAAAACTGCCGCCAGAAACCCATGGTTTAGAAAAATCATCCTGGCTTACCTTGCTCTTTCTGTCCATGACGCTGTAGGTGGTTATACCGGTGAAGTCTAGAGGTGTTATGGGGTTAACCGGGATAGTCATTGAAGAGCCTCCTTTCCGTCAAGTCGCATAGAATATGGGCAAGGGTGATATGGGTCTCCTGGATTCTTGCGGTGGATGTCGAATCAACGGCAAAGGGAAAATTCGACAGATCTTTGAGAAGCCCCAGGGGGCCGGACAGGCCCATGATGGCTATCCCCATGGGGATTGCCGTCTGCACCGCCTTGATCACGTTGGGCGAATTCCCGCTGGTGGATATGGCCATGGCGATGTCCCCCGGCCTGCCAAGGGCCTGGATCTGCTTTGCAAAAATGTCCTCAAACGAGTAGTCATTGCCGATGCTTGTGATGATCGAGGTGTCGCAGGTCAGGGCCAGGGCTGCAAGGGGAGGGCGCTCCATCTGGAAACGGTTGACAAATTCTGCCGCAATGTGCTGGGCATCGGCGGCAGAACCTCCATTGCCGAAAATAAGGAGCTTGTTGCCTTTTTCCAGGGCAATGGAAAGGGCCAAGGCGGCCTCTTCAATGAGGTCTGTGTGGGTCGAGATGAACCGTTTTTTTACAAACAGGCTCTGTTCAAGCGTATCAAGTATGTGTTGTTTCATCGTGTCTCCAGGGTGGTTCAGGTCCATTTCAGGCAATTTTCTTTTTCTTGGTCTTTCTGGTCATATTAAGGGTTTCCTCCCGGGGCAGGGTCTGGGTCTTTTGAAAAAGGGAGGGGTTGGCCCCAGGCGTTTTTTCGGCCATGGCAAAAGCCATCTGGGCCAACTCTTTCTGCCCTGTCTCAAGGTAGAGATTCCCAAGGCGTGAGTGAAAAAGGGGTGTGTCCGGATCAATCCGTATGCTCTCCTCTGCAAGGGTGATGGCGATCTGGAGGTTTTTATTCGTTAGATAAAAGGCGTGGGCAAGGCCGGACAGGGACACGGCATCCATGGGGTTTAACTTGATGGCCTGTTTGAATTCACCAATGGATTTGTCAATGGGGCTGGCGATTGTTTCGGTTTCAAGATAGTACTCGCCAAGGAGTCGATAGGGAAGACCCGCACAGGTGTTTAATTCCTTTGCCCGGGTAAGATGGGGCAGGGCCGCATCGAGCCTGCCCTCTTTCAGGTACAGGTTTCCCGTTGTCAACTCGATTTCAAAGATCGAACTGTCTATCTGGCTTGCCTTTTCCAGGTAAAAAAGTGCCTGGTCATCCTGCTCAAGGATGTTGCACACAATCCCCAGATTGTATACTACCATCACCTCTGTCGGGTCTTTTAAAAGCGCTGTTTCAAATGTCTTTTTTGCCTGTTCAGGATCATTGTTCATGGCGTGGCAGACCCCCAGGCTGTTCATCAGGTTGGTATTCTCCGGATTAATGGTGATTCCCCGCCGGTACTCCTGGGCTGCCTCGTCCATGAACCCCAGTTGGTAGAGCCTGTCTCCGCTGATGTTGAGCGAGATGTCTCCAAAGGCTACTTTGCTTCCAGGTCCCAGAAAGGCTGCGTGGTCTACGGCCCTGACGGCATTGTAAAAGGTCTCTTTCCTTGAAAAATCCATGAACGGGAAAACAGCTGTCCCAACAATGGGGTCAGATTCTCCCCCGGAACAGCATGCCTCTCGGATTCTGGAAAGAATCGGATCGAGGTGGTCTTGGTTCCAGAGAGTTATAACAATATAGCGGTGGTCGATTTTCTGTATCACTCCCTGATCCGGCATCAGGTATGACGTCAGGTCCGATATCTGATCTGGAAGCTCGTCCGGTATCTGACCTGCTTTTTTGTTAACCCCATGCTCTAAGTTTAAATCTGAATCAGCAGGGGGCAGGGCGCAAGGGGCTGTTTTCACAAGAAGGTTTACCACGGTGCAGACAAATGTGTTGCCGGGAATGTCACTTTTTTCAAGTCTGTCCGTAAAATCTTCCATCCATGGTTTCTGGGATCTGATCCTGTCCGAAAGATACTCGTCGGGCATAGGATCGGTTTGTTCCTCAGGTTCGGAGTCAAACTTTAGAAAATTGATCTCCTTTGACAGAAAGGCTCTTTCCATTTTGACGGGGGAATTTTTTTTTGTCATTCGCATGTCTCGATCAGGATGGTGCACAGGGTATCGATAACGGTTTGTGCCTCACCCCTTTGTAATGTTCTCGGGTCAATGATGAATCTACCGGTGTCAATTCTGCCGATGATGGCCGGGGTTGCCATGCGCATCCTTTTCTCCAGTTGGGCAACCGACATGGTAAGCGGGGTTACGGCGATGCATCGGCTTGGCAGGGCAAGCTCTGGAAAGGCACCACCGCCCGTTCTGGATGCAAGGTCCGCAAAATCCACAACAGCCCTCGATTGGAGTCGCTCTTTTATCTCGGCGAGTATGGGTTCTGCAAGCTTTACGGTTTGATTAAAATCCAGGGTAAGCATTCTAAGGGTGGGGATGTTTTTAACGGCACCAGCCTCATCCCTGTAAAGTCTGAGGGTTGATTCAAGGGCGGCAAGGGTGAGCTTGTCAATGCGCAATGCCCGTGTAAGGGGGTTGGCCCGGATCTCTTCGATGGTCGATGGTTCACCGAGTATGATGCCTGCCTGGGGAGCGCCAAGGAGTTTGTCGCCGCTGAAGGTAACAATTTGGCTGCCAGCGGCCACTGCATCCTGAACCGTTGGTTCCTTGGGAAGCCCGTATTTTGAAAAGTCGATCAGGGAGCCGGAACCTAGATCCTCCATGACCTTTATCCCCCGTTGTTCGCCAAGGGTTGCAAGTTCTGAGGTGGATACGCTTTTGGTGAACCCCTCTATCCTGTAGTTGCTCGTGTGAACCTTGAGCAGCAAAGATGTCTGTTCGGTGATTGCGGACTCATAGTCTCGCAGATGAGTCCGGTTGGTGGTTCCCACCTCCCTTAAAATGGCCCCGCTCTTAGTCATGACATCGGGGATCCTGAATGAACCGCCGATCTCGACCAGCTCTCCCCTTGAAACGATGACCTCCCGGCCCTGTGCAAGTGTGTCAAGGCAGAGCAGAACCGCACCTGCATTGTTGTTGACGACCATGGCGGCTTTGGCCCCGGTGAGTTCGCACAGTATGCTTTCCACAGCTGAATAGCGAATGCCCCTCTTGCCTGTGGCAATGTTGAATTCAAGGTTTGAATAGCCGGATGCTATCTCCTGGATGTTTTCAAGGGCCTCGTTGCAAAGAATCGACCGGCCAAGGTTGGTGTGGAGAACCACTCCGGTTGCGTTGATTGTGGAAACAAGTCTGGGGCGCATGGCTTTGGTTGCTGTGGCAACGGCCCTGACAAGGCACTCACCGGGTGTAATGGCCGGGGTTTCGCCCGCAAGGATGCCGGCTCTCAGGTCAGTAAGGGTGTCTCGCAGGGCCGATTTGAGAACCTTTGCGGGGAGATCATGGGCTGTGGAGTCTGTTTCGGCAAGGGTCAGAAGAGAGTCGACCCCGGGAAGTCGTCGAAGAAGATCCTGTTTGTCTATAGATTTCATGGTTGGGTCCTTTTACCTGACCTGGAAGCTTCCTGCATAAATATGCCCTTTTCTAAATAATCTAATCCACATGTCCTTACCGACACAACGAAGCATGAAACTTGAATTAGGAGTGAACTTTGTTTCCTGTATCTTGCTTCAAGTTTCTTGAATGGTACAGGGTGGGAAATAGTGTCATTCCGCCCCCTTTGGTTATCCTGCCCGGAACCGCAAAACGTCGGGGGTCGCTTTGACCCTTCTTAATACTTTTGACCCTTTGGTTTTGAACGTTCCGGGCAGGATAACCAAAGGGGGCTCTAAAGTCGAGACTCGCACAGTGATTTTTCGGCGGAAGTTTCATATAACCGGCACGGCCGGAGCGAGGGAGGCATCCAGCCACAACGAACATGGAAACTCCTCCAATAACAACGCTTCGGTGGGAGTTTCCTATAAACCGGCACGGCCGGAGCGAGAGATGGCATCCGGCCACAACGAATATTGAAACTCCGCTACCTATGGCGCTTCGAAGCG
Source organism: Desulfobacterium sp. (assembly GCA_034006945.1). GTDB lineage: Bacteria > Desulfobacterota > Desulfobacteria > Desulfobacterales > Desulfobacteraceae > Desulforapulum. The sequence continues at coordinate 1,365 of JAVERV010000003.1, read as the reverse complement.
AGTTTCATATAAAAAACCCCCATGACAGACTATCCTGTCACAACAAATAATGAAAAAGCAGTTGCTGTTAATCCCCAGTACCCAATACCCAGCATCCAACTCCCAACGGTCTTCAGACGACAATAGTATTGACCGGACGAACTTTATTTAATACCATTGATACAGGCAGATTTTCAAGTCCAAAGGAGCTTTTAATGAAAAAAGGAAACCAGCGTATCATCTTTGCCCTTGATGTAGATTCAGCAGCCGAGGCAGAAGAACTCGTTCTTCTGCTCGATCAAAAGGTGGGCATGTTCAAGATCGGTCTTGAGCTTTTTATCGACCAGGGGCCATCCATAGTCTCAAGAATAAGGGCCTTGAGTCGTGCAGGCATATTTCTTGACCTCAAGCTCCACGACATCTCGGCAACCGTCAGGAAGGCCATGGCAAGTGCCGTAAGGACAGGGGCGGATCTTGTGACCGTTCATGCCTCATCCTCCCGGAAAATGCTCGAAATGGCCGTTCAGGGTGGCATGGCAAAGACTCGGGTGCTTGGTGTCACTCTCCTTACCGACAATGATGCCTCCGTGGTCAAAGCCTGCGGGTTCAGGGACGAGTTTGTAGACCATACCGACCGGCTGGTCCTGCAACGGGCGGAATTTGCCCATCGAGCAGGATGTGCCGGAGTAGTCTGTTCCGGGCAGGAGGCGGCTTTGGTAAAGAGAGCCTTTGGTGGTGAGTTCCTTGCGGTTACCCCCGGAATCCGGCCCGCCTGGTCAACGGTTGAAAATGATGACCAGGAGCGGATCACGACCCCTGCCATGGCCATCGGGCAGGGGGCGGATTTTATTGTGGTAGGCCGTCCCATCCGCACGGCATCCGATCCCGGTGCTGCAGCCGACTTGATAGCAGAAGAAATAGAGGAGGCCCTGGTCCTCCGAAATATATGATTTTGGTTTTGTACCAGAGGCGACAGTCGGTATCCACACCATGCCGATTTAAAACTGTGGAAGTCTCGACATTATAGCCCCCTTTGGTTATCCTGACCGGAACATTCAAAACCAAAGGGGGCAAGAAACTTGAAACTGGAGACAAGAAACAAGGGGTTCTCTGTTCAAGTTTCGATATTCGTTGTGGCCAAATACCTCTTGCGCCCCGGTTGCGCCGTTTTTTATAAGAAACTCCCACCGAAGCGTTGTTATTGGAGGAGTTTCCATGTTCGTTGTGGCTGGATGCCTCCCTCGCTCCGGCCGTGCCGGTTTTTATATGAAACACCCCCCTAATTAAAGGTAATAGTGTCCCGTTGGTTTTTTGGTTCTTTTTTTCCCAAATAACACTTTAATTGTCGGTACAAATTGAAAGTTATAAATCGATATAAATTTTTCC